>JBHPGR010000001.1:0-125408 GCA_042570405.1 Candidatus Omnitrophota bacterium
GAAGGTAATCAGGATCCAGGATTACGACGGGGTAAAGCTCGTCCTGGATGATCAGAGCTGGCTGATGTTCCGGGGTTCCGGAACAGAGCCGATCATGCGCATCTACTCGGAATCGGCGAGCCTGGACTTTGCGCAGAAGTTACTTGACTTCGGAAAGGATTTGATCCTTAAGGGTGGTCTATAGTTTTTCGAGATTCATATCTTATCTATTCTTAAAAGTCTTTTTCCGCCTACAGGTAAAGGGAGCGGAAAACATACCAAAGGAAGGCGGTTTTATCCTGGCAAGTAACCACGTAAGCTACCTTGATCCGGTCGTAGTAGGCGTGGCCTGCCCGCGTAAAGTCAATTATATGGCGAGACGAGATCTATTCAGTAATCCCCTATTTGCCTGGTTCCTGCGCAGGCTGCGGGTCTTTCCGGTCAAGAGGAGCTCAGCGGATATCTCGGCATTAAAGGAGGCGATCAGCTGGGTGAAGAGGGGGTTTGGTTTGGTCTTATTTCCCGAGGGCACGCGCAGCCAGGATGGCAGGGTCGGCCAAGCGCATGACGGAATAGGATTTTTAGCTGCAAAGCTCGATGTCCCGGTGATACCGGCATATATTCAAGGCACCGAAGTTGTGATGCCTAAGGGTGCAAAGGGCATCCATTCCGGCAAGGTCAGTATAATTTTCGGTAATAAAGTTTCTATAGAAAGGAGGTCGCATTATCATGGGATCGCCCAGAAGATAATGCAGGATATCAGGCTCCTTTCATGATAAACACGGGTTGTATAAATAAGTACGTCGATTACCAGGCTCTAAACCACAACTCTCCAGGGGAGAGTTTTTTTATTTAATAGGATCCCGGCTCATAGGACGTGGGAAAATTCTCTTTGATAATTTTCCCACATTCGCTCGGGATTAATTCGCGCATATAACTTACTCACACTTCTAGTGTTCGTAAGTTATGCGCTCATTAAAAGGAGGAAGTACGAGATGACGAATCAAAGAGAAGAACTGGAACAGCTGTACAATCAGAGTATTAAAATAATCAAGGAGGGGGACGTAATCAAGGGCAGGATCGTCTCGGTGATGTCAAAAGAGGTGATGGTAGATATCGGCTTTAAATCCGAAGGTATCGTCCCGATCTCTGAATTTGATCCAAAGGATCTGGAGGTGGGCAAGGAATTGGATTTTCTGGTCGAATCCATAGAGAACGAGGCGGGTATGATCGTGCTCTCGCGTCAGATGGCGCTGCGCCTGCAAGGTTGGGAGACGATCGTCAAGAGTCACAATGAGGGCATCCTTGTCGATGGCAGGCCTTCGAAGAAGGTCAAGGGAGGATTCCTGGCCAATGTTATGGGCGTCGAGGGATTCCTGCCTTCATCGCTTTCCGCCTTTAAGGGCGTGCCTGACAAGGATATCATCAATAAGCCCTTTAAGTTCAAGATCATCAAGGTGAATAACATGCGTCACAGTATCATCATCTCGCGGCGCGAGGCAGTGCATAAGGACCGCGAGGAAGCCCGGACAAGGGTATGGAAGGATCTTGCGGTAGGCAGTATTTCGCCCGGCACAGTAAAGGCGATCACCGACTTCGGCGCATTCGTCGATCTGGGCGGGGTGGATGGGCTCTTGCACATCACGGATATGTCCTGGTCTAAGATCAGCCATCCCTCTGAGATCGTTGCTTTAGGGGATAAGATCGAGGTGGTGATCCTTAACCTTGATAAAGATTCCGGGAAGATCTCACTTGGCCTTAAGCAGCGCCTGGCTGACCCCTGGCAGGATGTGGAATCAAAGTTCACCGTCGGCTTAAAGCTTAAGGGCAAGGTGGTAAATATAATGCCTTACGGGATATTCGTGGAGCTTGAGAAGGGTATCGAGGCGCTGATACACATCTCGGAGATCTCCTGGACAAAGAGGATCGGCAATCCCGCAGATATGTTCGCTATCGGCGATATGGTCGAGGCGCAGGTCTTAAGCGTTGACAGAACAGCGCGCAGGATCTCTTTGAGCATCAGGCAGCTTGAGAAGAACCCCTGGCTTGAGGCTGAGAGTAAATATCCTGTCGGTTCAAAGGTGCAGGGCAAGGTGCGGGGTTTTACCGACTACGGCGCTTTTGTGGAATTAGACTCAAGCCTTGAGGGGATGGTCCACATCTCGGATATGTCCTGGGTAAAAAGGGTGACTCATCCGCAGGATGTCCTTAAGCGGGGGCAGAAGGTAGAGGTATCCGTGCTCTCGGTTGACAGCCAGAACCGCAGGATAGCGCTGGGCTTAAAGCAGCTTCAACCTAACCCCTGGCCTGAGATCGCATCAAAGTACCCGATCGATACGGTCTTTGACGCAGAGGTGGTAAATGTGACTGACTTTGGCGTATTTGTCAAGTTGGAGGATGATATCGAGGGGTTAGTCTATGCCAGCGAGATGGATAAGGAGAAGATGAGCCAGCTAAAACCGGGTGATAAGTTAAAGGCCAAGGTGATAAAAGTTGACGTAGAACAGGGCAAGATCGGCTTAAGCCCATAAGGCTTAAGGATCTACTTATAGAGCGAGGTGGCAAGATGAAGATGAAGAGCGTAAGTGACCAGTTGGAGTTGATCAAGCGGGGCAGCGTCCAGATCATATCTGAGGGCCAGCTGAAGGCGAAATTAGAGCAGAGCCGAAAGGAGGCTCGCCCCCTGAGGATCAAGGCAGGTTTTGACCCTACCGCACCTGATATACACCTGGGGCACGCCGTCATTTTACGGAAGCTGCGCCAGTTTCAGGAGCTGGGCCATGAGGTGATATTCCTGATCGGCGATTTTACCGCGCGCATCGGGGATCCCAGCGGCAGGTCGGAGCTTAGAAAACAGTTATCAAAGGAAGAGATAGAGAAGAACGCAGCTACCTATAAGAAACAGGTCTCCGGGATACTTGATATGGCTTTGGTGCGTACGGTATTTAACGGCGAGTGGTTTGATTCGATGTCAGTGCTGGATATCCTGAAGCTTACCACTCACGCCACTGTCTCGCAGATGCTGGCCCGGGCGGATTTCAAAAAAAGGTTAGCCAGGAATGAGGATATCTCTCTCCTTGAGTTCATCTATCCGCTTCTGCAGGGGTATGATTCGGTGAAGCTTAAGGCGGATATCGAGCTGGGGGGTACTGACCAGATATTTAATCTTTTGGTGGGTAGGGATATTCAGAAGGATTTTGGCCAGCCGCAGCAGGTAGTGATCACCATGCCGCTTTTGGAGGGGACTGACGGCGCGCAGAAGATGAGTAAATCATACGGGAATTACGTAGGTATCACGGAGGCGCCGGAAGAGATCTTCGGGAAGCTGATGTCGATCTCCGACGAGCTGATGCTTAAATACTACGAGCTCTTGACCGATGAGGACTCTGAGAGCGTGAAGAAGATGCATCCGAAGGAAGCAAAGCTTGATCTGGCCGAGCGTTTAACATCCGACTACCATCCGGCTGCTTCGGCTAAGCAGGCAAGGAAGAACTTTGAAAGGGTCTTCAGCAGGAAGGAACTGCCGGATCAGATCGCCGTCTATAAGTTAAAGGGGAAAAAGACGGCGGTAGTAGATATCCTTTTAGAGAGCGGCCTGGTTAAGTCCAAAAACGAGGCCCGGAGGCTCCTTACTCAAGGCGGAGTAAAACTTGACGAAAGCGTGATCAAGGAGGAGACAGCGGTGTGTGATAAGCCCGGCGTGTTAAGGGTGGGCAAGAGGCGCTTCTTAAAATTAGAGAAATAAGGATGCTCAAACACAGGGATACTTTCAGCAAGAATATACTCGTTGTCTTTGCCGGGACATCGCTGGTGAATATCTTCAACTTACTTTATCAGCTTCTGATCGCTCACCGCTTAAGCCCGGCTGATTTTGCGGCCTTTAACTCATTACTGGCGATATTTCTGATCTTTAATTCGCCCCTGATGACGATCCAGACGGGAATAACTAAATATATTGCAGAGTTCCGGGCCCAGGCCCGGGTTGATAAAATCCGGGCCCTCTTATCAGGAGGCCTGAAACGTATACTGATCGCCTGTCTCTTTACTATCCCGATCTTCTTTTTTGTCTCCGTTAGGTCTCTCTCGGGCCTGAAGATCAGCTCATCCGGAGCAGGATATATCCTGGCCGGGATGCTTGTCACTTCCTGGATACTGCCGGTCATGTTCGGCGGAATGCAGGGGATGGAGAAGTTTAAGTGGCTTGCTTCTACGTCGGTCATATCGGGAGCAGCTAAATTATCGCTGACTTTCATATTTTTGGCTCTGGGATTTAAGGTTGCCGGCGCTCTGGGTGCGTTCCTAGCCGCTAATATGATCATGATCTTGATTTGTTACTTGCCGCTCAAGGGTTATATCAGTTTACGCCGCCAAAAGGAGGATCTCGATTTTAAGGAGATCTTTCTATACCTGTGGCCGGTAGCGATCAGCACCTTCTGTTTTATGGCCCTGATCAGCTATGACATGATCCTGGTGAAGTATTATTTTGGCGCCGAGGATGCGGGGTTCTATTCATTGGCGCAGATGGTGGGAAAGATCTTCTTCTTTCTGCCTGGGGCGATCAGCATCGTGATGTTCCCGCGCATAAGCGGCTTGAACGCAAAGAGTATTGATACCCTGCCTACGCTTAAGAGATCGCTTCTATATACCGCTATCCTATGTTCGGCTGCCTTTATCGGCTACAATATTTTTCCCGCATTTGCTTTAAAGATACTCACCGGAAAGGCTTTTGGCGAATCTATCCTTCTGGGCAGGCTCTTCGGTTTTTCGATGAGCTTCTTTGCGCTGCTTTATATCCTGATCCTTTATTTTCTCTCAAAGAAGGACCTGCGTTTTATAAAATACCTGGTTTTATTTACCCTTTTGCAGTTCTTCGCGATCGTCTTATTTCATCAAAGCCTTATCAATGTGCAGTTGATCCTCTGCGTAAGTTCGTTCTGCTTGTTCCTTTTGCATCTATGGTTAGCGCTGGGGCCGCAAAGAAGATGAAGCACTTAAAGGGGAAAGTCTCTATAGTGATGCCTGCCCACAATGAGGCCGAGCGTATTGCCCATGGCATCGAGGAGACCGTCCGGACATTCAATGAATTCGGCTGCGAGTGGGAGTTGATCGTGATGGATGACGGCTCCAGCGACAACACCTTTGAGATCGCCGAAGGGCTCTCCGGGAAGTATTCCGGGCAGGTAATTGCCAAAAAAGGGCCGCACATGGGAAAGGGCAGGGCCTTGAAGAGATCCCTGCATCACGTAAGCGGTGAATACGTGGTCTTTCTGGATGCGGATATGGATCTGCATCCAGCGCAGATACAGACCTTGTTTGACATCATGCGCCTTGATAATGCAGACGTAGTGATCGGTTCGAAGCTTCACCCGAATTCGCGGGTAAATTATCCCCTCGACCGCAGGATAATCAGCTTCGGGTATTACTTACTGGTGAAACTGTTGTTCGGATTGCCTTGCCACGATACGCAGACCGGGATCAAGCTCTTTAAGGTAGAGGTTTTACGCCGTGTCTTTCCGCGCCTCCTGGTAAAACAATTCGCTTTCGACCTTGAGCTATTAGTCAACGCCCATCACCTGGGTTATCGTATCGCTGAGGCGCCGATAGTACTGGATCCGAAGAGGAAGAGCTACGGCCGCATCGGAGCCCGGGCGGTATTGACGACACTGCAGGATACGCTTGCCGTATTTTACCGTATGCACATACTCAAATATTATGACCGTATCGATAATTATCGCCGTAAAAGCTTGGGGTAGGAATCTGGAAGATTGCGTAAGTAAGTGCCTTGCGCAGGATTATCCGGACTTTGAGATCATCGTCCTGCCGGATAAAGAAGCAGCGACAGTACGGGGACAGTCCCCTTCGGGGACAGTCCCCCTAAGGATCATCGCCACTGGGGTGGTTAGTCCTGCTAAGAAGAGGGATATAGCGATGGAGCATGCCAAGGGCGAGATACTTGCTTTTATAGATGACGACGCATATCCTAAAGCCGATTGGCTGAAGGAGGCAATGAAGAATTTCTCCGACCCCCGGGTTGCCGCAGTCGGCGGCCCGGCAGTTACACCCAAAGAGGATGATCTTATGCAGCAGGCAAGCGGAGCAGTATATTCTAATCTATTAGTGAGCGCAAAGCACGTCCGCCGCTATCTTCCCCTTAAGGGCGAGGAGGTAGACGATTATCCCAGTTGTAACTTTTTCGTTCGAAAGTTGGTATTCCAGGAGTTAGGGGGATTTCAAACTGACTTCTGGCCGGGCGAGGATACGAAGCTCTGCCTGGATATAACTAAGAAGCTCGGCAAGAAGATAATCTATGACCCGAAAGTCCTGGTCTTTCATCACCGCAGGCCTCTATTTTTAGCGCATCTGAAGCAGGTAGCTAGTTATGCTTTGCACCGGGGTTATTTCGTGAAGAGATTCCCTGAGACTTCGCGCAGGTTTTCTTATTTTGTCCCGGCATTATTTGTATTGTACGTAGTTACCGGGTCAGTGCTCTCCGGGCTTTTTGCGCCGGCCCGGTCGATCTATCTTGCAGGTATATTCTTCTATCTATTCGCAGTCCTTATTTCAAGTATCTCAACCAGATTGAATTTAATCATTTTCGTCTTTACGGGAACTATATTAACGCATCTGACTTACGGGGTCTATTTCTTAAAGGGCCTCTTATCAAAACGGCTTAAGGAAGAATGAAAGTTATAATATCCTATCCGCCATTAAAGAGTGAAAAGGGAAGCCCCACGCTCGGGCAGAACCGGCAGTTCCAGTATTTTAAGGAGCCGACTTATATTTATCCGGTTGTCCCGGCTCAGGCCGCTACCCTGCTTAAAGATGCCGGATATGAAGTGATCTGGAATGATTGCATTGCCGATGGCTGGGATCATGGGAAGTTTATGGATTTTGTCAGGATAGAAAAACCAGATCTGATCGCCTTTGAGACTAAGACGCCGGTAGTCAAGCAGCACTGGAAGATAATCAATGACATAAAGGGTCTGTCCCCGAAGGGAACTGACCCTAAGAATGCTTCGGGGGCTGTCCCTAAAATCGTATTATTCGGTGACCATGTCACTGCCCTACCGGAGGAATCTTTCCGAAACTCGCAAGTGGATTTCGTGCTTACCGGAGGCGATTATGACTTTCTGCTGAAGAACCTTTGCGATCATTTAAATGATCCGCAGGTCATCCTTGAGCCTGGCATATACTACCGGGATAACGGCAGCATAAGGAACACGGGAGAATTCAAGCTAGATCATGATCTGAATTCGTTGCCTTTTATCGACCGAGAGCTGACACGATGGGAACTTTACGCTTATAAAAACGGAAACTACAAGCGCACACCTGCAACATATATCATGAGCGGAAGGGATTGCTGGTATCATCAATGCACCTTCTGCTCCTGGCCGACACTTTATCCGGAATTCAGAAAACGAAGTACAGAGAATGTCCTGGATGAAATAGGGGTATTGATCAATAGATACAATGTCAGGGAGGTCATGGATGACACAGGGACATTCCCAGTCGGGGAATGGCTGAAGGAATTCTGCAATGGCATGATCGACCGCGGCTACGGAAAAAAGATATATTTGGACTGTAATATGCGCTTTGGCGCGCTTTCGCGGGAGGATCTTAAATTAATGAAGCAGGCAAACTTCCGCCTGTTGCTTTTTGGGCTGGAATCAGCGAATCAGATAACCCTAGACAGATTGAATAAGGGGCTTAAGGCCGGGAGGATCATTGAGGATTGCAGGGCTGCGACTAAAGCTGGACTATTCCCTCACATCACGATAATGTTTGGCTACCCATGGGAGGATTATGAGGGAGCCTTGAGCACCCTTAAGCTTGGCCAGTGGCTTTTGAAGAAGGGGTTTGCCTATACTATGCAGGCGACGCTTGTGGTCCCCTATCCGGGAACGCCCTTATTTAAAGAATGCAGGGATAAGGGGTTGCTCAAGAGCCTGGATTGGGATGATTACGATATGAAGAAACCGGTGATAAAGACTTCCGTTGAGGATGAAAAGATCATGGGGCTGGTGCAGGGGATGTATAAGGTCTCCTTGCAGCCGGAGTTTTTGCTGAGGAAGCTCTTCTCTTTAAGGGATATCGATGACCTAAGGTATGCCCTGCGCGCAGGCAGAAAGGTAGCCGGCCACATCTTTGATTTTAAGCGATGATTTATGTAACTCAAAGGGATAGAGGTAGTTTTGTTTCTGATAATAATAGATAGAATCAACTTGACTGTAAGCGGATAATTTGTTAGTATATGTTCAAACACTGAACAGATGAATAACAATAGAAATCATAAGAAGGATATCCTCGACTCAGAGCATACCCTTCACGTCCTCAGGGAAATAGAGACTAACCCGCAGGCCACTCAGCGCCATCTCGCCCAGAAGCTGGAAGTAAGCCTGGGAAAGGTGAATTTCCTGATCAACGCACTTATAGAAAAGGGTATAATCGAGGCTAAGAACTTTAAGAACGCTAAGAACAAATTAGCCTACATGTACTTGCTTACGCCGCACGGGATAAAGACAAAACTTGAGCTTACCCATAAATTTTTCACTTGGAAGATACAAGAATATGAAAGGTTAAAAAAGGAAATAGAAGATTTTCGCAAAGAGATTGCTAAAAAGGTTACACCCTGAAATGAGCGTAAGTCGAAAAGACAAAAAAATCACCATAGTAATGCCTGCGTATAATGCGGCAAAGACATTAGAAAAAACCTATCTGGAAATTCCGGATGGGTCTTATGACGAAATAATTCTTGTAGATGACGCCAGCAAAGATAATACGGTTGAATTGGCTAAGAAACTAAATCTGATTATCGTAGAACATCAAGACAATAAAGGTTATGGCGCAAATCAGAAGAGTTGCTATAAAAAAGCCCTTGAAAGGGGTGCGGATGTAATCGTAATGCTTCATCCCGATTTTCAATATGACCCCCGGATCATCCCCAATATTGCCCTGCCGATAATAGAAGGCCAGGCAGATATAGTCCTTGCCTCAAGAATGATAAGAGACCCTATGTTAGGAGGGCCGATTAAGGGGGGAATGCCGGTATATAAGTTTATCGCAAATAGGCTATTGACTTTTTTCGAAAACTTGGCGTTAGGAACATATTTTTCGGAGTTTCATACAGGTTACAGGGCTTTTAGCAGGGAGGCCTTGGAATCGATACCGTTTGATCTGAATTCCGATGATTTCGTGTTCGATAATGAGATCATCGTACAGGGAATAATAAAAAAATTAAGATTTAAGGAGATTCCGGTGATCACAAAATATTTTAAGGATGCATCATCAGTAAACTTTATACGAAGCGTAAGATACGGAGCGCAGGTGATCTGGACGACGCTAAAGTATCTTATGCACAAATATAAAATAAAAAGTTTTAAACAATTTGATATAAATAGAATATAACACAGCTAAAAGAAGCATATTATGGCAGAACAAAGGAAAAAGATACTATTGATAAATCCCTCGTATTCTTTTCACTACCTACAGGGAAAAACAAGGGCATGTGTTTTAAATACAGCGCCAATAAATCTTGCAACCATTGCCGCGCCGCTCCTTAAAAACGGTCATATAGTTGAGATCCTCGATCTCAATAAGGCAGATTCTGAACTTCCTGTTCTTCTTAAAAAATTGTCAGATTTTAATCCGGATTACGCAGCGATTACCTTTACAACTCCCCTAGCTCAAAAAGCTATGATTTTTGCCTCTGAAATAAAAAAATTTAATAAAGTGATAATGGTAATAGCTGGAGGCGTTCACGCTACTTCGTTTCCGGAGGAAGTATTAAGGGAGTCAGACTTTGATATAGTTGTGGTCGGAGAAGGTGATTTTGTGTTGTCCGAAATAGTTGAAAATAATGAGATTGCCTCAGTAGGGAGTCTTATGTATAAAAATAACGGCAGTATCCTTTCGAATCCAAGAAATAAGATGATAGGAGATCTTGATATAATCCCATATCCTGCATGGAATCTTTATGATTTGAAAAGTTACAAGGTTACCAGGCTGATGATCAGAGAGAATCCTGCGGGCTGGATTGAAACCAGCAGGGGCTGCATATATAACTGTTCATTTTGCAATAAGAATATCGCAGGAAGGACTTTCAGGGTGAAGTCTCCCCAAAGGGTTGTCGATGAGATGGAGTATATGCTTTCCTGCGGTTTTAAAGAGATCCATATCGTTGATGACTCTTTTACCACGGACATGAAAAGGGCTGAGGTGATATGCGATAAGATCATAAAAAGAGGGCTCAAGTTTCCTTGGGCTACTGTTACAGGGATCAGGGCAGACAGGGTTAATTTAAATCTTCTGAAGAAGATGAAAGAAGCGGGATGCTACAGGGTATATTATGGGATCGAATCAGGGAATCAGCAGATCCTGGATGGATTTGGAAAAGGTGAAACTATAGATGATGTCAGGAAGGCAGTTAGGGAATCTCAGCAGGCAGGTTTAGAGGTCTTTGGATTTTTTATGCTTGCCCTTCCCGGAGAAACAGAAGAGACAATGGAAGATACCATAAACTTTGCTAAGGAATTGGATCTGGATATGGCAAAGATGACTATAACCGTGCCTTTTCCGGCAACGCCACTCTACGAAGAACTGGATAGAAAAGGATTTATTAAAACAAAAGAATGGTCAAAATATAATACTTATGTTCCCGCCAGGGAGGTCTATACTCATCCTACAGTGGATTGGAATACGGTAGATAAATATTTCAATAGGTTCTATAGGGAATTCTATTTAAGGCCCAGTTTTATTACAAAGAGATTTTTCCGGAGCCTGATGCGAGGGCAGATTCTTTCGGATATTAAATATTTTTTACAAACTCCATGGTAAATCCAAATAAGGTTGGAGTTTATGAAGAATCGTTTGGGTTAGAATTGGTGTATTACCATAACAAATAAGAAGGATTATGTTTTTAGAGAGATTTAATTCAAAAAGTAGTTACATCAATGTTTTAAAAATATTCGTGCTTTTATTAATAGGCGCGATAGTAAGTCTTATTATCGGCGAAGTTGGCGCAAGGTTATTGCGGCTTTCCCATACTTATAATTCTTATCCTTGGCATGTCAACGCAGGAAGTGTTGCAGAATACACTCCAGAGCTGAATTCACAAGGATGGAGAGATCGCGAATTCAGGAAGGATAAAGATAGCGGTATATTCAGGATAGCGTGTATAGGTGATTCTGTCACTGAGGGATATAATGCCGATTTTAAAGACATATTTCCAAAAGTTTTGGAGAGAGGCCTTAAAGATAAAGGATATAGCGTAGAGGTGATGAACTTAGGACTTAGCGGGAATGCTACATTTGATAATTTAAAAGCGATAAAAAGTGTCATGGAATTCGATCCGGACTTTATTATTTATCAATTCGGTATGAATGACATAGAAGGTTTCGAGCACGCGGAATTCGCTTCAGAAGGTAATGCCAATGACCACAATGTAGATAGTGATAGAGCGAAAGCCAAAAGCGGCATAAAGGTGCTTTTGAGAAAGAGCGTCTTATATCTTGCTATCGCGGAAAGATATAATTATCTAAAGTTAAAAGCAGGATATAAGAACTGGGCATTCGATGAATGGAAGATAAGCGATGAGGAGTGGGAAGGAGAGTTTGTGAAACTTAAAAGCGCATTCGACGCTATTAAACACAGAACACGGTTATTGGTAATATATATTCCTTATGATTTTCAGGTATATAGTTCGCGTCAAGAGGTCTATATACCGGATAAAAAACTGGGATCTTTCTGTGAAAGGAACGGTTACGATTACTTAGATTTTACCTATATATTCAAAGAATGCAGGAACAGATATAGACTTTTTATTGATGATTGCCACCTATCCGCTTATGGGCATGGCGTTGTAGCAGAATGTTTGGAAGAGGAGGTATTGCGCAGGGTCCTGTCAGGTGAATTCGTATTACAAACAAAAAAATTTGAAAATTAACATAGTACCGCTAATAAAACATTTATCTTAATAGCACTATTTAAACAAACATATTTTAGCAAGAGGAGAAAAAATGGCAGTATTTATTATTGCAGAAATTGGAATTAATCATAATGGTGATATTAATATCGCCAAGAAACTTATTGATGGAGCAGTTTTTACTGGTTGTGATGGAGTAAAGTTTCAAAAAAGAACAGTGGAGAAGGTTTATTCAAAAGATGAATTAGATAAGCCAAGAGAAAGTCCCTGGGGGACAACTACGCGAGAACAAAAATATGGTCTTGAGCTTGGTGAGGAAGAATATGATGAAATAAATAGATATTGCAAAGAGAAAGGTATTCTTTGGTTTGCCTCTGCCTGGGATATTGAAAGCCAAATTTTTTTGCGAAAATATAATCTCAAATTCAATAAAATCGCTTCTGCTATGCTTACCAATAAAGAGCTTCTTGAGGAAGTCGCCCAGGAAAAGAAACATACTTTTATATCGACTGGCATGAGCACTATTGAGGAGATTGGAAAAGCGATAACAATATTTAAAAAGAATAACTGTCCATTTGAATTAATGCATTGTAATAGCCGTTATCCCATGCCGGATGAGGAGGCTAATTTGAAACTTATACCTGAATTGCGAGAAAGATTTAATTGTAAAGTAGGATATAGCGGCCATGAAGTTGGATTAATAACTACTTGTGCCGCGGTAGCATTAGGAGCTATATCTATAGAAAGGCATATTACGCTTGACCGATCTATGTATGGTTCTGATCAGGCAGCATCTGTAGAAATAATGGGGTTTTATAGATTGGTCAACTATATAAGAACTATCGAAAAGGCGATGTGGGATGGAGTTAAAAGGATTACTCCTCAGGAAGAAGTCATTAAGAAAAAATTGAGAAAAGTGAATACATTATAATTTGAGGAAATTATGAAGATATATTCCGTGATTCCCGCAAGGGGCGGCTCAAAGGGGATGCCCGAGAAGAATATCAAATCATTAAGAGGATATCCTTTAATAGCTTACTCAATAATTGCTTCAAAACTTTCTTCAAGAATTGACCGGACGATAGTGTCTACAGATTCCCAAAAGATCGCTGATGTAGCGCTTTCTTATGGCGCAGAAGTTCCTTTTCTACGCCCCGCTGAAATAGCCCAAGATCACTCTTCGGATTTAGAATTTATTCGGCATGCAATTAACTGGTTTAAAGAGAAAGAGGGTGCGGTTGCAGGCCTTTTGGTTCAACTCAGGCCTACTACACCGCTACGAATTCCATCAGAAATAGAGCGAGCAATTGCTTATATAAAAGTTCGTCAAGATGCCTCATCTTTAAGGTCGGCACATGAGTTGTCCGAACCTCCCCAAAAGATGTTTCAAATTGATGAAAAATCTTTCTTCAAAGGATTTTTCCCTAACGATTCAAGACCGGAATATTATAATTTACCTCGTCAGTCTTTTTCTAAGGCTCATCATCCCAATGGTTACGTTGATATTATTAAAACAAATTTTGTTCTCCAGAACAACTCTTTACATGGCAGCAAGATTTTAGGATTTATTACTTCTTTCGCAACAGAGGTTGACAGGCCTGAAGATTTCTCGTACCTTGAATATCAATTACATAAATATGGCAATCCCATTTATGAATATTTAACAAAACATTTTCCTAAACGTAGTTAAATTATGACAAGCTATAATTTTTTGCGCGTTCCTAAAAGGGTCCCGCTGATCAATACAAAATATCGCAAGATTAAGACGGAAATCCCTGTTCCAGAATCTATTTCTATTTTAGAAGATTTAGATAAATATGAATCACGGTCAATGCATGGGCAATTACCGGTAGTGTGGGATCGGGCGGAGGATTTTCAGGTATTTGATAAATATGGGAATTGTTGGATTGATTTTACCTCAACCATATTCTTAGCAAACACAGGCCATTCTAATCCGATGGTTATTAAGGCCCTAAAAAGGCAGCTTGATCAAAAATTAATTCATACTTATACATTTGCTCATGAAATTCGTGCAAGATTTTTGAAAAAATTAATTGAGATGACTCCTGATTATTTGGAAAAAGTTTTTTTGTTATCAGCAGGTACAGAGGCAACCGAATGCGCTATTAAACTGATGAGAATGCATGGTCAGGCAGTTAATCCTTCTAAAATTGCTATTGTTTCATTTAAAGGGAGCATGCACGGGAGAACTATGGGCGCAGAGATGCTTAAGGGTGATCCTAAAATATCTGCCTGGATTGGCTATATGGATCCAAATATATATCATTTACCTTTCCCTTATCCATGGATAGCAAGAGCAGATACAGAGACTGATTATGACTGGGCAAAACATTTTTATAGAGATATAGATGCTCTTAAAGAGAAGAAATTAAATTTTGACAATATTACAGGTTTTATTATTGAATCATATTTAGGTTGGGGGGCAATTTTTTATCCTCCTGCATATATTCAGGCTTTGGTTACTTTTGCTAAAGAACATAATATTCTTGTGACCTTTGATGAAATTCAAGGAGGTTTTGGGAGGAGCGGTAAACTATTTGCTTATCAACATTATGATGTTGAACCTGACTTGATTTGTCTTGGAAAGGCATTAAGCGGAGGCCTACCTTTATCTACAGTAGTAGGTAGAGGAAAGATAATGGATTTGCCTGAGGTAGGTTCGATGAGTAGTACGCACTCTGGCAATCCTCTTTGTTGCGCCGCTGCTTTAGCAAATTTAGAGGTAATAGGATCTGGAGACCTTATACAGGAATCATTAAGGAAAGGATTGATTCTTCATGGGCGGCTTAACGAAATTAAAAATAGGTTTCCCAATTGTATTTCTTATATTTTTGGTAAAGGTTTGCTTGCAGGAATAATTTTTGGAGATCCACTGAATTTGGATCCTAATGATATTATTTTTGCAAGCAAGGTGTGTGAAAGAGCGATGCAAAAAGGTTTATTATTGGTTTATACAGGAAGAGAATCAATCAAAATAGGGCCGCCATTAACAATTCTTGATGATGCATTAATGGAAGGACTCGATGTTTTAGAAGAGGTAATTACTGAGATAAGCGATGAAGAGAAATAGGATTAAAGCTATTCGGCACACTGGAATTGTTGTCAGCAATTTAAAAAAGGCCTTATATTTCTATCGAGACCTGCTTGGTTTGAAAGTAATAAAAAGAATGTGCGAGTCGGGTGATTATATAGATAATATCTTAACTCTTAAAGATGTTAAGGTTACAACAGTAAAAATGGCTGCAGAAGACGGAAATCTTATTGAACTTTTATTTTTCCATTCACATCCTCGAAATATATCTAATAGAAAAAAAATATATGATATAGGTATTTCACACGTAGCCTTTACAGTAAATAATCTAGATGCAGAATACAAGAGATTATCAGAACTCGGCATCCAATTTAATTTACTACCTCAAATTTCACCTGATGGCTATGCAAAGGTGGCTTTTTGTGTTGATCCTGATAGAAACTCGATTGAACTTGTTGAAGTTTTATAATTATGTCTAAGTCTAAGAAATCCAAACCCATTCTGAAGAAAAAATGAAATGTTTATTATGTAATAACGATACTTCTTTTATTATTGCAAATAAATTACGTAACGGAAATAAAAAGAATGTTTATTACTGTAAAAAATGTGACTTGGGCATGTTAGATTATAAACGTTCAGATAAGGATTTAAAAATTTTTTATAATAGAAATTACAGAAAAGAATTCAAACCTAGACTTAACAAGGCTCCAGATCTTAAAGAACTTTTTGATATATATTCAAATTTTCAAGCTAATAGAATTAAGCTTATAAAAAAGTTCCTTACAAAAAAGATGAAATTATTAGAAATCGGTTGTTCAGTAGGAATGTTTTTGTTTCATGTAAAGAAATATGTTAAAGAAATTACTGGTATTGATTATGATTCAGAATCAGCACATTTTGCTTCTAGGAAATGTTTAAGTCCAATTTTTGATGTTGATATTGAAAATACTAATTTAAAGGAAAAAACATTTGATATCATTTGTATGTTTCAGGTATTGGAGCATATTAAAAATCCTTATGAATTTCTTATGAAATATAGAAAATATTTAAAACCTAATGGGATAATATATGTTGAAGTTCCCAATCTTCATGACGCGCTTATTTATGCATATGGCCTTCCTAATCATTATAATTTCTATTTTCATAAAGCGCACTTATGGTATTTTACGGCAAAAAGTCTTAAGATTCTAATGAAGAAAGTAGGGTTTGATGGACGGATTTATTGTGCTCAAGATTATAATATTCTAAATCATATGCATTGGATAAGTGTTGACGCTCCTCAAGACGACTGTATATTCGGCCTTTCATTACCTCGTTTACCATTGCGTGGCCAACTCGGATCACATAAAAAGAAAGAATTGAATAACTTTATTATGAGGATGGATTTTGAATATAAAAAAATATTAACTAAACTTGGGATTGCATCCAATCTCTCTTTTATTGGCCGAAAAAGATAAATTTTATGAAATTTCATTAAAATTTCTTTACAGAGATAGGGACTAAAAAAATGAATAGATGCTTTAATGGTTTAGGAACAGTAAATATAGAATTGACTACTCGATGTAACAAAAATTGTTGGATGTGCGGAAGGAGAAAAATAGAGAAAGAATATCCTGAGATATCTATTAAGTATGGAGATATGAAATTTGAATTAGTTAAATCTATCGCGGAGCAGCTGCCAGAAGGGATCGTAGTCCAATTTCACGATAATGGAGAGCCGCTTCTTTATCCACGGTTTAAAGAAGCGGTAAGGCTATTTGATCATCAAATTCGATGCATGGATACTAACGGTAAATTAATAGTAGAAAAGGCCGATGAGATTATTGATAATCTGGATACATTAACGATATCTACATTTGAAAATGATGAAGACGGAGATGAGCAATATAAATTGATTAGAGAATTTCTAGAGATTAAAGGAGACAGGAAACCGAATGTTGTAATACGATGTCTGGGGAATATGAGTTTGGATAGATACAAAGAATTAGGTTGTATAATCGCAACGAGAATTTTACATTCACCAATGGGTAGTTTTAAATATAAAAAAAATCCGACTGTTCCTGAAATAGGTATCTGTTTTGATTTGCTGAGTCATATGGTTATTAAAAGAGATGGTAAAGTATCATTGTGTGTAAGATTTGATCCACGTGGTTTGGGAGTAATAGCAGATTGCATGACGACTCGATTAATAGATATTTGGAATGGCCCTAAAAGAAAAGAATGGCAAAAATATCATATAGAAGGAAAAAAAAACAAAGTTCCATTGTGCAGTTATTGTGAATTTTGGGGAGTGCCTACGGGGTATTGATGAGTAAGTCAATCCCAACACATATCTAAATGACGGTAAAAGCTGTAAGAGGGCTGCCGAGGCAATAATCTTATTAATTAGCAAACCAAAAGATGAGAAATAAGCTACACCCAATATCAATTTTCCGTCATTCATATAAATTATCTTTAGCTAATATCATTGGTTATATTCTTCAGATTCCTGTGTTTTTGTATGTTGCCTCAAGGCTCGGTCCTGAAAATTATGGATTGGTTGCTTTTGTCATGCTCTGGGCTTTTTATGGACGCTTGATCAGGCCAGGAATGCTTTCAGCCGCGGCCAGAGAGATGCCCCACAATATAGGCAAGGGGGAAGCTGGTTCAGCTATATATATCCAAAATATCTGTATAACTTATGAATTTATTTATTATTTATTTGCCTCATCGATAATAATAGTTGCAAGCTTCTTTTTTAAGAATCCTGTGGTTAGAATTGGTTTAATTTTAGTAGCAATAAGTTTACTATTAGATATTATTGATTCCTCTTATGCAAATGCGCAATGGTCATTTCAAAGGTTTAATATTATCACGCGGATTAATTTGTTTAAAGCATTAATTACTCCTTTGTTTACTTTTTTGCTTGTATTTTTATTATACACCTATGGTTTGCTTGTGCTTCCGGTTGCAATTTCTTTGTTTTCTATTTTTTACTATTTGATCTTTGCTCCAAAATTGAATTTTGCTATTACTTTTAATTTTAAAAAGCTGTTGCCTTTACTTAAGGTCGGTATTGCATTGCAGCTTTTTACCTTCTTATTTTGGACCTTTCGTGGCATAGATAAGACTTTTGTGGCAATGTGGTTTTCTGCAAAACAGTTAGGGTTATATGCTTTTGCTATGTCGTTTATACATAATATATATAAATTGATATCTGATTTTGGCAATGTTTTGCAGCCAATAGTATTGAGTGAATTGGGTAGGTTAGGAGACGCTCTTCATGTGCAAAAGGAGTTTAATCAGCTGATAATTGTATTGACTATGGCAGGCTGCATCATTACAAATTTGGCCCAGGCGGGTTTTGGAGCAATGGTATACTGGTTCGTACCTAAATTCATCCCTAGTATTAAAATCTTTGAAATCCTTTCATTTAATATTATATTTACTGCTATTTTAATAGTGCCGTCTATTCTTTTGCTTTCCTCTTTGATCAATAAACAGAAGTTATGTAATATTATTTATGGGATAGTATTAGTAATGATTACTTTATTAGCATATTTAATCGTAAAAATGGGGGTAGGGGTTATTGGCATTGCCTGTTTATTTGTTGGCACGCAGGTAATAATAACTATTTCAATGTCAGTTGTCTCAAGAAAATATTTGTTTAAGAATAATAATGAATTATTCTCATTTTGCTTAGGCATGTTGGCTATATTGTTTTTTGCCGTTATAAATTACAGTGTTTTCTTGTTAAATTTGTTTAGATATCAGCAAGGATCTATCTTAATTCCTTTCGCGGGTAGAATCTTTTTCACTTTGGTTTATTGGGGAATAATTATTTTTCTAGCGTATAGGTTTTTTACCAAAGATAAAATACTGTTAAAACTGTTTAAAGAAAAAATCATACGCGCGCAATAACAAGTTTTAAAGTAAGGCGAAGTTATGAATATACTTTTGATTAATGTGCCCTCGCGAAGGGGCAAAGCTGGCTTTGGGTTGCCCATGGGTTTATTATATGTAGGAGGCATTATTGAAAGATGCGGCCACAAGGCTAAAATACTGGACATTTATCTGGATGATATTGAGTTAAAAGATTTTGATACCAATAGCCTTGATAAAATATACAAAACAATAGAAGATTTTAAGCCTTCAATTATCGGTTATGGTGGTATCGCAACCTCATACGGAAGGACCAAAAAAATTTCTTGCGCCGTAAAGGTAAATTATCCGGATATTTTTCAGATTACAGGAGGCCCCCTTTCATCCGTATATGAATTATTGCTTACAAAGACCGCTATAGATGTGGTTTTTCATGGTGAGACTGAAGTTAACTTGCCTATTTTTCTTGCTAGATTTGAGCAGAAAGAACCGTTTAATGATATATCTGGAATATCGTATTTGCAAGATAGAAAGATTATAAAAAATACCCCTGCTCAACAAATAGAAGACCTTGATACGATTCCTCTGCCTGCATACCATCTTGTCGAAGCAGAGAGATATTTTCATAATGCAGAAGATTGGTACAATGGCCAGCAACTCGTGCTCGACAGTAATTTTCATTATCGCGATATAGCCAAAAGGATTGGAAATGGAAAATATTACTTCGATATAGTAACTTCAAGGGGTTGTACACATAGATGCCTTTTTTGCTACAGGCATGTTCATGGCATCAGGCAGCATAGCGTAGCTTATGTTGTCAGGCATTTAAAGTACCTTAAAGAGACTTATGATATCAGAGGATTTGAATTCAATGATGAATTATTTAACTCGAGGCTAGAATGGGTCACCGCTTTTTGCGATGCGTTAGAAGATGAAGATCTGAATATTTTTTATATAGTGGGTGGGGCAAGGGTCGATAAAATTAATGAAAAAATCTTACGTCGCCTAAAAGATACGGGGTGTGTCGGGATTAGTTACGGCCATGAATCAGGGTCGGATACTATTCTAAAAGAATATAACAAAGGGACTACCTGCAAGCAAAATAAAGATATAACTCTTTTGACTACTAAAATAGGTATAAGTTGTCCGGTTCAACTGGTTATTGGTTCTCCCGGCGAGTCGTTAAGGACTATTTATGAAACGATTCAGTTCTTAAAAGATCTTGATGCATACCGGTACTCCTTGAATTATTTGATTGCCTTGCCCGAGACCCCAATTTGGGAATATGTTAAAGAGAATAGGCTAGTCGGAAATATAGAGATGTATTTGGATTCTGTCAGTGAATACGGTGGAAAGCCGATTTTAAATTTGACTAAAATGCCCGAGAAGGTATGGAAAAATCTGCATAGACTTGTGTACAAAGAAGTAAGACTACAATATTACAGAAGAACAAAAACAAAAAATAAATTGTTATATATATACCTGTTTGCAATTAGCTATAGGATTTCACCTTTACTTTATAGAATTTTGTCTCATATCCCCTTAAAGATTAAGAGAAAGTTGATACCCAGATGGATAAAATCTCGGATTGGAGAATTTTCATTTTAAAAAACTATAATTAATCCAGAATGAAAGAAAGATGTATTTTGATAGGTGGGGCAGGATTTCTCGGGCTGAATATTGCCGGAGGGCTTTCCCGTGCCGGATATGAAGTAGTCGTGGTCGACAGAAGGAGTCCGGATTTATCAAGTTTTCCAAAAGATATCTCTTTTTTACAGGCTGATTACAGGGATTCGCCTAAACTAACCGGGATATTTAGGAGTGGAGATTTTTTGTTGCACCTTGCCTGTACGTCGCTGCCCGGCACGCCTTATGATAAGATGGATGATGATGTCAAGGAGAATGTTTTTGAATCAATAAATCTCTTCAAGCTGGCAATCAAAAAAGGTGTTAAAAAAATAATTTTCCCCTCCTCCGGAGGCACGGTCTATGGGGAAAGCGAGAGCTTCCCGATAAAGGAGGATGCGGCGACAAATCCTATCTGTTCATACGGGATAACTAAATTAATGATTGAGAAATTCATGCTTTTTCTCAGCAGGATATACGGAATAGACTATCTTATATTTAGGATAAGTAACCCTTACGGGCAGGGCCAGAGCACAACCGGAGAACAAGGGCTGATTGTCAACATGATTTTTAAACTGTTAAATGATTCTCAGATTACCATATTCGGTGACGAGCAGATCGTCCGAGACTACATATTTATTGATGACGTCGTCAATGCTTTCATCTTGGGTATAGGGGGAAAGATCCCGAACGGCATATATAATATCGGCACCGGCAAGGGCCATTCAATAAAGAAGATCATAGAATTAGTTTCTATGGCCGTGGGGAGGGAACCGGAAATAGCCTACTCAGAGAGGAGACTATTTGATGTGCAGAAGAATATACTGGACTCAGGAAAGATTTATGCGGCAAGCGGATGGAAGGCGGAAGTCCCAGTCGAGGAGGGGATCCGGCACACCTGCGAATGGCTAAGAGGATTTTTGCATAAATGCGAAAAAGACGGATAATCCTCTATACTGATTGTTATCTCTTCGGTGGCAGTGAAAAGCTGATTTTTGAGATTGCCTCATCACAAGAATTTTGCGCTGAATACGATTATCTGCTGGTTTATAGGTACAGTAAAAGATACAGGGATATGATGCGTGCAGCCTGGCCGGATTTTCTCGTTAAGCATACCAGAAAGGTTTTCTTTTTTGATATCTATACGTTCAATATCTGGCTAGAGGAAAGAGTTAAAAACAGGTATTTACTAAGGGCTATAAAAAACGTAAAGCAGATAATTTACCCGCTTTTAGCTCCTTTTTTATTCTTATACGAATGTATGGTTCTTTTCCTGCTTTTTTCAAGCCACAGGGCGGAATTTGTACATATCAATAATGGAGGTTACCCGGGAGCGCTAAGTTGCCGTGCTGCGTCCCTTGCCGCCAAATTATCAGGAAAAAGGCGGATATTAATGAGCGTCCATAATATGGCCTATAAATACGATGGCCTTTTTGACCGTGCGGTCGATTTCCTTGTAAAAAAATCGGTTTCTTTGTTTATTACCGGCTCAAATGCTTGTAGGGAGGAATTGAAGGAAAACCGTAGCTTGGTAAACGAAAGAGTTATATGTATCCATCACGGGATAGAGCCTATTGTAGTAGAGGGTAAAGGCACAAAAATAGTTCCTCGGGAAATCCTTCAGGGGTGCCGCCATATAACAATGGTGGGAATTTTTGAGGAAAGAAAGGGGCAGAGGAGCGCTGTTTTAAGTTTTAAGGAGTTGCTTTTGAAGTACCCCGAACACAGGGATGTCAGATTAGTTTTAATAGGAGACGGCCCACTTTTGCCGGAGGTCAAAGACTTGACTTGGAGAGAAGGACTTGGGGGTAATGTCCTCTTTCCGGGGCGCAGAAGCGATTATCTGGACTACGTTGCTTCAGGCCTATTCTTACTCTATCCTTCGCTATGTAACGAAGATTTACCATATGTGATCATGGAGGCGATGTCGCTTGGCATTCCTACTCTGGGGACCGATGTTGCAGGAATACCGGAGGAAATAAAAGACGGTGTCAACGGTATTATCGTGTCGCCTGGGGATATTAATGCCCTTGCCTGCGCTATGCATACCTTGCTTTTCGATTCCCAAAAAAGAAGACAGATGGGGCTGGCGGCAAGGGAAAGTTTTTTTAAACTGTTTACAAAAGACAGGATGATTGAGGATTATCTAGGGCTTTATAAGGGATTAAAAAATAATCATAATTACAAGGGATGAAATATTATTTAGTAGAAAAATACTCTCCTGATTTAAAGTTCGACGAAGGTTGCACGGTAATAGCTTTAACGCCTTTAGCCTCGTATGAACTAGATAAGACAGGCATTAGCTACAGGATTATTGAAGAATTTTATGATGGAGCTCAATTTCTAAAAGAGTACGATTCATTCATTAATGAGCAGTTGGATTGGTTTAACAGTTTTGATAAATTCCTTCTGTCATTATATCCTGAAGCAAAGACAAAAGATTTTAAATTAGCAACAACATTTTATTACCATATTAAGCTTACAGTTGACTCAGTCATATTACGCTCTAGGATACTAGAGGCTTTTATAAAAAAGGCAAGTCCTAAGAGTATCACTTACATAGCAATGGATCAGAGAAGGCTTATAAATAATCTCGGTTATCCTGAATTCTGTATTTTGTCCAACTTTTTTTCATCTGACGAAAGCCAGAGTCTGTTCTTTCGACTTATACCGATTTTCTGCAAAAAATATAATATAGAATTTGACTCAATGATTGCAAAAGATATGGAGGGTTTAAATAGCAGCATGCAGAAACCCGAAGGTTTGTTTAAGGGGCTAGAAAAATATTTTAAATTTAGTAACTATCTTAAAGTGATATTCGGAGATATATTTTCTGGTCGAAGAAATATTTTTAGGTACAATCTTTTTTTTCTAAATAGCGGGTATAATAATTTAGATATTATGGCTGAGGCTTACTTAACGGGTTGTAAGATTTTTTATAGAGCGGGAGTTGATATCATTAAAATTAAACGTGCAAGGCACGATAAATTAATAAATGAGATTAAATCAGAGATTACCAAGGAACCAGTTATTCGATATAAAGAGTCTTTAGAGAAGATTTATCATAGCGATGTCCTTGACTGGATTAATAATCACTGTGGTATTGATGTACGGCCTATAATCCTTCCAAAATTAAAATCTTTTATAAGTACTTTCTTTCCGCAGCTTATTTCTTTAGTCGGTAAATATAAAACATTCTATGACAGCAATCAAATAGATATGGTTTTTACTTCTCAGCGTGCAACAGTAGAGGAATATGCTGCAATTGTTGCTTGTAGATTTACCGAGAAAACCAAGAGTGCATATTTACCGCATGGAGATTCGGCGTTTGATTCTTGGATTGATTTCTTTGAATATCGTTCTAGTTTTGATGTATATTTTCCAACAAATAGTGAAACCGAAGAGTATACAAAAAAGAGAATTTCTTCCGTAGATTCTTCCACCAGAGTCTTGCAAAATCCAAATAGATACAAGGCGATTCCCAGGATTAGTTACTCGAAAAGTAAAAGGCCTAAAAACCGCAAAATAAAAACCGTGGTTTTTCTTCCTACACCCTATCTTTGGGACCTGTTGCTTTGGTTTAGTTCAAGTTCAGAAGTTCCTGATACGCGGTATTTCAGGTGGCATAAAGAAGTATTACATTATTTTAGCCAAAGGACCGATTTCAATTTTATATGGAAATCGCTGCCCTCTGCTAACCAGGCGTACGATCCAATTCCCTACTTATTAAATGATAAAAATTACCCTAATATTAGGTATGCCACAGAGCCTTTTGTGCGCTGGATTAAAAAAGCAGATATGGTTTTGCTTGATTATCCATCTACGGCTTTATATGAGGCGGCGATAAGCGGATTGCCGGTGATGAGCCTGTACTTTGCGCCCTTGAATAAAGTACGTAGATCCGCGCTAGACGTATTTGGAAAAAGCCTGCAGCCGTTCAATGATTTTGACGAAGGCATAGAAAAGATCGATGGATTTTTGGATGCCGATCCTAAGTCTTTTGTTGTCAATATTCCTATTTCCGGGCAACCGATCATTGAAGCAATCGATCTTTTAATAAGCAAGCGAGAGGGGGAAGATAAGGAATGATTCGGTTTCTGCGTTCATTGTTTCAGCGCTTACTAGGAAGATTTATCCATAAGAAGAAAAAGTCAGGGGGGAAAAAGCATAACTCTCCTCCCGATAGTATCTATCCGATGTGGTAGATAAATATTCGCACTATGGAAAGTATATTTGCTAATAATCTGGCTATGGTATTTTTAACAATCGCAATTTCTATTGCAGTGATTGAGTCATCTTTCAGGATATATTACCGCCTCAGGTATAAAAAGGCTTATCAGTTTAGACCCCGACTTAATTTTAAAAAGATGATCATGGAACCGCACCCTTATCTACCATACGTTCACAAAAAGCATTTTTATTATGAAAACGATATGCCCGTTAATTATCCCTTAAACAAAGAAAAAAAATACAAGTTCCGTAGCCTCAGGACTAATAATTTTCGGCACTTGAACGGTCCTAAGGGCGATAGGGATATAGTGATACCTAAACCGAATGATCTGATCAGAATAAATTGCGTTGGCGGTTCTACTACCGTAAATTATATCTGGGATAACAACATACCATATAGCTACCCCATGGAATTAGAGAAGGTACTTAATGGCACATTTCCCGAGGTGGATATAGAAGTAAATAACTGCGGCCAAGGAGGTTATAGCAGCGCCGAAAACCTGATCAAATTTTTATTAGATACAATCGATACGAAACCGGATATAGTCGTACTTTACAGCGCATATAATGATTTGCCGCCTTCTTTGACTAATGGGTTCCAGAGTGATTATTCACATTACCGGAGGAACCTAGGCGAAGTTTACCATTTTTATAAAATAGCTTCAATGGTTCCGTATTTACCTCTAGCATTTTGGAATTTTCTGATTGATAGGTATATTTTCTATTCACGAAATATACAGTTTGATGTGATCGGCGCGACAACTCGAGAAAATACCGAAATAAGTAACGAGTTCCTAGGCCTGAATACTTACCGTAGAAATATCGAGCATCTTATAAATATTTGTAAGGCGAATGATATAAATGTTATTTTGTCAACCTTTTGTCATTATCTGTATCCGCAGGTGAAAGAAGATAAGGTGTATTTAAAATATCATGAAGGAGTGCGGTTAGAGAACGAGATAGTCCGTGAGCTTGCCGTGAAGCATGGGTTAGCTTTGGTTGACAATGAATCGATGATTCCTCGGGAGGATAAATATTTCGTTGACAGTGTGCACTTTTCTCCCGAAGGGATGCGACTATTGGCAATAAATTTTGCCGAACCAGTCATAGAATATTTAAACAGAAAGATAAGATGAAGATGAAGGAAGTTGAGTTGAAAGTCAAGAATTTCTACGAGGAGCTGCCTTTTAATTTCCGCGGTACCGCGGATAGTGAGGCAAGAAGAATCAGAAAATGTAACGCGGTAGAGATCTATAGTGATTTAGATAGGTTATTGAAGAGACATAAAAATCAAGAACTGCTTGATGTCGGATGCGGCACCGGCTGGTTTACAAATTCGATTGGGCATCATTATCAGCTTAAGGCTTATGGGATCGATATATGTATTAAGGCAATAGAGAGGGCAAAAAAAGTAAGTGAAATTTTAGGAATTTCGCAAAAGTCACGGTTCGTAAACTGTAGCTTGTTTGAAATGGCTTTTCTCAGAAAATTTAAATTTGTAAATTCATTAGGATGCCTGCATCATACCCGTGATCTTAATGCCTCTCTGCTAGAGATAGCAGGGTTTGTAGAAAGAGGCGGATATATATATATCGGGCTTTATCATAAATACGGTAGGCAGCCCTTTTTAGAATTATTCAAGGGATTCCGTGAAAAGCTACAGAATTCTGGCCAACTTGATTCCGTTGAAATAAGGGAGGCAAGATCCATCTTTAAAAGTCTAAATCCTCAGATCAAAGATGAATTGTTCCTTGATTCATGGTTTAGGGATCAGGTTTTACATCCTCACGAAACCCAACACACTTTTAAGGAACTTTTTGGGATATTAAAGACAATTGGTTTTAAAGTTATATCAACAAGTATTAATCAGTTTAAACCGATTACCCAAATTAAAGAACTTTTTGAAAAAGAAAAAGAATATTTTGAGATCTCCCGCGAGAAAAATCTGGTTTCAAAAATATATTTTCCCGGTTTCTTTACTGTTTTAGCTGAAAGACTTTAGCTTTGAAGAATAAGATGAATCTACAGAGTATATCCAGAAGATATTCTTCAGAAAAAGACGAGTACCGGACAGTCAGCATAATTATGGGAACATATAACCAGGATAAATTCATATCTTCTGCTATCGAAAGCGTAATTAATCAGACGCACAAGGATTGGGAGCTGATTATCTGCGATGACGGATCAACGGATCATACGCAAAGTATATTAAAAAGATATGCAGGTAAGTATCATGACAGAATTAAGGTCTTGACTAATGAGAAGAGGTTTGGAGTAAGCAGGGCAAGAAACATGGCACTGAAGGAAGCGAAGGGGGAGTATATCGCCTTTTTGGATTCTGACGATTGGTGGGAGAAAGATAAACTTGAGAAACAGCTGGCATCTTTCAGGAATTCGGCCGGTCTAGGGATGGTTTTTACAATGGTCGATGTAATAAAAGATGTGAATTCATCGGAGGCAGACAGGAGGCTCCTGGATCGCCATTTAAACAAGCTCTCAAAGCCAGCCCTGGCACAGAAGAGAGGGCTGATAAAAGAGGATAACATCTGTCTTTCCTCGATCATGCTTTCAAGAAAGGCGATCAGTTTGGCCGGGGATTTTGACGAGGGTTTTTTGTATCAGGTGGAAGACTGGCCTTTGGTCTTGAAGACCGCATATTTATTTGATCTGGATTTTGTGCCGGAAAAGCTGGTCCACTACAGATTACATAAAGACAGCTATTCGGCCAAAGTATTTTTACGCCAGAGAATGAAGAGTAAAGGGTTTAAAGAAATCTATAGTGTAACTAAGGACTTCGCGCTTAAACATCTGTTTACAAAGGGCGTATCTTCTATTACTGAAAGGCTGTCTTTCCTCTCTGTGCTTTATTACCATCTTTATTTAGAGGATAGCTTGCAGGGTCTGCGCAGGAGCCCCTTGGGTGTGCCTTTGCGCAAGGCAAAGAGACTGGCCGGGCGACTTAAGAGAGGAATCCAGGATTTAAGTCTGATCAAGGCAAAGAAACTTCTGATTCTCTTTGTTACCTCAAAATGCGATTCTAAATGTAAGACTTGTTTTTATTGGCGCGGCTTAAACAATACAAAGAATGAGATGAGATTAGAAGAGATCAGGAGTATTTTTGATTCTCTGCCTAAGACGCTGTGTGTTTTGATCACCGGTGGAGAGCCTTTTCTTCGGGATGATATCGAGCAGGTCTTAGATCTAGCCGTAGTCAACGATAACATCTTATCGGTTTCGATAAACACAAATGGCACCCAGCCGGAGAAGATCGTTTCGATCCTGGCTGCGGTATTGAGAAAGAGGAAGTATCCCAAGCCTTTTCACATAAACGTTTCGTTAGACGGTTTTAAGGAGGCCCATAACCGGATCCGGGGCATAGATTGTTATGACAAGGCAGTACTTACCTTAAAGAAGCTCGCTGAATTAAGGAAGGAATTTAAGAACTTTTTCGTTGCCGCGGTAACCGTCCTCTCGAAGGACAATATCGATCAGTTAGCCGGGTTCATGGATTTCGTATTTAGAGAATTGCCTTTATCTTTTCACTATTTCGAGATCATTAGGGGAGTTCCCAGGGGTGAGGAGGCGCTGCAGCTGAGGAAGGATGATCTTGAGCGGCAGTATTCTGGCATCGTCAGGGCGCAAGGGGATTATCTAAAAAGGGAAGGACTTACCGATAAGGATATTGAAAAGAAGATGCAGAGGTTTTTACATCTGTATAGGCTGCAGTTAGGAAATTTCTTCGAAAAGAAAGCCTGGGATGTAAATTGTAAGGCCGGCAGGAACAGTTATACGGTTTATGAGGACGGCCGTTTTTCCATCTGCGAATTAAAGGATCCCAAGCTAAAACTGAAAGATTTTGATTTCAATATCAGAAAGGCCATGCGTTCAAAAATTATAAAGGAAGAGGTAGCTAAAGCGGATGCAGAAAAATGTTTCTGTACCCACGGATGTTTTATACTGAATAGTCTATAAACATGTTTAAAGTTACTTTAGTAAATCCACCGGAAAGGATTTTATTTGATGGATATAAATATTATTTGCCCTTTCCCTTGTTGTATCTGGCTTCCCATTTAGTGGAAAATGGTATAGAGACCGATATTATAGATATAAAAACAAAAAAGAACTATTTTGATTCATTAGGAAGGAGATTTTTTAATTATTATAACGTGCTGTTTGAGAAGCTCTCCAATGTGGATGTAAGGGGGAAGTTATATCCAGATGTAAAAGAGCAAATCATCAAAGAGACGATATTTTCTTCCCCAAGTCTTATCGGTATAAGCTGCATAACAAGAGAATATCATTCCGTCATGAGCATCGCATCAGAGCTAAAGAATAGATTAGGCGCGCCGATTGTTGTAGGCGGGATACACCCTTCTTTATATCCTCAACAATTCATATACGAAAAAAGTCCCGTGGATTTTATAGTAATTGGTGAAGGCGAAGATGCCTTGCTAGAATTATCAAGAAATTTGGAATCAGGTAGAGGAGATTACGATAGTATTGACGGTATTGCATATTTGAAGAACGGCAGGTTTCACAGGACAAGCATAAGAAGATTGAAGAATGAAATTCTGATTTCTCCTATAAACGTTTACCACAAATTAAATATGAAATTTTACACCAGCGTGCATCCTTATGTTGTGAGATACGTAAAGATGTCCGGCACGCAGATATTCACTAGCCGGGGATGTCCTTACAGGTGTACTTTTTGTTCCAATCCCTTGATATGGAAAATGAATAAGTCCTATAAACCCATCCGCTATAGGCCGATCAGAAGCGTGATAGAAGAGATAAAATTTTTGAGAGATAGCTACCATATTGATAGTTTTTATATAATGGATGATACCTTTTGCATAGAGAAAAAGCGTGTTGAGGAGTTCTGTAGTGAATTAAAAAATGAAAGAATCAATTTAGTTTGGGGAAGCGAAACCCGGTCAAACCTTGTTGACGAGCCGCTTTTAAAACAAATGAAAAAAACAGGTCTAGTGCAGCTAGATATTGGCGTTGAAAGTGGTTCTAATGAGATGTTGAAAGAGATAAAGAAAGATATCACTGTTCAAGACACGATAAATATATTCTTATTAATGAGAAAACACGGAGTAAGAGGCTATGCGAATTTTATGATAAATCTTCCAAATGAAACGCTGGAGCAGTTACAAGAAACAATAGACCTTATGGAAAAGATCCGGCCGTCAACCGGTGGTGTCGGAATTACCGTCCCGTTACCTAAGACAGAAATATTTAATAAATACATCGCTCCTAGAATTAAAAAAGACGAGGAGGTCATAAACCTCATTGACAAAGATATAAATTATATAAAAATCACTGATGATAGATTCCGTCTCTCTGAATATAATATAGACTGCGAAAAATTAATATATAAATTAGGATATAAATATTTCCGTTTCACCCCATCACAGTTATTAAAACTTTGGTACTGGAAAATTTTTCTTAAGTCGAAGAAGAAACCAGAATATATTCTAAGCATTGTCCGTGAGATTTCCTATTTTTTGGAGAGAGCGATTATTGAAAAGTTACTCAAAAAAATAATATTTTATAAAAAAGCGAAGAAATGTTTTTGAAAAAAGAATTTGTATCAGTAATTATTCCTGTGTTCAATGCGGAAAGGTTTATCGAAAGAACGATCAATAGCGTCTTAAGCCAAAGTTATAACTATTTTGAGACTCTTGTTTTAGATGACGGCTCAACAGACGGGACGGCTTCAATTGTAAAAAATATTGTAAATAAAGATAAGAGGGTCAGGTATTTCTCTCAATCTAATCAGGGACTCGCTTATAGTAGAAATAGGTTGTGCAAGATGGCTTCAGGAGAATACATAGCTTTTTTAGATCACGATGACGAATGGCTGCCTGAAAAACTCAAGATACAACTGGACCTATTCAGAAAGAAGAGAGATTGTGCATTGATCTATGGCAATGTATTAAATGTTTATGCTAAAGACAATAAGGAGAGTTTTACAAATTTTACAAATAGAAGGCCGCATCGTGGTAGAGTATTTTACCAGTTTCTTATAGAAGGCAATTTCGTCCCGCAGCCATCAATGGTTATAAGAACAGAGGTATTAAGACAGTACCTCCCGTTTAAATCGGGATTTAAAATCGCTGTTGACTGGGAATTGTTGCTTAGATTGGCCAGAGAACACAGCTTTGATTATGTTGATGAGGTCGTAGCGGTATATAATTTGCATAGCGAGAGGTCAAGTGTCAAGAACGCATTGTTGGAGGTAGAAGAAATATTAAAAATAATGGACGAATGGTATAGAAAAGATCCAAAACTGCCCTTGGCTTACCTGAGGCAGTTTTTAAGGGCGAAGGCAAAGATTAATCTGCAGAAGACCTATATTTATCCGATTAATCAAAATTATAAGAAGAGAGTGAACGAATTAGTCAAGTGCCTGTGGATCGACCCCACATGGCTTAAGCCATATTTAAAATTAATAATGGAATCTTTATTAATCATAGCGAGTCCTTTTATGAAATTGTTAGGCACAAAGTCAAAGACTGCAGAGGTATGATTAAATTATTATTGATTATATCGTCTTATGAAATCGGCGGCGTATCTTCGGTTGCCAAGAATCTTTTGGATTCATTGGACCGTTCTAAATTTAGGATAGTTTTCTTAGCCGAGAAAATTCAGGAGAAGCATTTTCCGATACCCGAAGATGTAACTGCCATTGACTTAAAGATTAACCCCAGGTGTTCAGTTTTTGGAAAAATTTCTAATATGGTGTGCCACATCCGTAATCTCAGGGTTGAGGTAGCGACCCAGAAGCCGGACATAGTCTTTTCCTTAAGTTACAGTACTTCATGTTATCTTTTGTTTAAGCCGATAAAGTGCCTTAGGCAGAAGATAATCATCGGGGAATATAGTGAAGGGCTCTTCGTTAGACCGATTAAGCGTACTTTCAGGAATTTTATGTCCAGGCTGATATATAAGATATTGATATTTTTTACATACGGGCGTGCGCAAGGCGTAGTCGTTGTTTCCAGGTCAATAGGCAGGCATTTAGAAAAACTGTTTAATCTGGATAAAAACAAAATCAGGGTTATCCCAACGGCGGTTAATATCGCCAAGATTAAGAGGTATTGCCAAGAACCGGTTTCAGATTATACTTTCAAGAAGGATTGCCTTTATATTTCCCTGCTTTCAAGGTTATCCCCCGAGAAGGGCATTGATTTTCTTCTTCAGGCCTTTGCAAGATTAAGGAAAAAACTTCCATCTAAGCTGATCATTATCGGTGAAGGAAGTTCCAGGCCTGCTTTAGAGGTGGCGGCGGAATCACTAAATATAACCCAAGATGTTGTTTTTTTGGGGTATAAAGATAACCCCTTTAAATACCTGAAGAACACGGATATGTTCATTCTGCCCTCTATTTATGAAGGTTTTCCTAACGTGATACTGGAGGCATATGCCTGTGAGGTTCCGGTCGTTGCTACCAGGTGCGTAGAGGGGATCGAGGAGTTAATCCGCGATGGCAGAGACGGTTTACTAGTCAATAAAGCCGATGTCGATTCTCTATATAATGCTATGTATAATCTTGCCTCCAATAAAGACTTAAGAGAGAGATTAAAAGGTGCAGGCTTAAAGAAGGTAAGAGGGTTTGATGCCGTCTTAAAGGTTAAGGAGTACGAGGATCTTTTTTTGGAAATTGTTAAGCTTAATCAAGCGAAAGAAGAAAAGAGGTAGATCATGAAAAAGATTTTGGTGACTGGAAGCGCTGGATTCATAGGTTCGCATCTTGTAGGTGCCCTGGTGAAGAACAACTATGAAGTCAAGGCGCTGGTGCATTACAATTCCCGCAGGAGTATCGGAAATCTACGGTTTATTGATAAACGAGTATTAAAAAATTTAGATTTAATATTTGGGAATGTAGAGGATGCTTATTTTATAAAGAAGATATCTAAAGGGATGGATGTGGTAATGCATCTTGCTGCCTTAATTGGTATTCCTTATTCTTACGATGCGGTTGGAAGCTATATCAATACCAATATAATAGGTACACACAATGTGTTGCAGGCGGCCTTAGAGAACGATGTGGCTCAAGTTATCCATACCTCAACCAGTGAGGTTTATGGCAGCGCTGAGTATACCCCGATCGATGAAAGACATCCGTTAAAGGGACAGAGTCCGTATTCTGCCACTAAGATTGCTGCTGATAAGCTGGCAGAGAGCTTCCACCGTTCTTTCGGGCTAAAGGTTTCAACCGTCAGGCCATTTAATACCTATGGACCCAGACAATCCACCAGGGCAATAATTCCTACTATCGTAATACAGATAGTTAAAGGAAAAGAAAGGATTGATATTGGTTCGGATTACCCCGTTCGCGATTTTACCTATGTCGAAGATACGATTTTAGCCTTTTTGGCGGCGATAGATAATAGCAGGAGTGTAGGTGAAGTAATAAATATAGGTTTCGGTAAGGGTATAACGGTCAGAGAGCTGGCGGAAATGATTAATAATATTTTAGGGCGCAGGAAAATCACGTTTGCTTCAATTAAGGAGCGAGTGCGTCCTAAAAAAAGCGAGGTAGAGCGCTTGATTTGCAATAATCAGAAAGCAAAAAGCATTTTAGGTTGGCAACCAAGGGTGAAATTAGAAACCGGTCTGAAGAAAGTAGTCGAGTTTATTAAGGAAAATAAGGCGTTTTACCGGGGAGAGGGATATATTAAATGAGCAAAGATAAACAAGCAATAATTCTTGCTGGGGGAAAGGGCAGTCGCCTTGAGCCTTATACCGCGTCTATACCAAAACCTCTGATGCCTGTAGGAGAACTGCCTATTTTGGAGATAGTAATAAGGCAGTTGCGTTACTATGGTTTCAGGAGGATAAAGATAGCCGTGGGGCATCTGTCAGGTTTAATCAAGGCGCATTTTGCTGACGGTAAAAGGTTTGATGTAAAAATAGAATATTCTTTTGAGGATAAGCCTTTGGGTACCGTGGGACCCCTTTCCATAATTGAGGATCTGGATCAGGATTTTCTTATTTTAAACGGCGACCTGGTAACTGACCTGGATTTCGCAGAATTATTGCGTTTCCATGTTAAAAAGAAGAATCTGGCTACCATCGGGATATATAAAAAGGATTTAAAGATAGACCTAGGCATTATTGAATTTGATGAGCATAGAAATGTAAGCGATTATATAGAAAAACCTACCATACAGTATCCCGTAAGTATGGGGATATATGCATTTAATAAAAAGATTTCATCATATATACCAAGAAGCCAAAAATATGACTTTCCGGACCTCGTAAAGCTCCTGATTAAAAAAAAGCAAAGAATAGGCAGCTATTTATTTGACGGATATTGGTGCGATATAGGGAACCTCGAAGATTATAGAAAGGTGAATGAAGAATTTGCCGGCGTACGCAAAGGACTGCTTAAAATCGATGATTAGAAAAATTTTTGTAAAGATATCTGTAATCTTTACATTCCACTATAAAAAGGAGGAGAATTTTGGGTGATTATTACATTCATTCCAGCGCAGAGGTTTCTGAGAGGGCTAAGATAGGGGTAAAGACCCGTATTTGGCATTTTGCGCACATCAGGGAAGATGCGTCTATAGGTAAAAACTGCAGCATCAGTAAAGATGTATATGTTGACGTGGGCGTCTCTATCGGTAATAACGTAAAGATACAAAACGGTGTTTCTGTATATAAGGGCGTTACGGTTGAGGACGAGGTATTTTTAGGCCCAAACGCGACATTCAGTAATGATCTATATCCCAGGGTCTTGCCCGCTGATTGGAAGATTTTGCCGACATTAATTAAGAAAGGGGCATCTGTAGGGGCAAATGCCACGATAGTCTGCGGAGTTACGCTTGGTGAATATTCAATGGTAGGGGCAGGTTCAGTTGTTACTAAAGATGTACCCGCCTATGGTTTGGTGGTAGGAAATCCTGCGAGGCTAAAAGGCTTTGTTTGTAAATGTGGACATAAAGCGTACCCGAAAGAGAAACAGATTAATTCGGTTTTATTGGAATGCGAGTCTTGTAAGGAGTCAGTAAGTATACCTATTGCGATTTATAATCTGTTGGAGGTAAAGAATGGAGCTAGGTAATGGATTCGACATAAAAAATTCACGCATACTTTTGATCGGGGGAGCGGGTTTAGTTGGTTCGCATTTAGCCGAAGAGTTACTCAAAGAGGATGTGAGAGAGGTAATCATTTTTGATAATTTCGTCAGGGGGAGAATGGTTAATTTATCTAAAGTTTCGTCTGATAAGCGTGTTAAGATAATTAAAGCAGACATTCTTGATGAAAAAATCTTAAATGAGGCAAATGGAGATATAGATTTTGTCTTTCATTTAGCTGCGCTTTGGTTGCTTCATTGCCAGGAGAAACCCAGAGAAGGATTCGAGGTTAATGCAAGGGGGACGCTTAATGTACTGGAGGCGGCAAAAAATAATAAGATAAAGAAACTGATTTTTTCATCTTCTGCCTCTGTCTATGGTGACCCCACAGTAATACCTATGGCCGAGGAGCACCCCTTTAATAACAGGACTATGTATGGCGCAACCAAGATTGCCGGAGAGCAGTTTTTCCGTTTTTATTATTCACGCTACGGTTTAGATTATCTCGCCCTGCGCTATTTTAATATTTACGGCCCACGTCAAGATTATCGGGGCGCATATGTAAGCGTGATCATGAAGGCCTTAGACAGAATCAAGGAAGGCCAGCCGCCGATAATACACGGAGATGGAAGCCAGGCGTATGATTTTATTCATGTAAGAGACGTGGCCAAAGCAAATATTACAGCTTTAAGAAGCCCGACAAGTGATGAAGTAATAAATATAGCCAGCGGGATAAAGACAAGTATAAAAGACATAATTAACTTAATCTTGGATCTTACTGATTCTGATCTCAGGCCGCAATATCAAGGCCAAAAACCTAAGTTTGTTAGTGAGCGGCAGGCTTCGGTCAAGAAGGCAGAGGAACTTTTAGGGTTTAGAGCAAGAATTGATTTAAGAAATGGACTTAAAGAGTTGATTGAATGGAGAATTAATCAAAATGACTGGAAGGAATAAAAAACCCGATATCTTGATAATTGGTGCTTCTGGTTTTATTGGCAGCAGCCTGACAAAAAAACTGCTTTCAAAGGGCCACAAAGTCAGAGCTATTATTGGGCAACATGGCTTGAGATATTTAGAGGGGGTGAGGGATTCAAAGTTAAAGGTTTGTCCGCATAAAGAGCTCAAAAATAATTATAAAAAATTAGGTAAATTCAAGTTTCTTTTTAATCTCTCCGGCCATGTAGATATCAGGGAGTCCTTTAGAGACCCGTTGAAATATGAGACAAACAAACCGGCGACAACAATTAAGCTTATCGAAAATTTGCGGACAGAAAAATTTATCAATATTTCAACAGGCAGCGTTTATGATTTTGCATATAACCCTGTAAGCGAGAAGAATCCTTTAAGTCCGGCTAGCCCGTATGCCATCAGTCAATTATCAGCGGATTACTATACTGAAGTTTTGTGTAATTATCATAAGATTCCCTATCTGATCTTACGGTTATTTAATCCCTATGGCCCGCCTAACAGAAAAAGAGGGATAATCGCAACTATAATAAACGGATTACTAGAAGGAAAAGCTGTAACCCTTTATAATCCGGATCGTAAGTTCGATTTTACCTTCATTGACGATATGGTTGAGGCGATGGATTTTTGTGCGGCTAAATCAGAGGGGATTATTAATATTGGTTGTGGCAGGCCGGTTTCGCTCCTTGAGGTCTACAGGAAGATATCTTTTATCCTTTATAAAGAGTTCAGGCAGCCGCACCTGGTAAGGCCTGATGGGCATAAAGAGGAGGTTTTTTCTAATAGTAATAAGCTAAAAAGGAGCGGTTTTAAATTTAGATATAATATCGGCGATGGGTTAAGGAAGACGATCGGATATTGCAAAGAGTTTAATCAGAGTAAAAGATGAAAGTAAACTTATACGGCAGTAATGCTAATATGGCATATTTAATAGCTAAGTTCTTGCGGCGTAAAGGGATAGAGTCATATGTTTATGTTGACAAGAATCCTCGATTTGAGTGTAATCTTCCCCTTTGGGAAGAGGGGGGTAGTCAGGAACTTCCTCCGTGGGTGAAGTTTGTCAGTGTAGATCTGAGGCGTCTAATGCTCAGAGGCCGCAGAGAGCGGAGATTCTTAAGGGAATTTTCTGAATGTGATATTATTCATACGATAGGAGAATCCGGCATCTGGGCTTCTTTTACAAATAAGCCATATCTTTATTGGAGCTATGGTTTTGATTTAGATATTCTTCCTTTTAAAAGAGGAAGCATAAAGAACCTCCTGCTTTCTTATTTACAGCGTAGGGCTTTAATAAAGGCCAGTTTGATCCTTTATCCTATGCCTCATCAGACAGAGATCGTTAATCGGTTAAAATTAAGCCGGGCGAGGTTCTTTCTTCCCATGGTGCCCTTAGATACGCAAAAGTACTCCAGAAGAAATTCGCAATGCCTATTTAAACTAAAAGAGTCCTATGCCTGCGATTGGCTTTTTTTGCATCCCTCACGCCAGGAATGGACGAGAGATATCCCGGACAATAAGGGTAATGATAAGTTGTTCAGAGCCTTTATGCGTTTTGTTAAAAGCGGCAATAACGCCAAGATGATCGTTTTTGAAAAAGGGAGGGATGTGGCAGAGAGTAAGAAATTAGTGATGAGTCTGGATATTGGCAATTACGTCGTCTGGCTAAAGGAACAAGGCAAAGAAGATCTTATAAATCTGTATAGTATATCCGACATTGTCTTTGACCAGTTTAACATTGGCAGTCCCGGCTTGATAACCTGGGAGGCCTTATCCGTTGGAATACCCACTTTTGTATATATGGGCGAAATTTGGAAGGATTACATCAAAGAGCTTCCGCCGGTAATAAATGTATCTACGGAAGAAGGGATTTTTAAGATGATCTGTAAACTTTGCCAGGAAAGGAAAGTACTTGGCGATATCGGTGCTTCTTCCCGCGCCTGGATAATGAAATATTTCCATTGGGAAAGGGTAATCGAGCGATACATTGAATATTATAAAGAAATATTGGGCCGATTATGAGCGCTTTCTTGAGAAATAATAGTACTATAATCTTGATAATGGTACTCTCGATTTTATTGCAAATATTTTTTATAGTTAATTATAATGCCAATCCTATTGAGTCAGATGCGATACATTATAATCTACTTGCTAAGAATTTACTCCACAATAAAATTTTTAGCCTGGATGGAAAGATGGTTAGCTTGCAGAGGGCACCTGGTTATCCTTTTTTTATTTTTCTTATTTATTCGTTATTCGGAGAAAGAATTTTGGCTGTTCAAGTCATACAAGTACTTCTTACCGTTTTGATTTGTTTATTAGTATATAAAATAGGCCGTATTGTATTTGATGAAAATGTGGGGATTTTAGCAGCCCTTATTACCGCAGTTCATCCCGTATTTATCTTTCAATCTTTTCCTTTATTGAGCGAGACGCTGATGGCTTTTTTAATAACTTTATCTATTTATTTAGCTATTATTTCTATCCAAACACACAAAATAAAATATTTTATTTTATTAGGCATGCTTTTGGGCGTTTCTGCATTGACGAGGCCGATAGTGTTACTTTTGCCATTTTTTTCCATCTTTATACTTATATTTTTCTATAATTGGAGAAAAATTTTACGATTCGCTACATTTTTCTTAATGTCTTTTGTTTTAGTCGTAGGCATATGGATATACCGTAATTACAAACATACGGATTATTTTATTCCTGTTCAGTTTATGGGCGGCCGCAGCCTGTGGAGCGGTACTTATATACCGGGGATGGGATTCGATGAACATCCGCTGACCATAAAAGAGCGAGGAGAGCTATCTGACCGCTTATATACGAAAATAAGAAAAGAATACAAAAAAACTATAGAAGAAAAATCTTCAAAATTTGATATTCAGCTTTTCCTTGTAACACGGGAGATGAGGGGGGAGGCAATAAAAAATATCTTTAAGGATCCAATAGGCCTGATTGGAATTTTACCTTATAAATTTGGAAGGCTTTATATAGGAAGTTATTGTTATTTGTACGGAGTAAAAGAATCTTTTAACGAATTACTGAATAGTGAAGAGATTATAGAAAACGTAAAAATAAAACTATTTGTAAAATCCTGTATCTTGTTTGTTTCGATATTAACTATCATTCTTTCGCTTATAGGCATATTTACCAGCATAACCAGGATTCCCTATATTTTACCAATTTTTATTTTACTTTTATATTATAACTCGGTATTTGTTTTTTTTGAAACCATGACACGATATTCCATACCAATTCTTTCTGTAATTATTATATTGGCAGCAAAAGGGATCTATAGTTTAAGGGATCTATATTTGGCTAAAGCTAAACAGAAATGAAATTATCTTGTGTTATCCCGGCGCATAACGAGGAAGATTGCATCAAAGGTGTGATTTTAGAGCTTATCCGTGTCCTGGATGGGGAAGGGATTGATTTTGAATTGGTCGTTGTGGATGACAACAGCTCAGATAGGACCGGAGATATTTTGGATGAGTTGTCTTTGCAGGATAATAGGATAAGGCCGATCCATAGAAAGGAGAGGCCAGGTTTCGGTTTCGCAATAAGTGAGGGTTTAAATAATTTTAATAATGATACCGTCTGTATAGTCATGGGGGATGGATCAGACGTTCCAGAAGATGTAGTAGGTTTGTTTAAAAAAATACAAGAGGGGTTTGGTGTGGTGTATGGCTCGAGATTTATGAAGGGCAATGCTATACATGATTACCCGTTTTTCAAATTATTTTTTAATCGCTGTGGAAATTACTTAATAAAGACCCTATTTTTCTTAAAGGGTGATACAGATTTTACCAATGCCTTTAAGATATATAGAAGAGAGGTCATTGAGGCAATCAAGCCTATTAACTGCACTGAGTTTAATATAACATTGGAGATACCGCTAAAGGCGCATTTTTTAGGATTTAAAAGGACATCTATTCCTGTAAGCTGGTACGGGCGTAAAAGCAACATTTCGAAATTTACCATATTTAAGATGTGCAAATGTTATTTAAGGACGTTATTCAAGCTCTGGATTTATTCAGTTAGCGGAAAATACCGAAAGAAAATGGCGGCCCCCGATGAATAAGAAAAGTCCGTTGCAGATATTTGTTTACGTTTTCTTGAGAAAAATTTTGCTATTACATAAACAAAAAGTCAGTTTTTTAAATGAGCCAAACGATAAAAGATAGGGAATATATTATTATTTTATCAATTCTATGATTACGAACCAAGCTAAAAAACAAGAGATTAATTTCTTTAATAAGTTTAAGGATGGTTCTTATGATGTATTCACCGAACGGAGTTATCGTAAATTGTTAAAGATTTTTGGTAGTTTGATAAGATATAATCAAGATAAAAGGATACTTGATTTAGGGTGTGGAAGTGGTGCATTTTTGAGATATCTTACAGAATTCAATGTACCATTATTGGGGATTGATCTTTGTTTTAATCTAGTAGCAACTGCTAAAAAGAAAATAGATCATGTAAAATTTATAGTTGGGGATGCAGAGTATCTTCCTTTACCAGATGAAAGTGTAGATATAATAGTGTTTAGTGGTTTTTTGCACCATTTACCAAATATGGAAAAGGTGATTAAGGAGGCGTATAGGGTTTTAAGGAAGGGCGGAAGATGCTTCGCTTACGACCCAAATAGTAGAAATCCCATAATGCAACTTTATAGGAATAAGCATTCACTTTTCTATTCGGATAAGGGAAGGACTCCTAATGAGCGCCTCCTGACAGCCGAGGAATTATTTGATACCTTTACAAGGGCAGCATTTAAGGTGGATGTATTTGCGATTTCTGGACTATCATATAAATATATCGAGGATAAAAAAATTGCCATATTTTTGCCGATATATAACACTATAGATTATCTTCTGTCAATGATGCCATTGTCAAGAAGATACGGTTCGTTTTTAATAACTTTAGCAAAGAAGTAAATGAACATATTGCTAATTAATCCATCACAGCGCCATGTATATGGCGGGCTATTTTCAATGAGCCAGATTCCATTGGGGCTCGGGTATATAGCTGCAGTGTTAAAGCAAGCCGGCCATCTTGTCGAAATTATAGATATAGATTTAGAGCGCACTAATGAGAAGATTATTAAAAGTAGGTTAATAGAGGGCAAGATAGATCTAGTGGGGATTACCACCACCACACCTACTTACAATAATGCGTTATCTCTGGCTAAAACAATTAAAAATGCCTGCAATGCTTATGTTGTATTAGGAGGAGTCCATGTAACGATATTACCTGAAGAATCTATAGATCATCCACAGATTGACTTTGTCGTGGCGGGAGAGGGAGAGATTACAATCTTAGAATTAATCAGGTCACTGGAAGAAAGAGGAGATCTATGTCTTATAGATGGTTTGGTTTTTAAAAGGAATGGTAAGATAATTAAAAATAGACCACGTCTACCGTTAGGCAATCTTGATTCTCTTCCTTTCCCGACAAGAGATTTATTCCGGGATAACAAATATACTTATCCAGACTCACTTTATCGTAAAACAGCACCGATGATGACAAGCCGTGGCTGTTTCGGTAAGTGTACGTTTTGTCAGGCGCCCGCGTTATTCTCTGGCAATTGCAGGTTTAGGAGCGCAAAGAACGTAGTTGATGAGATAGAATATTTGGTAAAAAAGCAAAAAATAAAAGAGATACACTTTTGGGATGATAATTTTCTGGGGAATAGAAAAAGGGTTTTTCAGATTCGCGATATCTTAAAAGAAAGAGGGATTAAGATCAAATGCGCCCTTCCTAATGGCGTAAGGGTAGACTTAATCACAGAAGAGATATTAGCCTGTCTTAAAGATATGGGGGTATATAGTATCGCTATAGGTGTAGAATCAGGCAGTCAGGAAGTGTTAGATTTAGCTAAGAAAAATGTAAGTTTACAGAGAATCGAAGAATCAATGAGGCTGATCAAGAATTTTGGCCTAGAATCCTGGGCGTTTTTAATATTTGGACTACCTGGCGAAGATCGGCATAGGAGTATGGAGACTATAGATTTTACTATTAAGATAGATCCGGATGTGGCAAAGTTTCATATATTAAAGCCTTATCCGGGGGCAGCGGTATTTAACTATCTTAAAGAAAGAAATCTGATTTTGAATTATAGTTACAAAGATTACGGAATACACTCTAGGCCCGTGCATAGGTTAGAGGCGTTGACAGACAAAGAGATCTCCGAATTCCAGAAACTGGCCTATAGGAGATTTTATTTAAGGCCAAAGAAATTTCTAAAACATATAATCAGGCTTAGGAGTTTTTACAGACTTAAGCTTAATATTTTAATGGCTGTTTTGTTGTTAAAAAAAACATTCGAGCGAAGGGTTTAAATACCGCAAGCGATGATAAAGTTATATATTTTATCTGATATCTATAGAATTTATAAATGAGCATTATTATAAATCCAATATTTGTAATAATAGTTTTTAGCTTGATAATGGTCATTGTTTTGTTTGGCCCCCTTAAAAAATGCAATCGCCGTCTTTACAATATAATAGCTATTTGCTTCATATCGCACCTGATATTACTAAGCGTTATACAGTTTCGTTTAAATGAATACCCCGACCCATTAAAACGGTTCTCATTCTTTTTTGACGATGGCGAATATTATTCTCGGCATGCACATATCATTTCGGCTATACTAAGAGATGAGCCTATCAGCTATATCGCTAATCTAAAAGCTGCTAGCCCATGGGTATGGAATTTCTCTCGGCGTGGATTATTATTTCCTGCCAGGACGTATCAAGTCGGTTATATTACTTATCTATATGGATTATTCTATGCTGTCTTCGGGTATCATCAGGTAATAATCAATTTATTTAATATTGCGCTACATTTATTATCCGGAATATTGATATTTAAAATATGCAAGATTATGTTTGATAAAACGACGGGATATATAGCAACGACGCTGTTTTTATTTAATCCGACGCTGTTTTATTACACAACTACTAAGCTTGCAGAGGCATCTTATATTTTCTTGCTTTGCCTGATCATATATCTTTGTTTATCAGTGAAAAAGAACCCCGCTTTTTGGGTGCGGGTATTTAAATTTAGTGTTCTTATTATTACTTTATTTTTCTATTATTTATTGAAACCAAGATTCTTTCTTCCCTTGATCGCATCCATATTCTTATATATAGCGATAGTTGCATTCATGCGTATAAAACAAAGATTTGGACATATTTTCTCCCGATGTATTTTAGACCCTGTATTGTTTGGTGTATTATTTATGGCATTATTTTTTAAACCATTAAACTTAATCAATAGACTTTTTTATACATTAGCCCAGAGTCATCATAAGTTTTTATTATCCGGAGGACAGGTTTATAATTTGTTAATATTCGGAGATAACTTGGCAGATTATACTTTATTTCAGAAATTTATTTATTTATTGTTAAGTTGGATCCATTTTGTCTTTGAGCCATTGAAATATGGCTCGATGCTTTATTCTCTGTATTATCCTTATAAGCTTATATTTATAGCTTTATTTGTATTTGCACTTCTCGGTATGTTTATTTCAATTAAAGAAAAAAACTTTAAGTCATTATTATTAATATTTTATCTATTCTTAATGGGAACCATAATTGTCTGCGCAGGTGGTAATGTAGGTACAATGCTCAGGCATAGAGATACGGTAAGTTTTGTTGTGTTTATTTTCGCTGCGTTTTATATAAATAAGCTGTCGGCGAGTTTAAGGGGTTCGCAGCTAAATTAGGCGGAAGATCATGAGAAAAAAAGCCAAATTTACATCTTGGCTGGTTACGATTATAGGATTTTCGGCAGTTTTTTTTGTTTACATGTTTGATCTTGAAAAGCCCTTCATAATCAAAACGGTTATCGCAAAATTAAGTCTAAATCTCCCTATTCCCATTTTGTTCTTTTCAATAATTTTCGTTTACATATGTTTATATGCAAAATTGTTTAACAAAAAATTTGTTGAAGTTTTTTCTTTGTTCTTGCCCTTAGCGATATTTTGGAAGCTTGCTTTTTTTGTTGTTGAATTGATCGGAGCCGACCCATGGATGGGCAATAAGGCTATTTTCACTTTTTATAGCCATATATATATCTCTTTGGTTATTTCCGTCTTCTTGATCATACTTTATAAATTTAATGATTACCTTGAAGGTAACGAAAGACCGCTTCTTTTCCTACCCGGGATCGCCTTTATAATTTACTTGCTATATCAGATCTTTCAGTCTCATTCCTATATCTACATCTGTTTAATTCCGGCAGCAAGCTTAGTGGTCTGTCTCTTGTCGAAGTTATGGCGTAGGTTTAGCTTTATGGATGTTTTCAGGAAGGAGCTGTTCCTCGTGATTCTGGTATTTATCCTGGCTTTTGGAATCCGGCTTGGCTGGGGGGCGAGAGTAGTCTCTCTTACCGGTGATAATTTTTATGCTGCGAGTGATGATGGCATTACCTATGGGCCGCGCGCTGAAGATTGGGTAAGGGGAATTGATCATTCTCCCCTTGGTACCTATTCCGGATTCGGCTACTGGGTATTTTTAGGGCTAGTATATAGGATCTTTGGCAACCCGAATTATTATGCTGCTATATTTATTCAGGCGATATTAGGAGGGATGGTAGCGGTACTTATTTATTATATCGCTAAATGCATCAGCAATCCGCCTGTAGCCGCAACTTCAGCTTTCTTAGTCGCCTTGAATATGAATAACATATTTAGTTCTATTGTTATCGGGATGGAGGCCTTATTTATACCCTTAATGCTTCTTTCGCTGTTTCTGCTCATAAAATATATTAATAACGGGAAGATTAGATACTTGCGATATCCTTTTTTGATCGGGGTGTTACTTGGTGTTACTACTATTGTACGTACAGAACCCTTGTTCTTTTTCATTGTAATCGTATTGTGTTTTCTTGTATTCAAAAAGAACAGATTATCCTTTAGGCAGTCGCTTAAGGTCGTTGCTTTTTTTTGCCTGGGTTTTTTTGTAATTTTAATTTCTTTTTCTGCGAGAAATTATCTCAAAGAGGAAAAATTCGATTTTAAATCGCAGTCTTCTTCTATAGGTTTCACCCTGGTATCGTCAGACGGCGTAAAAGAGACAAGGATACTTTCAGACATGGGCTTCAATCCTTTTGCTGACGGAAATTTTGGCAATTCCCTGGATGTATTTGTTAAACATCCCTTACGTGTCTGTTCTTTCCTTGCCAAAGGCATAACCAAGAAGGGTTTTAATTATTTATTTGTCCCAAATTTTGGCGAAATGGATTTTTTAACGTTACTTAATAGTTCTGGAGTAGGCCCTTCATACCGTTTTCCGCTGTATTGCAAATTTTATATATACCTTTTTATCTTGATCGGCCTGGCTATATTAGTCCTGGATAAAAGGTTTTTGTTGGAGAAAAGCATACTATTCGGATATATGGGTTATACGGTTTTAATTTATGCAATTATCTGGGCCAACAATGCCAGGTATCGCGCGGTCCTGGAGCCGTTGTTTATTATATTATTTAGCAGCGCAGTTTATTTCCTAATTACTAGGTTTAGAAAAATGACGGCGTTTAAATAATGATGAAAATACTTTACATTTCTTATGATGGTGCGACCGATCCTCTCGGCCAATCCCAGATAATCCCTTATCTTCAAAAGCTTGCAGGGAGGCGGATTAAATTTATTCTCCTTACTTACGACAAGGGACATCGTCGCAAGAAAATTACTTTTAAACCACTGCGAAGCGAACTCCTCAATTCAGGAATCAGATGGATAAGTCTTGATTATCACAAGAGGCCAAAGACCTTAGCCAAGGTATACGACATTTTAATAGGAATAGTAGTCTGTGCAGTATTGCTAAAGAGAAATAAAATAAGGATTGTTCACGGCAGAAGTTTTGTCGGCGCCTTTATAGGGATGGTTTTGAAGTGGTTATTTGGGGTAAGGTTTTTCCTTGACTACCGCGGCTTCTGGCCGGATGAACGCGTTGATGGGGGCCTATGGGTTAAGGACAGCCTGTTGTATAAGTTTTCAAAATATATCGAGAAGCTTCTTTTGTTAAATGCGGATGAGGTTACAGTGTTGACCAAGAGGGCTAAAGAGGCGATTGTGAGGTTCCCGTATATAAAAGATAAAAATTTTAACATCCACGTTATTCCGACCTGCGCAGACCTGGGGCGCTTTGAATCTAGGCAGAAGAAGCAGCTGATGCAAGCGGACGCTAAGTTGACCTTGATTTACCTTGGTTCTCTTGGCACCTGGTATATGTTGGATGAAATGGTAGATTTTTTTGTTGAGTTGCGAAAAGAATTTAGGAATTCGCATTTTTTGTTTTTGACGCCCGAGAAATCAGAGATTATCAAAGAGGCCGTCGATGCAAAATCACTGCCCCAGTCGTGTTATTCAGTCAAGAGCGGCCCCTACGGCGAAGTGCCTCGCTGGTTATCGACAGCTGACTTGTCAATTTTTTTCATAAAACCGCTCTTTTCTAAGATCAGCTCCTGCCCCACTAAATTCGGCGAATCTTTAGCTTGCGGTCTGCCTGTTATTATCAATTCTGGAATCGGAGACTGCGATGAGATAGTGAGGCAAAATAAGGTCGGAGTCGTTATAGATGGGTTTTCTCAGGACGCGTACAAGAAATCCATCTTACAGCTGCAGGGGCTCTGGCAGGGTAAGGAGGAGCTGGGTTTTAGGTGCAGGAGGGTTGCGGAGGAATTTTTGTCTTTGGATAAAGGCGCAGAAGCCTATCGCAGTATTTATAACCATTTGGAGGAGAAGTAATAGCCATGAGAGCTTTAATTACCGGTGCTGACGGGATGCTCGGGAGCGCGTTAATCCCCTTATTGTCTGATAACGGATACGAGGTTTTTCCCACCGATATAGTCCTTCTGAGTACTCAGACAAAGTATTTAGACATAAGAGATTCTGAAGCCGTGAAAGCTTACGTAAAAAAGATAGAACCTGAGATAATTTTCCACCTGGCTGCAGAGACCAATGTGGATAAATGCGAAACCGAAGCCGGCCATGCGTACGCGACAAACACTCAAGCGACCAAGAACATCGCGCTGGCCTGCAGGGAGCAGGATATCACGATGGTCTATATAAGCACCTGTGGAGTCTTTGACGGCAAGAAAGCACAGCATTACAATGAGTCCGACGTGCCCAATCCGATAAGCATTTATACTAAATCCAAATTTGAAGGAGAAAAGGCAGTGAATGGCCTGCTTAAGAAATACTTTATTTTCAGAGCAGGCTGGATGATGGGCGGCGGCAAAAAGGATAAAAAATTTGTCGCCAAGATAGTGGAGCTGGCAAAGACAAGAAAGATTTTAAACGTAGTTAATGATAAAAAAGGCTGCCCTACCTTCACTAGGGATTTTTCAGAAGCTATCATTAAAATAATCAAACTTGGAGACTATGGGCTTTACCATGTGACGAATAAAGGGGTAGCTACCCGGTACGATATCGCCTGCAAGATAGTGGAGTATTTAGGAAGAGAGGATATCAGCGTCAAACCGATAAGTTCGGCGGAATTCCCATTGCCGGCTCCCCGGCCTGATTCAGAAGCAGTGGATATCCGCAAGTTAGAGCTGTTAAAGATCAAGATGCGCCCCTGGGAGGAGGCCCTGAAGGAATATTTAGAAAAGCTGACCGAGGAAAAATAGGATAAGTGTTTACAATGCAGGAAGCAAGGATAGAAAACATCGATACAGTCATACTAGGCGCAGGCCTGGCCGGCCTGAGCGCCGCGCGTGCCGGAAGCGGCGTAGTATTTGAGAAGCAGGATGAAATCGGAGGGACTTGCAGGTCTTCGAAAACAGACGGCTACACTTTTGACCTCGGCATCCATGTTTTGCATACCAGGAATAATCATGTCCTAAATTTATTATCAAAAGACAAAAATATAGGCCTAAAACGTAAAAGGCGCTCAGCGTGGATTTATTCCCATCGCCTATTGACTAAGTATCCTTTCCAGGTCAATACCTTCGGCCTTCCCAGTGATATCGTAAGCCAGTGCTTAACCGGATTTATCGATGCGCTTAAGCGTCCGAAAGAGGATTATCATAACTACCAGGATTGGATATATGCTATCTTCGGACGGGGTATCGCTGATAATTTCTACTTACCCTATAGCGAGAAGTTCTGGACGATTAAAGCGAAGGAGTTGACTACGGATTGGTTAGGCCCGAGGGTCCCCCGGCCGCAATTAAAGGATGTGATCCAGGGAGCCTTTTCGGTCCAGAAGAAGGAATTCGGGCCAAATGCATTATTCCGCTACCCCGGACGAGGCGGGATCCAGCGGGTGGCGCAGGCTTTATGCGGAAGAAGCGCCAGGGTGGCCTTATGCAAGGAAACAGTAAAGGTCGAACTTGATAAGAAGCTCTTACATTTCAGTGATTGTACGGTTGTCCGTTATAATAAACTTATCTCGACCATACCCTTGACCGAATTATCCGCAATACTGGATAATTCTCCCAAGAGAGTCAAAGAGGCGGTCAGGGACTTAAGGTATAATTCTGTCTTATGCGTGAATTTAGGCATAAAGCGGGAGAAGATTACTTCCAGGCACTGGATATACTTTCCGGAAGCCGAATATGCTGCTTTCCGGATCAGCTTCCCGGCGAATTTTTCCAGCTTTACAGTGCCCAGGAAGTGGAGTTCTGTACAAGCCGAGATCTCTTACTCCCGGGCTAAACCGATCAGGCACAGGGATATAGTCAGGAAGGTAATTCAGGACCTGATAAGAGCGAGAGTGATTAAGCCTAAAGACCGGGTGAGATTGATCAATACGCAGGATATTAAATATGCCTATGTTATTCATGACCACAACCGCCTGAATAACCTCAAGGTAATAAACAAATTCTTAAGAAGCAAGAGTGTTTATAATGCCGGCCGTTATGGAAAATGGGAGTATCAGTGGATGGATGATGCGATACTGGACGGAAGGCGTGCGGCGCAGGAGGCCGGCAGGCGGTAATCCTACAAAGATGAAAGTATATTTTATTTTGCCATATCCCACTGAGGGCCCGAGCAACCGTTTCCGGGTGGAGCAGTACCTCCCTTCTTTAAGGGAATATAATATAGAATATACAGTACGCCCCTTTGTCTCTTCGGAATTTTATAAAATATTATATAAGAAGGGACACCTGATCAAAAAAATATATTTTTTTCTGTGCAGCTTTTTAAAAAGAACCGCAGATATTGCTAAGGCGCTAAAGTCAGATCTGGTTTTTATCCATATAGAGGCATTCCCTTTCGGTCCGCCGGTATTTGAATGGATATTGACTAAATTCGGCAAGCCGTTAGTCTTCGATTTTGAAGACGCCGTATATTTACCCAAGAAGGGCAATAGATTTTGGCAGTTGAGATCTCCCGGGAAATTTTATTCGATCTTACGCCTAAGTAGGCGGGTGATCGTCTGTAATGAATACTTAAAGAACAAGTTCAGGGATATAAATCCTAATATTACTGTTATTCCCACATCCATTGATACGGGAAAATTTAGGCCGAAAGCGAAAGGCAAGCTTCAGGGTAAGGTCGTGATCGGCTGGATCGGCAGCCACAGCACTTTCGTATACCTTGAACGGATATTGCCCGTTCTGCAAAAACTGGCTGGAAGATATGAGTTTGTTCTAAAAATTATTGGTGCGGGCAGGAAAGTCACTCTTGACGGCGTAGAGGTGATTAACGAAGAATGGAGCCTGGAGAAGGATGTAGAGAATTTTCAAAGTCTGGACATCGGGATTTATCCTTTACCGGCCGATGAGTGGGCGATGGCCAAGACACCTTTTAAAACAGTACAGTATATGTCTGTAGGTATTCCTGTTGTAGCCTCCAGGGTGGGGGGCAATAAAGAGATCATCCGGGACGGTATAAATGGTTTTTTGGTCAGTTGCGAAGATGAATGGGTCGAAAGACTGGCTGAACTTATCAAAGACACTGATTTACGAAGAAGGCTTGGTGCGGAAGGCAGAAGGACAATAGAGGAGAAATATTCGCTTAAGGTAAACGCGCCGCGTTTTATCGAAGCGCTAAAATGATATGTGCGGGATCTGTGGAATCATAGATTATCGAAACAATAATGTAGACGAGCAAAAGATCCGAAGGATGTGCTCTGAATTAAAGCACAGAGGGCCTGACGATGAGGGGGTCTATCTTAGCAGTCAATCGAATCCAGGGGTCGGCCTGGGACACCGAAGATTAAAGGTGATCGATTTATCATCAGACGGCCGTCAACCGATATCTAACGAGGATGATTCTCTTTATCTGGTAATCAACGGAGAAATATATAACTACCAGGACCTGCGTAAGGAGTTGGAGAGGAAGGGGCATAGATTTAGATCGCATACGGATTCCGAGGTTGTGCTTCATCTGTATGAAGATCACGGCGAGGATTGTCTTAAGTATCTGCGCGGAGCTTTTGCCCTGGCGATCTGGGATAAGAGGGGCGAAAAGTTGTTCTTTGCCCGTGACCGCTTGGGACAGAAGCCTCTTCTTTACTCCTGGCAAAATGGGCGTTTTTCTTTTGCCTCAGAGTTTTGCGCCCTGCTTGCCAGCGGCCTGATCGAGAAGAAGATCAATCATGCGATGATCGATTCATATCTGAGGTTTGGATATATCCCCGCGCCGCAAAGTATCTATGAAAATGTCCATAAATTATTGCCTGGGCACTTTGCCATATTGCATAAGGAGAAACTCGTTCTGAACTCCTATTGGAGCCTTGATTATAAGGGGAAATTAAACATAGACGAAAAAGAAGCTACGGATGAGCTGGAGCGGATCGCAACCGAGGCTGTGCGGATCAGGCTTCAGAGCGATGTGCCATTGGGTGTCTTCTTAAGCGGCGGGCTGGATTCCAGTATGATCGTGGCGATAATGGCGCGCCTGGGAGCTAAGATCAAGACATTCTCTATCGGGTTCAGGGAGAAGGCATACAACGAGTTAAAATACGCTTCGATGGTCGCTAAGCGTTATAGCACTGATCACCGGGAGTTCATGGTCACCCCCAAGGCAAGGGAGGTAGTGCCTCTTTTAGTCGAGCGCTACGGAGAACCCTACGCTGATTCCTCGGCGATCCCGAGTTATTATGTCGCTAGAGAGACGAGAAGATTCGTTACCGTAGCCTTAAACGGAGACGGAGGGGATGAGGCCTTTGCGGGTTACGAAAGATATCAGGCGATGTACCTGGCTGAGGCCTATTTCCGTCTGCCGGGATTTTTGAGGGATAAGATACTGCCGACTTTTACGCGGATGATCCCGGATTCCATACATTTTCATAATCCTTTAAGAAGGGCGAGGCGTTTTTTAAAAGGCGCACAACTTCCCAGGCTGGATAGGTACACAGGCTGGATGAGTTTCACGCCTAAGCAGATACTCAGCCGGATCTACACAAAGAGTTTCAAGAAGAGGTTCTCCTCCGGGGCTGGTTCAGGCTATCTTAGTCCTTTCCTTGATAATTTTGGCAGGTTGGAGCTTTTAGATACTTTATTACTTACAGATATCTCGACAAACCTGCCTAATGACCTGACGGTGAAGATGGATATCGCCACTATGGCTAATTCTTTGGAGGCCCGCTCGCCATTTCTTGATCAGGAGGTAATGGGATTTATGGCTTCTATACCGGCAAGACTAAAATTTAAAGGTTTAAATAAGAAATATTTGATCAAACAGCTAGCTAAAGAATACCTGCCGAAGGAGATCATACAGCGCAAGAAAAGGGGTTTCGGCGTTCCGGTGGGGGATTGGTTCAGGGGAGAACTCAAGGGCTTTCTATTTGAGAATCTTTTGTCCAGAAAGTCTATGAACAGAGGATATTTTATGCCTGAAGTCATAAAGATGATGATAAAGGAGCACGCAGAGGCGAGGGAGGATTATGCTAATCCGCTCTGGACGCTCTTGATGCTTGAGCTGTGGCACCAGAGATTTATCGATTAGAATGAAAAAGACCTATTTTCTTATTAAGATCGCCTTATTAGTCGTAGTGATCTTGGTTTTGAATGTAGATGTTACTACCAGGAAGGGGATTAATTTCGAAGTGCGCACAGTAAAGATTCCCCTATACTTAAAAGCATTGAATTTTTTTGATCGGCACTATAATTACAAGCACCTAGTTAGACAGATTCTCGATAAGAATGATCCCGCAGAGGAGCGGGTAATGAAGATATTTAACTGGACGCTGGAAAATATTAGAGAGGTTCCGCCAGGATTTCCAATTGTTGATAATCATGTATGGACTATCATCGTCAGGGGTTGCGGCGCCTGCGACCAGTCGCATGACGTATTCACAACGCTCTGCAATTATGCCGGTATAAGGTCGTATTATGCCTGGGTCGATTCAGCGGATGGCAAGAAAAGGTATCCTTTTTCCTTCGTTAAATTGCAGAAAAGATGGTGTATCCTTGACCCCTGCGGGGGCGTTTATTTCAAAAATAACAGAGAAGGGCTTGCTGATCTAAACGAGATGCAATGCGGGAATTTTTCCGTCGTAAAGCTAAAAGAAGATCAGGAATTAAGCTATACCGCGTACTTGGGAAATTTAAAATCAACACAATATCCAGGTATGAACAGGGCAAACGTTCAATCGCCCTTGAACAGATTATTCTATTGGCTAGGGGCGATGGGGAAGAAGTTAAAATGAGAACGCTCTGCATATTATTGACCGATCCTATGAAGGTGCTTTACGAGAAAGGAGAGATTAAGGCGAGGTACTATAATCCGGGGAATTACTTCACCCGCGTAGCGATGATCTCATTTTGTGAACAGGATATTGACGAGGAAAAGATCAAGGTGGTTACAGGCTCGGCTGAGTTAAAGATACACAGTCTGGGCAGGTTATCTCTTTTTTCATTGCCGTCAGCAGTTATCCGCCTGATGAACTTAATGAGAAAGATCAGGCCAGATATGATCAGGAGCTATGATCCATCTCTTAGGGGGGCACTGGCTGTATTTCTGGGCAAGGTTTATAATATCCCTTCAGTGATCTCAGTGCATAATGATCTGGACGCAGAGAGGGTTTTTGATAAACGGCCAATATTGCGCTTAAGGAAGGTATTGGAGTATTATTCCTTAAGAGGAGCGGATAGGGTTATCTGTGTGACTGACTACGTAAAAAGCTACGTCAGTAAATACAGGCAAAATAGCGCAGAGACGATTTATAACCGTATCGATCTTAGCCAGTTTTCTAAAACGAGGGTTACCCGTAATGAGGGAAGAAAACGGGTAATCAGCGTGGGGAGGCTGGTCAGTCAAAAGTATCAGGAGTGCCTTATCAGGGCGGTCAAAGACCTGGATGTCGATTTAGTCTTGATTGGAAACGGTAACCTGCGCGGCCACCTAGAGAGACTTTGTCGGGATCTGAATATCGCTGACAAAGTAAAATTTATAAGTTCTGTCCCTAATTCCCAAATCCAAGACTACTATTTAGAGAGCGATATCTTTGCCATCGCTACCAATTATGAAGGCTTTTGCATTCCGGTAGCAGAAGCCATGGCCAGCGGTTTGCCAGTTATTGCCTCACGCATTCCCGCACTTGTAGAGTTAGTCCAAGATGCTGGTTTTCTTTGCGAAAACACACCGGATTCTTTTAAGGAAAACATAAGTATTCTTTTAAATGATGAGGAACTCAGACTAAGGATGGGAAAGAAGGCCAGAGAGCGCGCTAAAAGATTTGATGCGTATATATGGGAAGAAAAGGAAAAGGAATTATATGCTGCATTATTGAAAAATGGGTAAGGAAACAAAGAATATATTATTAATAAACCCGGTACCTAGCTTGTGGTGGAAATACCACAAAGATGATCCTAACGTAGGTCCGCCTTTAGGCGTTCTTTCTGTAGGAAGCATGTTAAGGCAAGAGGGGTTTTCGGTAAAAATCATTGATGCGGCGGTCGAAAAGAAATATTCCCAAAGTATTAAGAATGAATTAAAGAAAGAACTCCTTTTTGTCGGGATTTCGACAATGACACCGCAGGTACCCTCCGCGCTTTATATCAGCAGATTGATTAAAGAATACAATTCAGCTTTACCTATAGTCTGGGGCGGTGTTCATCCGACCCTGTTTCCAGAACAGACACTTAAAGACGCTACGGTGGATATAGTAATTCGTGGGCTGGGAGAGTATGCAGTCTTGGAAATAGCCGATGCTTTAAACAACGGCAGACCTTTTTCTTCTATCAGGGGTATCGGGTATAAAAGTGGCGGAAGCCATTTCTTTACAGAAGAAAGAGGATTTATTAAAGATATGAATACTTTACCCTCCTTGGATTACGAACTTATCGATGTGGAAAATTATATCAATAGAAATTATGTTGAATTCGGAGGCAAGAGGGTAAGGACGCTGATGATTTATGGCGGCATCGGCTGTCCCTATAAATGCAGATTTTGTATAAGTTCGATCGTGCATCATTCTCGTTATGCCTTTAAATCGGCACAGAAATTAATCCGAGAAATCGAGATAGTAATAAACAGATATAATGTTAATCATATAAATTTCAGGGATGAGAACTTTTTTGCCAGCAGATCGAGAATCGAAGAGTTACTTAAGGAGAAAGAGGAGAGAAACCTTAAGTTTTCCTGGGAAGCAAATGTGCGCGCCAGCTATTTTAATGAATCCTACATATCGGAGGATTTCCTCAAAAGATTGGAAGCTTCAGGATGTGTTTTATTTGGTATCGGTGCTGAAAGCGGTGATGATAGGGTTCTTAAGAGGATAAAGAAGGATATAACTACAGATGATGTTCTTCATTCGTGTAAGCTAAGCAAAAAATACAAGATAACATTTGGCTATTCCTTTATGATGGCTATACCCGGTGAAACAAAAACAGAAATGCTGGCCACAGCAAAATTTATCCTTAGGCTAATTGATGAAAACAAGAATAACTATATTATCGGTCCACAGATCTTCAGGCCTTATCCTGGTTCTGAACTGTATAAAGAGTGCCTAGGTAAGGGTTTATATCAACCTGATGATCTTAGCGGCTGGCAAGATATATATTTTGACCGTGACATTATAGTCGATAAAAAGGATGCTAGAGAGAGGTTGCCTTGGATAGATGACCTTGCCTTTGTAGGCAAAATCCATTTTTATACAAAATGTGCTGCTTTATCCTGTAAGAAAGGGAATTTCATTGAACGCTTGATTAGGGTAATGATTTCCCGTTTGAGCAGATTAAGGATAAGACATGATTTTTTTAATTTGCCTTTAGAATATATGGCTTATAGTGTTTTTGCGAAATTACTCTTACGCCTTAGGTCGAATATTCTACATCCATCCAACGACTCGGAAGAGAGGAGGCATAAATGGACTAATAGGAGGCATATCGATTCTCTTGAGAAGGGGTTTGTCCGGCATTTGCATGCTGTCCGCACAAGATATATATTAGAGAAAATTAGCCAGATTAAAAAAGACAGAAAAATGCCCTTACGGATTCTGGATTTAGGCTGCGGAGACGGTGTAATTACGCATAGAATAGAGCAGGTACTTCAGGGGGAGGATGAGCTTTTCGGTTGCGACGATGATCCGGTAAGGTTAGATAGGACAAGGCAGTTATGTTCTAAAGCCAATTTTAAATATACAAAGGCTGAGCGGCTTGATTTTCCAGATATTTGTTTTGATTTAGTTTTATTGCACCATGTTATTGAACATATTGAAGATGACCGAGCTGTATTAAGAGAGTGTTTCAGGGTTTTAAAGCCGGAGGGTTTTTTAATATTAGGCATACCTCAGGAAGATAGCGTATTCGGACGGATTTTGCGCCGGTTACATAGAGGGATTTATAAAAGAGGTGAACATATACATTTTTATTCTGTTGATTCCATGAAAAGATTAATAGAAGAAAGTGGCTTCAGCTGTAAGGAGTATAAGAAATTCGGTTCTATATTTCCATTTTATTATATCCATATTTTGCTGATTGCTAATAAATTGACTTTTTCGCTCGGGAATATATTGGCGCAAGAATTCGATTTTTTGGCGGATTCATTGATTTTCTCAGCAAAAAAAACTGCGAAAAAATACTAAATAGCGATGACTGCGAGCCCGTACAAGAAATTTATAAAAGATGTGATTTTGGTGGGTATTGTAGATTCATTTAAAAGCTTAAGGGCCCTGATTATAATCCCCATATTAACGAAGACTCTGGGCGCAGGCGGCTACGGGATGTGGATACAAATAAGAGTCGCTATAATGTTTTTCGTACCCATTGTTGTTTTAGGACTTGATCGTGCGATTGTCTGTTTTTTAGCCGGAAAGCATAAAACGGAAGAAATAAGCGATGCCTTCTTCTCAAGTCTTGCCGTAACATTGTCCCTGGGTTTAGTCTGTGCAGGAATAATTTATGCTTTTTCTGACTATCTATCAGTATTTATACTCGGAACAGGTGATTTTTCTTATTTTGTTAAACTCGCGGCTTTATTACTCCTGCTTATTTGCCTTGACCATATGACACTAATTTATTTTCAGACATTCAGACAGATGAAGAATCATTTTATTTTTCTCAGCCTGGAGTCACTTGGGGAGGTTTTGTTGGTAGCATTCATGGTATTTAATGGGTTTGGAATATTGGGCGTACTCTTTTCATTAATAGTGATAAAAATGGCATTTTTCATTTTTAAGTTCTTAGAGATAATATCGCAGATAGGGTTGAAAATGCCTACTTTTCTTGAGATAAAGAAATATATAAGATATGGATACCCTTTGGCAATCGCATACTTATTTTATTTTTTAATTAACTACAGTGACAGATATATTATAAATTATTTCTCGGGTGTAGAGAAAGTTGGAATTTATTCTGTAGCTTATGCCGTTGGATCGATTATTATTATTATTATGACCTCTATTATATATGTGCTTCATCCTGCTTTAGCAGACTGCCTAAATAACAAAAAGCTCGATGAAGCTAAAAGATATGTTCAATACTTCTTTAAGTTTTCACTTATGTTTATGATACCCATTGCTTTGGTGATGTCGGTCGCCGCCAAGAAGCTTATCCTTCTATTTTCTACGTCAGAGTTCCTTGCAGCTCAATATTGCGTTCCCTTCATCGCTACAGGTTTTGTAATCTTTGGGATAGGGATAGTGGGTGAGTACATAATCATTTTAAAGGAAAGAACGAGTTTGATTTCTTGGCTCTATGTTATATTGGCCTTTTTTAATATCATCGGCAATATTATATTAGTTCCCCGTTTTGGCATTATCGGCGCTGCAGCAGCTACATTTCTTACTTTTATCGGCTATGCTGTTTTTACGATATCTCTATCAAGGAGGTATTTAGCTTTTAGCTTGGATTATTTATTCGTTTTTAAAAGTATAATGGTTTCTTCTTGCGTATTATTGCTTATTTTAAAGTTAGCCCCCCTTACAGTTCTCGGAATGATTTTATTTATTATGGGAGGCATTGCGCTTTATTTTATATGCCTTTATGTTTTAAAAGGCATTAATAAGAAGGAAATCGCTTTTTTTAAAGACTTGGTCTTTAGGGGTGCCAGGAGCCAGTCATAAGAATGAAACGCCAGATTGAAATTAGTACTTTAACATAACTTATTTATGAAAAATAAACATTATCCAAATATATTTGATAAACCTGTTGTAAGAAAGCGAGAGCTAGAGTTATTTTATAATACATCAGATAAATATTTTGAGGAGCTTAACAGGCATGACGAGGAGTATTTCAAAAAATACATTAATTTTCTTTCAAAATACACGAAGGAAAACCAAAAAATACTAGATTTAGGTTGCGGAAATGGCAGGTCAACTTATTTACTCGGCAAACTAAAGGAAGGGATTTTGGCTATTGGTTGCGACATATCTTTCAAGTTTTTGAGCGGTTCGTCTAACTTTGAAAATAATAACGCCGCCTATTTAGTAACGGATGCCACTAATCTCCCTTTTAAAAATGAACAAATAGACATTATCAGCTCTTTTCAATTAATTGAGCACATATCAGAGGTCGAGGATTTGTTATGCGAAATGATCCGTGTATTAAAGAACGGCGGGTTGATCATTATAATGAGTCCGAATTTATTATCTCCATTTCCTCCCTTAAGGTCGGTATTAAACAGACTTTTTAATAGAAAAGTGGAAAGAGGTTTCAGTAAGGGGATCTATCAAAATTTGCGTTCGTCTATAAAAAATATTATTATTTTATTAAATAAGGTTCGTTCGGGAGAAATAAAATTTTTATTCCGAAAACCATCGTTAGAAAAAAGCAATTTAAGTCCTGATTCCGACAGTGTGTATTTAGCAAATCAAGTAGATTTAAAAAAATTTCTAAAAAAGAAAGGCTTTAAAATAATTAATGTTGCCAAGGGTATGAGTTTCATAGGGATCATTTTAGCGATTTTATTTCCATGTTTTAGCGGAGAAATTGGAATTGTAGCTAAAAAAGAAGAGTAAGGTTTCATTTTTACAGGGATAGGAAAATATGGGGTTAAAGTTAGCGCTCTTCAATATTGCCGATTTTAATAGCGCGAGTCGGTTTTCATCTTTGGGGTTAGCATATATTACTGCTTACTTGAGAAAGTATTCCAATCTTAAGGATATATATATCTTAGAGGGAAACGTAGCCTCTAAATTGAAAAAAATAAAACCAGACGTAATCGGTATCTTCAGCGTTACTCAAACCTTTAAAGAGGCATGTCAGGCCGCAAGATCGATTAAAGCTGAACGTCCAAATATTCCCATTATTATTGGCGGATACCATATTACCGCGCTTCCCCATATGTTAGCAGACGTTTTTGATGTAGCTGTCTTAGGCGAGGGGGAAGAAACCATGAAACAACTTCTGGGGGTAATTGCTAAATATGGAATTAGACCCGATAAATTGTCTGCGTTAGAGGGTATCGCATTCCATAACGGCGATAAAACAATAATTACCCGGCCGAGGGAGTTTATAAAAGACCTTGATTGCATACCTTATCCTGCGAGAGATTTGCTTATTGATACGCGTTTTTGCAGCATTATAACTTCAAGGGGCTGTTTTTACAAATGTATATTCTGTTCATCGGCGGGATTCTGGGGAGCGCCGAGATTCCATTCATCCGGATATGTGGTTAACGAAATAGAAGAGCTTATCGTAAAGTTTGGCGTCGCGCACATATCGATCTGGGACGATTTATTTGTGGCTAATCGAGGGAGACTTGAGGCGATCTGTAGTTTAATAGATAAGAAAAAGATTAACAAGAAAGTTTCTTTTGGTTGTGCCCTAAGATCTGATTTAGTAACGCCGGAACTTTGTGTTTTAATGAAAAGGATGAATATAGACAGGGTTTCTATCGGTTTTGAGTCTGGATCGCAAAAGATATTAAGTATGTTAAAATGCAGTTCGGTCAGTGTCCAACAGCACATCGAGGCAGTGAAACTCTGTAAGGCTAACAAGATAGGCGTTACCGGGACATTTATGATCGGTAATCCTGGAGAGAAAAAAGATGACCTTGATAAAACTTTAGAGTTAATAAAGCAGCTCAAGCTTGATGGGGGAGGTACTATTTCTTTAGCAGCGCCATTACCGGGAACCGCTCTCTGGGAATACGCCAGGCAGCAGGAGAAGGTAAGTGACGATATGGATTTCACGAAAGTAGGCATAATGAATACCGATTTTTCTGACCCGCGCGGTTTTCAAGGGGTATTGCTTACAGATGAGATCCCTAAGGATGAATTTTTTCAGATTGCATCCCAAATACAGAAGGAAACAAATAAATATTATATAAAGGGCCTCCTGAGGTGGAGAAACATATCTCTGCGGAATTTGAGATTCATACTTTCAAGGCCCAAAGAGGTCGCCGCTATAATCAGGTTCGTTATACGTTACCTAATAGGTAAGGCATCAATAATGGAGAGGTATGTTTTCTATTATAAAAACCGGAATAGCTAATACGTTTTATCATTTAAAAAGATTTAAGCTCTGCGAAGGTTCGGTCCAGCCCGGCTCCTTTCGGATCTTATTGTATCATGCTGTCGCTGAAGTCGATTCGCAGGACCGGTTAGGCCTTAAGGTGTCTTTAAGGGATTTCACCGATCAGATGGATTATTTACATAAAGAGGGATATAGTGTTTTACCGTTGCAAGAGTTGGTGTTTATGCTCAGGCAGGGCAGATTCATACCGCCCAAAGCGGTTTCCCTGACATTTGACGACGGCTATAGAGATAATCTCGAACAGATATTAGCGGTACTGAAAAAATATGATTATAAAGCTACATTTTTTGTAATAGGTGACAGTACCGGCAACAAAGCAAAATATCCCAAAAAGGACTACTGGGACTACTGGGATTGCTTTAGTCTTGAAGACCTGAGGAAAGTAGCACGGGAGGGCAGTGATATAGGTCTCCATTCTTACGTGCACGAGAATTTATTAAAACTTGCGATGTTAAAGATCGAGCAGAATATAAGCAAAGCTAAAAATACCCTTGAGGTAATATTAAGAAAAAGAATAGGCTTGTTTAGCTATCCTCACGGAGGATCTAACGCCAAGGTCATCGAGATCTTAAGGGAATGTGGCTTTAAGGCTGCCTGCAGCAGTATCCCGGGTTATAATCATGGAGGTACGAACCTGTTTATGTTGCATAGGACTGAGATAAACACCCGTGACGGGATCTCAGGCTTTAAGAAGAAATTATCCGGTTGTTACGATTGGAGGGGTTATTTCAGGGGAAGAGATGTCCGTTGAGCTCAATAGTATAAAAAGGACGAAAGACAGCTATAGTTTTCTCTGGCGGGAAGGCCATCGCAATTCAGCCGCGCCGCGCTGGCATTTTAATGATATGCAGGAGGCTATCAAAGAGCCTATTGTCCGAGGTAGAATCGGTATGGACCTTGGCTCAGGCTGCGGTTACGATACTTATATTATGGCAGAAAATAATCCGCAAGTTAAAATAGTAAGTTTGGATATAAGTGACGGCGTATTTATGACCCGGGGGCTGACCAGGAGGCTGGAGAATGTTCTGGTGCTCAAGGGGTCTGCACTGGACCTGCCCTTAAAGAGTTACGCGCTTGATTTTGTCTATTCATTCGGCGTTTTACATCACCTTGTTGATCCGACGCAGGGCCTCAAGGAAGTGCACCGGGTGCTAAAAAGCGGTTCACGGGCATTTATTTATTTGTATGAGGACCATTCGGATAATCGGATCAAGTCCTTTGCCTTAAAGATGGTCGGTATTATAAGGAAAGCCAGCGTGAAGTTGCCGCCGAGGTTATTATTTATCATCTCTTTACTTATTTCTCCTTTTGTAGTACTTTTATTCTCCTGGCCGGCCAGGGCCCTGAGCTGTTTTAAACCGTCAAGCAAATTGGCCAGGGCAATGCCTTTTAATTTTGGGACACATCCCTTCTCCGTCGCAGGGGACCTTTTTGACAGGTTCAGCACTCCGGTAGAGCATAGGTTTAGCAGGGAGGGTGTTGCAAAGTTATTTCAGCAGGCTGGTTTTTGCAATACCAGGATTGAGAAACTGAGCTCCAGCGCAGGCTGGATAGCGCGGGGAGAAAAGAGTGATGCTTAAAGGCAGAAACATAATCTGTATATCTTCGATCGATTGGGATTTTATCTGGCAGGGGCACCAGGAGATCATGTCTTCGTTCGCCAGAAACGGCAACCGGGTACTATTCATCGAAAATACAGGAGTGCGTGTTCCCGGGGTCAGGGATCTTTCCAGGATCAGAAAGAGGATCAGGAATTGGTTTTCAGGGATAGGTGGAATAAGGCAGGAGCTTGAGAATCTCTACGTGTTTTCTCCGGTAGTGCTGCCGTTTCCATATTCACGCGCAGCGCTCTTGGTGAATCGGTATCTAGTCATCTCAGTCTTGCGTAAATGGTCAAGGGTGATGCATTTTGATGATCCGGTGATTTGGGTATTTTTGCCTACTCCGTTAAGCCTAATGATAATTGAAAGCCTAAACTGCCAAACGGTAATCTATTATTGTATTGATAATTTTCGTGCCAGCGCCTCCACGGCAAAGAAGATCGAGCGTTCCGAAATTAAATTATTAAAAAGGGCGGATCTTGCCTTTGTGACATCTAAAGCGCTCTATGATTACTGCCGTAAATACATAAAGGATATACATCTGTTTTCTTTCGGAGTCAATTATGCCAAGTTCGAAAAGATCAGGCTATTGGCAAAGCATCCGGTTTCAGAATTATCCGGCATCAAAAAGCCGATAGTCGGTTATATAGGGGGTGTTCATAAGTGGGTGGATTTGGATCTTGTCAAAAAAACGGCCGCAGCGAATCCGAGAGCTTCTTTTGTATTTATCGGACCGATGCAGAGAGATATATCCGGGCTTACTGGCTTAAAGAATGTATTCTTTTTGGGGAAACAAGACCATAACAAGATACCTGATTTCATAAATAATTTCGACGTATGCATCATACCGTATTTAATCACTGACTATACCCGCAACGTCTATCCTACCAAATTAAACGAATACCTGGCGATGGCAAAACCGGTTGTATCTACCGCTCTGCCGGAGGTGGAAAATTTTAATAAAGAAAACGGTGATCTGGTATTTATCGGTAAGAATGCGGATGAATTTGCAGGACATGTTTTACGCGCCGTCAATGAGAAGGACGATAGGTTCTTAGAGAAACGGATCCTGGCTGCTAAGAATAACAGCTGGGAATTAAAGATCGCCAAGATGAACCAGTTGATCGAGAAGGAAATAGATCATGAGTCCGGTTTATCTTTTGACTGGAGGGAAAAGTTCTCAAGGTTTTACATGGAAGCTAGGAGGCGAACTATAAAATTAACATTATTCTTGTTCTGCGCATATTTTTTGATATTCTATACGCCTCTTTTATGGTTTTGCGCCAGACCCCTTAAGATTAGAGATCTGCCTCGTAATGCCGAGGCGATAGTTGTTTTTGCCGGAGGGGTAGGTGAGTCCGGAAAGGCCGGACAGGGATTTGAAGAAAGGGTCCAGTACGCAGTTGAACTGTATAAGCAGGGGTATGCCAAGAATATGATATTTTCTTCCGGATATACGTATGTTTTTGAAGAACCGGCAGTGATGAAGGCGTTAGCTGTATCTTTGGGAGTGCCGGAGACAGCAATTATCCTGGAGGATGAGGCAAAAAATACCTATGAAAACGTAAAGTTTACCAGGGAGATTTTAGATAAAAAGGGCTGGGATAAGATTTTACTGGTTAGTTCTCCATATCATATGCGACGCGCTTCACTAGTTTTTCAAAAACAGGCTAAAGAAGTCAAGGTGATCTATACGCCAATAACGAAGAGTATATTTTATTCTCGTGATAAGAGGGATAGTCAGGGAAGAAAAAAATGGAAGTCAGTAAATCTTGCGCAAATCAGAGGTATACTTCATGAGTATTTAGGTATATTATATTATCGGTGGAAGGGGAATATTTAGGCCTTAAAAAGGGGAGGGCTAGATTTGAAAATAATCGATAAGCAGGGAAGATTATTCGGTAAAATAAACGTGATCGATTTCGCAGTGATCCTGTTTTTATTGTCTATTACCCCGATGTTTTATTATGGATATAAACTGCATATAGCAGCCAGACAAACAGCGGTAGAGACGCGGCCAAGGTTGTCGGCAGTGGAGCAAGAAAAGAGGATAACTGAAGTGATTTATAATTTTGTTTTTGATAAATTAGAATCTGATGTTTTAAAGCTTATTTCAGTGGGAGATAAAGAAATAGATGAGAAAGGCCAGGCTATAGGAGAAATACTTCATTTAGAAAAACCAGAGCCGCTTATTTATGAAATTACTACAAGAAAAGGCAAAAAAAGATTCAAGAAAAGCCCTGTTCTAAATAAGATGTCTGCGACTTTAAAGGTAAAAGTAGAGCTTAGGCAGGATAGATTACACTATAAAGATAAACCAGTCTTATTAAATTCACCAATTGATTTTAAGACGGATAAATATCAGGTAGAGGCTATATGCGTTTCCGAAAAAGTTGAATTAGGAACCAAGCCGATTAAGGTCAAGCAGATAGGGGATATTGTTAAGAGAATAGATGCCTTAGCGAATCAGACAGACGATATCATTGACAGAATAAATGCTTTAGAGAAAAAGCGTAAGTAAAATAGGAAAGGATCACTAAAATGGACCAGGAGGGTAACTTAGATATTTTGAAGAATAGCAAGCTCGTAGGATGCTTGCTGGATGTATTCATGATGTGCAAAGACAGGGTAATTAGTTATTCAAGGACGAGTATAGCAATAAATTTAATAAAAAAGATATATCTCTCACCAGTACAAACAGTAAGTATTATTTTGATCATTGCAATATTACCTAACATATTTTATAATATACTATTTAATGAAGATATAGGATTATGGGGTTGGGCCTTGAGAATATTGCTTTATATCGTAGGATGGGGTTGTTTATTCTGTAGGGCTGGGTGGGAAGATATTAAAAAAACAAGTTTGGTTTTAAGGTTTGTTGATAGGCAATTGCTTAACTAATAGGAAAAAAACTAATGAAGGCATTAATAACCGGCGGCGCTGGGTTTATCGGTTCGCATCTGGCTGATCAGTTGATCAATAGCGGCACTCAGGTGACCGTTCTGGATGATCTTTCTACGGGTAGGCTTGAGAATATCAAGCACCTGGAAGGTAAACCGGATTTTGAGCTGGTAGTCGATACGATCTTAGACGAGAGCTTGATGGATAAACTTGTTGAGAAATGTGATGTTATCTTTCACCTTGCTGCGGCCGTAGGGGTAGAACTGATAGTAAAGAAACCCCTGGAATCCCTGACAACAAATATCAAGGGTAGTGAGATCGCCCTGGAGATGGCGCACAGGTATCATAAGAAGATATTGATCACTTCCACTTCCGAGATCTACGGCAAGAACGTAAACGGGCCGTTAAAGGAAGATGACGACAGGATATTGGGCTCTCCCTTAAAGACCAGGTGGGGTTATTCTACCGCTAAGGCGGTCGATGAGATGCTTGCTTATGTCTACTGGAAGCAGAAGGGTGTGCCATCGATCATCGTCAGGCTCTTTAATACCGTAGGCCCGAGGCAGACAGGAGCCTACGGAATGGTCCTGCCGCGCTTCATTGAACAAGCGCTGGGTAATAAACCGATCACGGTTTTTGGGAGCGGAAAGCAATCGAGATGTTTCGTGCACGTCCAAGACGTGGTCAGGGCGATGGTCAAATTGATTGGAGAGCCGATGGCAGTGGGAAGGGTTTTTAATATCGGAAGTCAGGAAGAGATAACGATCGAAGAGTTAGCAAAGAAGATAATCAAGATAACCAAGAGCGGCTCCAGGATAGATTATCTGCCTTACGAAAAGGCCTATGAGGCGGGCTTTGAAGACATGCAGCGCCGGGTCCCGGATATAAGCAGGGTCAAGAAATTGATCGGTTTTAAGCCGACACACAGCCTGGTGGAGATAATCAATGACGTGATCGGAGACCTAAAGACCTGAAAGTCCCTGTAAATACCCTCCCCTGACATTCCTTGGTTAAAGAATAATGAAAAAAATGAAAATACTAAGGATAATCGCCAGACTCAACATCGGAGGTCCGGCGATTCACACTATTCTGCTCAGCGAAGGCTTAGACCGGTCGAGGTTTGAGTCTATACTTGTCTCGGGTGTTATAAGTAAGGGTGAAGGCGATATGAGCTATTATGCTGATAAGAAGCAAGTAAAGCCTTTGGTTGTACCCCGATTAAAGAGGGAGCTAAGCCTCTTTAATGATATCCTTGCCTTTAGAAGTATCTATGGGATCATTAAAGTGCAGGAGCCTGATATAGTTCATACTCACACTGCCAAGGCAGGGGCCCTTGGGCGTTTGGCTGCCATCATCCATAACCTTTTAAACCCAAAGAAGAGGGTAAAGATCGTTCACACTTTTCACGGTCATGTGTTGAGGGGTTATTTTACCGGATTTAAATCCCGTGTCTTTATTGTGATCGAGCGCTTCTTAGGCAAATTTACAGATATGCTCGTCACGGTAAGCGCTTCAGTTGCCGGGGAACTTCTTGACTTAGAGATATGCCAAAAGGATAAGATCAAAGTCATCCCTCTGGGTTTTGAGCTGGATGAATTGCTCGCTATACCTCTAGCAGAAAATGGGGGGAGCATTGCAAATATCGGAATCATCGGAAGGCTAGTGCCGGTAAAGAACCATCGTTTGTTTTTGGAGGCAGCAGCAATACTCCTTAAGGATAACCCGGTCGAAAAGATAAAATTTAAGATTATCGGCGATGGAGAGCTTAGGGAAAACCTGGAAGATTATGCTGCTAGACTTAATCTGACCGCACAGGTTGAATTCACGGGTTGGAAGCGTGAATTAACTAAGCTATATTCTGGATTAGAAGTAGTAGCCCTGACTTCGATAAACGAGGGAACACCCGTATCGCTGATCGAGGCTATGGCTTCAGGCAGGCCAATAGTATCTACCGAGGCGGGAGGGGTCAGGGATCTATTAGGTGAGAACCTGGATTCTGCTCAGGGCAAAGATTTGAAATTCAGGATCATGGAGAGAGGAATAATCGTTGATTCCAAGGACCCGGCTGATTTTGCCGCTGCCTTAGCCGCTATATTAAGAGATAAACAACTACGCAGGGATATGGGGCTAAGGGGCCGCGAATTTGCAGCGAGAATTTACTCAAAGAATAGATTGATCAGGGATATACAAGATCTGTATTGTACCCTCCTAAGCTGAAGTAGACCCCGCGTAATTCATCTTCCAGCCTAAACTTAAAAGAAAGAATAGTATATTTTCGCTTGTTTTGTGATATAATATGAAACTCTGGAGTTTGTCCAGGCAGGAAACCCCTTGATACCAAACGAGATATAAATATGCAGTATATCCAGTTTTTCTTTATCCCTCTTGTGTTAAGTTTAGGGCTTACCCCTTTAGTGCGCCGGTTTGCGCTTAAGTACGGCTTTGTTGCTCTGCCCAGGCCAGACCGTTGGCACCAGCGTCCTACTGCTCTTCTGGGCGGGATCGGTATATATATAGCGGCGGTAGTCTCAGCGATTTATTTTGGCCTGGCTAACAGGCAGATCCTGGGTCTGTTTTTGGGCGGCACACTGTTGTTCGTCGTCGGTTTAGCGGATGAGAAATTCAACTTTGCTCCGCAGGTCAAGTTACTCGCTCAGATCATCGCCGGCTGCATCGCTGTCTTCTTCGGGTTCGTCTTTGGCCTGCCCTTGAATATTTTTTTAGCTGTTCCTTTGACTCTCTTCTGGATCATCGTGATCACAAACGCCTTCAATATCCTGGATAATATCGACGGGTTGGCGGTGGGGATCGCGGTGGTATCCGGCCTGATGCTATTCTTTTCCTCGCAGCTTTTCTCTAATAACCCGATGGGGGTATTGGGGCTTATTTTAGCTGGTGCTGCATTGGGGTTTCTCCCCTATAATTTCAATCCGGCCAGGATCTTTATGGGTGATTCCGGGAGCATGTTTTTAGGATTCTGCCTTGCGCTTATCTCTATCAGTGGAACAGTCCGGCATGTCTCAAACCTCTTGATCACGATGTTCGTTCCGGTTTTAATCTTAAGCGTGCCAATATTTGATACCATATTCGTGATGCTCGTAAGACGAATACAGGGCAGGAGGATCTTTGAGGGAGGAAAAGACCATACATCCCACCGCTTGATCACCTTGGGCCTCTCTCCGAGAAAGACGGTTTTGTTGTTATACGCTATAAGCGCATCTTTCGGGATGATCGCGATCCTTTATTCCAGGGTCAATGCTCCGATCATCTCCATAGTTGCTTTCTTAGCTATCGTAGTGATGCTCTTCCTGGGGATTTTTATCTTTGAGTTTACTGCCGCTAAACGTAAGACAAGCAACAAACATGAACTAGTAGGGCAGAGGCATAATCATACGGCCTTAAATAGTATCTTACTGTATAAACGCAGGATTATAGAGGTGTTGTTGGATTTTGTGCTGATCTGTATCGCTTACTACTGCGCCTACTTCTTGCGCTTTGAGGGCTTCCAATTGAGTAGCAACCTGCAATTGATGCAGGAGTCATTAGTATGGATAATCCTGATAAAGATGTCGGTCTTTTTTGTCTTCGGGCTCTACCGCGGCGTCTGGAAGTATATCGGTATATCGGATTTCTTTACCATGTTTAAAGTAGTAAGTATCAGCTCCGTTGCTTCGATTATATTTCTTACCTTTGTCTTTCGATTCCGCGAATACTCCCGGGCGGTATTATTCATCGATTGGCTCTTACTTTTGTTTTTAGTCATGGGTTCCCGGTTCATATTCAGGATCATCGGCGAGTTCTTCAGCCGGGTGAAGAGTAAGGAAAAGAAGATACTTATCTTCGGCGCCGGGGATACCGGTGAGATGGTGATGCGCGAGATCAAGCGTAATAAAAAGCTGCTTTATGACCCGGTCGGATTCATAGATGACGACCCCTATAAGGCGGGTCATAAAATACACGGCATATCCGTGCTTGGCGACCGGGATAAGATCGAAGACCTGGTGCGCGGCCATAACATCAAAGAGGTGATCATCGCAATGCCTTCGATCGATAAGGATGATTTTTCCGAGATCGTCCATATCTGCCAACATTGCGGCATTCCCTACAGGAGTGTGAGGGGGATTTTAGATGGGGAAGGACAAGATGAGTTCAAACAGAATTAGGCTGGCGCAAGCTTGCGACCAATTGATACTCTTCTCGATATATGCCATAGCCTTTTTTCTTCCCATCTCCAAAGCAATAATCGAGGCCCTGAGTATATTCGCGATCTTTGTCTACGTACTCAAAAAATCATCTACGCGGCAGGGCGTCGGCAAGTCTAACCTGAATACTGCGGTTTTTGTTTACCTGATCATCTGTTTCTTTTCGATCTTCGTAAGCCCGAGCCTCAGGATAAGCGCGCGGACCTTCTTTGCTAAGACCCTGCAGAATATCTTATTCTTTTTCGCAGCGGCCGAAACCTTAAACAGTAAGCGAAGGTTTCGAAACTTCATCTTTATCCTTTTCTTTTCTTCATTAGTCTTAGGGGTAGACGGGATATATCAGTATTTTTCGCATAAGGATTTTTTGCGCAATCGGATACATCTCTTTGAGAAGAATATCCATGCCAGTTTCCATACCCCGAATGATCTAGCCTGCTATCTGATCACCGTGTTGCCTTTATTTATCGTGTCTTTCTTTGCCTCCTTGCGCTATCGTCTTTCTCGGATACTGCATACAGGGCTTTTTATACTCTTGACCGTCTGTCTTATATTGACATTTTCTAGAGGCGCATGGTTTGGCTTCTTGGCTTCGGTAGTCTTTTTGAGCTTTTGGCTGCGCTCAGTCGGCGCAGCCTTTTTATTACTTGTTCTTTTGATCCTGGCGCTAAAGCCGTTTCTGCCGGACATGATAAATCTTCGCCTGGATAATCTCTTCGCTTTTTTGGATGCCGATAACTTGAGGGACGTCGGTATGATAGAGAGAAAGGTGATCTGGCGGGCAGGTTGGAAGATGTTTGCTTTCCGGCCGCTGATCGGTCTGGGCCTGGGGACCTTTATGCTCAACTTCAAGAAATTTGCCGCACCGGCCTATCCCTACGGCCCATTTTACGCGCATAATTGCTATTTGCAGATGCTCTCTGAGATCGGAATATTAGGCTTAGGCTCTTTTCTGGCGGTATTGTTTATATTTTTCTTCAAGGGTGTAAGAGCGGTCAACAGCAGCCGGGAGAAAGGTCTTTCCTGGTATGTCCTTCTGGGTAGTCTGGCAGCTATATTAGGCTATTCCGTACAGATGGGGGTGGATACGAATCTTTATTCTTTAGATCTGGGGCTGCTCTTTTGGTTGATACTTGCTCTCGGTGTGGGGGCGGTAAAAGAAATAAGGGAGGGGTAAGAAGATATGAAGGGAATAATCTTAGCAGGTGGCAGCGGGACAAGGCTTTTCCCCTTAACCCGCGCGGTATCAAAACAGCTCCTACCCGTATACGATAAGCCGATGATCTACTATCCTCTCTCTACATTGCTGCTGGCCAAGATCCGGGATATATTGATTATCTCCAAGCCCCAGGCAATCCCTTTATTTAAAACTCTACTGGGAGATGGCTCCGGGATCGGGGTAAATATCTCTTATGCCGAGCAGCCACAGGCAAGGGGGATAGCCGAATCATTTATTATCGCAGAGGAGTTTATCGCAAATCAGAACGTCTGTTTGATCCTGGGAGATAATATATTCTATGGCCAGGGATTGCCGGATCTGCTTCAGGAGGCGACCAGCTCCGCAAGCGGCGCGACGATCTTCGGCCATTACGTAAAGGATCCCTGCCGCTACGGCGTAATAGAGTTCAATAAGGATCGCAGGGTGATTTCTATCGTTGAAAAACCCAAGGACCCCAGGTCCAACTTTGCCGTTACCGGTATTTATTTTTATGATAACGATGTGGTCGAGATCGCCAAGGGCCTGAAACCATCGCGCAGGGGTGAATTGGAGATCACCGATATCAATACTAAATATTTGAAAGCAAAAAAGCTTAAAGTCAAATTATTAAGCCGGGGTTATGCCTGGCTGGATATGGGTACTTACGATTCCCTGATCGAGGCCTCGAATTTCATCAAGACTATGGAGGAGCGGCAGGGCTTAAAGATCGGCTGTATCGAAGAGATCGCCTACAGGATGGGGTATATCGGTAAGGAGCAGGTGTTGAGCTTAGCAGAGAAGATCAATACGGATTACGGCGCATATTTACGGGGGATCTGCGAAGATGAATGATAAGGTCCTGATAGTAGGGGCGGGTTACATCGGCAGAAGGCTGCAGCGGGGGCTGGATTGTGAGTTATCCGAGAGGGTGATAAATTCCTTTAAGGATGCCCAGGACCTGCTCTCTGAAGCAAAGCCGCAGATCCTGATCAATTGTATCGGTAACCTGGGCAGGAACGTCGATGAATGCGATAAGGATCCGGATAAGACCCTCTTCTCGAATACATTTGTTCCCGTAATCCTGGCTGAGGCAGCGCTGCGCAGTAATGTCAGGTTTATTAATATTAGTACGGGATGTATTTACCACTATGATTACGAGAAAGATAAGCCGGTGAGAGAAGATAAGGAACCCGATTTCTTTGAGCTTTTTTATAGCCGCAGCAAGATCTACTCAGATAAAGCGCTGCAGTCTCTGTTTACAAAGCACCCCATCTTGATAGTCAGGATCCGCGTGCCGCTGGATAACCGGCCGGATCCAAAAAATCTCCTTACCAAACTAATTAACTATAAAAAAGCCATTGACATCTCTAATTCAGTTACTTATATGCCTGATTTTATAGATGCAGTAAAACATCTGGTCAGGATCAAAGCCAGGGGAATCTACAACGTCGCCTGTAAAGGCGCCCTGTTTTATCCTAAGCTCCTTGAGATTTATAAGAAGTATGTTCCCGATTTCAAGTACGAGGTGCTTGAATTTAAGAAATTAAACATAGTCAGGACAAATCTGATCCTTTCAACTGATAAACTGGAAGCAAGCGGATTTAAAGTCAGAACGATCGAGGAGATCCTGGAAGAATGCGTAAAGGCTTATCTAAAATATTAGTCACCGGCGGAGCAGGGTTCATCAGCAGCGCCTTTGTCAAAATAGCGCTAAATAAGGGGCATAGGATTTGCGTAGTCGATAAGCTTACCTACGCAGGAGACTTGGCAAGGCTCAAGGACGTAAGACCATGGATTACTTTTTATAAAGCCGATATCGGCAATAAAAAGAGGATCGGGAAGATCTTAAGCGCAGGCAGGTTTGATGCGGTGATCAATTTCGCCGCAGAGACGCACGTAGACAGGAGTATTAAAGATAGCGCCCCTTTCATAGAGACCAACATTAGGGGAACTCAGGTATTAATAGACGCAGCCAGAAAATGCGGGATAAAAAGATTCATCCATATCTCAACTGATGAGGTCTACGGCGATATCGAAGAGGGTTCTTTTTGTGAAGCTTCGCCACTGGCGCCAAACAGCCCCTACGCAGCCTCTAAAGCGGCCGCGGACCTTTTGATAAAATCCTATATTCGCACCTATTCGTTTCCTGCATTGATCATCCGCCCCAGTAACAACTACGGCCCATGGCAATATCCAGAAAAACTTATTCCTTTAGCTATTTTAAAGATATTAAGAAATCAGAAAATACCTGTTTATGGAGACGGTAAGAACATCCGGGAATGGCTTTATGTAGAGGACTGCGCCAAGGGTATTTATGAGATTATGCGCAAAGGAAAAATCGGCGAAATTTACAACTTGGGAAGCGGCCAGGAACTGCAAAATATCAAGGTAGCAAAAGCGATTTCAAAGATTCTGAAAGGTAACAAGAACATGATTGAATTTGTCAAAGAAAGGCCGGGACACGATATAAGATATAGCTTAAGTTCTACAAAAACCTATAAGCAGACCGACTGGTTACCCAAAACAAAATTCAAAGAAGGACTAGAGGATACTGTGAAATGGTATATTGAGCATAAGGATTGGATGTTTAGCAAATGCAAGAGCATCTCTTCATTATATAAATAGATCTAATCAATTAGTTGCTGGCTATAAAAAAGAAGGTATAGGGGGGCTTACGAATTAAAGGGGTTTCAAGAAGAAAAAAGCGTTTAGGCAGATACGAATTTAAAAAGATATGAAAAAGATTAATTTGGGGATTATTGGCTGTGGTTATTGGGGGCCAAACTTTGTCCGAAATTTCAATCGAATAAAAGATGTTTTTATAAAATATGCTTGCGATTTGAATCCGCAGAGGTTATCCCATATCAGACAGCTCTACCCTTGCCTTATTACTACCCAGGACCATACAGACATTCTAAGGGATGAAGATATAGATGCAGTAGTTATTGCTACCCCAGCAAATAGGCATTATAGATTAAGCAAGGAGGTTTTATTAAGCGGTAAGCATGTTTTGGTTGAGAAGCCCATAGCCATGAAAATAAAGCAGGCCAGAGAGTTAATTGTTATTGCTAAGCGTAGAAAAAAGATTATCATGGTTGGCCATACGTTTAAATTTAATCCCGCAGTGTTAAAATTAAAGGAATTGATCAGGGGTGGATTTTTAGGGAAAATTTACTACATTTATTCCCGGCGCACAAACCTCGGGCCTTTAAGAAAAGACGTAAATGCGCTATGGGATTTAGCCCCGCATGATATCTCGATAGTAAATTTCTTTCTGGGAAAGATTCCGGTTGCTGTTAGCGTGCAGGGTTCCAGATATCTTGCGCATAATCTCGAGGATGTTGGTTTTATTTCTCTTGATTATCCTGAGTGTGTGTTTGCCCATTTCCACGTCAGTTGGCTGGACCCCAAGAAGACCAGGGAGATTGTGGTAGTGGGAAGCAGAAAGATGGCTATATTCGATGATTTGAATACGCAGAGGCCGATCAGTATTTACGATAAGCAGGTGATGAAAAAGAAGTTCCGACAGGAGTATGATACCTTTGAAGAATTCCAGATGATCGTCAAGGACGGAAAGGTAAGCAATCCGCGAATAAAGAAAGAAGAGCCCTTGCAAATAGAATGCCGTCATTTTATAGACTGCATAAAGAAAAAGAAAGTTCCCTTAACTGACGGTAGGGATGGATTAGATGTTCTTAAGATATTAGTAGCTATTCAGGAGTCTTTACTTAAGCAGGGAAGGCGTATTCGGGTTAAGGGTGTCTAATTCAAGAGGAGAAAGATATGATTCGTAAGTGTAAGATTGGTAAAAATATAAAGATACCCTTTCCGAAACTAGTCAATTTTTATGAGTGTAAAATAGGCGATGATTCTTTTATCGGCCCCTTCGTGGAGATACAGAAAGGGGCAAGTATCGGCAAACGCTGTAGAATACAGTCACACTCATTTATTTGCGAAGGAGTGACTATAGGCGATGATTGTTTCATTGGCCATGGAGTGATTTTTGTGAACGACCTATTTCCAATTTGTAATGATCCTAATTGGAAGCTTAAAAAGACGCTGGTTAAGGATAAGGTTTCCATAGGCAACAACGCCACTTTATTACCAGTGATTATAGGTGAGAGTAGCTTGATCGGTGCCGGCGCAGTTGTGGTCCGGAATATCCCGGCTTACACAATAGTAGCGGGTAACCCGGCAAAGATTTTAAGAAAATATAATGTGCGCTCAAGAAAGCGGAAAAAAGTTTAGTTTTATCATACCTACCTATAATGCCAGCCAGCACTTAGAATGTTGCCTGAATAGCATAAGAGGCCAGAGGTATCCGCAAGAAAAGATTGAGATTCTTATAATTGACGGCGGTTCTCTTGACGATACCCTAGCGATAGCTAAGCGTTTCAAATGTAGAATCTTCGATAATCCCAAGCGACTTGCTGAGTATGGTGTGCAGATTGGAATGCAGCAGGCGGAGGGAGAGTTTTTAGTAGTTTTTGCCTGTGATAACGAATTAGTTAGTATTGACTGGGTAGAAAAGGTATTGAGTGTTTTTGACCGTGACCAGGGAATTTCTGCGGTTTGGGGGAGGTTGGCATCTAAAGCTGGTGATGCGGGATTAAATAAATATTTTCAGTTAATCCAAAGCGATCCCTTGAATTGGTTTGTGAATAACAACCTAAATAAATATAAAGCTCAAGCACAAGATCTTCATGGAGATTATTGTGTTTTTGAAGTAGCCCCTCAGCGGCCCTTAGTCTGGGGGGCTAATGGACTGACCTATAGGAAAGAGAGGATCAAAAGAGTCTGGGGCCAGGAAGGCTATTTAGGGGACAATGATGCCTTTCAGTGCATGATCGAACAAGGCGATAATAAGGTAGCTTATTTTGGTATACCTTTTGTTTACCATCATCATGTGGCTAAATTATCGGATTGGATAAAGAAATGGAAGAGAAATTTTACATATCATCTGGCGGATAAGCAGAAAACCCGGAACATGAATTGGTTATTCACTAATGACTTCAAAATGAAGCTATTCTTCTGGGCATTTTACAGCCTACTGCCGATTTTTTCCCTCTCACACAGCATCTATTTATACAATAAAGATAAAGATATCCATTGGTTTTACCATCCGATAGTTACTTGGATGCAGTTTACGACTTACGCCTACTTGGTTATTTTTACCAAGAAGGGGCGCGATTTTGTTAAAAATAATATATTATTAGATTAAAGAAACGGGGTAATTTGAAGATCGGTATTTTAATCAATGAACTTGCGCCTGGCAGTGCGCCGAAGGTCATAGGGCAGACTTTTAAAGAACTGCAAAAGCTAGGCCATCAATGCCAGGCATTAGCTCTAATCGACAACAGCCTGCAGGAGGAATTCCCAGATATATACAGTTTTCATTTGAACAGCATAAAGATGCGTTATATATTCGGGAAGAGGCCGAGGTGGGATTTTAAGTTTCCCGGTTTCTCTTTCTTTTCTCTGCACCATATCTTAAGTTTTTTTGTTGCTCCGTTCTTAATCAAGAATAGAGAATACGATATTATTATCGCTAATGGTCAGTTCGCTACATTCGCTGCCTGGGGCCTGAAGTTATTCCGGGGCATTCCTTATATTTTTTATGCCCACGCTGACCCCTGCACTTATACGCTTAAAAAAACATATTGTAAGACCTGGCTAAAAGTCATTTACCCCCTGATTCTGATATTTGCCTGGCTGGTGGATAAACTTGCGGTTTCTGGGGCCCAAGTCTCTATTGCCAGCGGCAGGTTGCACCAAGAGAGATTCAGGGAGTTAACTAAAAAACCATTTGTGATTTTACGGCTGGGATGTTTTTCTAAAGAAGATTTTCTCCCCTTCAGCCAGCGCCAGAAAGCGGTTTTGACTTTTGATCGCTGGGACATTGGAAATAAACCGCATATCTTTTTGCACCTATTGGAGAATATTGATAGAGATATAAAGTTAAAAATAGGCGGGTTTTGGCATCCAAAGAATTTAGAAGCAGAATTCCTGAAGGAAGTAAGAGACAGGGGTTTAAAAGACAGAGTGCACCTTTTAGGTCCTCTTAATGAAAGGATGATCATGGATCTGTGCTTTCGGATTATGCTCCATGTTCATCCTAATCAGGAGGCCTTTGGCATGCAGACCCTAGAAGCAGCTGCCTGTGGATGCTGCATAATTGTGCCCAGGGGTTCAGGGGTGGCAGATCTATTTGAGCACAGCCGGCAGGGATATTTCTTTGAAGAAAATAATCAGCAGGAATTAATAAAGTATGTAAAGATGGTTTTTTCTGATCTAGATAAGGCAGAGGCCATGGGTAGGGAGGCCTGGAAAGTGGCCAGGAATTATAGCTGGCATAATTATGCCAAGGACCTTGAGGTAATAATCAAAAGGTATATATAAAGAGAAGATGCGGGAAGAGAAGAGATTTTATGATCGCTATTGGAAAGATGAGCATATTTCGTTGTTTTAGGTCGATGAGCTCCTTTATTTTTGCCTTTAAGAAATTATTTACTGTCTTTTTTAGAACAAACGTTATCGAAAAGACTTTTATCCGGATTTAGCAATATGAAAGTCCTATTAGTCATGCCTTTGGCGCTGCCGGCTTATTTATTTCAGCTGGCGGCATTATCGGCTTTCCTCAAATCTAAGGGCCATGTTGTGCGTTACGAAGAACTGTTGATTAACGGCGATATACATACTAAACACTTGGAAAGGTTAGGGCGCGTAATCTCGGAGTTTTCGCCGGATATCATAGGATTTAGTTCCTATGAGATGAGCTTTAACTGGATCAGACGACTCTCGGAGCATATCAAAAAGATATCACCGGAAGTCCCGATAGTAGTGGGGGGTTATTATGCTAGCCTTTGTCCTGAAGAGGTGATCAGGTGTCCTTCGATAGATATAGTCTGTATTGGTGAAGGCGAGTACCCTTTGCTTGAGTTATTGGATTCGCTTAGTAGCCAAGGCTTGCGTAAACAGATCGATAATCTTTGGTTTAAAGAAGGGGGGCGAATAATCAAGAATCCTCTGCGCAATCTGATCAGCGAGCTGGATGATCTACCATTTGTAGACAGAGAGTCCTTTAGTTCAGATAATAGAAAAAAAGGTATTCTTGAGATAATGGCCAGCCGGGGGTGTCCTTTTGACTGTACTAATTGTTCAAATCATGCCTTAAAGAAAATATATGCCGGCAAGGGCGCTTATGTAAGGCATAGGTCCGTAGAGAATGTATTGAAGGAGATATCTTGGTGTTTGGAAAGCGATGATTTTAAAGCCATCCACTTTGAAGATGATATGTTTTCAGCCAATCAAAGCTGGTTAAGGGATTTCTGTTATAAGTATAAGACCGAAATCGGACTCCCTTTTGTCTGCAATATCAGGCCTGATTCCGGGTCATCTGAGGTACTTAACCTTTTAAAAGAGTCAGGATGCATCCAGATATCTATAGGCCTGGAGGCAGGAGATGAAAAGATGCGTTGTCGGGTCTTAGGCCGGGATATACCTAACCAGGCACTCATCCAGGTATTTAGAGACAGTAAGAGGATAGGGTTGCTGAGAAAATCTTTTAATATGGTCGGCCTGCCGTATGAGACACTTCTTACTTTGTGGAGGACTATTTGGATGAATCTGAAACTCGCCCCGGATGCAGTACAGACTTCAGTTTATTATCCTTTTAAGGGCACAGCCTTAGGCGATGAATGTTACCGCAACGGCTGGGTGGATCTGAAGCGGAAAGAGAGGTTGAGTCTTTATGCCAATGATACTATTCTTAATCTTCCTGGGGTCTCCAGGAGTTTGATCCGCATGGCTAAATGGCTCAATTCAGCGACTGCCTTAAGGAGCGGGAATCTTTCACTGATTAAAACTGGCATTGTGACTTTTGCCAAACACCTGAAGTCATCTTTTAGATCAAATAGAGATCGTCAAGAAAAATGCTAGATATCGACGGCAGCGTTAATCCTTTGGTCTCCGTGATCATCGTCACGCATAATCGCAAAGACGAGGTAATCGAATGCATAGATTCTGTTCTGGAGTCTTCTTACCAGCCTATTGAGGCAATAGTTGTGGATAATGCCTCGGATGACCACACCGCAGATGAGCTAGAGGATAGATATGGCCAGAGGATCCGATTAATAAAGAGTAAGGTCAACCTTTATGCCGGGGGAGGAAGAAACCTGGGTGCAGATTCGGCTGGGGGCGAGCTTTTGCTGTTTATTGACAGTGATAATGTCGTAGATAGCGAGATGATCGCAAATTTGGTGGGGGGACTTAAGGAAAATAGACCGACAAATATAGGCTTGTGCGGGCCGCTTACTTATTACAGGAAGGACCCCGGGCGTTTATGCTGGGTAAATAGCAGTATCAGCCTGCTCACCAGCCGCAGCGTATTTAAGGGTGTCGGCGAAGAAGATTGCGGGCAATATAAGGATCTTGACTTAATCAGGGTCGGCCATATCCCTAATGCCTTTATGGCGAAAAGGGATATTTTTCGCATGATCCAAGGTATAGACCGGGATTACGTGATGCATTACGAGGAGTCGGACCTTGCTGAGAAGATAAAGAGGCTAGGATATGAAATAGCTATATTTCCCAAGGCCAAGATCTGGCACAACGTTGCCTTAGGTATTCAGCTAGGACATAAGTCATACAAGATCGGCAATCTAAGTATGGCCTATTACGTGGTCAGGAACCGGATCTTTTTTATGCGTAAGAACTCCCGGGGCTGGCGTTTATTTCTCTTTTTGGCATGTTTTAGCCACATATTTTTAGCATACGAGTTAGCAGTTTTACTCTTTAGAGGAAAGATCGCTTTATTCAGGCCTGCTTTAAAAGGATATTGGGATGGTCTATTTATACCTCTTTCAAAAAGGACACAAGCTGCTGGCTGATATATTGCATGGGTACATAACGAGTAGAATCTGATTTAGGCCAATACTATGAAAAGAAATTTTATTATTATCGCGTTTTTCCTGATATTGACCGCGCCATAAACCATGATTCTCTGGAGTTATCTGAGGCTATAAAAAAGATTATCTCAGAGGAAGCAGGATACATCGAATATAGAAATAATGCAGTAAAAGTCGCCCGGCAATATTGCGCTGCAGAAAAAATTTTCCAGAGTGCCTTAAATTGATTATTTTATGGAAGATAAAAAAATAATAAAAGTAAACGTTGGATGCGGTCCCAATGGTAAAGAGGGTTGGATCAATCTCGATTGGGGGGTGCTTGCTTTTTTAGCTAAGGCAAGATGGTTGACGCGGATTTTAGTAAGATTAGGTTTATTGTCCGTCCAGTACGACAGGCCATGGCCCGGGCAGCTCAGGCTACATGATTGTCGAAAAAAACTGCCCTTTAATAACCAGTCTCTAGATTTTATCTATACCTCCCATTTTTTGGAACATCTTCCTCGTTATCAAGCCGTCAATTTTCTTGCTGAATGTAAACGAGCCTTACGTCCCGCAGGAGTCTTAAGGGTTTCTGTCCCGGATCTTAAAAAGCTTGCTGAAAAATATATTCAGGTGGATAAGGTCTATTTTCTTAATATTCTTAAAAGCAATAGGGAAGAAACAGAGTTTACTAATATAGCAGATTTATTTGTACAGTATTTTTACGGATATGACACTTGGCGAGAACCGGATTTTTTGACTAAGATCAAGCGCAAATTTGTCCGCGGACACCTATGGATGTATGATTATAATTCCCTAGAGGATATGCTTAAGCTAGTAGGATTTTTTAATATTCGGCGCTGCCAACCCGCCAGCGGTCGGACTCCGGATTTAGATTTTTTAGATATACATAGAGTCAACAGTATTTTTGTAGAAGCCAATTATTAAGTACCACCTATGCCTGAAATTAAAGAGATAGAAAGTTTCTGGAATACTCATCTATCTATCCATGTTGTGTTATTTTCGGAGAATCTGTGAGAAAGAATATTGATATTAACAAAATCAGCGTAAAGATAGAGAAAAACTGGCGTAAGAACATCTCCCAAATCAATCTAAATAATTACTGTATCAATTGTTTTGTAGATGTTGAAATGGACAATTATTTTAAAAAAATTTTACTGAATGCTTAGCGAGCTTTAAGTTTTTTTCGTTTGCATAAATAGTTTATTTTAAGTTATTAGAATTTAACTTATTTACTATTTTTGGAAATATGAGATTAGTCTATTTTTTAAAGAGTATTCAAAGTAAAATCATCTTTTTTATTATATTCATATTGATTTTTACAGCGTTTACATTTCCCTTGATTTTTAAATTCGATAAAGTAATTCCCGGATTTTTTTCTTCTGATGAATCTTTTGTGTCGCTCTGGGATAGTTGGCGGATCAAAAATTCTTTTATACATAACCTCCGATTTTATAGAACAGATTTTATTGCTCATCCATTTGGGATTGATTTATATAGTGCTGGCTTTATGCCTTATCTATGGCTATTTGTACTTTATTCTCTAAGTTTATTGTTTTCTCCTGTTTTAACTTATAATCTGCAGATATTAGCAAATTATTTTCTTACCGCTATTTTCGTATTTATGCTTATAAAATATATATCAAAGTCAGAGCGCGCGGCTCTATTTGGCAGTCTAATTTTTACTTTCTGTCCATATCTATCAGTAAGGAGCTGGCAGCATATCGGATTAACCTATACACAATGGTTACCTTTATCTTTTTGGGTATTATTTAGATTGCGGTCCCGGCCTAATTTTTTAAATAAAGCATTAGTATTAATATCTTTTTTATTTGTTTTATCTTTTGAATGGTCTTTAATGCTGATGTCAATTATTAGTATTTCATTATTTATTTTATACCAATATTTATATCAATTGAGAAAATATAAAGGTAAATTAGAATTTAGCCAAATAAAATATTTAGAAACAGTATTCGCTTTAGGTTTTTTTTCTCTTGCGATATTATTGCCACAGTTTTATCCTATTATAAAAAATATATTTATTCATAGTTCATCAATCGCAATAAATAATAATTTACCTTCGGCTTGGAATGCCTATTTTAGACCGTTTGAAGATCTTTTTGTCCAATCGGTGCGGCCATTAAGCTATTTTTTACCAGCTGTTACGCATCCGTTGTTTGGGGGATTTACAGGGCAATTTATAGGCACTAAGCTTTACGGGATGAGCCTTACTGAGCATACGCTTTATTTGGGTTGGGTTCCGCTTAGTCTGGCATTTATTGCTATCAGGGTATGGAGGAATAAGAAGCGCGAATTAAAAGAAGAAGACGGTTTCTATATAGGATTTTTTATTCTTTTATTAATTGTAGCGTGGCTATTTTCGCAACCTCCGTGGTGGAAAATCGGTCCGATTAAATTTTATATGCCATCATTTTTTATGTATAAATTATTGCCGATGTTCAGGGCCTATTGTCGGTTTGGCATCTTGGTTATGTTTGCCGTAGCGGTTTTAGCTGGATTCGGTTTGAAGTTTATTTTAGAAAGATTCAAATCGCATAAAACAAAAATTACCATAACCGCTTTAGCTTGTATTTTAGTATTATTTGAATTCTGGAATTGGCCGCCCTTTAAGGTTATAGATGTTTCAAAAGTTCCAGCAGTATATTATTGGCTAAGAGAGCAGCCTGAAGATTTTGTAATTGCAGAATACCCATTAGATATTAATGGTGTAAATGAGATGTTTAAGTTTTATCAGACCAAGCATGAAAAGAAAATTATTAATGGAACAATTCCGGGAACCTATGCCAATAAAGTTGCTCAAACAATTACTAAATTATCTTACCCCAATACAGCAGGCGTATTAAAATGGATGGGTGTTAAGTATGTAATTGTTCATAAAGAAGATTACTTAACAACGGGCCTAATTGATGATAGAGAGGAACTAGGTAAGATTCCAAAGAATGCTGGTCTTAAATTAGCTAAAAGTTTCACATCTCAAGAATGTCCCCAAAAAGATATAATGTGTGTCCGCAAGACAGGTCCGATCGATGTCTATGAAGTGGTCGCGGCATCAAAAAATCCGGAGGCGATCAGATAAGATGGAGAAAAAGAATTTTCCGGTAGTGATATTATGCGGCGGTAAGGGTACTCGGATGGGTCCGGAGAGTATCCCTAAGCCGATGTTTAAGATAGGAGAGAAGCCGATACTCTGGCACATCATGAAATATTATGAAGGGTTTGGTTTCAACGATTTTATCCTTCTTTTGGGCTACAAAAAAGAGAAGATCATCAGGTATTTTTCCGGGCATAAGAGATGGAATATCCGTTTTGTAGATACCGGCCTTAATACAAATACAGGGGGCAGGATCAAACGGGCAGAGAAATTGATCAAAGGAGAGAGTTTCTTCGTTACCTATGGAGACGGACTTTCTGATGTAAATCCAAAGAGCTTACTCAAGTTTCATCTGCGCAGTAAGAAAGCTGTTACCCTGACCTGCGTCCGGCCGTATTCAACGTTCGGTATCCTGGATATCGATCCGCGCACACAGGGCGTATCAGATTTTAAGGAGAAACCGGTTTTAGAACATTGGGTAAACGGGGGGTTTTTTGTTTTTAACCGCAGGGCATTCCGCTTTATCAAGAGAAACGATATCCTGGAGCAGGAGAGTTTCTCCAGGATAATAAAAGCCAGGGAATTGGCAGCTTACCGTCACCGGGGATTTTGGGAGTGTATGGATACCTACAAGGATAACCTGCGCTTAAACCAACTCTGGGATTCAGGCAGAGCCCCCTGGGCAATATGGAGGAGAAAGTGCAGATGAAAGATAAGTTCTGGAGGAATAAGTCTGTCCTGGTCAGCGGCGCCAATGGTTTTCTTGCCTCTCACTTGACCCTTGCATTATTGAGGCAGGGGGCAAGGGTCACAGGAATAATCAAGGAGAGCCTTCCGACGTCCTTCTTGGAGCTTGAGCTTAAAGAGAAGAAGTTTAAGAATCTAAGGTTGATTAAAGGGGACATCGCGGATTATTCTTTCATCAAGAGGGCATTCTTGATCTCTAAACCTGATTTATGTTTTCATCTGGCGGCCCAGGCGATAGTAGGTTTAGCCAATAAGTCGCCGCTCCCTACTTTTGAGACTAACATCACCGGCACATGGAATATATTAGAGGTGCTAAGGCAGATTTCTCCTCGGACAAAGGTAATCGTCGCCTCCAGCGATAAGGCCTACGGAGAGCACAAAAAGCTTCCCTATAAGGAGAATGCCGCGCTTCAGTCATTACACCCTTATGATGCCTCTAAGGCCTGCACTGATATTCTCACTAGGACATATTCGAATACTTATAATCTCGCTACCGCAGTTACACGCTGCGCCAATATCTACGGCCCAGGGGATCTTAATTTCTCAAGGATAATACCGGATACTATAAAGTCCGCAGTTTTTAACCGTAACCCGGTCATCCGTAGCGATGGTACTCCGATGAGGGATTACATCTATATCGAAGATGCCCTGGGTGCGTATCTTCGCCTGGCAAAAGCCCTAAATTCTAAAGGTAGGGGTGTTTGCGGCGAGGCCTTTAATTTCGGAAGCGGCAGGCCGGTGAGCGTGATCAACTTAGTAAATATCATCCTTAAACTCAGCCATAAGAAGAAACTTAAACCCGTGATCCTGAGCAGGCGAAAGATCAAAGGGGAGATCGATAGGCAATACTTATCCAGCAGTAAGGCCAAGAGGTTGCTGCGTTGGAGTTGCAGTTATAGCCTAAGCAAAGGCCTAAAAGAGACCATTATTTGGTATAAGGCCTATTTGTCAAAATGAATATTTTAGGGATATCCTGTTTTTATCATGATAGCGCTGCCTGCCTGGTAAGGGATGGGGCTATACTTGCCGCTGTCCAAGAGGAGAGATTCACGCGCAGGAAGCACGATTTCAGTTTCCCGGTAAATTCCATAAACTGGTGCCTGCAGGAGGCGGGTATCAAGATCGCCGACCTTGACTATGTAGTATTCTACGATAAGCCGTTTATTAAATTCGAGAGGATACTGGAGACTGCTCTTGCCTATGCGCCTACAGGCATACGGCAGTTTATCCAGGCGATGCCTCTTTGGCTGAAACAAAAGCTCTGGATTCCGGACCTGATACGTCGGGAATTGGATTACAAGGGGAAGGTTTTGTTTTGCGGCCACCACGAGTCACACGCAGCCAGCGCATTTTATCCTTCACCGTTTAAAGAGGCAGCCTTTCTGACCATGGACGGCGTAGGGGAGTGGGATACGGCAAGCTTCGGGACCGGCAAAGATAACGAGATAAAGATACTCTATAATCTAAGATTTCCCCATTCGCTTGGCCTTTTATACTCTACCTTTACTTATTATGCGGGCTTCCGGGTCAATTCCGGCGAATATAAACTGATGGGGCTGGCCCCCTACGGTGAGCCCAAATACGCAGACCTGATCATGGATAAGCTGATCGATTTAAAAGATGACGGTTCCCTTAAGATGGATATGCGCTATTTCGGTTTTGGGAACGGCCTGAGGATGACCAATAAGTGCTTTGAGAGATTATTCGGCGGCCCTGCGCGTAAGCCCGAGAGTAAGATCGCGCAGAAGGATATGGATATTGCTGCCTCGATCCAGAAGGTGACCGAGGAAGTAATGCTGCGGATGAGCAGGCACGTACACAAGGTGACAGGTAAGGATAAGCTTTGCCTTGCCGGGGGAGTCGCATTAAACTGTGTCGGCAACGGACGCATCCTGCGCGAAGGGCCCTTTAAGGATGTCTGGATCCAGCCGGCTAGCGGAGATGCAGGCGGTGCATTGGGTGCAGCGCTTCTGGTCTGGTACAGATATCTGGGCAATAATCGTACTACCGACGGCAAGAGCGACTCGCAGAAAGCTTCTTTGCTCGGTCCCTCTTACAGCGACGAACAGATCAGGGATTTTCTGATCAAAGAAGGCCTCACCTTTAAGGAGCTATCCGATACAGAAATACCCGAGGTGATCTCTGATTTGATCATTAAGGGCAATGTAGTCGGCTGGTTCCAGGGACGGTTAGAGTTCGGCCCCAGGGCATTAGGCTCCAGGAGTATTATCGGCGATGCTCGCAGCCCCCAGATGCAGTTAAAGATGAATTTAAAGATAAAGTACCGGGAATCCTTTAGGCCATTTGCCCCCTCGGTTTTAGAGGAGGAGACCGGGAAGTGGTTTGACTTGGATAAAAAAAGCCCTTACATGCTTTTAGTGGCTCCGCTAAAAAAGGAGCGCTGGTTAAACGTAAAGTGCGAAGATGCAGGGGCGCATGGGTTTGATAAGTTAAAGGTCCAGCGTTCGGTGATCCCAGCAGTTACGCATGTCGACTATTCGGCCCGCATCCAGAGCGTAAACAGGCAAGACAATCCGCTTTATTATGAGATGATCAGCGCATTCAATAAGAAGACAGGGTGTCCTGCGATCATCAATACTTCGTTTAATGTCAGGGGGGAGCCGCTGGTCTGCACCCCGCAGGATGCTTTTAAATGCTTTATGCGAACAGAGATGGATTATTTGATCATGGGGAGATTCCTCTTGGATAAAAAAGATCAGAAACAGGTCAAAAAGGACGAACGGCCGCAGGAGGTTTTCGAGTTAGATTAGGAGTAAATAAGATAGCGTGCTTTATGATTAACGAGGGTAAGGACACTTTAGAAAGATTTTCATTGGTTTTATTCATCGGTTTTTCTCTTTTTGGTCTTATTTTGTTTTTAAAAGGAAAGACTGTTTTCTATATTCCGTGGCTGATGGCTATTGTTGTTATCTTGGCCGGCATCATTTGCCCGCTGCGTCTAAATGCTGTTTATAAGTTCTGGATGCTGTTCGCATCGAAGATCGGTTGGTTTAATACGAGAGTATTATTGATAATCATATATTATATAGTCTTAACTCCCACAGGTCTTGTTATGCGTGTTTTTGGGATTGATTTATTGGATAGAAGGATAGAGAGGGATAAGGGATCTTTTTGGAGGAGGGCAGAGGAAAAGCCATTTAAGCCTTTAGATTACGAAAGGCAATCCTGACTGTTCTTTAATGATCTTTGATGAGGAGGTTCAATCTATGAGTAAGTTCTCGATTATAAGGGAATTTTGGGAATTCTTGCGAGTTCGCAAGAAATGGTGGCTGATGCCGATAGTGGCGGTACTTTTATTGCTGGGTTTATTGTTGGTTTTCACCCAGTCTTCAGCAGTAGCGCCATTTATTTACACATTATTTTAAGCGGGGAGATGATAAAAAAAATATTACTTATTATCTTATTATCGGCGATAGTAATAATCGCGCTTACCTATTATAACCATAGCGAATACAAAAGCGTCGCCTATAGCCTGGCCGTCCAGCCCAAGCTGCAGTCAGGGGATTTAAAGTATAAGATCTACTTCTTCGGCATATTTCCCGTTGGTGAGGCGGTATTCAGCGATAAAGGGATCAGGGAGTTTAATGGTACTCAAGTCCGCCATTTAACAGCCAGCGCCAGCAGTTCTACGATATTTTCCCGTTTTTTTAGCGTCCATGCCATCCTAGATTCATTTCTTGACTTGGAGGATGAAAACCCCTTATTGTTTAGGCAGAGGCTTTTGGTTACCGGAAAAGAGGATTCTTTAAAGGAGATAACCTATGACCAAAAGCAACATGTGATGACCCTTGAGGGGGTACGCAGGGAGATCCTCCCCGGGACACAAGACGCTCTTTCAGCGATGTTCAGGTTGCGCGGGATAGATTTTGATAAATCAAGCAAAATCGAGATGAACATCAATACCAATCAGAAGAATTACCTGCTGGAGGGCGCTGCAGAAGCAAGGGTTCTGTCGCTGGTAGGACAGAGATGTGAAATAATCACAGCAAAAGCGAAGATCCGAAGAAGAGATAAGAATCCCTATCATAAATCAATGGTCACCTTCGTATTGTTTAAGGGTGAAGAGAACATTCCTATTTTGATCAAGGTTTTTGCCAGCGGAGTAGTGGTAACCGCAAAGCTCATAGATATAGAATGATAAGATAAATGTTTACTCAAGACATAATATCCATTCTTATACCTACTTATAATGAGGCAGATAATATGAAAGACACGTTAGAGCGTATTATAGGTACATTTGACAATATAAATACTAATTATGAAATTCTAGTCATAGATGACGCATCCGAAGATGATACTGTCAAAATCGCTGGAGGTCTATTAGCGCAAAAAAAAGGCAGCGTCATCAGTCGTCTGTGCATAAGGAGCCTGTCTTTATCTGTATTGGATGGTATCAAGCAATCAAAGGGAAATATTATTATAGTGATGGACGCAGATGGTAGCCATCCCCCCGAATTAATTCCATTGTTTATTAAAGATATACAGGAAGGTTATGATTTAGTGATAGCCAGCCGTTATATTGAAGGCGGCGGTAGCGAAGGACTTCCTTTGCTGCGTAAGATTATGTCTCGATTTGCTTGTCTTTTAGGAAGAGCTGTTACAAAAGTAAAAGATAACACCTCAGGATTCTTTTGTGTAAGAAAAAGCGCTTTGGAAGGAATTAGCCTTACCCCTTCGGGCTTTAAAATAGGATTAGAGATATTTGTTAAGGCCAACATTAATTCTTTTAAAGAGATACCATATACCTTCACGAATAGAAAAAGAGGAGAAAGTAAGTTAAGGATAAAGGCCTGCATGCAATATTTATATCAAATTTTCTCTCTTTTAGCTTATAAAATAACAAAGATATAATTCCTATGCTCATAAGAATATTTGATAAGTTAATTATTTTATATTTTTATTTCTATCTAAGCCTTTTTATTACAAATTATTCTTATATCTTCTCCTTCCTACATAAAAGGTTTGCCTTTCCTTTTGATAATATATCCAATATCTCAGGATTAACGATTGGTTTATTATTTGTACTGGTACTTAGATATATAATCGATAAAAAAAGCTTCCTAAAATGTTTACTTGCACGGCAGTTAAATAAATTAATAAGTAACAGTAACAAAAAGCTATTATTTGCATCAGTCCTTATTATATTCCTAATATTGTCAATATTAAGTATAATGCGTCATTTTAGTCTATCATCCGGGGCATCAGATTTAGGCATATTTGATCAGGCGATATGGAATACCACGCAAGGTAATATATTATTTTCCTCATTAAAAGGCAATATAAACTTGTTTGGAGATCACTTTGAGCCAATATTATTCTTCATCGTGCCATTGTATTTTATCTGGTCAGATGTAGTGGTTTTGTTAGTATTGCAGTCAATTTTACTGGCATCAGCCGTTATTCCTTTGTATTTAATCGCAAAATATAGATTAAAAGAACGTCTGCTTATTTTTGCATTCATTATTTCTTTTATACTGTCCAAACCCTTGAGGGGAATAGGATTATCTGATTTTCATCCCGAGTGTTTTATTCTACTTCTTTTATTTTGGGCTTATTATTTTCTAATAAGAAAGAGAAACGTACTGTTATTACTGTCGATATTTTTTTTATTATTATGTAAAGAAGATGTTACTTTTTTAGTAAGTGGATTAGGTATATTTGTTTTATTTTTTCAAAGGCGGCTTAAATTAGGTCTATTTCTGTTCATATTAGGAATATCTTTGTGGATTTTAGAGACCAAGGCCGTCATCCCATATTTTAGCCCTTTAGGGCATTATCCGTATATGGATAGGTTGCCGTTCGGATCAACTTGTGTAGGTAATATAAAGGCAGTTATAAATAATCCCTCGTTATTGCCAGGATTGATTATAGATAAAGCAAAAATTGAATACTGCGTAAAGCTTTTTGGGCCTTTGGGATTTTTGTCTTTCTTAAGCCCAGCGCATTATGTCTTAATAGCCATACCTTTATTGAAAAATCTTTTGCCTTCAAATTTGACCTTTTCCGGTTATTACAATATTAGTTCGCATTATACCGCCAGCATAATTCCTTTCATTTATATTTCCGCAATTTACGGCGCAGGATGGTTGGTAGATAGGATAGATAAGAGAAAGGTTTTATTCGTTGGTATTTTTATTATTCTAAGTTCCCTTTTGTTTTATGGAAAGACAGACGGTCATAAATTTTCCAGATTTTTAGAAGGTATAAAAAATAATCAGAGCTTTCAAAGGTTACCCTATTTACAGTTAGTCCCTAAGAATGTATCCTTAGCTACTAATTTTAATCTCGTTCCGCATATGTCCCAGCGAAAATATATCTTTGAATGGAATCCTCGGTCAAAAACAAGATATATTACGGAGTACATTGTCGTGGATATGAATCTATTGGAGTATTTAACAAAAGAAGATAAAGATAGCATGGGTTTATATTTCGCTGATATTAACAAAATAGGGTATAAGATAATCTTCTCAAATCCCGATAAAACATTTTTGATATTTCATAATCCTTATATCGATAATACCTTGGTTGAAAAGGTCGGTTTGATCACAAGATCCAAAGAATAAAATGATTATTTTTCTGTTAATGAATTTTATCGTTGGCTTATCGGTTTTCCTGTTGAATTACAGGATTTTGAAATTTACTAATTTTGCTGACTTTTTATTGTCATTATTCATCCTGTATCTTGCCCAGATTGTATTAACCGAGCTCATATTGGGAATAGCCGGTATTTTAAATTTAACGAATGTTATTTTATTTAATTTGTTAATACTTTTAGTCATTTGGTTCATGTCGCGTCGCAAAGAGCCTGCTTTCAATTTTTCAGGTATAAGACAAGTATTGGTAGAACTTTTAAGCAGCAAAGTCATATTATTATGTATAAGCGTAATCTTAGGATTCGGGCTGATTAAAGTCTTGATTAACCTGGTTAATCCTCCTTTTGGCTGGGATTCTTTAAATTATCACTTTAGTTTTCCGGTGCAATGGCTAAAGTACGGTAATCTGGATATGCCGATCGCTATCTTTGATGATCCGGCGCCAAGTTATTACCCGATAAACGGCAGTCTGTTCTTCTTATGGTTGATCCTGCCTTTAAAGAGCGTATTCCTGGCTGACCTTGGACAGATCCCGTTCTTTGTCTTAGGTTTTTTGAGTATTTATTCTTTAGGAAGAAAACTTGAGCTCTCCAGGGAATATGCGCTGTTTGCCGGCTGCTTATTTACCCTGATCCCTAATTATTTTAAACAACTGGAGATTGCCTATGTCGATGTAATGGTCAGTGCGTTGTTCTTCGCTGCTATAAATTTCCTTTTCGCGCTAAAGAAAGATTTTTCCCTAAGGAATTCTTTATTATTTGGCTTAAGCCTGGGATTGCTTATCGGTACCAAGACCCTGGCCCTGCCGTATGCGCTGCTTTTGATTCCGCTATTTCTGTATCTGGCCTTAACCAGGCTTAAGAAGTTTTATCTTCTGCTGATCGTTTTTACCTGCGTAGTTTTCTTCGGCGGTTTTAGCTATATCAGAAATCTACTTGATACGGGAAATCCTCTCTACCCGATAGATATCAGGTTGATGGGTTTTCGGATCTTAAAAGGAGTAGTCGCTCCTGCCTCATACGGCGCGCATTTTCGCCCGGAGGATCACAGTTTGGGCAAGTTGTTATTCCACGAGGGGTTAGGGATCCAGACTATTATATTCGTATTGCCTTCGATGTTTTTGGCGCTGCCGTTGGCGCTCTTCAGGAAGAGAAAGTCTGTTGACTTCTGTTTGGGATATTTGCTTATCCTGCCGTTATTTTTGTATCTGGTGTACAGGTTTGTGATCCCCCTTGCCAATGCAAGGTATCTCTATTCCTTGCTTGGGGTCGGCCTGATCTGTGCTTTTTATACATTTGAAACACTTAAGGTTCCTAAGCGGGTGATCAGAGTTTTGGTTGCCGCCTGTTTTCTGGCTTCGATCTCAGAGTTAGCCTCACACGGGGAGCTGGTGGCGTCACTGGTAACAAGTGCCCTGGTTGCTGTATTTTTATGGGTTTCGGTTAAGAAGCAGCTCTTAAGGACTAAAAGGAGTGCATTAATTATTTTTTCTGTGTTTTTGGTTGCGGCCGTTGCGATCTTGCCGCTCTTGGCGAGGGATTACATAAGAAACGAGTTCCCCAGGTATATCAGCTCCCAGGATTACTCAGGGTTCTGGCCGGATGCGACCAGCGCCTGGAACTGGCTGAATCAGAATACGCAGGGCGATAATATCGCCTATGCCGGCAGGCCGGTTCCTTTCCCGCTATATGGGACGAACTTCAAGAATAACGTATATTATGTTTCGGTGAACCGGACTGAACCGGCAAAGCTGCACTATTTTCCCGAGAGCTATTACCGGTGGGGCCATGATTTCTTAAGCCAGCATCTGAGCTTCCGCGAAGAAGGCAATTATCGCGGCGGGGCTGATTATCGCGTTTGGTTAGAGAATCTCACAGGGCGCGGCACTGATTATGTATTCATTTATTCTCTCCACCAGACCAAAGAGATCGATTTTCCGGTTGAGGAAGACTGGGCGAGGGAGGACACCGGGAACTTTCAGCGGGTCTTCACCAACGATACGGTGAGGATATACAAATTTAAGAGGAGTTAAAGCGATTATGCCCTTACTTTCTGTGGTAGTACCGGTTTATAACGAGGCAGGGACGATCCGGGAGATCCTGCGAAAGATCGCTGCGGTAGATATCGATAAAGAGATAATCGTCGTCGATAATTGTTCGACGGACGGCACGCAAGGAATATTGCAGGATATTTTAAAGAGCAGGTCGATACCAGGGGTCAGGGCTATATATCATTCGTACAATAAAGGAAAAGGAGAGTCTGTCAAGGAGGGGATACATGAGTCCCGGGGGGATTTTGTGGTGATCCAGGATGCTGACCTTGAATATGACCCCAAGGAATATCTTAATCTGATAAAGCCGCTTTTAGATACTCAGGCGGATCTGACCCTGGGCGCGCGCTTTACCGGGGGCCATAGGGGGCTAGCCTTACACAGGTTAGGAAATAAATTCTTAACCGGACTCTTGAATTTTCTTTTTACTAGCCGCCTTAATGATTATGCCACCTGCTATAAGATGAGCCGCCGCAATACGCTGCTTGAGCTGGGGCTTAGATCAGGAGGCTTCGATATAGAGGCGGAAATCGTCTGTAAGGCGCTCAAAAAAGGATTACGCATCATCGAGGTGCCGGTATCCTATTATCCGCGCAGTTACGCTGAGGGTAAGAAGATCAGGTGGCTTGACGGGCTGCAGGCGATAATCAGTATTATAAAGTACCGCATCACATAGGATGGGAGACGAGACTTGAAAAGAAGATTGATCTCTATCATCGACTTTGTTATTTACTGGTCGATTATTATTGTTCCTTTCTCAATGGCTATATCGATTGCGGCGATGAATGTGTTCGCCGGGCTCCTGCTCGTGGGCTTCCTGATCAAGAAGGCAATCAAGAAAGAGGCCATATTTGGCAGGACGGCCTTAAATCTGCCGTTATTGATCCTCTTTGCGATCACCGTATTATCGCTATTTAATACGATAGACTTTACTGATTCGATTAAAGGTGGGGTCTTCAAACTCCTGCGCTATATTTTGCTATTCTTTATTATTATTCAGGAGTTAAGGGATGCTAATCATACAAAGAGGGTCTTTTTCTCGATGGCCCTTGGTGTCGTCTTTGCTTCATTTGACGGGATCTGGCAGGTTGTAACCGGCCATGATTTTGTCAGGGGTTACGAGCCGATCATCAACCTCAGCCTTGTGCGCGCCACAGCCTCATTTAAGGATGCAAATACATTCGGCATTTATCTCAGCGCTATCGCCCCGCTATTATTCGGGATGACGCTTTTTTACTTCAAGCGCAGGCTGCGGGTGTTGCTTGTAATCTTAAGCCTTTTGGTCTTGGCTGCGGCGTTATTGACTTATTCGCGGCCTACGCTCTTGGCCATATATGTCGTTTTATTTTACTTTGCGATAGCTAAAAAAAATAAGGCCCTGATCATTTTTATGGTAATGATCACGCTACTTTTTCCTTTCCTGCTTCCCGGTTCGATCAAGAAGTGGGCGGGTGAAGTTGAATACAACCCGGTCAGGTTCATGTGTAATGATGACCGGATAGCAACCTACCGGAATTCGCTGAAGATGATAAAGACACATCCTTTGATCGGGGTCGGAGCTAATACTTATATGAAGAATTATCGGAATTATAAGGAATCCCCGGAATACCGTAATGTGGTGACTTCGGATTATATGTATGCGCACAATAATTTCCTGCATATGGCCGCGGAGATCGGATTGGCGGGGTTAGCGGTTTTCTTTTGGCTGCTTTATCAGCTTTTTAAGCAGGGGGTAAACATTTATCGCAAGCTTAAGGATGGCTATTTTAAGGTACTCTCACTCTCCCTGTCAGCCTGCCTGATCGCGTTTTTGATCAACGGATTGACTGAGAGCAGCCTATATTACTCAAGGGTAGCCTTATTGTTCTGGTATCTGGCGGGTTTTTCAATCGCGCTAAAGAAGTTCACTGATGCAGATAGAGCAGAAAACAGTTAAAAATATACTGGTAGTGCGGAATGACCGCTTCGGCGAGTTCCTCTTAAATATCCCTGCCTTGCGGGCATTAAAGGAGGCATACCCTGCGGCCAAGATCACGGCAGTAGTCGATCCTTATGTTACCGGCCTTGCCCAGCGAGTGCCTTTTATCGATCAGGTCCTCGAGTGTTGTAAAAGGGGGAATAGCTTCTTTGATAAGTTAGGTTTGATCCGGAATCTGCAAAAGATGCGCCCGGATATCGCCGTGATCTTAAATCCTTCAAAGGAGTTTAATCTAACTACATTTTTGGCCGGTATCCCGGTAAGGGCAGGTTACAACAGGAAGTGGGGGTTTCTCCTTACTCACAAGATAAAGGATAGGAAGTATCTCGGAGAGCGGCATGAGGTCGAGTATAACCTTGAGCTGGTTGCGCTTTTGGGTGCAGCCGCAAAGGATCGCTCCTTAATCCTCTCCCTAGAGGATACATTGGCCAAGGATCTCTTTGGTGGTTTCCACATAGGGGACCAGGCTGATCTGGTTGCCCTGCATCCCTGGACAAGCGATCCGGTCAAGCAGTGGCCGCAAGAGAGATTCCGTGAATTAGCCGGACGGCTTGCCGGGATGCACAATATAAAGCTTTTGATCGTGGGCGGAAAAGAGGAGCAGGGTGAGAGCGTTAAGGTTTATTCCGGCTTAACACAAGGGGTAGTCGATCTTACCGGCCGCACTTCCCTTGTGCAATTGGCAGCTATCCTTAAGCGATGCAGATTATTGATCTCCGGTGACAGCGGCCCGGTGCATCTTGCTTGTGCCGTAAATACGCAGGTAGTCGCGCTCTTTCGCGGTGATATCCCGGCAAAGGCCTCAAAGAGATGGGGCCCTTGGGGCAAAGGCAATTACGTGATCGAGAAGGATAACTTAGCCGACATAACTGTAGAAGAGGTCTTTTGCAGAGTCAAGGAGGTGTTGAAGAGAATATGAATTACGCCATTATCTTAGCAGGAGGTAGGGGTACCCGCTTTTGGCCTTTAAGCAGAAAAAAACTGCCTAAACAGTTCTTACGGATCAACGAAGGCAAGAGCCTTCTTTCGGCTACTCTCGGGCGTCTGCGCGGGGTGATCGCAGATAAGAACATATTTGTCGTAACTAACCGCACATACCTAAAGGAGACAAAAAGACACCTAAGGGGTTCAGGGATACCTGCGCAGAATTTCATACTCGAACCGTATCCTTTAAATACTTTGCCGGCGATCTCTGCCTGTGCCAAGTTAATAGAGCTTAAGGACTCCGGGGCAAAGCTTTTAGTTTTGCCTTGCGACCATTATATCAAGGGCAGGGATGGGTTTAAGAAGACGGCGCTGGAGGCATTAAAGATCGCTTCTGAAGGACGCCTGTGTTTGATCGGTGTCAAACCGAGTAGATTACGCCTGGGCTACGGATATATACGCACAGCGCGGCAGAGGGGCAGGGGAGTCTATTATGTCGGGTCTTTCATTGAAAAGCCCGGGGTAAATAGGGCGAGGCGCCTTTTACGCAGGAAAGATATTTTTTGGAATTCGGGAATTTTTTGTTTTCAAGCAGAGGCAATATTAAAGGAGACCAGTAAATACCAGCCCGGTCTTTACGCGCAGATCAGCAGGATAAGAAGTAAGGCCGATATAGCGAAGGTGTGGGGCAAGATCAAGCCGCTCTCCATTGACTACGGGGTCCTTGAAAGGTCAGACAACTTGATGATGATAGCGGCAAGATTCAGTTGGTGCGACTTGGGAAGTTGGGAGACGTTTTCAGAAGTGACGAGCGGTGACTCCCGGGGCAATATTATCATGTCAGATAGCCTTAACTTAGACAGCCACAATAACTTGATCTATTCGAAGGATAATAAGAGCTTGATCGCTACCGTGGGAGTCAGCGATATGGTGATTATCGATACCCCGGATGCGCTTTTAGTCTGTAGGAAGGAAAGATCTCAGGATGTAAAGCGCCTGGTGGAGCTTTTGAAGAAGAAGGGAAGAGATTGTGTCTAAGAGGATTTTGATCGTCAACCCCTTCGGGATCGGGGATGTTTTGTTTACCACGCCTCTGGTCAGGGCCCTGAAGGATAATCTTCCCGGTGTTTCAATCGGCTATTGGTGCAATCAGCGGGTAAGCGGGCTGTTGAGGCTGAATACAAAGATCGATAGGATATTTGCCCTATCAAGGGGGGACCTTAAAAAGAAGTCTAAATTGGAGGCGGCTAAAAGCTTTCTTGCTTTAGTCAGCGCGCTCAAGAAGGAAAAATTTGACACCGCCTTTGATTTCTCCCTGGACCACCGCTACGGGCTTTTGACTAAGCTGATCGGGGTGAAGAGGCGCATAGGTTACGATTACAGGAACCGCGGGAGGTTCCTTACGGAAAGAATCGACCTTGATGGATACGCCGATAAGCACATAATAGAATATTATCTGGATTTATTAAAGATTACCGATATAATAGCACAAGACCGGCGGATGGAATTATCTGTGCCGCAGGAACTTAAGTCGAAGGCAATTGACCTGCTTTCACCTGTAAGATCAAAGAGCGGCAGGCTTGTGGGTATACTTCCGGGAGCCGGAGCAAGCTGGGGTAAGGATGCGCATTTTAAGCACTGGCCGGCCGCAAAGTTTGGCCAGCTTGCAGATTGCCTGATCAAAGAGTTTAGGGCGCAAGTTGTCCTGCTTGGCGATCAGTCCGAGAAGCAGATCGGTGAAGTCCTGATCAAGAACTCACACAGCGAAGCGTTGAATCTGATCGGCAGGACAAGTATCGGTGAATTAACCGCGGTTATTAACGAATTGGATCTCTTGATCACAAATGACGGAGGTCCGCTGCACATCGCAGTCGCCCTGGGTAAGAAGACGATTTCTTTCTTCGGGCCTGTCGATACAAAGGTCTACGGTCCCTACCCTGCGGACACCGGGCGGCATATCGTATTGGAGAAGGGCCTTGATTGCAGTCCCTGCTATACTAAATTCCGCTTGGTTCCCTGTCAGAGAAACAGGGAGTGTTTAGAAAAAATCGATGTTAAAGAGGCATTGGAGGGAGGGAGGCGATTATTATGAAAAAACAGAAGAGAAAGATACCGATTTTAGACTTGAAAAAACAGATTGCCCCTATGCGAAAGGAAATAGATACAGCCATTAAAAGGATAGTCAATAACATAGACTTTATTCTTGGTAAAGATGTGCTTGATTTTGAAGAGGCAGTTACAAAATATTGTGATATAAACTACGCCATCGGGGTTTCCAACGGGACTGATGCGATAAAATTATCTTTGGTTTCGTTGGGTATTAAACGAAAAGATGCAGTAATCTGCCCCGCCTTCACTTACTATGCGACTGCCGGGGCAATCGCCAGCATGGGCGCAGTACCGGTCTTTGCCGATATGGACCCGGATACATACAATATCTCAGGCGCGGATATCAAACGCGCTATTGATAAGCATAAGAAACTTAATATTAAAGCGATTATTCCTGTCCATCTCTACGGCCAGTGCGCGGATATGGATGCTATATTGAAGATTGCAAGAAACTACGGATTAAAGGTCGTTGAGGATGCTGCCCAGGCATTTGGGGCAGAATATAAAGGTAGAAAGGCCGGCACGATCGGGGATTGCGGCGCAGTAAGTTTTTACCCGGGAAAAAACCTTGGCGCATTTGGAGATGCCGGGATGGTCTTGACTAATAATAAAGCTATTGCTAAGCGGCTTAAGATTTTACGAAATCAGGGTAATAAAGAAAAATACGACCATTTAGTCCTTGGGTATAACAACCGCATGGATACTATTCAGGCGGCAGTGCTTAGGGTCAAACTGAAATATCTCGATACCTGGAATAGAAAGAGAAGAGAGAATGCACACTATTTTAACCAGCGGCTTAAGGACCTAAGGATCAAGACGCCCTTTGTGCCAAAGTATAATACTCATATCTACCATCAGTATGTGTTGCGCCTTCCGGGAACAAGTGCGGGCCTGATCAGGCAGCTGCAGAAAAAAGGAATAGATGCGCGCAGTTATTATCCTAAACCACTACACCTGCAGGAGTGTTTTAAGTACCTTGGATATAAGAGGGGAGATTTTCCGGAATCAGAGAAGGCTTCTCTTTCAGCCCTGGCAATTCCGGTATATCCGGATCTGACCAAAGGGGAATTAGGATATATCGCAAAAACAATAAAGGAATTCTTAAGATGAGTAACCTGTCAGTAGTTGTTTTAACGAAGAATGAAGAGTCACGCATCGCTAAATGTCTGGAATCAGTGAAGTGGGCGGATGAGATCATCGTAGTAGACGACGAGAGTCAGGATAAGACTGCGGAGATCTGCCGCCATTATACGGATAAGGTATTCATAAGGAAGATGGATATTGAAGGCAGGCACAGGAATTGGGCTTATGCCCAGGCAAAGAATCCCTGGGTCTTAAGCCTGGACGCGGATGAGACGGTTTCGCCTGAATTGAAGGACGAGATAGAGGGAGTACTTAAGGGCGGCCCTAAGGAGAATGGTTTTACCATACCGCGCAGGAATTATATCGGAGACTACTGGGTAAGATACGGAGGCTGGTATCCCAGTCCTCAGCTTAAGCTTTTCAGGAAGGATAAATTCCGCTACGAGGAAGTCGGAGTGCACCCGCGTGCCTTTATGGATGATCCCTGCGGACACCTAAAAGGCGATATCATTCATTATTCTTACCGGGACATCTGTGATTTCTTGACTAAACTTAACAATCAGACTACCCGCGAGGCGCAAAAGTGGTACGGGCAGAATAAACCGATGCGGCTGGGTAGATTCCTATGGCGCAGCTACGATAGATTCATGCGTACCTATGTCGGGAGAAAGGGGTACCGGGATGGCTTTATCGGATTTGTTATCGCTTATTTTGCTGCGCTCTATCAATTTTTGAGCTACCTTAAATACCGTGAAATAGTCCGGTCTGGAAGTAAGTAAATATGAAGAGAGTGATGAAGCGTATTTTAGGCGTATTGATAATAGCTGTTGTTGTTCTGGCTCTATCTCCGTTGATCTCATTGGTGTTTCCTGAAAAGCTCACCAGGCATACCTATTACAGGTTAGTCTACAATCTTATCGCAGATCAGGAGACAAAGGGCGCCTCAAGTGATGAATCTAAGGCCAGGAGGCTCTTTCAGTACGTGATCGACCATGAGTTTGTGCGCGGCGAGCCCTTTAAGGCTAAGCCCTTTGAGTCTTTGATCTATGCTCAAGGGTACTGTGATTTTCAGGCGCGTACCCTGAACTCATTATTAGCCTCAGCCGGGATCAAAAGCCGCTACGCGATGCTTTTGGATAAAGACGGCATCTCGCCTCATACGCTGAATGAAGTCTTTCTGGAGGGGAGATGGTGTGCCTTTGATACCCTGATGAATATCATTTTTGAGGATGGGGAAGGTAATAAACTTAGCCTGGAGCAGCTCTCAGATCACCCTGATCTGATCCTGGGCCAGACAAAGTTGGCTGCCTTGAAGGATTATGACCGGGGGCAGTTTGAAAGATTCAAGAATTGGTATTCTCGGATGTTTCCCATGCCTGCTCTTCCCAGAAGGTCGAACCCGCTTCTTCTGCAATCACACATCTTTGACCGTATAAGCGATGCTTATTCCAGGATATTTAAGCGCAGATTCTTTGATTTTTATCAGGATCTGTATTTGAGGTTCAAAAAGAAGTATCCGCGGGAAGACTTCCGGTTTTTCTTTAAAGCCAGGAATTACCACCTTGCTTACAGGTATGATCTGGCTTTAAGTTCTTACAATTCCTTAATCGAGAGGTTCCCTGAGAGTGAATATGCCGGTGATGCTCATTTTTTTCTTGGCGTGCTTTATTTTGATACTGGTTTGTTAAGTAAATCAGCGGTTTTTTTCAGAGATTTGATCAAAAAATATCCGCAGGAATGGGGTTCCAGCGGCTACTATTACCTGGCCAAGGTTTATGCGGCGATGGGCAAGAAAAAGGAAAGCCTTAAGGCATATTCTAACGCAGATATATATGAGCTATCGGCTCAAACTATCGGTCAATTAACAAACAAAGGAGACTAAGATGAGGATTTTGATCACCGGTGGCGCAGGGATGGTAGGAAGCCACAGCGCTGAATTTTTTGCCAAAAAAGACCCGAAGAATAAAGTCATCGTCCTGGATAACCTGATGCGTTCGAAGATATTCGGTTACGATAAAGATTCGGTGGAGTTTAACTGGAACTATCTAAAAGAATTCAGGAATATCGAGCGGATCAAGGGGGATGTACGCAATGAAAAGGACGTAAAGAAGGCGATCGGCAAAGGTGTAGATGTAGTGATCCACACCGCCGGCCAACCGGGTGTTCCATCAAGCGTGCGCATGCCGCTGGAGGACTTCAGCATAAACGCCTTCGGCACATTAAATGTGCTTGAGGCGGCGCGGAAAAGATCAAAGAATACGGTGATCATCTATTGCTCGACGAATAAGGTCTACGGAGAGAACGTCGATAGGATACCATTAGCGGAAAAGGATAAGAGGTATACCTTTAGAGACGTAGCGGGAGTCTCTGAATCGATGTCTACGGACCTCACCGGCCACACCCCATACGGGGTCTCGAAGCTCGTCGGGGATCTATACGTACAGGAGTACAGCTATATATACAAGATGAAGACAGGAGTATTCAGGATGTCCTGTACTTATGGAACGCGGCAGTTTGGTTTTGAGGACCAGGGGTGGGTGGCATGGTTTATCATCGCTTCACTCTTTAATAAGCCGGTGACGATCTACGGCAATGGTAAGCAGGTGCGCGACATGCTTTATGCCGGTGACCTGGTGGAGGCCTTCGATAGTTTTATCGGCAGCGACCTGGACCGGGGGCTCTTTAATATCGGCGGCGGCCCCAGGAATACGATTTCTCTACTTGAATTCCTGGATGAATTAGAGGAGCTGACCGGAAAGAGGCTCAAAGTGAATTTTAGCGACTGGCGGCCATCCGACCAGAAGGTCTATATAACTGACACCTCTAAGTTAGAGAGGGCTTTAGGCTGGAAGATAAAGATCCCGGTCAAGGAGGGGATCAGGAAGTTGACGGAGTGGATAAGGAAGAATGAAAGCTATTTTACTTGACCGCGACGGCGTAATCAATCAGTATCCCGGTGATACCAGATACGTCACCTCTTGGGATGAGTTTGTATTCCTGCCCGGTGCGAAAGAGGCGATCGCAGTATTACATAAAAATAATTTCAAGGTGATCGTAGTTTCTAATCAGGCCGGGGTGAGCAAAGGGCTCTACACTCAAGAGGCGCTTGATAGCATAACCAGGAAGATGTCAGCCGCTGTCGAATCCGCAGGAGGCACGATCGATGCGGTTTACTATTGTACTCACCGCAACGAGGATCACTGCCCCTGCAGAAAGCCCAAGCCCGGCCTTTTAATTACTGCCGCAAAAGAGCAGGCATTCGATTTGGCTGAGACTTTTTTTGTGGGTGACACTATCCGCGACGTAAAGACCGCCAGAGCAGCCGGCTGCAAGTCGGTCCTCGTCCTCTCAGGCAAGGAGAAGGAAGAAAACAAAAAAGACTGGCAGGTGAATCCGGACCTGGTCTTTAGCGATCTTTACGAAGCAGTAAAGCACATCATCAAGCAATAATCTGTCGACCAATGAAGATATTTATTCTTTATGCCTCAGCCGGAGCCGGGCACCGCAGGGCGGCTGAAGCGATATACGATTATTTCAGTGCTCAGGACCCGGACCTGGAACTGAAGCTGGTGGATTCTCTTGAATTCGCGCATCCGATCTTCCGGGTAGGGTATACGCGCGGTTACTCGTTTCTGGTGAGCCACATGCCGCATATTTGGGCGCTTTTCTTTAGTTTTACCTGCCTGCATCTTCCCCGCAGCTTCGTCGAGTCGGTCCGCTCTATCGTAAACAGGATGAGCGCTCAATGCCTGATCAGGCTCTTGATCCGGGAGAATCCCGATTGCATCATCTCGACGCATTTTCTCCCCTCCAAGGTAGCGGCATACCTGAAAAGAAAATCTCTGATCAAGTCTAGGCTTTTCACTGTGATCACTGATTACATAATTCATCCCTTTTGGCTGGCCGAACTCGGTCTTGTTGTCCTTAGAAATCAGGAGCACTTTCCCAAGATTAAGCTCCTTGCCCTCGCGGGCCTCCTGCTTCTCAACCTCGATAATGTCACCCTTGGTGATATTATACTGTTTTGCTCCAACCTCAATTATTGCATACATTTTAGTTCCTCCTTAAATGGTATTTTGGTGTGTTCAAGGGTTGAATGTGTATTATACACCCAAAAACATTCAGGTCAAGCCAAAATTAATCAGATTTTAGCGTTTTTTATTGGTTGCTCTACGGGCGGGTAGCTTACCTAAGCTATCTGTATCTCTTCGATCTTTGAAGCGGGATTTGAGACTAAATTGACCCTTGTCCTGAACCTGCGCTCGATCCCGGTTATATTGGATTTATCCTTAAGCAGGACCTCCACTACTGCAGGATTAAGGCTTAGTTTGACGTCTTTCGAAGGTTTGCTCTTGAGAAACCGCCTTAATTCCTTAAGCGCAGAGATGGCGATCGTGGTGGGAGAGCTGATCTTTCCCCTGCCGCGGCAGTAGGGGCAGGGCTGGTCAGAGAGCATCTGCACGGTCTTGTGCACCCGCTCCCGGGTCATCTCTACTAATCCGAATTTAGAGATCCCCAGAATGTCATATTTCGCTTTATCATCGACTAAGGCTCCCTTTAGCACTTTCAGCACCTCACGGCGGTGCCTCTCCCGGTTCATATCAATAAAATCTATCACGATTATCCCCCCCAGGTCGCGCAGCATCAACTGCCTGGCTATCTCTACGGCTGAATCGCAATTTACCCTGAATGCCATCTCCTCCTGGGAGGTTTTTTTGCGGAAACCCCCGCTGTTTACATCGATTACCACCAGGCCTTCAGTAGGTTCGATGATAATGTAGGCCTTTGATTTAAGATAGACCCTGCTCTCAAAGACCTTATTGATCTGCTTCTCAATATCTTTATTATCAAAGAGGTCATCACCTCTATAGAGCTCCACCTTCCGGGTTAAGTAGCTTAAGAATGTCTTCATGAATCGGCGGATACGGTGAAATTCCGATTTGGAATCAACGATAAGCTTAGAGACGTCGTCGGTAAATGAATCCCTGATCACTCTTAAGGTAAGGTCGTACTCCTCGTAGATCAGGGAGGGGGAGGACTTCTTCTGTATCGGCCCTTGCAATCTGCGCCACAACTTAAAGAGAAACTGCGCATCCCGGATCAACTCTTTTTTCTGCCGGCCGCTTGCTGCGGTGCGCACGATAAAGCCCACCTCGTTTGGTATCTTGGCTTCACGCACCGCCTCTCTTAAGGCCCTCCTCTCCTTTTCATCCTCGATCCTGCGCGAGACTCCGATCTGGTTATCCTGGGGCATTAACACCAGGTACCTTCCGGCGATGCCGATATGAGTCGATAGGCGCGGGCCTTTGGTGCCGAATGCCTCCTTGACTACCTGTACCAGCACCTCCTGCCCCTTCTTGATCTCCTTAGGCGATATGCTCTTAAGCGGCGTATCCGCCTGTTCAAAAACCGATTCTATCTCGGAGAGGTACAGGAAACCTTTTTTAGGCAGGCCGATATCGACAAAGGCAGCACCTATAGAGGGAAGCACCGCTTCGATCCTCCCTTTATAGATATTACCGACGATCGTCTTATCCTGCGGACGCTCTATGTAAAATTCTTCCAGGCGGCCGTCCTTGACTACGGCGACGCGCCTCTCCTGCGGTACGACATTAATCAGGATCTCTTTCGACATCTTTGATCAATATCCCTTCTGGTAGTTGAGTCTGTAATCTATCTTTAAATTCATCGGGGTTTACTGCTTCCTGCAAAACTATGCTCGCTTCTTCATTGTCGCTCTCAAGCCCCAACTTTAACGCCCGCTTGATGCTGAACTTAGGGTGCGGACTGTACCCTTGAGTCATTTTAAGCGGTAAATCCGCACGGCGCATCGCCCGGGTAAAGAGACGCATCAGGTCAAGATGAGAGATATAGCGGATCATGCCCTTCTTGGTAAAGAAAAACCTTACCTTGTACATAGAGATAGAGTTGAGGCTAGCTGCCGCAGGCTGCTCCCGGCTAACTTATGATACGGGCGGTAATAAAGATAAGTAAATCTATCTTTTCAAGATCTACTGTGTCCCTGCTGAAGAGCACTCCCAGCAGCGGGATCTTGCTTAAGAAGGGAATGCCCTGCCTGTTCTTGGTCTTGACATCCTTTAAGAGCCCGCCGATCACGACTGTCTCCCCGTCTTCCATCAAAACGCGCGTCTCTGCTTCTCTGGTCTCGATGATCGGGTATAACGCGGGACTTGTGCCCAGCGTCTGGGTATAAGAGGTCACCGCCGGATGCACGACCATATTTATGTAATTATTAGCGCCTACCTGCGGGACGACGTTTAACTGGATCCCGATATCCTGATAGTAATCCAGAGTAATAGTGGTCACGGCGTTGCTGCCGGAGGTAGTGGTATCCTGCTTAAGTATCGGGTAGCGGGTGCCGATCAAGATCGTCGCCTCCTGATTGTTCAGCGCCATGATCCTCGGGGCGGATAGCGTATTTGTATCCACATCCTCCTCAAGGGCGTGTATCAAGATCTCGAACTGCGTACCGCTTAACTTCTGGAATAACAATGATAACCCGGTATTAAACGGCTCTGTTCCGGCGATGGTGCTGGCGCTGGCGCCGAATCCGGCAGGGGTGACCTGCGACCCGAGAAGATTACCTGCGATCTTCATCTGCGCGTCGCCATATCCGCTCTTTGCGGCATCGACTCCGGTCAGCGTAGAAGAAGTTGCTCCACCAGAGCCGGTCCCCCAGTCAAAGCCGATATCCCTAAGATAATCCTTATTTACCTCTATGATCCTGGTTTCGATCAGGACCTGCACCGGTCGCACATCTACCTGCTCGACCACCGCGATGATCTTATCTATTACAGGCGGGATATCAGTGACGATCAGGACCTTGGAACGGCCCAACTCCTCCTCTGAGAGCCTCTTGCGTTTAGCCATATCATCCGCGCCGAACTCCCATCCTGCCTGTCCGGTCATCTCTAAAACCGTGATCTTCCCGCGGGGGGAGAGTTGCGGCTCGATCGCCTTCTTGGCGTCTTGAGAATCTATATACTTTAGAGTGAAGACCTGGGTGACAGTAGGCTGGACCTGCTCAAGCTGCACCTCCTGCTGCTGGATCTCGGTTAGTTTTTCGACGGGCGCAACGGTGATGATATTGCCCTGTTTACTGTAGGCAAAGCCATGCGTCTTTAGTATCGCACCCAGCGCCTGCTCCCAATGCACATCGACTAGCCGAACGCTAACCGTACCCATAACCTCAGGGGTAGTCACAATATTAATCCCTGCTTTATAAGAGATTATCTTTAAGACGTTATTGATATCCGCCTCCTTAAAATCAAGCGTGACGTTTTCGGTTGCGGTCAGGCTCTGTACTGCGGGGCTCCGGCTATCCTGCGCCGGATCAGCCGCCTCTTCAAGCTTAACCACCTCTTCAAGCTCAGCTACCCCTACTGCTTGAGTCTCGGCCTCGGCTGCTTCGTCCTGGGCATAGCTAAAGAGGTAAAGAGTGACAGCAAAAATAGTCAACACACCTAAAAGAAAATTTTTCTTCTTCATCTTACGGTTCCTCCTCTTCTAATTCAACCGCTACCGGTTGTCCATCTTTAATAAAAATAACGTTCTTCTCCTCTATCTTAAAGACCTGATAATCTCCTGCTTCATCACCGGTCTTCACTACCTCACCGTTTACTATAGCATAAGAGGCTCCCTGCTCGTCGAATATTATGCCTTCCAATAATATCCCGGAGACCGATGATCTCTCCTCCAGTTTCAGCAGCCTGCCGTCCGGAGTCACCAAGGAGGTAAAGGGGTCGCGCTTGCCCTGCGGATCATAGACAAACTCATCCTGGGCAGGAAGCTGCGCAATAAAGAGAGAAAAAACGAAAAAGGCCGCGATAAGGACTTTAGTCTTTGACATAGGTCTTCAATACTAAATTTACCTTTCTCTTAAGGCTGTTGCGCGCATCAGTAAACATACTGATCTCATCGACGGCCAGGTAGACCTCTCCACCCTCCAGATCCGCGATAAAGCTGCCGAATTCGTGGAAACCCGCCAACAGCTCCAATCTTATTGAAAGCGGCGAGATCCCGCCCGGCTGCGCAGGAGCATCCGGTTTACTCTCGGATTTTTGCGGCTTTATCTGCATGATCCTCACCGCATTCTTCTTAGCAATCTTTGATATATCCTGTAACAGCGAAGGGACCTCCTGATCTAAGATCACCCGCTGGGGTTTAACGTGCTTTACAGGCCGCTTACTGGAAACGGCCTGCTGCATCAGGGCAAGATCGCGCTTTAGGGTTTGCATCTGTTCTTTCAACTCTACCATTCTCTGCATTGCCCGGCTTACCCCCCGCGACTGCATACTGATCAGAAACGCAAAATCCAGGTAGACCACTACCAGGCAGACAAGTACTACAAGGATCAGCTTCTCTTTCTCCAACTGCTCTAACTTTAGAAAAAGCTCCTTTAATTTATCGATCATTGCTTTACTTTCCCGTTGAGATGAAAATCTGCGACATCATAACCTGCGATCGTCCTGCGCTCTACGGAGCTTAAGCGGATATCATCGAAATCGGAGAAGAAACCCTGATCATCTTTTAGGCTCTCTATGAACTTTTTTATCAGCGTCATCTCCTCGCCCTGCAGGGAGATCACCGAGCCTCTTAAGACAAAATCCGCATCCTTTAGCGATAAATCATTAAACCATATCCCATAAGGCAAATGCAGGCTTAATTTATTCAGCTTCTCGGACCAATTGAGCTTCTCTACGCCAAGCTTATTCTGAAGTATCGCATCAGCGGATTTCAGCTGATGCAGTCCTTTATATTGTTCTACCCTGTTTCTATCTACGGCAAGCGACCGCCATCTTCTATTGACTATTCCCAACTGCGCGCCCCTTATGATTCCTGCCACCCCAAGATAGACATGCATAAATATCAATAGCGCAAAGACCGTCGGGATGAGATAAATGAGGTGTTTAGCCTGAAGAGACTTCAGGTCAAACTTCCCGGTTGCCCTGCTTCTTTTGAGCTCCTGCGGTAGTAAGTTTATCTCTATCATTTTATGAGCGCATAACTTACGAGCACGGAAGTGCGAGTAAGTTATCTGCGCGAATTAATCCCGACGAATGTGGCAAAATTATCAAAGAGAATTTTGCCACGGCTTATGAGTCGGGAAAGTTCCTTTGTCCTCACCTGCGCAACGCCAGCCCCACTGCGACTGCCAGCTGGCTTGACTGCGCCTTGATCTTATCCGGATCAAAGCTCCCTGCTACGGTTATCTTGCTTAAAGGATCCCAGTATTCTACTCCCACGCCAAGTAACTCAGCAAGCATATCCTTAAGCCCCCCGAACAGGCTCCCCCCTCCGCTTAGGAATATCTTCTCAACTGCGGCGCCGCTGCGGCTCTCATAGTAATCAAAGGAGGTCCTGATCTCACCGGCCAGGCTTGAGAGCACCCCCTTGACAGATAAGTTTATCCTATCCAGCTTATCCTTCCCAGGATTAAGCTTCAATCCCTCAGCAGCCTTAAGATCAACGACCAGGCTGTCAACGATCTTCTGGGTGAAATGAGCTCCGGCAATGCAGATATCCCTGCTTAAGCGGGGGGTATTATCCTCCAGGATGTTCAGGTTGCTCGTGCCTGCGCCGATATTAAGCAGGCCCACGGTCTTAAGCTTCTCGCTGCCCGGCTGGTAATTATAGATGAAGGCATTGAGTAAGGCTGCAGAATCAATATCAAGGGAACTCACTTTTAATCCTGCATCCTGGGCAAGCTTTACGCGCTGTGATACACAATCTTTCTTTGCCGCTGCCAAGAGAACCAGCATCTCATTATTAGAAGCATGCTCATTCAGGATCCAGCTGTCAAGGTTCACCTCAGCGATCGGAAAGGGTATGTACTTCTGCGCCTCAAATCTTAATGACTGCTTTAACTCCTCGCTCTTCATCCTGGGCAGGTTGACGTAGCGCATCACTGTCGAGGGGCCGCTGACCGAGATATTGACTTGGCTGTCGTTTATGGAAGGGCTAATCTCCTTTAAGGAGGGCTTTAGATCAAAGGCGCAAAGCTCGACCTGATCAGCGTGAAATTTCAGCTTTACCATCTTGACTGTTGCCGTGCCTATATCAATACCGAAGCTAAAGCCCTCTTTAGGCCTCTTTATCTTCAAAATCAGGTCTTTAAGCTTCGAGAGGTCGACTTTCATACTTACTTATAAACTTCCTCCCATGCAGATACCTCCGGATTTATAAAGGTCAAAGCCAGCAAGGCGGCTTCTATTTGAGCTTCATCATGATAGATCTGCACTGTGCCCCTGACTTCAGTGTCTACCTCTGTAGATGCTTCGGAGAGTATTGCGCCGTTGATAGTCACATCACCGGTGACCATCAGATTCCCCTGGACATAAATTATGCCGTCATGAGTTAACGTGCCTGAGAAGTGGGCATCGCCGTCAATCACCAGAATCCCGCTGCTGGTAAAATTACCGGCTATAGTGATCTCTCCGCTCGTAGGCTCAACCCAGGTGACGCCGCTGATCTCCGTAGTTTCGGTAACATCCTCGTATAGATGGCCGTAAACCTCATCGGCTATCGCCCTGATATTCGCCTCTGAAAGCCCAAAGCGGTCAGAGAAGATTATCTCAGAATTCTCCTCCTGGCTCTCTATATATACGGTCTGCCCTCTCACTGTTATTTCGACTGTAGATTCCAGCGCGTACAGAAAGTTATTCGGCGCAGTGTCGCCTGTCTTTACGATCACAGTCAGATCCCTCCTCACTCTCTGATTTCCGGGAAACCAGACCGAGCCGGTGGAGTTTATCTGATACAACTTATCGTCAAGTTTCAAAGTCTCGGCGCTGTATGTATAGTCGTCGCCGCCCAGGCTAGTTTCAGAGACGTTATTCGGCATATTCGCTATCGCCTCGGCAATCCCCGCCTCTGCCAGCCAGAAGGCCCGGCTTGAGGCAACGCTCCTCCTGGTAAGGTTGTTCTCATTGATCGCCTTATAGTAAAGTGAAGCTACAAGCACTGAAAGTACGAGTATTACCAAAAGTCCAAAAACCAGAGCTATCCCTCTCTTACCCATTTCGTATCTTCACCTCCAAGATCAGTGTGTGCGTCAGCGTACGTCCGCGCGCAACCTTCTCCTTTGAGATCACAATGATCAATTTTTCATCGCTATTCAAGTCGCCCCCGTCAAGCTTTTTGAGACTGGGGGTATAGGTAGTATAAAACGGCGCCTCGGTGATGTCGTTAAAATCCCTTGACTCTAAGATATTGCCACCCTGATCTACTATTATGCGAGTAAGGCGCTTAAGATTGGAATCGTAATCATATTCTATCCACTGATCTGTAAGCACAATTTGATGGGTGTCAATGTCCAACGCCCAAAGGTTAAATCTAAGTTTAGCCGCATCCTCCGGCGGGTCCGGCAGCGGGTCCGGCAGATTATTAACGATATCCCAGCTGATCGCCCTGCGTACATCCCTGGCCACCATATCCACCACTGAACGCGTCTCTGCGTGCAGATCCACCCTTGCCGAGCCTATTGTATCCGAGAGCTGTGCCGAAGTCAAAACCATCAAGAGAGCAGACACGATCACGCCGGTCAGCAGCGCTGCGACCAATACCTCGGTCAGGCTAAAACCCCTTCTTCCCTTATTGAGAGCGCGCGAACCGTGTAGCAAGCTCGATACTCCTTTGCCTAAGTCTGTCATTCCAGCTGATCGTTACCGTCACCTCGGTAACGGATACCCCTACATCGTAATCATAATCAACGTCTTCATTATTCAAATTGCTAAAGTCCGGAGGAGAATAAACAGGGATGTGCGTGTAGGCCAGCCCCTTGACTTCTTCCAGGACAAACTGGGCGTCATTGACCGCGATCACTGTATTGCTGTTGCCCTCGTTTAATATGATGCAATTAAAAAAGGTAAGCAAGAGTCCCGTGATCACTATCAAGAGGATCACCATGGTGATCAATATCTCTATTAAAGTAAAGGCTTTATCCGACCGCTTCATCACCTGGACCCGCAGGCCCTCCTATCTTTGCCCGGATGATCCCGTTTTGATCAATATAAAAATACCTGCCCTGCCTAAAGAGTGCAGTGGCAGGATTGGCATTCAGTGTAAAACTGTCCGGATCCGGATTTACATAGATAAAATCATACCCCTGTTTACTTCCTGACCCTAAAGCAGAATCTATATATGGAGGATTAATTTCGACAAGATCATTTAAGTCTTGAGGGAAACTACCTTGTTGTATATGATAAAGGTGACAACCCTGATTAATCGTTCTGATATTACCCAGGGCAGCTCCTTCGTTTGCCGTGATGCGCGAGCGCAGGATGTTGGGCATTGCCAACGTAATCAAAACAGCCACGATCCCCACTACTATCATGATCTCAACCAGGGTAAAAGCAGAATGCGATCTCCTTATCATTGATTACTCCTCATCGCTGCTGCACTTTTCACTGACAAATACGCCCCCGGTACTGATTGCATAAGACATGCTTCCCGTTCTTCCGCACTTCGTAGGAGCTGCGGAGCAACTGTATCCTGAAGGCTCAAACCTTGCGCAGTCAAAGATGTAACCTCTTCTCGGGGATTCACTGATATAATCCCTATCAAGATAGGCGGGCTCACTTTCAACCAATAGATTAAAGTTCTGAGGAAATTCTTTAGCATCCTTGGCATAATTCTCCAGGGCAGCAGAGATCAGCTTTAATGTCCTTGAGGCATTCGCCTGATTCTGGGCGGCGATCACTTCAATTGCCTTCTTAACCGCAAATCTTAATAAAAGAGCCATTACAGCGATCGAAATCATTATCACTACAAAGCTCTTTGCTTTACAACCTCTTAGACGCATAAAAAAACATACCTTTATAACACAATATTAGGATAATAATAATTTTAACATAAAAAGGGCTTTGCGCAAGTAAAATTATAAAAAAGAAGCCCCGTACTTTAAAAAAGTACGGGGCTTGAAAAAACCCGAACTAATCCATTACTGGGTAGGACCTAAAAGCAGACAGGCCGCGCGAGATGCAATAGCTCCCCCAGCTGCCTGAACCCTTACAACGCCATCGTCGGTAATGCAGAAAGAACGCACACCTGAAGCATTAGCCGTGATTGGCACGGCGGAAACGTGATATGTATCAGTAGCCACGTCGGTCATAGCAAAAGTATAACCCTGCTTTGTACCCGCAGCTAATACGCTATCGATGTAAGGAGGAGTGGCAGCGCCGAGTACAACTAAGGTCGCGCCCGTAAATGAACCGGTTGAAGCCCTGTAGGTCTCCATTGCCGTTGACAGCGTCCTCAGGGTTGCCTGAGATGCTGTCTCATTTGCTGATAACCTCGCCCTCAGTAAGTTCGGTATAGCGATCGCAGCCAAAAGTGCGATGATCGCTACAACGATCATGATTTCAACGAGTGTAAAACCTCTTCTTTTTCTCATCTTTCTAACCCCCTTTCTAAGGCCTGATTGACTTTGACGCCTCTAAAAAGAGTCTGACTCTATAGCCGGTTAGGTTATATATTATAACTTCTTCTCTTGCTTAGGCTTTTAGAGCTAACTCTTAAGACGCCTAGTACGCCTTATTCCGTAATTCTCTTTATATCACCTCCTTTGCCTTTTGTCAAGAAAAAACCTATTCCCCCCTTGCTAGCGCTATCGAAACTCCATCCCTGCGCGCCTGGAGAATAGGTCAACTTCTTGAAAATAAATGAGTTATAAAAACGTTTCTCTTCAGCCTACCCCCCAATACCTCTCTCTAATAGAACTATACCATATATTTGGGGAATTATCAACCCATTCGCCGCGCCTAGACTTAAAATCGAGGCTTGCTCAGGGTTGATACTGAGCAGTTTTGGGAACTGCGAAGTATCAATGGGAGGGGAAAGATTTAAACCAGTCGATCGTCCGCTCAAGCCCCTCCTTGAGCTGGACCTTAGGGCTCCAGAGCAAGAACTTCCTGGCCTTCCTAATATCCGGCCTGCGCTGGCGGGGGTCATCCTGGGGTAAGGGCTTAAAGACTAACCCTGATTTTGCACCTGTCAGCCGGACAACCTGTTTTGCCAGGCTCAGGATCGTGAATTCCCTGGGGTTTCCTAAATTGACCGGCTGATCAATATTGGTCCGGATCAGCAAAAAAAGCGCCTCGACCATATCCTCAATGTAACAAAAGCTCCTGGTCTGAGTGCCATTGCCATATACCGTGATCGGTTTATTCTTAAGACCCTGGTAAATAAAATTCGGCACTACCCGGCCATCCCTGATCCTCATCCTCGGACCGTAGGTGTTAAAGATGCGCGCGATCCCTATATTTACTTTATGCACCCTGCGGTATGCCATGGTGATCGCCTCGGCAAAACGCTTTGCCTCATCATAACAGCTCCTCACCCCCACCGGGTTCACATGGCCCCAGTACTCTTCGGCTTGAGGATGCACTAACGGGTCTCCGTAGACCTCAGAAGTTGAAGCCAGCAGGAACCTTGCTTTCTTAAGCTTTGCCAACTCCAGGCAATTTTGCGTACCTGAAGAGCCGGCCCTTAGGGTCTCAATAGGAAATTTAAGATAATCTACGGGTGATGCCGCAGAAGCAAGATGCAAAACATAATCGACTTTTCCTGTGACCCCGATCCGCTTACTGACATCCTCTCTCTTGAAGCTGAAACTTTTATCTTTGAGCAGGTGCTTTATATTCTTCTGGCTTCCTGTGACAAAATTATCCAGGCAGAGCACTTTGTATCCCTCGCTGAGCAACTTCTCGCAAAGGTGTGAACCGATGAAACCCGCGCCTCCCGTGATCACCGCTCTTCCCTTAAGCATTCTCTCTAAACCACTCCAAGGTTATCTTTAATCCTTGCACAAAATCTATCTTCGGCCTGAACCCTAACTGCTTCTTAGCTCTTGAAAGGTCAGCCCTTGTCCTGAGTGCCTCGGCAGGGCGCGGCCGAAGGTGCGCGGGGCTGATCCTCTTATGCATCAACTTATTCAAAATAGCAACCAACTCCAGGATCGTATAATCCCTGCCGGAGGCGACGTTAAAGACCTCACCCCTAAGGCGAGACGCCTTACGCGCCGCAAGCAGATTTGCCGCCACAACATTACTGACAAAGGTAAAATCCCGCGACTGCCTTCCGCTGCCGTAGATCGGCGGCCGGCAGTCCTTCAGCATAGAGGTTATAAATTTTGGGATCACCACCGCGTATTCGTCATCTAGTGCCTGGCGCGGCCCGAAGACATTAAAGTAACGCAAGGATACGGTATTTAAGCCGTAATTTTCAGCGAATATCCGGCAATAATACTCACCGGAGAGCTTTGTCAGCGCATAAGGAGAGATCAGGCGCGCAGGGTCAATCTCTCTCTCGGGAAATTTCAGGGCATCCCCGTAAATCGAGCTGGAGGAAGCAAAGACAAAAGACCTCACCCTGAACTTATGCGCCGCCTGCAAAAGATTCAGGGTTCCGTTGATATTTACCTCGTTATACTTGTGCGGATCGCGTAAGGACTTGGGCACGCACCTTAAGGCTGCCTGGTGTAATACATGATCAATACCCTTACAGGCCTTAAGGCAGGTATTCTTATTGCGGATATCTCCGCGCAGAAGATCGATCTTACCGATAAAACCTCCTAGATTCTCCCGCCTGCCGCTGGAGAAATTATCCAGCACCCGCACAAAGTGACCCCGCCTGATCAGGGCCTCACTGATATGCGAACCGATGAATCCTGCTCCTCCTGTGACCAGGTACTTACTCATAGCCTGCGAAGCTTCTTGCTCTTTACCCCCTTATAGACGTTGCGGGTATCAAAGACAAGCCGCGATCTCCTTAATATAAACTTATAATCTAAATTTGAATGGTCAGTGGCGATCACCACGCAATCAAATCTAGCTAACGCTCTCCGCCTCTTGATCTCGATCGACCTTAGGTTAGTCCTGTGAAACTTCAAATAAGGAATGATCGGATCATAATAAGAAACATCGACCTTCCTTTTTCTTAATATCTCTATAATATCCAGCGCCGGAGATTTCCTCAGGTCCTTGACATCCTTTTTATATGTCACGCCGACGACTAAGACCTTAAGTTGCCCTCTCTTTCTACTCTTGCCTGCTGATTCGATTATCCTATCTACGATGTATTCCGGCATCTTTGAGATCACCCCTGAAGCCAGCTTAATAAAGCGCGAGCGGAATCCGTAGTGCCTGGCCTTCCAATACAGATATAGTGGATCCTTGGGGATGCAGTGACCGCCGACCCCCGGCCCGGGATAAAAGGGCATGAACCCGAACGGCTTAGTCTTGGCAGCATCAATGATCTCCCAGATATCCATATCCATCCTATGCGCCATCATCGCCAGCTCATCGATCAGGCCGATATTGATCAGGCGGAAGGTATTCTCCAGGAGCTTCACCGCTTCTGCGCTTCTGGCTGAAGAGACCGGCACTACCCGGTCAATCACCCTCTTATAGACTGATACCCCCAGGCGCGTGGCCTTCTTATTGATGCCTCCGATGATCTTGGGGATCTTATGCACCGGAAAACGCCTATTGCCGGGGTCGATGCGCTCCGGAGAAAAACAAAGATAGAAATCCTTACCGTGTTTCCGGTTCCGGCGTTCAAGAAGAGGCAGGATCACGTCTTCGGTCGTCCCGGGATAAGTAGTGCTCTCTAAAACAACCAAAGCACCCTTCTTTAGATTCCTTGATATCGACCTTACCGCCTGTTTGATATATGAGATATTCGGTGAATAATTCCTCTTTAAGGGCGTAGGAACGCAGATGATCACTACATCGGCGCCCTTTAGGGATGAGAAATCGCCGGTTACGCTGAATCTTTGCGAAGTAACGGCACGGCGAAGCTCTTGATCGGAAATATCAGAAATATAGGATTCCTTATTCCTGATCTGCCGCAGCCTGTGCTTATCGATCTCGACCCCTAAGACAGAGCACCCCCTTTTTGCAAAGGCAAGCGCCAGGGGTAATCCTACGTAACCTAAACCAACGACCGCGATCTTGATCTTCTTCACCCTTGATACCTTCGGCGGCGTTCTCCTTCGCTCCACTCAGGACACTCGGTACACGCCGCTCTCAGTATCAACCCTACAGCAGACCTCAGGCTAAAGCCTGAGGTAATCGGAGGGCTGATTACTTTCTAGAGTTGGCCTTCCTTGCCATTCCTATATATTTGAAGCCCTTCTTCTTTATCGAGGCCGGCTCATAAATATTTCGTCCATCGATGATGATCGGACGCTTCATCAGCCTCTTGACCCTTGAGAAGTCCAGCTCCTTAAACTCATCCCACTCAGTAAGAACCAGCAGACAGTCACACCCCCTGCAGGCCTCGTAGGGGTTTTGGCAGAATTTGACATCAGGGAGGATCTGCTTCGCCCTCTTCATCGCCTGAGGGTCGTAAGCCTTTAATTTTGCGCCATCCGCCTCTAGCTCCTTGATGATCTCGATCGATGGGGCGTTGCGTATATCATCGGTATTCGGCTTAAATGACAGCCCTAAAACACCGATCCTCTTATCCTTGACGATCCATAGCGTATCCCTGACCTTCTCAAGGAAGAAACTCTTCTGTAACTGGTTGACGTGTTTTACTGCACTTAGCAGTTCAAACTCATAGCCCAGCTTCTCGCAGATCTTGATAAAGGCATCTACGTCTTTGGGGAAACATGAACCTCCGTAGCCGATGCCGGCGCTTAAGAAACTGCGCGAGATCCTCCGGTCGAGGCCCATCCCCTCGGCTACCTCGACGATATCCGCTCCTACCTTATCGCAGATCCGCGAGAGGGCGTTGATAAAGGAGATCTTTGCCGCCAGAAAAGAATTTGAGGCATGCTTGATCAGCTCCGCTGATTTTATATCGGTGACTACGATCGGGGCCTTCAGGGGCTTATAAAGGCTCACCAAAATGTCCCTCGCCTTCTTCGATTCCACGCCGATCACGATGCGGTCAGGATGCATAAAATCGCTGATCGCCTGTCCCTCCCTTAGGAACTCCGGGTTTGAGGCCACGTCAAATCTTGCTCCTCGCCTTGCATTACTTGAGATCGTGTGCTTCACCCACTCGCCCGTCTCAACCGGTACGGTAGATTTCTCGACTATCAGCCGGTAACCCCTCATATTCAGCGCGATATTACGTGCAACATCCTCTATGCCGGTAAGGTCAGCCTCACCGTTTGGAAGTGATGGTGTCCCGACAGCGATAAAGATCACCTCGGAATCCCTGACCCCTTCTTTTATCTTAGAGGTGAACTTCAGCCTCTTTTTCTTCATATTTTTGGTGATCAGCTCCTTGAGGCCCGGTTCATAGATAGGAATTATACCCTTTTTAAGCTGCGCTATCTTCTTAATATTGTTGTCAACGCAGATCACGCGGTTGCCCAGCTCGGCAAGACAGGCGCCGCTGACTAACCCTACATATCCTGAACCGATGATCGATATGTTCATGCCATTCTCTTTCTGATAATTTTCAGCGCACAGCTATCGGGGAATACCCGGCGTCTGAGACCCTGCTTTAGGCATATGATACTGCTGGTCAAACTCAAACTCCATCTCCGGGAAAGCCTTATTCCTAAGCACAAACCAGACGCTCTCTCCGTGCGTCCTTGTGATATTATAAGTCAACTCCGCCACCCAGCAGTGCAGGTCCCTGGAGATCCCGTACTCCTGCACCTTCAGGCCCCGGACCTGAGAATAATCATGTCCGACCTCATAACCGTGATAGATCCTGAACTTCCATTTCGGCCTGAACTGCCAATACAGGTCGTAGGTCAACTGGTTACTCCCCTTCCTGGTATAGCGCTGCCCTATCCCTAAGGAGCGCCCATGCCCAAAATCAAAATTAATATCATAGCTGGCTTTATTGAAATTGTCCCCGAGGTGGTCATAGGTAGTCTCTGCATTTACCCTCAGCCAGGCATAGGGGGCAAGGTCTAATTCAAAGAGAAAATCAGCGAAGCGGCTCTTTCTGTTAGTCCCCGACTCCGGCTTGACCGAATAGCTGGTGCTCACCCTGAAATCCACCAAGTCAACGCTCCCTCCGCCGCGTTTGGTCTGCAGTTTATTAGATAGCTCAAAGGAAGCGGATCCGTTGCCCACCGAAGATTCCCCTCCGTATCTTTGTTCGCCCGCAGGCATAGTCGAGGTATAGGTGTAGCCGTAGCTTACCGTAGGCGTGATAATATGCCTTAAGAGATTGATATCTAAACCCAGGAAGTCAGTTTTAACATCAAAGATGCGGTAAAACTTGGCGCTGATATCCGTCCCCCCGCTGAAAGTAGTTGCTAAGGTTGCACCGTAAGTGCTCTTATCAGTATAAGTCACATCCGCTGAGGCCGAAGGGGTAAGGCTCAGGAAAGCCAGCCTGGCAGGCAGAGAGATCTTATTATTGGTAGTAAGTGCGTTGTAGGAGACATCGTTCCAGGAATCGCTGGGTACCGCGCTCTTCTCGTTATGATTTACATAAGAGCTCTGGTTCTCCAGATAGAACGGGGTGTTTGCGATCTGGATGCTGGGTAAGGTGTATTGTATCTCAGGTAGCGTCTCGGTGGCGCTGTACCAGCGGTTGACCCGCTTCTGAACAGAGATATCCAGGCTGGAATAATTGAAATTATGATGCAACAAAAGGTATGATCCGGGCAGAGGGGAATCCTTCAGGTATTCGCGGGGAAAGTAATCCTTCAGGAAATTATGGTCTGGACCGTGGAGCGCCCTCTTAGAGTCGACGATCTTATAATACTCTGCGCTTAATTTAGTCCCCTCATCTATATCCCACTGGTGACGCAGACGGATAAAATACCTCTGGAACTCCGAAGGCAACTTCTCCTCCTTGAAATCCACTGACCTCTCCTGCGTGTAATAATACTTAAAATCTCCCTTGCCGAAACCGGTTGTTTTATAGTTGACGCCGAAACCCTCTGCTGCCCCCAGGGACTCCCGGTAATCGGCATAGATCCTGGTGGTAATATTGTCGGTAAGCTGGAAACGCCAGGCGCTTAAGAGGAACATCCCCCAGCCCAACTGCTTATTCTTACCCCCCATAAACTGCACGTGCATCAGCGGGTCCTTCAAGCTATGGTTAAATGCCGGGACATAAAAGACCGGGACCTTGCCGGCATAAAAAATACCATCCCGGGTCTTTACTTTATCTCCGGGGAAAAAGTTCATCTTTCTGAATTTCATCTTAAAGTGCGGGTCATCTAGGCTGCAGCTGGTCATATATCCGCGCCTGACGATAAACTCCTCGTCGCTGGGCTTATCGATCTTCCTCCCCTTTCCAAAGTATGGAGTGGAGCGGAAGTCCGCATGCATGATCACGCCTTGCTTAGTATTAAAGTTATACACCATCCTCCTGCCTTCGATCACGCTGCCTGCATCATCCATCCTGACATTACCCTCTGCAACGCCCTCCTTAGTGCCTGAGTCAACGGTCAGTTTATCGCAAGTGAGGGTGGTATCTTTATAGATCACCGACACATTCCCTGTAGCGCTGATCTTCTTATCCAGCGTCGAATACTCCACTACATCGCCGTTGACCTCGATCGGCTTCAGGGTCTCCCTCTGAGTCTCTTCCTGAGTCGTTTCTTGAGTGTTTTCTTGAGTCTTTTCTTGGGAGAAAGAGAAAGTCGGCGCAAAAAGCAGAAAAATAAAAACGGCAATTTGAATGCGTAAGATACTATTTAGTTTCAGGGTAGCCATCAACTATTATTTAGGGATTCTTTTACCAGGATCGCTGCGCCGATCAACCCGGCATCAGCCCCTAATCTTGCCTTATACACCTTTACGTGCCTTGCCTGCACGCTCATGCCTCTGTCGTCGATCGTGCTTCTGATCTTACTAAAAAGGGCCTTCCCGGCATTAGCAACCCCGCCGCCGATCACGATGCAGTCAGGATTCAGGAGATTCACCACTCCGCTAAGGGCTATACCGAGACGTTTCCCCGCCTCTGACCAGATCGCCAAGGCCTTCCTGTTGCCCTTAGCTGCTAATGCATCCAGCTCTTCCATCGATATGCGGCGCCCGAATAGCCGGGCTGCCCTTTTAAGGATCCTGTTGTTTCCCACATAACTCTCAAGACAGGCGAGGCCTCCGCAATTACAGCGCGGGCCGTTTTCATTGATCGGGATATGGCCGATCTCTGCGGCAGCAAAATTTCCTCCCCGGTCCAATCTTCCGTCTATGATCAAACCGCCCCCCACGCCTGTGCCTAAGGTAAGGCATACCGCGTGCCTAGAGCCTTTGGCCGCGCCTGACCTGTATTCTGCCAGCGCCATCAGATTGGCGTCGTTATCCAGAAAGACCGGAAGTTTTAATTTATTCTTCAGGATACCCCGCAAGCTTACCTCTTTCCAGCCGGGGATATTGGGAAAGAAATGGACTATACCGCGCTTCACATCGATCGGCCCGGGAAGCCCTAGCCCTACGCCTAAAACCTGGTTCTTTTTTATACGCCTGCACTCTAAGATCTTCTTGATAGAGCTGACTATCGCCATTATCAATCCGGGCTTGTCTGTGAACTTTTTGGTGTTCAGGGAATTTTTATGCAGGATCCGGCACGCCGAATCAAGAAGTGCGACCTTTAGATTTGTTCCGCCTAAATCGACTGCGATGATAAATCTCTTCCTCATAATCGTTTTATTTTATATTAAACTCTGGAAATTTGCAACACATAAATCAACCCATCTGACGCCCCTCGGGGTTGATGCTGAGCGGTTTTTCCCTACTCGGCCTGAAGGCCGAGGTTTGGAAACCGCCGAAGTATCATGCGGTGACTACCCTGTTCCTGCCTTCGTGTTTTGCCCGGTAAAGACAGGTATCCGCCCAATCGATCAACGCCTGGGCATCCATTGCATCGGAAGAAAACTCTGCTATGCCGAAGCTGACTGTAACCTTCAGCTCTTCATCATAGACTCTTACCTTCCTTGCCTCGACCTCCTGACGCATACGCTCAGCGGCGAACCTCGCCCCCTCCTTATCCGTTTCGATCAGCGCGATCAAAAACTCATCCCCGCCGTATCTGCCGAAGAGGTCGATCTGACGGATATTCTCTTTGACCGTCCTTGCCACCTCCTTTAATACCGTATCTCCGACAAGGTGGCCGTAGCGGTCATTGTAATCCTTAAAGTTATCGATATCCGCCATCATGCAACAGAGCTTATGGCCGAGATTCTTGGACCGCTCCAGCTCCTGCTGGAACCTCTCCATCCAGTACCTGCGGCTCAAAGCGCCGGTCAGGGAATCCGTGATCGCTAATTCCTGAACCTTCTGATACAAAAAAGCCCGCTTTGCTCCCAAGAGGAACTGCTGGGCGAGGATCTGGAACTTGTCAGCGTCAGCATAATTGACATTACTTGCCAGAAGATAACCCATGAATTCCTTATCCACCCTTAAGGGAACCCTTGTATATCCGCTATATTCCCCCGGGCCGGGCTTCTGCTTTAAAAACTTACAATCGTCTATCTTGATATACCTATCGATCAGCCCACGGAAGGAATCAAATAATTTCGCCTGATCTAGGGATTTACAGATCTGCCTTGCAATATCGTAAAGCGCCAGGGTCTCGCCAGCGGTCCTTTCGATCTTTAAGTTCTCATCCCATAGCCGCTTATTCCTTAAAGAGAGCCTCTTCTCTTCCCTCTCCATCCTCCTCTGTTGGGCCTGTGCCCTGACCAGGCTCTTGCGCAGCCTGGTATCCAGGCCGATAATAAAGACTGCCGAAAGGATCACAAGAAAAACTAAATAGAGCATACGCGGTTTCGCCCCTTCTGTTTTGCCTGGTACATCGCCTGGTCCGCCTTAAAGATCAACCCGTCTTCATCCTTGACATCAGAGGGAACCTCTGCGACCCCGATCGAGACCGTAATCCTCGTCTTCTCCCGGCGCAGAAGAATATCCGTGCCTTCTATTTTTCTACGCAGGCCCTCGGCAATCCTGATCGCCTCATCCTTAGGTGTGCCGGGTAAGATAACGCAGAACTCTTCTCCGCCGAATCGGCTGATCACGCACTTCTCATCCTTCAGGGATCCGGTTATCCAGCCGGATAGATCCTTAAGCACCAGGTCTCCTGCGCTGTGACCGAAATTATCATTGTAATCCTTGAAGTGGTCGATATCCAGCATCAAGAGGCTTAAAGGCAGGCCCTGGCGCACCCCTCTCTTATGCTCGCTCCTTAGGCGCTCCAGGAAATAATCTTTTGTAAAAAGAGAGGTCAGTCCGTCGTGGATCGCCAGATCCTGCGTCCTCTGAAAGAGCAGCCCGTTTTCTATGGCCACCGCCCCGAAATCCCCGATCGTAGCCAAGAGGCGAAGATCATCCTGCGAATAGAAACCGGCCGAGGGGTTATCCAGCCTTAAGATCCCCAAGAATTTATTTTCGCTGATCAGCGGAATGCTGATCAGCGAAGATACAGGCCTGAGGCCAAGCGGCCTTGACTTCTCAATATCAAAACGGAAATCGCTCCTTGTGTCCTTGACTAAAAGCGGGCTGGTGTGCTTCAAGACCCAGAGGTCAAAAATATCTCCCTGTTTGGCCTTGACTACCGACTTCTTATCCTCCTTCTTAGTCTTATAAATGCTTAAAGCCTCTTCCATCCCCCTTTGCGCCAGGTACAAGATACAGGTACCCCGGTTATCGCCGATCAGGGAGAATATGGAAGAAGTGAGCTTATCGGCGACCGACTCCAGTGGAAGCTCCTGATTTATCTCCTCGATCATCTTCTTCAGGCTTGTGTAACGGGCGATCCGCTCCCGAAGCGCGGTCCTGATCTTTTCTTCTTTTGAATTTTGCTCGTTAAGGATATTGATCTGCTCTGATAGGTCCTGATTGCGGACCTCAAGATGCGCGACTCTTGCCTGGCGGGTGCTGAAATAATAAAACAGTGCTGCGGAATTGACAAGGTAAAATATGACCAGCGTGATCAACGGCAGGGTGAAGCGGACGGCCAGATATCCAGGAAGGATTAGATACAGTGAGGTGAGGATTACAAAATAAATGGCCGTTCTTAAGTGTCGCGTAGGCGTGTAACCCCTTAAAAAGATTTATACTATTGTAGCTTCCGTGTCTTTATCGAAGAAGTGGACCTTGCTCATATCAAAGACTAAGTCAAGGTGCTGGTTGACCGCCGGACGGTTGTGCGCGCCCACCCGGGCGATAAAATTATGGCGGCCGGTGTTCAGATACAAATATACCTCAGGGCCCATCGGCTCGACTACTTCGCAGTTGACCCTGACTACGTTCTCAGGGGGCGCCTCAGAGACGAATAATTTATCGTAGATATCCTCGGAGCGGATCCCCAAAACCAGGTCCTTGCCTATATAAGCAGTGATCGCCGCGCGCATATCATCCACGATCTTGATCTTGATCTTACCTTCGTCAAAGTATAGGCGCCCCTCCTGCTGGATGACCCTGCCGTTCATAAAGTTCATCGGAGGCGAACCGATGAAGCCGGCGACGAACTTGTTCTTGGGGTGGTCATAGACCGAAATCGGATCGGCCAGCTGCTGAAGCACGCCGTCCTGCATCACGGCGATCCGGTTGCCCATGGTCATCGCCTCTACCTGGTCGTGGGTGACGTAGATGATCGTCGTCTGCAGGCGGATGTGCAGCTTATGTATCTCTGTGCGCATCTGTACGCGCAGATTGGCATCAAGGTTGCTCAATGGCTCGTCAAATAGAAAGGCCATCGGTTTTCTCACGATCGCCCTTCCTACCGCCACACGCTGCCTCTCGCCTCCGGATAACTTGCTTGGGCGGCGCTTTAAGAGGCGCCTGATCCCTAAGGTATCCGCTGCATCATTTACCCGCTGTTCGATCTCCTTCTTTGGGTAACGCCTAAGGCGCAGTCCGAAAGACATATTCTCATATACGGTCATGTGCGGATAGAGGCTGTAATTCTGAAAGACCATTGCGATGTTACGGTCCTTTGCCGGGACGTCATTGACTATTCTTTCGCCTATATAAATCTCGCCCCCGGTGATCTCTTCAAGGCCCGCTATCATCCTAAGGGTAGTCGACTTTCCGCAACCCGAAGACCCGACCAGGACCATAAATTCTTTGTTCTCAACGCCTAAACTGACATCATTGACCGCCACGGTGCCGTCCGGGAATACTTTCGAGACATTCTTTAGGCTTACCTGCGCCATCTCTTAGCCCTTTAAATAATCAAGCAATTGACTCAATGTCTGCTTCATATTCTTGCGGTGTACGATCATATCGATCAGTCCGTGTTCAAGCAGGAACTCCGCACGCTGGAATCCCTCGGGGAGCTTCTGCTTGATCGTTTGTTCGATCACCCGGGGCCCGGTAAAACCGATCAGCGCCTTGGGTTCTGCGATCAGGACATCACCCAGTGTTGCAAATGATGCCAGGACCCCGGCCATCGTCGGGTCAGTAAGCACCGAAATAAACGGCAGTCCTGCCTTATGATGATAGGAGAGCGCGGCTGAGGTCTTTGCCATCTGCATCAGGCTGAACATCCCTTCATACATCCTTGCCCCGCCGCCTGAGCCGGAGACGATGACCAGGGGGAGCCTGTACTTCGTAGCCGCCTCGATCGCCCGGGTGATCTTCTCTCCGACTACCGAACCCATCGAACCCATGATAAAGCGGGAATCGGTGACCGCGATGATGATCTTCCTGCCATCAAGCAGCCCCTCTGCGGTTATTGCAGCCTCCTTTAACCCGGTTGCCTCCTGGTCCGACTCCAGTTTCTTTTTGTAGGTCTTAGGCCCCTCAAACTCCAAGGGATCATTAGGGAGCATATCCGCATCATGCTCCTTGAAACTGCCTTGATCCAGAAGCATCCCGATCCTTTCGTAGGCGCCCAGGTTAAAATGATGGTCGCACTTGATGCAGACCATCATATTCTCCTTTAAGGTCTTATTGTAGAGCGCCTCGGAGCATTCCTCGCATTTTGTCCATAGCCCGTCCGGTATATTCTTCTTTTTTAACCTTACGATCGTGTATTTAGGCTTGCCGAAAAGCGCCATCTACCGCTTCCTCCCCAAAAACTTGTTCACCACTAACCCCGATAAGACCTTAGGGTAAAAATAGGTCGACTTTGAAGGCATCTTATGCCCGGCTAAAGCGATCGAGATGATCTCTTCGACCTTCACCGGGTTTAAAAAGAAGACGATCTGCGAATCGCTTGCCCTTGCCTTAGAGATCAGCTCATCGGCATTAGGGCTGAAGGTGATCCGCTCTTTATTCTCAAGGTCTAAATCGAGCATCTTCTTAAGGATGATGTGATTCAGTATCGAGACGTTCAGCGACCTGTACTCCCTGGGCTTATCCGCGGCAGTCTTGTCCAGTATCCTTATATTCTTGAGGCGCAGCAGCCAGTACTTATTATCCCGGTACATCCCGATCACATGCTCTGTCTTTCCCGCCTTCTCCAGCAAAAAGAAGAACTTTACCGCATCAGGGTACTCTTCGACCTCGAAATAACTTTTAAGCCCGGACATAAACTTTTCGGAATCGAATTTGGATTTTACCTTGACCAGGCGGTGCACCGGAAGTATTGTCAGGTCGCGGGACTCAAAATTAGTACAATAGGCCATTATATAGTTAAAATCCTCATCGCCCGTGAAGCTGGCCAGCCGCTTCTTCTTCTCCTTCCGGTAAGCGCAGGCTACCTCATAGCGGTGGTGTCCGTCGGCGATAAAGATGTCCTCCTTCTCCAGGGCAGATTGGATCTTTTCTATCATCTCCGGAGAATCAATCCTCCACAATTTATGCGTGACTTTTTCATCGTCGGTGACCTCAAACAGGGGCTTTCTGCCGTCAGTACAGTGCTGCGTCGCGTAACGGATGATCCGTTTTTTATCCCGGCAGAGGACGAATATCGGGCTAAGGTTAGCCTTGACTGCCTTGAGGATCTTAAGCCTGTCCGCCTTTGGCTCAAGGCGGGTATGTTCATGGCCGTATACGGCTGAATCCTTATTCTGCAGGCGCAAGAGGCCGATCAACCCCCAACGTTGGCGTCTCTCACCTCTTAACTTATAATCCTGCGAGTATAAATATAGCGCGGGATACTCCTCCCGGATCAACACCTTCTCCTTGAGCCATTTTTGGAAAGTCATCCTTGCCCGGCGGTATTTATTGACCCCCTTGATGCTCCTGCCTAAGGATAAATGAATAAAGTTGTGCGGATCTAATTGATGGAAGTATTGCTGGCGTCTCGGTGAGATCACATCATACGGCGGGCAGACTACCTTAGAGGGGTCCTTGATCTTATCCTGATTATAGATTACAGCCCTAAAGGGCCTTATCTTTGTCACAGCCTTTGCATCCCTCTTTTGCCATAGGGCATTTCTCTGCAGGCGCTTTTTTTTCTTCGCCCTTTGGCTTCTTACGGTAATCAGTAGCGTAAAACCCCGAGCCCTTAAAGATGAATCCGGCGCCGCTTGAGATCAGCCTCCTTACCTTCTTCTTGCACTTGGGGCAGCTCTTCAGCGGACCGTCGGTGATCTTCTGGAAGGCCTCGAATTTATGTCCGCACTCAGTGCATTCGTATTCGTATGTAGGCATGCTATTTTAATTTTTTCTTTAGTTTTTCCGCAAGGCTCTCCTTCTTACCCGGGGACTCTCCGGACTCCCTGGCAAACTCTTCGATGATCCTTCGCTGGCTCGAGTTTAGATCGGTAGGGATCTTGACATCCACCTTGATAAACTCATCTCCCGGTGAACCGCCGTGCACATCCGGCATCCCCTTGCCCTTAAGGCGGAAGACTTTTCCTGATTGAGTTCCCGCTGGTATCTTCATCCTCACCCTGCCGTTTAAGGTAGATACTTCGATCTCAGAGCCTAATATCGCTTGAGTCAGGCTGATCGTCATCTCAGTGACCAGGTCGTTATTGTGCCTGTCAAAGATATTATGCGGTTCGACCTCGATCACTACGTATAGATCGCCGCGTCCGGCCGCACCCTGCTCACCCTCCCCGCGGATCCTTAAATTTGAACCTGTACTTACTCCGGGCGGGACCTTTACCTTGATCGTCCTTATTTTTTTTACCCGTCCCTGCCCCTGACATTGAATGCAGGGAGTCTGGATCAGCGTTCCATCCCCGCGGCAGCGCGGACAGGTCTGGGCGATCTGAAATCCGAATCCGCTTGATGCTACCGTGCGGCCGGACCCCTTACACTGCGGGCAGCTGGCCTTTTTTGTTCCCGGCTTTGCGCCGCTTCCGGAACAGGTAGTGCAGGATTCATAGCGCGGAACAGTGATCGACTTCTGCGTGCCCCGGAAAGCTTCCTCCAGGGTAATATTGGCGGCGATCTCAAGATCCCTCCCCCGCCTGCCGCCCCCTCTTGCGCGCCTCTGTCCGCTGAAACCTGCGAAATCAAAACCAAGATCGCTGAAGATCTCCTCAAAGATCCCGCCGCCGAAACTACCGCCGCCTGCGCCGCTAAAG
>JBHPGR010000002.1:0-76582 GCA_042570405.1 Candidatus Omnitrophota bacterium
GGGAAAGGCCTATAGATGCGTCCTACAAATCTGCAAGAGACGCAATTCTCGGAGAAGGAAAAACGTAACATTAATATCCTTGAAATCCTGCGCAGAAAAGGCCCGATCAGCCGCCCGGACATCTCAAAGGAGATGGGCGTGAATGTGGTGACCATCTCCAACTACATCGACGACTTCATCAAACACAATCTGGTCTATGAAAAGGAGTTTGACGTCTCAGAAGGCGGCCGGCGCCCGTTACTTCTTGATATAAACTCAGGCGGCGGCTACATCGTCGGCGTGGGCCTGAACCTGATGAGCATGGTCGGCCTGCTCGTCGATCTTAAAGGGAATATCGTCACCAAGACTCAAGTCGCACGGCCCCGGGCATCGGTCAAGGAGGTCTCAGAGTGCGTGCTGCAGATCACCCGGGAGATCCTGCGCCGCTCAAAGGAACATGCTTCTCAGATCAAAGGCATCGGCGTAGGGATCGCCGGCCTGGTAAATAAAAAGACCGGTTCGATCCACTGGCCGCAGAAGGTGGATCATTATTATGCCTACGCATCAGTCGATGTCCCGTTGATGGGGCTTTTGGAGAAGGAATTTGACCTGCCGGTTTTGATCGATAATGACGCTACTGCCGCAGCATTCGGCGAGCGCTGGCTCGACCTTGATCCGGAGGTCAAGAATGTGCTTTATATGTTCTCCGGTGTGGGGTGCGGGATCATCATCAACGGAGAAGTCTACACCGGCGCGAACGGTTATGCCGGAGAAGCATCGATCTACAACTATAAAGAGCAGGATGCCTTTAAGTGCGGATTGGGAAACGATTGCTTCATGAAGCGCTGGGAGCTGGACTTAGGGATCACCGAAGATATAAAGGCGCGCCTTGCTAAGGATCAGCAGGCTGCCGAGAGATTTTTCAAGCTCACCTCAAGCAATATCGATAACGTGGACCTGAAGAGCGTCTTGCGCGCTGCACGGGGCAAGGACCCGCTGGCCGCCGCTGCAATGGATCTGGCAGCAAAACGGCTTGGTGTAAAGGCGGCATTCATGGTGAACCTCTTAAACCCGCAGGTGGTAGTCGTCGGAGGAGGCCTTGAGGAGGCGGGTGAGGAGTTTTTGTCAAAGGTCGAATCGACGATAAAGGAGTGGGCCTTTAGAGAGGCGAGTGAAGATCTAAGGGTGGTTTATTCTGGCCTGCGCGAGAATGCCGTGGCGCTGGGCGCGGCGAGCCTGGTGATGCAAAAAGTTTTTGCCCGGCTGCGTTAAAGGGGATTGCGATGGATAAAAAGATCAGGGTGATAATCATATTGCTGGCTGCGATATTAGTAGTCAGCCTTTTTATCAATATGCAGAGCTACACCATAAAAACGAAGCTGGAGCATGAAAAGAGCGATTTGGAGATGGAGAATGCTGCGCTGCTGGCAAAGATAGAGGAGAATGTCAAGGGAGTCAAAAGGCTCCGTGACGAGATCGGATCGCTTAAGGATGAAGTCACGGTCTTAAGCAGCGCAAAGGCCGAGATCCAGAGTAAGTATGAACTAGTCAGTAAGGAGAGGGACGAGCTAGTCGATAAGATCAGGACTAAACTCACCGCAGAGAAGAATGCCCTGAAGAAGCAGTTAAGCGAGCTAAACAAAGAAAAGTCTGACCTTCAGAAAGAACTGGCAGGGCTCAACGATGAGAACAAGGAACTTACTAACAGGTTGGCGAGATTGCAGGGACGCCTGGCAAGTACCGCATCGGTTACGCCGGAGGCAGGGCAGTACCAGGATTCAGTAGAGCTTTCCCCGATCGTTGTGCGGCCGTTCGGCGCTGAGATATACGAGCCTGAGATAGGAGCTTTAGAGGTCAGCCGCGTTCTTTCCGGAGAGGTGCTTGCGGTGAATAAGGGTAATAATTTCGTAGTGATCGACCTGGGCTCAGATGCCGGCCTGGGAGTCGGAGATACACTGCGCGTCTTCAGGAACAATTACGCTTTTGCCACCATCGAGGTGATCCAGGTACGCGCAGGGATCGCTGCCTGCAACATTAATCAGTCGATCGGCCCGATCAGGGCCAAAGATCAAGTCAAGACAGTAAGGCTTCTTTAATCCATGGTGCGCAGAAGAACCACCCCCTCCAAAACAATCTCTATAAATGACGTTGCCCGCCGTGCAGGCGTATCGATTACTACAGTCTCGCGCGTAATCAATAATGTCGCCACGGTAAAGTATAGGCATAAGAAGGCGGTGCTTGATGCGGTAAAGGAGCTCAAATATCAGCCTTCTGTCCTGGCGCAGAGATTAGCCACGGGAAAGAGCAATGTCGTGGCGCTGGTGATCCCGCGCTACGAAGGTATATTCTACTCATTTTACGCGCTGGAGTTGATCCGCGGTATCGGAACGCTTTGCGCAGTATTAAAGTTAGACCTTCTGCTTCGCCTCACTGATAGTAAAACTGAGGCCAACCTCACCAGCATCGGCGGAGCGATCTTCGCCGATATCATCGGTAACCGCCAGCAGCTCGAGGATGCGTTGAGGCAGGATATCCCATGCGTCGTAATAAATAATCATATCGATGATCGGCGGGTCAGTTGTATTTCAATCGACAATGTCGGCGGAGCAGAGCAGGCGGTCAATTATCTGGTCAGTTTAGGGCATAAAAAAATCGCGCATATCACCGGCGACCTGGTCAGTCAGGCAGCAGCGCAGAGATTAGAAGGCTACAAGCGGGCGCTCTCGAAACATAAACTGCCTGTTGATGAAGAGTTTATCTTTAAGACTGATTATTCCCGCGGCCAGGCGCGTCAGGCGGCAGTGAAGTTATTGAATATGTCAAAGGCGCCTACTGCAGTTTTTGTCGCATCCGACTCTATGGCGCTTGAGGTGATGGCGGTTGCAAAGGAGATGGGAGAGGAGATTCCTAAGAGTTTATCGATCGTGGGTTTTGATGATAACCCTTCCGGGCTTTATGGGTTTGTAGCGCTGACCACGGTCCGGCAGCCCCTGGTGAAGATGGGCCAGGATGCGGTAAAGCAATTAAAAGCTTTGATGGATGCCAAGGAGAGACCCAAGGTAAAAAAAGTCTCTTTAGCGACGGAGTTAGTGATCCGGGAGTCCTGCCAGCCCCAAAAGGCAAATAAGCACCCTTAAGCTCTTAATACAACTTATAGTATAGCGGCGTTTTACTTACTACAATATATTGTATTTTTCTGTTGACAAGAAATTTAGGCTGGGATATACTTTAGAAGAACAGTTTCCGGGGTTTACAACGATATCATCTTACGATACCCAGCCCCACAAATTTCACAGTAGATTTTTCTTTTAGCTGCGGGTTGGGTGTTCTTTTCATCGGAGGAAAGTATGTCACTAAAACTAACTGAAAACGCGATCACTGTTTTGAAACGCAGGTACCTTAAAAAAGACGAGAAGGGCAAGGTCATCGAGACCCCCGATGAGATGTTTTACCGCGTAGCAAAAGCGATCGCCTCAGCGGATAAAAAATACGGCAGCACCAATAAAGAGATCTCTGATTTAGGGAAGGCTTTTTATAATTTGATGACTAACCGTGAATTCATGCCCAACTCACCGTGTCTTATGAACGCCGGCAAAGACCTGGGACAGCTCTCCGCCTGTTTTACGCTGCCGATAAATGATTCGATGGAATCGATCTTTGAGACGCTCAAGGCTACCGCGATGATCCACAAGTCCGGGGGAGGCACTGGTTTTGCTTTCTCACGCCTGCGCCCGAAAAATTCCGTGGTAAAGACTACCGGAGGCATTGCATCAGGCCCGGTATCATTTATGAAGGTTTATGATTCTGCGACTGAGGCGGTAAAACAGGGGGGAACCCGCCGCGGAGCGAATATGGGGATCCTGCGGGTAGACCATCCGGATATCATGGAGTTTATCACCTGTAAGGACGAAGACAGGAAGGTCAATAATTTCAATATCTCCATCGCGGTCACCGAAGATTTCATGCAGAAGTTAAAGAATAACGAAGATTACGACCTGATCGACCCGCACTCGCACAAAGCCGTCGAGCAGGTCAATTCAAAAGATGTCTTTGAGCTGATCGTCAGGCAGGCGCATAAGAACGGAGAGCCGGGGATCATTTTTATCGATCAAATCAACAAATGCAACCCCACGCCAAAGCTGGGCGATATCGAGAGCACAAATCCTTGCGGAGAGCAGCCGTTACTTCCTTATGAGAGCTGTGACTTAGGCTCGGTCAACCTCTCGCGGATGTATAAAAAGGTAGGCACGCGCTTTGAGGTGGACTGGGATAAGTTGAAGAGGACGACGCGGCTTGCCGTGCACTTCCTGGATAATCTTATTGACGTAAACAGATTCCCGCTTCCGCAGATCGAGCATGCCACGAAATTGACGCGCAAGATCGGCCTGGGCGTGATGGGGTGGGCAAGTCTTTTGATCCGCTTAGGCATACCCTATGACAGCGAAGAGGGTGTGGCGTTGGCAGATAAGGCGATGGGCTTTATATTAAAGGAAGCGACTAAAAAATCCCATGAATTGGCTAAGACAAAGGGGCCATTCCCGGCCTTTAAGGGGAGTATTTACGATAAGAAAAACGGGAATCATAAGATGCGTAATGCAACCCTGACTACGATCGCTCCCACCGGCACGATCAGCATTATCGCCGGCCCCACATCTTCCGGGATCGAACCGCTCTTTGCTATCTCCTACCACCGCAATGTGATGGATAACGATAAGCTGGTGGAGGTGGATGCCTTATTTGAGCAGATCGCAAAGGAACGGGGATTTTATTCCCGCGAGCTGATGGAGAAAATCGCAGATCAAGGCACGATCCACGATATCAAGGAGATACCTGAGGGCGTAAAAAAGATCTTTGTCACTGCCCATGACATCTCCCCTGAGTGGCATATCAGGATGCAGGCTGCCTTCCAGAGGCACGTGGATAACGCGGTCTCAAAGACGATCAATTTTCCCCGGGAAGCAGCGATCGATGATGTACGTAAGACTTATCTCTTATCCTATGAGTTGGGTTGCAAGGGGATCACGATCTACCGTGACGGCAGCCGCGATGGGCAGGTTTTAAATATCGGGACTAAGGATAAGAAGGATGACGAAAAAAAGATCTTAGATCCGGGAAAGATCTCTCCCCGTCCCAGGCCTGAAGTGACGATCGGCACCACTACAAAGGTAGCTACCGGCTGCGGAAATCTTTACGTGACTATAAATATCGATGAGGAGGGCAGGCCTTTTGAACTCTTTACCCAGATGGGTAAAGCCGGCGGCTGCGCTGCCAGTCAGCTTGAGGCGGTGGGGAGGCTGGTGTCATTAGGTTTTCGTTCCGGCATAGAAGTAAAGTCTATCATCGAACAATTACGCAATATCCGTTGCCCTTCACCCTCCTGGGAGAAGGGGAAGAGGATATTTTCCTGCGCTGACGCGATTGCCCGCGTAGTAGAGAAGAGGCTGGGCGCGGCCAAGCCCGAAGAGGTGACCGCAGAAGCCAAAGAGATAGCGATGAAGCATTCCTCAGGGGATAATGCGAGCCCGGGGACGGGGACGTCTTTTGATTTTGAGATCGACGGGGATATCGCCGGAGTCTGTCCTGACTGCGGGGGAGCCCTGCGCCACGAAGAAGGGTGCGCCAAGTGTCACGCCTGCGGTTTCTCTAAATGCTAAAAATCCTAAATACTAAATTCTAAACAAATCCCAAATCCCAAATCACAAATCCCAAACGTTTAGAATTTAGAAATTAGAATTTGTTTAGTATTTAGTGCTTAGGATTTAGGATTTAAAATTTTATGAAAAAGATTCTATACATAGTGCTCGACGGTCTAGGCGACCTGCCGATAGCGGAGCTGGGGGATAAGACTCCGCTGGAGGCGGCAGTCACCCCGAATATGGACCGTTTGGCCCAAAAGGGTAAGACGGGAATCGTTTATCCGGTAGGAAAGGGAATAGCGCCGGAGTCGGATATCGCGGTGATCAGCCTTTTAGGATACGATGCGCATAAATATTACACCGGACGCGGACCATTAGAGTCATTCGCCGAAGGCCTGGATATTCAGGACGGGAATGCCGCTTTTCGGGTAAACTTTGCCACCGTAGATAGCGATGGTAAGAAGATAAAGGACCGCAGGGTTGGCAGGAATTTATCTACCGAGGAAGCAAACGGCCTAGCACAAGAGATAAATTCCAAGGTCACGTTATCAAGTGCGACATTTGAGTTTAAGAGTACTATCGGCCACCGGGGGATCCTGGTGATCAGGGGGATGCGCTCAAAATTATCCGGATGGATCACCAACACTGATCCTGCCTACGACCGCGAGGGTGTCTTTGGAGTTGCCAAGGAGAAGTTTGAAATGCAAGTGATGCAGTCTGAGCCAATGCCGGGTTATGAGGAATCGACCGAGGCAAAGGAGGCGGCAAAGCTGTTAAATGAATTTACTCAAGAATCGCATAAAGTCCTCGATGCCTCAGCCATAAATAAGAAGCGCGTATCTGAAGGCAAGCTTCCCGGCAACCTGATTCTCTCTCGCGATGCCGGAGACCATCTGCCGGATTTCCCAAAGATCGGCGAAGCGCACGGCTTGAAGTTCGGTTCTTTCGTTGAGATGCCGGTTGAAAAGGGGATCGCGCTCTTGACGGGAATCGACGTGATCTCGGTGCCAAAGGCAACCGGCCACTATGACGTGGATTATCCGGTGTGGGCAAAGGTGGCGATTGAATCTCTGGCAAAATATGACGGCATCTATATCCACATCAAGGGGCCGGATGAGCCGGCGCATGACGGAGATTTTCAGAAGAAGAAGGAGATCATCGAAGCAATAGATAAATTTTTCTTTGCCCAGCTCCTGCCAAAGCTGGATACGGCAAATACTATCATTGCAGTAACCGCTGACCACTCCACTGTCTGCGCGATCAAGGCGCACTCGGCTGATCCGGTACCACTATTAGTCCGCGGCGGGGGAATCCTGCCGGATGGCTCGATGAGTTTTTCCGAGAAGGCTGCGAAGCTCGGCTCGATCGGAGAGCTCCTTGGCAAAGATATCATGCCCCTCCTGGTCAAGTACGCGAAAGAATAATATAATAAATTCTAAATCCTAAGCACTAAATACTAAACAAATCCTAAGCACTAAATACTAAATTTGGGATTTGGAATTTGGGATTTAGAATTTGTTTAGGATTTCGGATTTAGAATTTAGGATTTAAAATCATGTCTGATTACGAAGTCATAATTATTGGAGCAGGGCACGCAGGTATCGAGGCCGCGCTTGCGGCCTCCCGTATGGGCGCAAGGACTCTCTTTTTGACCATGAAGAAGGAAAGAGTAGGCTGGATGAGTTGTAATCCGGCGATCGGCGGAATAGGTAAGGGGCAGCTGGTAAAGGAGATCGATGCCTTAGGGGGCGAGATGGCCCGCGCTGCTGATGCCTGTGGAATACAGTTCCGAATTCTCAATGCCTCTAAGGGAGCGGCAGTGCAGTCATCCCGGGCTCAAGAAGACCGCAGGCTTTATCAGAAAAGAATGCAGAGCACGGTAGAAAAACAAAGGAATCTTACGCTCAGGGAAGCCGAAGTAACAGGAATAACCGTCAAGGATGGCCGCATCGCAGGTATTACCACCCTGAAGGGAAGTTTTAGCGCAAAGTGTGTTGTGATCTGTAGCGGTACATTTTTAAACGGAGTGATATATATAGGTAAAGAAAAATATCAGGCAGGCAGAAGGAATGAGCCGGCAAGTATCAGGCTATCTGCGAGCCTTAAAAAAGCAGGTCTTGAGCTTTCGCGCCTTAAGACCTGCACTCCCTGCCGCCTTGACGCTAAGACGATCGATTTCTCCGTGATGAAGGAACAACCCGGCGATAAAAAGATCCAGCCTTTCTCATTTTCGAATAAGAAGGTGCCGCTGCGCCAAGTATCATGTTATCTTACTTATACGAATCTTCGTACGCACAAAGTGATCAAAGATTCCCTGAAAGATAAAGAGCTTTTGCAGATTATCAGCACCGGTGTAAATCCGCGCTACTGCCCTTCAATTGAGGAAAAGGTTAGGCGTTTTCCCGATAAAGAACGCCACCAGCTCTTTATTGAGCCGGAGGGGCTGGATATCAATGAATATTATGCTAACGGGCTGTTTACGTTCTTACCAGTCAAGGTACAGGAGAGGATCTTAGCGACTATCCCCGGTCTTGAGAGAGCAAAGATGACTAAGCCCGGTTACGGTATTGAATACGATTTTGTTCTGCCTACACAGCTCTTTCTTACGCTGGAGGCAAAGTGCGTTAAGAATTTATTCCTCGCCGGCCAGATCAACGGCACGACCGGCTATGAAGAGGCAGCTGCGCAGGGGTTGATCGCCGGGATCAATGCCGCTTTGAGGGTTAAGGGAAGAGAGCTGTTGGTGTTAGACCGCAGCTCTAGCTATATAGGTGTTCTGATCGATGACCTGGTGACCAAGGGGACAGAGGAGCCTTACCGGATGTTCACCTCGCGCGTAGAGTACCGGTTGATCCTGCGCGAGGATAACGCTGACCTGCGCCTTAACGGGATCGGCCGCAAGATTGGATTGGTTTCTGAGGCGGTTTATCGAAAGACAGAGATGAAGAAGGAAGCGATCCAACGCGGATTCCAATTTCTGAGGGAAACCAGGCTCAAGCCTACTTCCCGGATTAATCAGGGGTTAAGAGATCTGCAGAGCGCGCCCCTAAAAAAACCGACCACATTAGAGGCGCTGCTGAAGAGGCCGCAGCTGGATATAAGAGCGATAAAAGGCCTGGATCATCTGAAGATCAATATACCGGAAATTGCTTTGCGTCAGGTGGAAATTGAGGTAAAATATGCTGGGTTTATCCGCAGGCAGCGTAAGGAGGTAGAGCGCTTTAAGCACTTGGAGAAGATCAGGCTGCCGCAGGATCTGGATTATAATATCAGCGGGCTTTCTTCCGAGATCAGGGAGAAATTAAAGAAATTTAGGCCGGTTAACTTAGGGCAGGCATCCCGGATATCCGGAGTTACTCCGGCGGCGGTTTCACTTTTAATGGTCTATTTAAAAAAGGTCAAGGGAGAGAAGGATGGGTAAAGAAATAATCTTCGGTATCATCGGAGGCCTGGGGCTGTTTATTTACGGCTTAAAGCAGATGAGCGACGGCCTGCATAAGGCAAGCGGCGAGAGGATGCGCCGCATCCTGCACGGGCTTACCGGAGGCCGTTTAAAGGGAGTGTTGGTCGGCACGGGTATCACCAGCGTAATCCAGTCTTCATCGGCGACAACCGTGATGGTGGTAGGGTTTGTCAACGCCGGACTGATGACCCTGGTGCAGGCATTAGGGGTGATATTGGGTGCCCACATCGGTACCACGATCACCGCCCAGTTGATCGCCTTTAAGCTTACGGATTACGCCCTGCCGATCATCGGCGTGGGGATGCTTTTGATGCTTATCGGTAGGAGAAAGACCCACAAATACGTCGGTGAATTCCTGCTCGGGTTTGGTATTTTGTTTCTCGGCTTAAGTATCCTGACTACGGTAGTCAAGCCTTTAGGTCAGTATCCACTCTTTACCGAGATTATGGTCTCTTTTAGCAGGAATCCGCTTTTGGGCGTACTTGCCGCAGCACTCGTTACCGCGGTAGTCCAGAGCAGCTCTGTGACCACCGGTATGGTGATAAGTCTTGCTATGGCAAATCTAATCGACCTGGGAGCTGCGATACCATTGATCTTTGGTTGTAATATCGGTACCTGCGTTACAGCATTGATCGCTTCCATCGGGGTAAGTATCAACGCAAAGAGAGCAGCCTTTGCCCATATTATAATGCGGGTCATCGCGGTAGCTGTATTTTTACCGTTTTTGTCTCCGTTTATCAGGCTGGTCAGTTCCACATCTGCCGAGCTACCGCGGCAGATCGCAAACGCCCATACCTTATTTAACGTGATCGCAACTCTGCTCTTTCTGCCCTTTGTGCGGGTATTCGCCGGATGGCTTACCAGGGTGATCAAAGGGGAAGAGGAGGAGGAGGTCGAGTATCTGCCGAAATACCTGGAACCGCACCTATTGAATACTCCGCCTATAGCTATAGAGGCGGCGATCAAGGAGATCATCAGGGCCCTGGAATTGACCCGGAAGATGGTCAGCCTGGCAATGGAGAGCTTCTTTAAAAATGACCCAAGGGCTTTAGAAGGAGTAACCCGCAGGGAAGAGGCGGTGGATTCATTGAGAGAGGCGATCACCAAGTACCTGGTCGAGATCATGCAGAGGGAGTTAAGCGCCGATGAATCAAGGAAGATCCCCCCACTATTACATGCGATCAATGATGTGGAGAGGATCGGCGACCACGCCGAGAATTTAAGGGACCTGGCAGAGCAGAAGATCGAGAACCGCATGCCTTTTTCAAAGGAAGCCGCATCAGAGCTGGAGAAGATGTACGAGGATGTGATCAAGATGGCTAATTATTCTATCAGCGCGCTGGGGATCAATATCCAGGATGCAAAACTCGTCCTTGAGCAGGAGGCAGTGATCAACGATCTCAGAAACAGTTTAAAGGATAGCCACACCCGGCGCCTTGAGAAGGGGGATTGTAATGTCCTTTCCGGGGTAGTCTTTCTGGATATAATCAGCAACTTGGAGAAGATCGGCGACCACCTCACCAACGTAGCCCAGGCAGTAATCGAGGGCCTGCAGTGGAACGGTAAGTAAAGCCCCCAACATCCCCTTGACCCCCAATTACTTAGGTGCTATAATTTTCTATCTATATTCCAGCTCGATATAAACGGCAATGAATTGGCTATGAAGAGAAGAATAGTCTCCTGGATCAGAAAACAGGTTAAGCAGGCCGGGGCAAAAGGTATAGTCCTGGGTCTTTCCGGAGGAATAGATTCTTCTGTGGTCGCCTGCCTTTGTAAGGAAGCGGTAGGCAGAAATAGGGTTTTAGGCCTTTTTCTGCCCTGCTATAGCAAGAAGCAGGACCTTGATGATGCAAAGATTATCGCCAAAAAACTTGGTATAAAGACACGGATGGTCGATTTATGTAAGATGTATGATAGGCTCATAAAGACACTTCCCAGGGGCAGTAAATTAGCCAAGGCAAACCTGAAACCCCGACTGAGGATGATTACTTTATATTATTTGGCCAATACATTAAATTATATCGTTTGCGGTACGGGTAATAAGTCAGAGTTAATGGTGGGCTATTTTACTAAGCATGGAGATGGAGCAACCGATATCCTGCCAATCGGCGGGTTATTAAAGAAGGACGTGCGGAGACTCGCCAGGCAATTGAAGATCCCGGAGTGGATAATCACTAAAGCCCCTTCAGCAGGTCTTTGGCTCGGCCAGACCGATGAAGGGGAGATGGGGATTAGTTACCCTGAGCTGGATGATATATTATCAAGGATGCAGAGAAAAAGAAAACAGTTTGCATCGGCAAAGAAGGTGAATAAAGTCAAAGGGATGATCAGGCGCTCTGAGCATAAGCGCCAGGGGCCGCCTATTTGCAATATATAGTGGAGACTAAGTTAAATCCTAAATTCGAAATCCTAATGGTTCGACTCCGCTCACCATTAGTACTGAGCGAAGCCGAAGTACTAAATTCTAAACAAATCCCAAATTCTAAATCCCAAACTTTAGAATTTAGAGCTTAGAATTTGTTTAGGATTTAGATATTAGGATTTAGAATTTAAATTATATTAAAACAGGGGAGGGCAAAAAGATGGATGAAATACTGGAGATCTTAACAAAAGACGCGCGTACGACTGCTGAAGAGATCGCGAAAATGCTTAAGAAGAAGACCCAGACGATAAAAGAGGCGATCAAGAAGTTCGAGAAGTCTGGTGTGATCTTAAAGTATAAGGCGGTGATCAATAAGGAGATCCTCAAAGATACAAAGAAAGATGTCCGCGCCCTGATCGAAGTAAATATCACTCCGCAAAAGGACCTCGGATTCGATAAGATCGCAGAGCGCATCTATTCGTTCCCCGAGGTGGTAAGCTGTTACCTGCTTTCAGGGACGTATGACCTGCTTCTGATCGTCGAAGGAAAAGACCTGCATACGGTCTCAAGCTTTGTTGCAGAGAAACTGGCTCCATTAGAGAATGTCAGGAGGACCACCACGCACTTTCTGCTGAAGAAATACAAAGAGGACGGGGTGATCTTAAAACACAGGGATGAGAATAAGAGGATAGCGATTAGTTATTAGCGAGTAGTTTATTGTTATGAAAGAGTACATATCAGGAAAAGTCGGCCAGATGCAGCCTTCGGGGATCAGGAAGTTTTTTGACCTGGTGCTCGGAATGGAGGATGTGATCTCTTTGGGCGTCGGAGAGCCGGATTTTGTCACCCCCTGGCAGATCCGGGAGGAGGGGATCTATTCCTTAGAGCAGGGGTTTACCTCCTATACTTCGAATAAGGGGCTGTATAAACTACGCCTTTCTATCAGCCGTTACCTGAAGAATAAGTTTGATCTCGAGTACTGCCCTGACGAGGAGATCCTGATCACCGTTGGGGTGAGCGAGGGGATGGATCTGGTCTTGCGTTCGGTGATCGATCCCGAAGATAAGATCCTGATCCCTACGCCCGGTTACGTCTCATACGGTCCGCTCACAGAGCTTGCAGGAGGCATTCCCGTCTATATCGATACAAAAAATGATGATTTTAAATTAACGCCTAAGAACCTAGAGAAGCATATTGATAATAAGACTAAGGCGATCATTTTTAATTACCCGGTGAATCCCACCGGGACATCTTACACAAAGAAGGAGCTGGAAGCGCTTAAAAAGGTCTTAGTAAGCAATAAGGTACTTTGTATTTCCGATGAGATCTACGGTGACCTGACCTTTGATTTTGCGCATACGCCATTTGCAACACTTGCAGGAGCAAAGCCGAACACTCTTTATCTTGACGGATTCTCAAAGTCATACGCAATGACCGGATGGCGCGTGGGTTTTGCCTGCGGGCCTAAGGAGATCATCGCGGCGATGACCAAGATCCATCAGTACAGCATCATGTGCGTTCCGATAACCTCCCAGATGGCTGCCTGCGAGGCTCTGCACTCCGGCCGCAGGTCAGTCGAAGAGATGAAGCGTGAATATAAGCGGCGCCGGGAGTTTGTGGTTGATAAGCTGAATGATCTGGAGCTTAGCAGTAGAAAGCCGGAAGGGACGTTTTATGTCTTTCCATCAATTAAAAATACCGGCATGAATGATCTTGACTTTGCGCAAAAGTTGCTCAAGGAGCAGAAAATCGCGGTTGTGCCGGGAAGCGCATTTGGAAGCGGGCTTGAAGACCATATCCGTATATCCTATGCCTCAAGCCTGAGTAATCTTAAGGAGGCATTGGCAAGGATAGGGAAATTTCTAAAGAGATAAAGGAGCGAGCATGAAGAAGCCGAAAACAAAACAGGATGTGATCAGGTTAGCTAAAAAGGAGAAGGTCCGGTACATCAGGCTTTGGTTTACCGATGTCCTGGGGTTCCTTAAAGGTTTTACTATAACTATCGATGAGCTGGAGCGCGCGCTCTCTGATGGGATGGGTTTTGACGGCTCCTCGATCGAAGGCTTTGCGCGGATCGAGGAATCGGATATGACCGCAATGCCGGACCCGACAACTTTTGCGATCCTGCCCTGGGAGTCAAAGGATAAGAAGGTGGCGCGGATGCTCTGCGATATCTATACGCCTAAGGGAAAGCCATTTGAGATCGACCCGCGTTATGTTTTAAAAAAGAACTTGGCCCGGGCGAAAAATAAAGGCTTTACCTTTTATGTCGGGCCGGAGCTGGAATATTTTTATTTCAATAATCCCAAGAACACGATCATCCTGGATAAGGGCGGGTATTTTGACTTGACTCCGCTGGATCTGGCCCAGAACGTCAGGAATGAAACGGTCAGTGCCCTGGAGGGCTTAGGGATCGTCGTCGAATACAGCCATCATGAAGTCGCCTCCAGCCAGCATGAGATCGACCTGCGTTACGGCGAAGCCCTGGCGATGGCCGATAATGTGATGACCTACAGGCTGGCGGTAAAGGAGATCGCTTTATCCAAGGGGCTGCATGCGACCTTTATGCCGAAACCTATATACGGGATAAACGGTTCGGGGATGCACACGCACATGTCATTATTTAAGGGCGCAAAAAACGCTTTTTACGATCCTAAAGACAAATATTTCCTTTCAAAAGTGGCTAAGCATTTCATTGCCGGTATCATAAGGCATGCCGCTGAGTTGACAGCGGTGACTAACCAGTGGGTGAATTCTTATAAGAGGCTGGTCCCCGGATACGAGGCGCCGGTCTATATCTCCTGGGCGCGGATGAACCGTTCGGCCCTGGTGCGCGTTCCAATGACAAAGACCGGCAGACAGAAGGCGACCCGCATCGAGTACCGCGCGCCTGACCCTGCCTGCAACCCGTATCTGGCATTTTCAGTATTACTTGCCGCAGGCCTTGAGGGGATCGAGAAGAAGTATCCTCTGCCTAAGCCGGCAAATGACAATATCTACAAGATGTCAGCTAAAGAGCGGGAGCGCGCAGGGATAAGATCTTTGCCGGAGGACCTTTTGGAGGCGATTAAGCTTACCGAGAAGTCAAGCCTGGTAAGGAAGGCCCTGGGCGATGAGCTTTTTGACTACTTTATCCGCAATAAGAAGATGGAGTGGGATGAGTACAAGGCCCAGGTCACCAAGTACGAAATAGACAAATATTTACCGATTCTTTAGACCAAATACTAAATACTAAATTCTAAATTCTAAACAAATCCCAAATTCTAAATCCCAAATAATGTTTAGGATTTAGTGCTTAGAATTTGTTTAGGATTTAGTGCTTAGGATTTCGAATTTAAAATATTATGTCCAGGCCCAGCAAGCAAAATCATTACAAAATCTACCTGAAGCAGATCGAGGCGATCTCTAAGATCGCAGACCTGATCTCATCGGGAATGTACCTCGAGGAGCTCCTGCGTTTGGTGGTGCAGGTGACTGCCGAGCTTATGAATTCCAAGATCTCCTCGCTGATGCTGCTTGACTCTGACGGTAAGGAGCTTGTAGTCAGGGCCACGCAGTCGATCTCTGAGGAATACAATAAGAAACCCAACATATTATTAGGCGAAGGTATTGCCGGAAGGGTCGCAAGCGGGAAGAAACCGATCTGTGTGATGGATATCCGGGAGGATGAACGTTACTTGAATTGTGATATCGCCAAGAAAGAAGGACTTTGTTCTCTGGCCAGCGTTCCTTTGGCTGTGAGGGGGAGGATTATCGGCGTGCTTAACTGTTATACATCGCGCAGGCATAAGTTCAGCAAACCGGAATTAGATGTTTTGACTGCCCTTGCTAATCAGGCGGCAGTAGCGATTGAGAATGCGGAATTAGACATTAGGGCGCGCAGCGCCGAAGAAGCATTGACCACGCGCAAGCTTATAGAGCGGGCAAAGGAGATACTTGCGCAGGAGGCAAATATCCTGCCTGCCCAGGCATACAGGCTGATCCAGAAGCAGAGCATGGATACCCGTAAGTCCATGCGCGAAGTTGCAGAAGCTATAATCCTGGCTAAAGATATAAAAGGGAAAAGAGCATAATAGGGCTTGACAAATCCGCAAAATATTTTATATTGTTTATACAGCGGATCAGGTGATTTTACTGCGTTAAAACCGGTTGAAGGTTGAGAGGATTTTAGGACAAAGGCGTCCACCAAGATAGAGCAGGGAGGGCGTCTTTTTTATTATCTGATGAGAATAATAAATAGGCAAAATCTGGTACATAATAAGCAGGCTAAGGTGTGCAGGATGGCGCTGGAGGCTCCGGCAATAGCTGCCAAAGCCCGACCAGGCCAGTTTGTGGTGGTAATGGCGGTTAAGGAAGGGGAGCGGATACCCCTTACTATAGTCGATGCCGATAAGGATAAAGGCACGATCACCCTGATCTTTCAGGCAGTAGGTTTTACCACGGAGCTGCTCTGTAAATTTAAGGAGGGTGATTCATTGTACGCCCTAAGCGGCCCGCTTGGCCATGCCACAGAGATAAAGAAATACGGCACTGTGGCCGTTGTAGGAGGAGGGGTAGGGATAGCAGAGGTTCTTCCGGTAGCCAAGGCTTTTAAAGCAGCAGGCAACCGCGTGATCTCTATATTGGGGGCAAGGAGTAAAGAGCTCTTGATACTGGAAGAAGAAATGCGAGCTGTATCTGATGAATTGCATATTACTACTGACGACGGCTCATATGACCGGAAGGGTTTTGTCACTGATATCCTAAAGGAATTAATAGCTCCGCAGACCACAGACCCGGGAGTGGACTTGGTTTACGCGGTGGGACCGATCCCAATGATGCAAAGGGTAGCTCAAATCACCCTGGAACCAAAGATCAAGACTCTGGTTTCTTTAAATGCGTTGATGGTCGATGCTACCGGTATGTGCGGATGCTGCCGCGTGACCGTGGGGGGTAAGGTAAAATTCAGCTGCGTGGACGGCCCGGAGTTTGACGCGCATCAGGTTGACTGGGAGGAGTTGGAGAGGAGGGGCAAGATCTACGGCGAGAAGGAGAAACATATCTGTAAGTTAGCAGGAAGAGTGGGACTTTAGATGAAGAAAATGCCGGTTCACCCTAAAGAATTAGATCCCGCCGTAAGGACAGGCGGTTTTAAAGAGGTAGTCTCGGTCTATACTGAGCAGCAGGCGCTGGAGGAGGCCTCGCGCTGCCTGCAGTGTAAGGAGCCAGTCTGCATATCCGGATGCCCTGTAGGAATTGATATAAAGAAATTTATCCATCAGATCACTCAAAAGGATTATGAGGGAGCTTATTTTACGATCAGAGACAAAAATAATTTTCCTTCAATGTGCGGAAGGGTGTGTCCTGCGGAGTATCAGTGCCGCAAGACCTGTGTTATGACCAAGAAGGGGGAGCCTTTTGCATCTGAGCAGACGATCAATATACACCTTCTGGAGAGGTTTGCCGGAGATTACGGGATCAAGAATAAGTTGGATCTTACGGTTAAGAAAGACAGAAAGTTTTCCCATGCTAAGGTTGCTGTGGTAGGTTCCGGACCTGCAGGCCTCTGCTGCGCCGGAGAGCTTGCCAGGCAGGGCATAAGGGTAGATATCTTTGAGAGCCTGCATCAGCCGGGAGGGGTCTTAAGGTACGGGATCCCGCCCTTCAGGCTGCCGGCAGAAGTGCTGGATTTCGAGATAGATTATCTTAAGAAATTAGGCGTTACGATCACTAAGAACTTTACCATAGGAAGGACCAGGACGCTGGATGACCTTTTTAACGATGATTATTCCTGTGTTTTTTTAGGGTTGGGAGCCGGGGTCCCCTCTTTCATGGGGTTGCCGGGCGAGACGCTCTGTAATGTATATTCTGCCAATGAATTCCTTACCCGCGCCAACTTGATGTCGGCCTATAAATTCCCGGAGTACCATACGCCTATTAATATAGGTAAACATGCTTTAGTGATCGGTGGAGGCAATACAGCGATGGATTCAGCCAGGGTGGCTCTACGACTGCAGAAGATCAACGGTTTTGCTGCGAATACTTCGATCCTTTATAGGCGCACAGAGGTGGAGATGCCGGCAAGGAGGCCGGAGATCGCTCACGCCGGGGAGGAAGGGGTAAAGTTCGAATTTCTGGTCCAGCCTAAGGAGTTTATCGGCGATGAGGCCGGTTTTGTAAAGAAGGTGCGCTGTTTAAGGTGCAAGCTGGGTGAGCCGGATGCCTCCGGTAGAAGGAGGCCGTTTCCTATCGAGGGGAGCGATTTCGAGATAGACTGCGACCTGGCAGTGATCGCTGTCGGGCTTCATGCAAATCATATCCTGACCGGTGCGACCCCGAATTTAAAGACGGATAAATATAAGGATATCGTAGTCAATCCCGATTCAATGGAGACTTCGATCAAGGGTGTATTCGCAGGCGGGGATATCGTAGGGGGTGAAGGCACGGTAATCGAGGCAATGGGTATGGCAAAAAAGGCGGCTTGTGGTATAATTGAGCGTATTAAAACCAACAGTTAAAGGAGGAGATATGACTAAGAGAATCGAAGATTTCATGAGCAAGGTAAAGGCAAGAGACGGCGACCAGCCTGAATTCATCCAGGCAGTGCAGGAGGTCGTAGAGTCAGTGATGCCCTTTATCGAGGAGAATCCCAAGTACGAGGAGCATAAGATCCTGGAGAGGATAGTTGAGCCGGAGCGGGTGCTGATGTTCCGCGTCCCCTGGCTGAATGATAAGGGGGAGATCCAGGTAAACCGCGGCTATCGCATCGAGATGAACAGCGCGATCGGGCCTTACAAGGGGGGATTACGTTTTCATCCCAGCGTCTACCTGGGGATCTTAAAATTCTTGGCTTTTGAGCAGGTATTCAAGAATGCGCTGACTACCCTGCCTATGGGCGGCGGAAAGGGCGGCTCTGATTTCGATCCTAAAGGTAAATCAGACAATGAAGTGATGAAGTTCTGCCAGAGTTTTATGACTGAGCTCTCTAGGCATATCGGCCCGGATACGGATGTTCCTGCCGGAGATATCGGCGTTGGCGGCCGCGAGATCGGTTATATGTTTGGCCAGTACAAGAGGCTGCGCAATGAGTTTACCGGCGTCCTGACCGGTAAGGGGCTGAATTGGGGCGGAAGCCTGATCCGTCCGGAAGCTACCGGTTACGGATGCACCTATTTCGTTGAGGAGATGCTCAAGACTAGGGGTGAGACCTTGAAGGGTAAGGTGTGCGCGGTCTCCGGTTCGGGCAATGTCGCCCAGTATACAGTAGAGAAATGCCTTCAGCTGGGCGCTAAGGTAGTCACTTTATCTGATTCCAACGGGTTCATCCATGACGAAAAGGGGATCGGAGAGAAGGAGCTTAAGTATGTGATGGAGCTTAAGAACGTCCGGCGCGGCAGGATTAAAGATTGCGTTAAGGAGTTTAACTGCGAATACCATGAAGGCAAGAAGCCGTGGCATGTCAAGTGCGATATCGCCTTCCCAAGTGCCACCCAGAACGAGATCAACGCAGAGGATGCCAAGGTATTGGTGAAAAACGGTTGTATCGCCGTTGGTGAAGGTGCAAATATGCCGACTACTCCTGGAGGTGTCGAGGTCTTCCAGAAGGCGAAGATCCTTTATGCTCCGGGTAAGGCAGCCAATGCCGGCGGGGTTGCCACTTCAGGCCTTGAGATGTCACAGAACAGTCAGATGATGTCATGGAGCAGGGAAGAGGTGGATAAGAAACTGCATCAGATCATGATCAACATCCATGAGACTTGCGTAAGGTATGGAAAGGAAGATAAGCACATCGATTACGTCAAGGGGGCTAACCTCGGCGGGTTTGTCAAGGTCGCCGATGCGATGATCGACCAGGGATTAGTATAGTCTAGTCTCGCGGATGTGATTCAGGGGCACACTCATTGTGCCCCTGAATTTTTACTTGACAAAAAAAGAATCGGTGTTATACTTTAAGTAACTACAGTGATGTAGTTGATGACGCTGAAGTCTTTCGGTGGTTGGATTGCCGGAGGACTTTTTTGTTGCAGGACGGCGAAGTCCTTTATCCGAATGGCCGGATAGAGGATTTTTTTTGAATTTGGACAGAGGCGTCCAATTTAACGCGCAAAGATCTGCGCATTAATTGGGCGCTTTTTTTGTGCCCGGGAAGGGAGATATGGAGACGATTATAACAGGACTTGATACTTTGTGGGTGATGATCGCGGCATTTTTGGTGTTTATTATGCAGGCGGGTTTTGGCATGCTTGAGGCAGGATTAGTCAGGACAAAGAATACCTGCAATATTTTGATGAACAACTTTCTCGATTTCTGTATGGCATCGGTAGGGTTCTTTGTCTTTGGTTATGCGATCATGTTCGGCACCGGAAACGGTTTTATGGGTTTCAGCGGATGGGCGCTGATCAACGCCAATTCCGGAGGACATTTGCCATTGTATGCGGAGTGGTTGTTTCATGCGGTCTTTTGCGGGGCAGCAGCGACAATTGTAGCCGGAGGAGTTGCAGAAAGGATGAAGTTTAAGGTCTACCTTATATATTCTTTCCTGATCTCTGCCTTGATATATCCGATCGTAGGGCATTGGATATGGGGAGGGGGCTGGCTTTCGAAATTGGGTTTTGCGGATTTCGCCGGCTCTACGGTGGTGCATGCTGTCGGCGGCACCGCTGCTTTAGTGGGCACGATATGCCTGGGCCCCAGGATAGGCAAATTTAATAAAGACGGCTCAGCCAATGCGATTCAGGGTCATTCTATGGCCTTAGCTTCTCTGGGGACCCTGGTACTTTGGTTTGCCTGGTTTGGTTTTAATCCCGGTTCGACCTTAAGCGTCGGTGACGGAAGCAAAATCGCACATGTAGCGGTGACTACGAATATGGCGGCTGTCTCCGGAGCGCTGGTGGCGATGTTTTTTGCCTGGAGGAAGTTCGGCAAGCCGGATCTTACCATGACCATGAACGGAGCTTTGGCAGGATTAGTGGCGATAACCGCTCCCTGCGCCTTTGTCATGCCTTTAGAGGCGATGGCAATCGGAGCGATAGGCGGGATCATCGTAGTGCTGGGAACGGTATTTCTGGATAAAATGCATATTGACGATCCGGTGGGCGCTGTCCCGGTGCATGCAATGAACGGGATCTGGGGGACTTTAGCAATCGGAATCTTCGGGCACCAGTCATTAGGGCTGGCCAGGGAGGGACTATTGCACGGAGGAGGCTTTTCGCAATTAGGAGTGCAGGCTTTAGGCGTGGGATCAGCAGTCATATTTGTGCTGATTGCGATGTTTACAATCTTTAAGACGTTAGACAGGTTTGTGGGTTTAAGGGTTTCAAGAGAGGATGAATTAAAGGGCCTGGATATCAGCCAGCACGGGATGGAATCCTACGCCGGATTTGAGATATTCACTACGCAATAAGGAGGGGATGATGAAACTTATAATCGCGCTGATACAGCCGCATAAACTTCCTGATGTAAAAAAGGAGCTCTTTGATACAGAGGTTTATAAGATGACGGTCTCAAACGCCCTGGGTTGCGGACAACAGAAGGGATACACCGAGACCTACCGTGGGGTTGTGCATGAGGTAAACCTGCTGAAAAAAGTCAGGCTTGAGATCGCGGTAAATGATAACTTTGTCAGGCCTACGATCGATGCGATCATCAAGGGTGCCCGTAACGGTTCCCAGGGCAGGATCGGTGACGGAAAGATATTTGTATTAGATCTGCCCGAATGTATCAGGATCAGGACAGGGGAGCGGGGAGGTGAAGCGATAGGATGAACAAAAAGCTAAACAACAAGATCAGTCAACAGACTAAAACAAAAAAGGAGGAGAAGATGGCAAAGAGGACGAAACAGGACATTATGAAGTTAGTAAAGGAAAATGATGTAAAGTTCATTAGGCTCTGGTTTACGGATCTTCTCGGCCAGGTAAAGAGCTTTGCGATTACTGATGGCGAATTAGAGGGGGCTCTTAGTAATGGTATGGGTTTTGACGGCTCATCGATCACCGGCTATCAGGACATCGAAGAGTCTGATATGATCGCCATGCCCGATCCGGACACATTCGTACTGCTCCCCTGGAGGCCGAAGGAGAAGGCGGTCGCCAGGATGATCTGCGATGTGCTTAATCCGGATAAGACGCCTTATGAAGGGGATCCGCGTTATGTACTCAAAAGGGCACTGGCCAGGGCAAAGAAGATGGGGTTTGACCATTACTATGTCGGCCCCGAGCTTGAATATTTTTATTTCAAGAACAGTGATTCGACCGAGATCCTGGATAAGGGAGGTTATTTTGATCTGACAACTTTAGATGTGGCAAGCGATCTTAGGCGTGAAACAGTGCTGGCGCTTGAACAGATGGGCATCCAGGTAGAGTATTCCCATCATGAGGTCGCTCCTTCCCAGCACGAAGTAGATATGCGTTATAAGGATGCGCTGCAGATGGCTGACAGCGTGATCACCTACAGGGTGGCAGTCAAAGAGATCGCCAGCAAGTTAGGAGTTTATGCCACCTTTATGCCTAAGCCGATCTTTGGGCAAAACGGCTCGGGGATGCATACCCATCAGTCGCTGTTTAAGGGGGATAAGAATGCCTTCTTTGATGCAAAGTCCAATGATAATCTGTCGGCCACCGGGCATAACTATATCGCCGGACTCCTGAAGCACGCAAAGGAGATATGCTCCATCTTTGCCCAGACGACTAACTCTTACAAGAGGCTAGTCCCGGGTTATGAGGCGCCGGTTTACATCGCCTGGAGCCGCAGGAACCGAAGCGCCCTGATCCGTGTGCCGCAATATCATCCCGGACAGGAGAAGGCAACGCGTTGCGAGTTTAGGGCATGCGATCCAGTATGCAATCCATATCTAACCTTTGCGGCGATGCTTCACGCCGGCCTTGAAGGAATAGAGAAGGGGTATAAAGCTCCCGCCCCTATGGAGCAGAACCTTTATCATCTGACAGAAAGCGAGAGAAAGGCCAAGGGTATTCAGACCCTGCCGGACAGCCTGGGAAAAGCTATTTCGATCACCGAAGACAGCGCGCTGGTGAAAAAGATCCTGGGTGAGCACATCTTTCCCAGGTTCGTTGAGTTAAAACAGAAGGAGTGGAATGAATACAGGATCCAGGTTCCTAAGTATGAACTGGATAAGTATCTTTCGACCACTTAAGGCGATAGGTTATGTGCGTCCTTCATTGAAAGGAGGACGCACATAAAATTTTTTGTGCAGGGGAGTCTAAATTTTGGGCAGGATTAGCGTTTAATTTAAACAGAGATGAACAAAGAGATTTATACACAAGAAAAAAAAGAAAGACTCCAGGAGCTGGTTGCCCAGATCGATGAGGAGTTTATCCGGAATAACCGGACACGCCTCTACAAGTTTTTTGTTGAGGCGCTGGAGAAGCCGTTGATCGAGAGGATCCTGGAGAAGACTGATGGCAATCAGCTTAGGGCAGCCAGGATATTAGGCATCAACCGCAACACCCTAAGAAGTAAGATAAAGAAGTTCGCAATCAACACCGCGAGGTGGAAGATAGGATGAGTAGAACTAGCCATTTTCCAGAAAAACAGGGCTTGTATGATCCGAGGTTCGAACATGATTCCTGCGGCGTAGGATTTGTCTGCGACATAAAGGGCAGGAAATCAAACCGGTTGATTAAACAGGGACTGGAGGTCCTAAGACGCCTGTCGCACAGGGGGGCTGTAGGCGCTGACCCTAAGACCGGCGACGGCGCCGGTATCCTGATCCAAATTCCGCATGATTTCTTGGGCAGAGAGTGCGCTAATCAGGGGATCACCCTGCCTAAACCCGGAACTTACGGAACCGGACTTGTATTTCTTCCTACCGAGGAGAAGGATAGGAATTTCTGTGTCCAACTGTTTGAAGAGAGGGTAAGACAGGAGGGGCAGGATGTCCTGGGTTGGCGCGATCTGCCATTGGATGATTCGATAATCGGTGAGACAGCCAGGGAAACCGAACCTATGATCAGGCAGATCTTCATCGCCAGTAACTCAAGTATCAGTAATCAGCTTGAATTTGAGCGTAAGCTCTATGTCATCCGCAGGCAGGTGGAGAACGCGGTGCGCAGATCCGCGATCAGGCAGAAGACATTCTTCTACATAACCAACCTTTCCTGCCGGACGCTGAGCTATAAAGGATTATTGATGCCTGCCCAGGTCGGCGAATATTTTCTTGATTTAAAGGATGATTCGTTGGAGAGCGCGATTTGCCTGGTGCATTCCCGCTACAGCACTAACACCTTTCCGACCTGGGATCTGGCGCAGCCTTTTAGGATGCTTGCTCACAACGGAGAGATAAATACCCTGCGCGGAAACATCAACTGGATCCGCGCCAGGGAGCGCCTGTTGGTCAGCGAGCTGTTCGGTGAGGATATCGAAAAGATAAAGCCGGTGATCTTAGAGGGGGGAAGTGATTCAGCAGCGATAGATAATGTCTTCGAGCTTTTGGTGCTTTCAGGAAGGACGCTTGATCATGCGATGATGATGTTGATCCCCGAGGCCTGGGAGCATAATAGATTAATCAGCGAGGAACTCAAAGAATTCTATAAGTTCCATGCCTGCTTGATGGAGCCCTGGGATGGGCCGGCAGCGATCGCTTTTACCGATGGCAAGAATATCGGGGCAGTGCTTGACAGGAATGGTCTGAGGCCTGCGCGCTATATTGTGACTAATGATGATTTCGTAGTAATGGCCTCTGAGGTGGGCGTGCTTGATATAGATCCTAAAAACATCAAGAACTCCGGTAGGCTTAAGCCGGGGAGGATCTTTTTTATCGATACGGAATCAGGACGGATAGTAGAGGATCGCCAGATTAAAGATAGACTTTGTAGGCGCTCTCCCTATGGAAGCTGGAATGGAGATAATTTAGTCGATCTTGACCGGCTTCCGGATAGCGGCACCAGCCGTAATGACGCGAAGGATCTGATCCTGCAATTGAAGGCCTTTGGTTACTCCCGCGAGGACCTTAAGATGATCATAAAGCCGATGGCGCAGGAGCGTAAGGAGCCGGTGGGGTCAATGGGTAGCGATATTCCGCATGCCTTTCTCTCAAAGAAGCCGCAGCTGCTATATGACTATTTCAAACAGCTCTTTGCCCAGGTGACTAATCCGGCCATAGACCCGATCAGGGAGAAGCTGGTGATGAGCCTGGAGAGTTTTATCGGTCTTGAGAAAAATATCCTTACCGAGAGCCCCCAGCACAGCCATAAGCTGCGGGTAAGAAATCCGATTTTGACTGATGCCCAGCTGGAGAAGATCCGCGATATCAGCATCAACAATTTTAAGACCAAGGTGATCTACACCTTTTTTGACGCCGCAAGCGCAGGGGAAGGGTTTATCCGGGCTCTGGAGAGGGTATGTTTTGAAGCAGAATATGCGATCGAGCAGGGTTATTCTTTTCTTATCCTGAGCGACCGGGGTGCAAACAAAGATAATATAGCGCTTCCCGCGCTTTTGGCGATGAGCGCGGTGCATCAGCATCTGGTAAGAAAGACGATCCGTTCGCAGGTAGGGATCATCGTTGAGAGCGGTGAGCCCAGGGAGGTGCATCACTTTGCTCTGCTCTTTGGTTACGGAGCGGATTGCGTAAATCCATATCTTGCCCATCAGCTGATCGGGCATCTGATCGAAGAAAGAGAGCTTTCCCTAGGGCGTACAGTTGCGCTGGGAAACTACCATAAGGCCCTGACTGACGGAATACTAAAGATACTATCGAAGATGGGGATATCTACTCTGCGCAGCTACCGCGGGGCGCAGATATTTGAGGCGCTGGGATTGGAGGGGGGCTTTATCGAGAGGTATTTTACCGGCACTGTTTCGCGTATCGGGGGTGTAAACCTTGAAGGAATAGCGGATGAGACAATTAAGAGGCACCGGGAGGCATATTCTGATATATCTTCATCTACGCCTTATTTGAAGAGCGGAGGGGTCTACCAATGGAAGAGGGATGGGGAGTTCCATCTTTGGAACCCCGCAAGCATCGCTGCCCTGCAGGATGCCGCACGCAACAATGATTACGCAAGATACAAAGAGTTTGCCGGGTCGATCAATGATCAATCAGAGAATCCCACTACATTAAGGAGCTTATTGAGGTTTAAGCATTCTCAGTCGGTTCCGATCGATGAAGTCGAGCCGGTCGAAGGGATTTTAAAACGTTTTGCTACAGGCGCGATGAGTTTTGGTTCGATCAGCAGCCTGGCGCATGAGACGATCGCTATCGCGATGAACCGTATCAGCGGCAAGTCTAACACCGGTGAAGGCGGAGAGGACCCGAGCAGGTTTATCCCTTTACCTAATGGTGATTCAAAGCGCAGCGCGATCAAACAGGTAGCCTCCGGAAGGTTCGGGGTGACGATCAATTATCTGGTCAATGCCGATGAGTTGCAGATCAAGATCGCCCAAGGCGCTAAACCGGGTGAAGGCGGCCAGTTGCCGGGGCATAAGGTGAGCGAAATGATCGCGCGCACCCGGCATACCACTGCCGGGGTGACATTGATCTCTCCTCCTCCGCACCACGATATATATTCCATAGAGGACTTAGCGCAGCTTATCTTTGACTTGAAGTGCGCTAATCCGCAGGCGCGGGTGAGCGTAAAATTAGTCTCTGAGATCGGCGTGGGAACGGTAGCAGCGGGTGTTGCCAAAGGACATGCTGATATGATTTTGATTTCCGGAGGGGACGGCGGTACAGGCGCATCCCCCAGGAGCTCGATCAGGTATGCGGGATTACCTTGGGAGCTGGGGTTGTCTGAGACGCACCAGACACTGGTGCTGAATAATCTGCGCTCCCGGGTCAAATTGCAGACTGACGGACAGATGCGCACCGGCCGGGATGTGGCGATAGCGGCTCTCTTGGGGGCAGAGGAATTTGGTTTTTGCAGCGTCGTGCTGGTGGTGATCGGCTGTGTGATGTTGAGGCACTGCCACCTGAACAACTGTTCGGTGGGAGTAGCAACGCAGGATGATGTCCTCTTGAGAAGGTTTACAGGTAGACCTGAGCATATCGTCAATTATTTCTACTTTGTCGCTCAAGAGCTGCGCGAGATCCTGGCTAGCCTTGGTCTGCGCAGTATAGAGGAGATGGTCGGCCGCACGGATCTTCTTGAGTTGAACAAAGAGATCATCCCGCAAAAGGCAAAAGCAGCTGATTATTCAAGGATCCTTTATAAACCCCAAAAGCCACAACGCAGTTGTGCATCTGTAAGAACGGGTTTATTAGATTCAGTGCTCGACCGGCAACTGATCAGAAAGGCAAAGGCTTCCTTTTCCGGTAAGCAGCCGGTTAAGATCAGCTCCGGGATCAATAATACTGACCGGGCTGTGGGAGCGATGTTAAGCGGAGAAATTATAAAGAGGTGCGGTGAGGGGGCTCTTTTAGAGGATACCATAAGTTGTAAATTCAAAGGTATTGCCGGACAGAGTTTCGGAGCCTTTCTTGCCAAGGGTATCACCTTTGAGCTTGAGGGTATGGCTAATGATTATGTGGGCAAGGGTATTTCCGGAGGAAAGATAATCATCTATCCTGACAGGCAGGCTCTTTATCAGCCGGATCAAAACATGATCATCGGTAATACCACTTTCTACGGAGCTACCTCAGGGGAGGCCTATATCCTGGGTATTGCCGGAGAAAGATTCTGCATCAGGAACTCCGGCTTATATGCGGTCGTGGAGGGCGTGGGGGATCACGGTTGCGAGTATATGACCGGCGGTAGGGTTGTGGTCTTAGGAAGGACCGGGAGGAATTTTGCAGCTGGCATGTCAGGCGGGATCGCCTATGTATATGATGAAAAAAATGATTTTCAGGAGAGGTGCAATCCGGATATGGTGAATCTAGAGGAGGTAACCGAAGAGGATAAAGATACCATATATAACCTGCTCCACAACCACTTTAAGTATACCAAAAGCAGTAAGGCAAAAAGGGTAATCGATAATATGCCGCAGGAGCTTGAGAAATTCGTCAAGGTGATGCCGGTAGAGTATAAGCGTATCCTGGAGGGCGTCAAGATAGAAGAGCAGCTGGGTTTGACGGAGGTTTCCGATGGGTGACCCAAGGGGTTTCTTAAAAGTTGCAAGGCAGGATTTTGAATACAGGCCGGTCTGTGAGCGCATCCGTGACTTTAAGCATGTAGCGGCTCCCAGGACTGGGAGCCAGTCTCAGGAGCAGGCCTCGCGCTGTATGGATTGCGCAACGCCCTTCTGTCACTGGGGCTGCCCGGCAGGAAATTATATCCCTGAGTGGAATGACTATATGCACCGCGGGGATTGGAAGAAGGCGCTTGCTTTATTGGAGGCGACGAACAACCTGCCTGAGATAACCGGGAGGGTTTGTCCGGCGCCCTGCGAATATGCCTGCGTTTTGGGCCTTAATGATGATGCTGTGACGATCCGCGAAAATGAGCTGGCAGTCATAGAATACGGATTTAAATCGGGACTGATCGAGCCGCTGCCTGTCAGCAGCAGGAGCGGTAAAAAAATCGCTGTAGTCGGTTCTGGGCCGGCAGGGCTCTGTTGCGCGGCGCAGCTTAACCGCGCAGGGCATAGAGTTATTGTATTTGAGCGCGATGATAGGATCGGAGGAATCTTAAGATACGGTATCCCTGATTTTAAACTGGAGAAGTCTATCCTGGACCGGCGTCTTCAGATCTGGAGGAAGGAGGGGATCGAGTTTAAGGCCGGGATTGAAGTGGGTAAGGATTATCCGGCCAGGAGATTATCTAAGGAGTTTGACGCTGTATGCATTGCCGCTGGTTCCCGGATCCCCAGGGACCTTAAGATCGATGGGAGGGATTTTAAAGGGATACATTTTGCTATGGATTATCTGGTACAGTCCAACCGCAGGGTAGCAGGAGAGAAGATACCCGCAGCCAAGCTGATCGATGCCAAGGGTAAGAGGGTCGTAGTGATCGGCGGGGGGGACACCGGCTCGGATTGCGTGGGTGTTGCGCATAGGCAGGGAGCAAGTTGCGTGGCGCAGATTGAGATTCTTGCGCAGCCTCCGGAATGCAGGACAGAGAATCAACCATGGCCGGCCTATCCGTTGCTTTTGAAGGCCTCCAGCTCTCATCAGGAGGGGGGAGAGCGGCACTGGGCGGTAGCGACAAAGCGCTTTATCGGAGAGAATGGGGCTGTAAAAAAGCTTTGCTGTGTAAAATTAGATTCTAAGAAAGAGATTCCGGGAAGCGAATTTGAGATCGCAGCAGACCTGGTAATCCTGGCGATGGGTTTCCTATGCCCTAAAAAGGAAGGATTGCTTGAGGAGTTGGGGGTTGAATTAGACGAACGCGGGAATGTGAAATGCGATGACAATTTCATGACCAGTGAGAAGAATATCTTTGCCTGCGGCGATATGCGCCGCGGACAGTCGCTGGTAGTCTGGGCGATATCCGAGGGCAGGCGCTGTGCCTATAATATGGATAAATTTTTGATCGGGGAGAGTAATCTACCAACTATATAAAGAGGTGGCAAGATGATTAGCACAGGGATTAAAGGATTGGATAACGTGATCACGGGCCTAAGGGCGGGGGATAACGTAGTCTGGCAGATAGATGATATAAAAGACTATATTGACCTTGTAAAGCCGTTTGTCAAAGAGGCGCTGAAGCAGAAGAAGAGGGTGGTCTATATGAGGTTTGCCTCGCATAAAGAGGTGCTTAAACCCTTAAAGCGGATCAAGCGCTATGAGCTTAATGCCCATGCCGGCTTCGAATCCTTTGCCACGAAAGTAAACCGGATTATCACGCAGGAGGGGGAGGGAGCCTATTATGTGTTTGACTGCCTTTCAGAGCTGCTTTCAGCCTGGGCAAATGACTTGATGATCGGTAACTTTTTTATGGTCACCTGTCCCTATCTTTACGAGCTGAAGACCCTGACCTACTTTTCCATATTACGCAACAATCATTCCTTTAAGTCTGTTGCGCGCATCCGGGAGACCACGCAGTTACTGATGGATGTGTACCACTGTGAAAGGAACTTCTATATTCACCCCTTAAAGGTCTGGAACCGTTATTCTTCCACGATGTTCCTTCCTCATCAAAGAAAAAAGGAAAACTTTATTCCGATTGTAGACAGCGTAAATGCGGCAAAGTTCTTATCATACATCCGCGAGCACGGAGCAGAGAGTGCCAAGCGCAACCTCGATTACTGGGACCGTTTATTCTTAGAGGCAGAGGAGCTGCTAAAAAAAGGTGCTCCCAAAAAGAAGATTAAGGCGATGGTTAAGAAGCTTTGCAGCATCATGGTGACCAAGAATAAAAAGATCATGGATCTGGCAGTACGTAATTTTTCGCTTGATGAGCTGGTTGATATGAAGGCCAGGCTGATCGGTACGGGTTTTATCGGAGGCAAGACTGTAGGGATGCTTCTGGCCCGAAAGATGCTCGGTAAAAACAGGAACCTTGACTGGCAAAGGCTCTCTGAACCGCACGATTCGTTTTTTGTCGGCTCGGATATATTCTATTCTTACATTGTCCAGAACCGCTGGTGGAAGCTGCGCATGCAGCAGAAGACAGAGGGAGACTATTTTAAGGCCGCTCAGATCCTGAGGGAGAAGATGCTTTACGGGGTCTTTCCGGAGGAGATCATGGAGCACTTTCAGCAGATCATCGAGTATTTCGGCTCATCACCGATCATCATCCGCTCAAGTTCTCTTCTTGAGGATGGTTTCGGCAATGCCTTTGCCGGTAAATACGAAAGCATATTCCTGGCAAATCAGGGCACTCCGGAGGAGAGGTATATCCGTTTTGCCGAGGCGGTGAAAAGGATTTACGCTAGCACGATGAGCGAGGATGCCCTGGCTTACAGGAAGCAGAGGGGGCTGGATAAATTAGATGAACAGATGGCGCTTTTGGTGCAGCGGGTCTCAGGGGCGCACCACAAGAATTATTTCTTTCCTGATCTGGCCGGAGTGGGAGTCTCCTATAATACTTATGTCTGGAACGAGAGCATGGATTCCAAGGCGGGGATGCTCAGGCTTGTCTTTGGCCTGGGCACTAGGGCGGTCAACCGCGTGGAAGGAGATTATCCGCGGATGGTCGCGCTTGACGAGCCCCTACGCAGGCCCTATGCCGAGAAGGATGACCTGAGAAAATATTCCCAGCATGAGGCGGACCTGATCAATACCAAGGAGAATGCGCTTAGGACCGTATCGCTTGAGAGGATAATCAGCGAGAAGGCCTACAGCGGCATCGAGCGCCTTGCGGTAAGGGACGATGAAGCAATGCGGATGATGGAGCGGGTCAGAGGCAATAAAGAGTATTGGATTCTGACATTGGATAAGCTCTTTTCAGGTAACGGACTGGCCGGATCATTCAGTAAGATCCTTAAGGCGCTTGAGCAGAGCTACCGCTATCCGATCGAAATAGAATTTACGGTAAATTTCACCGAGGATAACGCCTATAAGATAAACCTGCTGCAGTGCAGGCCGCTGCAGACGCGCGGATTAGGCCGTAAGGTCTACATACCGGATCAGGTCAAAAGCGGCGATAAATTCTTTGAATCACGCGGATATTTCCTGGGCGGGAACATATCGCAGAAGATCGACTGGATAATCTATGTCGATCCTCAAAAGTATAGCGAACTCGCTTTATCGGATAAGCATGAGATCGCCCGCACAGTGGGAAAATTAAACCGGATGATCATGAGCAGGGAAGAATTGCCTACTCTCTTGATGGGGCCGGGCAGGTGGGGTACCACAACGCCTTCTTTAGGCGTGCCGGTCAAATTTGCCGAGATCAATAATGTAGCAGTGCTTGCCGAGGTGGCTTTTTCAGCGGGGAATCTGGCGCCGGAACTATCATTCGGGACGCATTTCTTCCAGGACCTGGTGGAGACTAATATTTTCTATACTGCGCTTTTCCCCGAAAAGAAGGAGGTCTTATTAAACGGGCAAAAGTTGAGTGAGTTTAACGATCTGTTCGCAAAACTTGTGCCGGAGTCGTTAAGGTATAAGGGGCTGATCAGTGTTTATGATGTCAGTCAAAAGGGGATGAGGGTCATGTCAGATGTTGTATCCCAGAGGGTAGTCTGTTTTTCCAAAAATGATTGACTTAAGGATTAGCTTATGTTATATTTTACAGTGATAGTTCGAAGCAGCACTATTAATAAACAATGGCGTTTGAATGGGGAAGTATCATCCCTTCAGGCGCTTTTTTTATGCCATGACTAAATACATATTCACAACCGGGGGAGTGATATCAAGCCTTGGAAAGGGGATCGCCTCAGCCTCTATAGGTAGGATCCTGGAATCAAGGGGGCTTAAGGTGGCGCTGATGAAGCTTGATCCTTATATCAATGTCGATCCCGGCACGATGAACCCCTATCAGCATGGCGAGGTGTACGTTACCGATGACGGGTCCGAGACTGACCTTGATTTGGGACATTACGAAAGATTTACCAATACTAAAGCCACCAAATTTAACAATATAACTACCGGCCAGATCTATAACTGTGTGATCACCCGCGAGCGAAGAGGAGATTATCTGGGTAAGACGATCCAGGTGATCCCGCATATCACCGATGCGATCAAGGAGAAGATCAAGAAGTGCGCCGAGGTCTCCAGGTGCGACATCCTGATCGTAGAGATCGGGGGGACCGTAGGCGATATTGAGAGTCTTCCCTTTCTGGAAGCGGCCAGGCAATTTAAGCTGGAGATGGGGCATGAAAACGTTTTTTATATACATCTGACCTTAGTCCCCTTTATCAAGGCTGCCGGTGAGGTCAAGACCAAACCCACCCAGCACAGCGTCGGCACTCTGCGTGAGATCGGTATCATCCCGGATGCATTGATCTGCAGGGCCGAGAGGCCGCTTTCGGATGCGGTGAAGGATAAGATTTCACTGTTCTGTAACGTAAAGAAGGAGGCGGTGATCGAATCCCCGGATGCGGAGTCGATCTATCAGATCCCGATGGTCTTTAAGAAGCAGATCTTGGATGAGATCATCCTCAGTCACTTCAAGCTGATCTGCAAGTTTACTGATCTTAAGGACTGGGAGAGGGATGTCGTCAATAGGGTACTTAATCCAAAGACTAAGACTGCGATCGCCCTGGCCGGTAAATACATCGAACTACAGGATGCCTACAAGTCTATATATGAGGCCTTAGTCCATGCAGGGATCCATAACCATGCAAAGGTGGAGATCAAGAGAGTCGATTCCGGGGAGCTTGAGCGGGAAGGAGCAAAGAAGCTGCTTAGAGATGTCTCTGGGATTCTGGTGCCGGGAGGTTTTGGCTACCGCGGCATTGAAGGTAAGATCAAGGCGATAAGATTCGCGCGTGAAAATAAGATTCCCTTCTTAGGGCTTTGTCTTGGGATGCAGTGTGCGGTGATTGAATTTGCGCGCAATGCCTGCGGTCTAAAAGGTGCTAACTCCTCTGAGTTTAAAAAGACAAAGTACCCAGTGATCAGTTTGCTTGCAGAGCAGAAGAAGATCAAAGATATGGGTGGGACGATGCGCTTGGGGGCATTCACCTGTAAGATCAAAAAAGGGAGCCTTGCCTCAAAAGTCTATGGCGAAGCGCTGATTCAGGAGCGCCACAGGCATAGGTATGAGTTTAACAATAAATATAGGAAATTATTTGAGAAGAAGGGGATGGTTTTCTCTGGCATTTATCCCAAGAAGAATCTGGTTGAGATGGTCGAGATAACGGATCATCCTTATTTTATCGCAGTGCAATTCCATCCTGAATTCAAATCTAAGCCGGACAAGGCGCATCCTTTATTCAGGGAGTTCATCAAGGCGTCGCTTAAATATCAGGATAAACAATGAAGGCAATTTTAGCTTTAGAGGACGGTACAATCTTTAGGGGGGATTCTTTTGGCGCAGAGGGTGAAGCCTTTGGCGAAGTAGTCTTTAATACCAGTATGTCCGGATACCAGGAGATTATTACCGATCCTTCCTATAAGGGGCAGATCGTGACGATGACCTACCCCTTGATCGGCAATTACGGGGTTAATCAGGAGGATGTTGAGTCTTCTAAGCCTTTTGTCGAGGCTTTTGTAGTCAGGGAATACAGTAAGATTCCCAGCAGCTGGAGGAGTCAGCAGTCTTTGGGTGATTATCTTAAAGCAAACAAGATCTTAGGTATCGAAGGCATAGATACACGCGCGCTTACCCTGCATATCAGGGAGGCGGGGGCAATGAAGGCGGTGATATCGACCAAAGACACAAATGAGAGGAGCCTGGTTAAAAAAGCCAAGGTATCCCGAGGCCTGGTCGGGTTAGATTTAGTCAAGGAGGTCACGATCAAGAAGAAATACATCTGGTCCCAGGCAAAGGATAATCTTTATAAGGTGGTAGTCCTTGATTGCGGGGTTAAGTATAACATCTTAAGGCAACTAATGATAAATAACTGTCAGGTGATTGTTACACCGGCAAAGACGACTGTCTCAGAGATTCTCAAGATGCAACCAGACGGTCTGATGCTCTCCAACGGTCCAGGGGATCCTGCTGCGGTCAAATATGTGATTGATACGGTAAAGCAGCTGATCGGTAAGCTGCCGATCTTCGGGATCTGCCTGGGGCATCAGATGCTCGGACAGGCCTTAGGTGGTAAGACCTATAAATTAAAATTCGGCCATCACGGAGGCAACCATCCAGTAAAGGACTTAAAGACGGGCAAAGTCCACATAACCGTGCAGAATCACGGATTTTGTGTGGATATTGACTCGCTGAATAAGCAGGATATCGAGATCACACACATCAATCTTAATGACCAGACCCTTGAAGGGATCAGGCATAAGCAGCTGCCGCTCTTCTCAGTGCAGTTTCACCCGGAGGCAAACCCAGGCCCGCATGATGCGGAGTATTTATTCGCCGATTTTACCAACTTAATGGAGCAAGCGCGTGCCAAAAAGAAAAGATATTAAAAAAATATTGGTCATCGGTTCAGGCCCGATCATCATCGGGCAGGCCTGCGAGTTTGATTACTCAGGCAGCCAGGCCTGCAAGGTCTTAAAGCAGGAGGGGTATGAAGTGATCGTAGTCAACTCCAATCCTGCTACGATAATGACTGACCCTGAGATGGCGGATAAGACCTATATCGAGCCCATAAATGTAAGCCTGATCGAGAAGGTGATCGCTAAGGAAAAACCAGATGCCTTGCTTCCCACCCTAGGCGGCCAGACTGCATTAAATACTGCCGTAGAATTGGAGAAGCAGGGAATACTCAAGAAGTATGATCTCGAGACCATAGGCGCAAATATTACTGCTATCAAAAAGGGTGAAGACCGGGAATTATTCAAGGAATCAATGCTTAAGATCGGTCTGGAGGTGCCTAAGAGCGATAAGGCCTATAGCCTTAAAGAGGCGATGAAGGTCGCCCAAGAGATAGGATTTCCTCTGATCATCAGACCAAGTTTTACCTTAGGTGGTACAGGCGGAAGTGTTGCCTATAACATTGAGGATTTTAAGGATTTGGCCCGGCGTGGACTTGAGGCAAGCATGATCAGTGAGATCCTGATCGAGCAATCAGTCTTGGGCTGGAAGGAGTTTGAGCTTGAGGTGATGCGCGATTTAAAGGATAACGTAGTGATCATCTGCTCGATCGAGAACTTTGACCCTATGGGGATCCATACCGGAGATAGCATCACTGTGGCGCCTGCACAGACGCTTACTGATAAAGAGTATCAGAGGATGCGGGATGCGGCGATCGCCTGTATCAGGGAGATCGGGGTTGAAACCGGGGGGTCTAACATTCAGTTTGCAGTCAATCCTGAAGATGGTAGGATGGTGATTATCGAAATGAATCCCAGGGTATCACGGAGCTCTGCGCTCGCCTCTAAGGCAACTGGATTTCCCATCGCCAAGATTGCAGCCAAATTAGCTGTCGGCTATACGCTTGATGAGATCCCCAACGATATCACTAAGGAGACGCCCGCCTGCTTTGAGCCAGCGATCGATTACTGTGTAGTCAAGATACCGCGCTTTGTCTTTGAGAAATTTTCCACTCTTGAGCCGACTCTGACAGTGCAGATGAAATCAGTAGGCGAGGTGATGGCGATCGGAAGGACTTTTAAGGAGGCGCTCCAGAAGGGCTTGCGTTCTCTTGAAATCGGCAAATATGGCTTAGAGAGCGTGTTATTTAGAGATTATGCCCTTAAACCAAAGATTAATAATCGCAATATGGAATTGCTTTACAGGAAATTAAGGATCGCCAATCCGGAAAGGTTATTTTATATAGCCGATGCCTTAAGGGTAGGGATTGATCTGGATGAGATCTCTGCTTTGACCAAGATCGACAAATGGTTTTTATATAATATTAAGGAGATTATTGACCTTGAGAGGCAGATGATTAAGTCCAAAAAAAATATTAAGCCTGAACTTTTGCGTAAGGCAAAGGAGTTCGGCTTTAGCGATAGAATTTTAGGGAAGCTTTTAGATAAGAAGGAGGGGGAGGTTTTTAAGTTAAGGAAGTCGCTGGGGATCAAGCCTGATTTTAAGCTGGTTGATACCTGCGCCGCCGAATTTCAGGCCTTCACCCCTTACTATTATTCGACATATAGTTAGGAAATTATGGAGCAATCCCCTTAGAGCTGAAGTAATATATTTGGCGGGGACAGTCCCGTCTTAAGAAAAGCTGAATTCTTAGGAGGAAGCTATGTTAAGTGCGCAAATCTATATTACTATAAAAAAGACAGTGGCTGACCCGCAAGGCCTAACCATTAAGCATGCCTTAGAATCATTGGGCTATAAAGATTTAGCGGACGTACGCCTCGGCAAGCTGGTGGTCGTTAAATTAAACTTTAATGATAAGAAAAGAGCAGAACAGCAAATTAAGCAGATGTGCAAGAAGCTATTGGTCAACCCGATCATAGAAGATTATGATTTTAAGATAAAAGATGAGTAGAATAAAATTCGGAATCGTGGTTTTCCCCGGATCTAATTGCGATCAGGACTGTTTTTATATAATAAAGAACGTTTTAAGGCAGTCCGTTAAGTATCTCTGGCATCAGGACACTGATTTAAGCCGCCTTGACTGCGTTGTGTTGCCAGGAGGATTTAGCTACGGGGACTACCTACGCACTGGCGCCATCGCCAGATTTTCTCCGATAATGAAGGCCATCGCCGGTTTTGCCAAAAAAGGCAAAACGGTCATAGGGATTTGTAATGGTTTTCAGGTGCTCCTGGAGGCAGGGCTTCTGCCGGGATCGATGTTAAGAAACAGGGGCCTACATTTTATCTGTCGGCAGGTTTATATCAAGGCAGAGAACAATCAGACCAGATTCACCAATCTTTATAATGCGGGACAAATTTTAAGAATACCTATCGCGCATAACGAAGGCAATTTTTATATTCCCGCAGCCGGACTCAGAGAGTTAAAAGGGAATAATCAAATAGTATTCCGTTATTGTTCTGCCGAAGGGGAAGCCAACGGAAGATTTAATCCCAATGGCGCATTGGATAATATTGCGGGCATAATTAACAAAAAAGGCAATGTCTTAGGGGTGATGCCGCACCCTGAAAGGAGTTCAGAAAGAGGGCTCGGCAGTCAAGATGGTTATCTTATATTTAAGTCGATAGCCGATTGGTTAAAAACTTAAAAGATATGGTGAAACCGGATATATATCATTCCTTAGGTTTAAGCAATCAGGAATACAAGTCTATATTAAAGATTCTTAAGCGTAGGCCCACCAATACAGAGCTAGCGATGTTTTCCGTAGAGTGGTCTGAGCATTGCGGATACCCGCGTTCCCGTAGGTGGCTGGGGATTTTGCCTAAGACCGGTAAATACAAGACGTTGATAGGCGAAGATTCCGGAGGGATCATTCTTGATGGCTTGGCCATAATTTTTAAGATGGAGAGCCATAATCATCCCTCGCAGGTTGAACCGAAGCAGGGAGCGGCTACCGGAGTGGGAGGGATTATAAGGGATATATTTACCGCCGGAGCCAGACCGATAGCACTATTAGATTCTTTACGTTTTGGGCCGTTGAATCAAGCGTATAATAAATACCTGTTTATGGGGGTGGTCGATGGAATCCAGTTTTACGGAAATTGCGTAGGCGTTCCCACAGTCGGCGGTGAGATCTACTTTGATTCAAGCTACACGGGAAATTGCCTGGTCAATGCGATGTGTATCGGCATTGCTAAGAAGGATAAGTTAGTCCGGGCACGTGCAAGCGGCTTAGGAAATTCGATTATCTATGTGGGTTCGAGCACCGGACGGGACGGCATCGGCGGATGCAGCATCCTTGCCTCGCGTGAATTTAAAGAAGGCGAAGAAAAGAGGCCGGCAGTGCAGATAGGAGATCCTTTCACAGAAAAGTGTTTGATCGAGTCGACTTTAGAGGCGATCAAGACAGGATATATAGTAGGGATTAAAGATATGGGGGCAGCAGGGCTTACTTGCTGCACCAGTGAAATGGCGTATGCGGGAAATTCCGGCATAGACATAGAATTACAGGCAATACCAAGAAGGGAAGAAAATATGCAACCCTGGGAATTAATGATGTCTGAGTCTCAGGAAAGGATGCTTATCTGTGTAAAGAAGGGGAAGGAAGAGCAAATAAAGAAAATATTTTTAAAATGGGGACTGAATGCTTCTATTGTCGGTAAAGTGACCAAGGACGGTTTAGTCACGATTAGAGACAGCGGACAGATAGTCGCTCAGGTCCGGGCGCGCTCTTTAGCTCGGGCGCCAATATATGATATGCCTTACAGAAAACCGCGGCGTCTTAATAAACTAAATAAAATTGCGCTAAGCCAGATTCCAGAACCGAAAGATCTCAAACGGGCCTTATTAACGCTTATGGTTTCGCCATCCATCGCCAATAAGGCCTGGGTCTATGAACAGTACGACCATATGGTACAGACTAATACCGTAGTCTTACCCGGTTCGGACGCAGCGGTGCTCAGGCTAAAAGGGACAAATAAAGCAATAGCCGCTACCACCGATTGTAATAGCCGTTATTGTTTGCTTAATCCTTACCGGGGAGCACAGATCGCCGTAGCCGAGGCAGCGAGGAACTTGGTTTGTGCCGGCGCTCATCCTGCAGGGGTTAGCGATTGTCTTAATTTTGGCAATCCGGAAAAACCGGAAAGCTTCTGGTACTTTAAAAATTGCGTGAAAGGAATTCGGGATGCTTGCAAGTCATTTAATATTGCTGTGGTCAGCGGAAACGTCTCTTTCTATAATGAAAGCCCCAAGTCTGCTATAAATTCAACTCCTACTATTGGCATGATCGGTATTATCAATGACATAAAGAAATCCTGTACGCAGAATTTCAAACAGGATGGCGATGCGGTTATTCTTTTGGGTTATTGTAAAGAGGAACTGGGCGCAAGCGAGTATTTGAAAGAGGTCCATAATTTAACCAGAGGCGATGTTCCGCGATTGGATTTAGTATTAGAAAAAGCAGTTCAAGAAGCAACCCTTAAAGCGATAGAGAGGGGGGTTGTAAATTCAGCACACGATTGTTCCGAAGGAGGCTTAGCAGTAGCTCTGGCTGAATGTTGTATTTCAAATAGAGATAAGATGATCGGGGCTAATATAAACAATTTAAATTATGAGATGAGAGCGGATACTTTGCTTTTTGGCGAGTCACAGTCTAGGATTATTCTTTCCTGTAATCAGGATTCGGTGGGGAAAGTTAAAAAAATCGCCCAAGAATTTAAGGCACCTTTCTCAATCATCGGTAAGACTGGTGGCAATGCCCTCAGGATTATAAATAGTATAGAAGAGTTGATCTATTTACCGTTGGAAGTTTTATCTGAAGAATGGCACGGGTCTTTAAAGAGAAAAATCGAAGAGTAATATATGTGCGGGATATTCGGAGTTTATCCACATAAGGATGCAGCCAGACTTGCCTATTTAGGGCTTTATGCACTCCAGCATCGCGGAGAGGAAGCCAGCGGCATTGTCGCGCGTAACGGCAATAAGGTTTATTTGCATAAGGCTCCCGGATTAGTCAGTGACGTTTTTAATGAAAAGATAATCCGCAGCCTGCGCGGAGAGATGGCGGTCGGCCACGTCAGATACTCGACCACCGGCAGCAGCAACGCCAAGAATACCCAGCCGTTTTACGTAAAGACTAAGATCGGCGATGTGGCGATCGCCCATAACGGTAATCTTACTAATAGCCTTGCGCTGCGCAGGAGATTACAGGATAACGGAGCTCTTTTCCAGACTACGATGGATTCGGAGATCATCGCCCATCTTTTGGCGCACAGTGCGAAGAAAACCAATCGGGAGGCGATGATTGACTCCCTGGCGCAGTTGGAGGGGGCATATTCGCTGGTGATTATGTTGCAGGATACACTGATCGGGGCAAGGGATAGTTTTGGTTGGCGGCCGCTCTGCTTAGGGAAATTAGACGGGTCATATATTTTAGCAAGTGAGACCTGCGCCCTCGATCTGATCGGAGCGGAATATGTCAGGGATGTCCATCCGGGTGAGGTAGTATTTATAGATAAGGATAAACTTACATCAGCCAGGATTTCAGATAGTAAAAAGCGCTCCTTTTGCATATTCGAATATATTTATTTTGCCCGTCCGGACAGCAATATCTTTGACCATAATGTATATTTGGCGCGTAAGGCGCTTGGCGAACAGTTAGCGATCGAATATCCTATCGAGGCTGACCTGGTGATACCGATACCGGATTCGGGAAATTTTGCCGCATTAGGCTTCGCGGAGAAATCAAGGATCCCATTTGATTTTGGGATGATCCGTAACCATTATATAGGCAGGACTTTTATTCAACCCAGCCAGCTGGTCAGAGATTTCCGGGTCAAGGTGAAATTGAATCCCTTAAGGGAAGTGTTAAAAGGTAAGCGGATAATAGTAGTCGAAGATTCCATTGTGCGCGGGACGACCAGCCGGGCGCGAGTGCGGGCCTTGCGCGAGGCAGGGGCTAAAGAGGTACACATGCGCATCAGCTGTCCGCCCTTACGATACCCCTGTTTTTTTGGGATCGATTTTCCTACGCAAAAGGAATTAGTCGCTTCCAGCCATGAAATAGAATGGATCCGCGATTTTATCAGCGCCGACAGCCTTAAATATCTGAGCCTTGAAGGCATGCTTAAGGCGATGCCGATGGACAGGGAGAATTTCTGCACTGCCTGTTTTACGGGAGAATACCCGATAAAGTTTCCCCGTCAACTCACCAAAACAATCCTCGAGTAATCCGGAATTATTTTTAATAGTAGTTTTTTTCTTTCGTGTTATAATATGAACTTGTGTGTGACCGAAGGAGGAGGATAAGATGGTAAAGATCTCTAAAAAGATAGGCTGGGAGATAGCAAAGAATACGCTTTTGCCGGTAATCGTGCTTTTTTCCTTTATCGGCGCTTATATAGCTTACCGGATCAAAATCCAGCCTTTTATCCCTGAACGGGTCCATTTGGATATCAGGAAGTATATAAGCACACTCCTGGTCGTCTGTGTAGCATTTATTCTGCACAGGATCGCAAGGGCGGTGGTGAACTGGTATAAGGAGAACGTCGCTGCAAAGACCGTCTCTCAGCTTGATGATGACCTGATCCCTATCGTCAGCAGGACGCTAAAGATAGTGATCTGGGTGATAGCGTTATTAGTGATCCTTCCTTTTTATGGGGTAAATATCAGTGCCCTGATCACTGCCTTGGGCGTAGGTTCTCTGGCTATAGCGCTGGCTGCCCAGGATACGATCGCCAATATAATAGCGGGATTTATGATCATGGTCGATCGTCCCTTTCGGATGGGGGACAGGATCAAGCTTGTGACAGGGGAGGTTGTCAAGGTATTGAATATCGGCGTCAGAAGGACGGAGTTTTTGGCTGAGGACGGATCGATCGTCATCCTCCCTAACGTTGACTTGAGCAGGAATAAGATCGTAAACTACACCTACGGGGAAGAGAGAAAAAGAAATGGCCTTTAAGGGGGCGGTCTTTGACGTTGACGGAGTGCTAGTTGATACGGTGCCGCTGCATTTTAAGGCATGGAAGAAGATGTTCGCAGAATACGGGATAGATTTTAACTTTGAGGATTATAAGGCCAAGGTGGACGGGATCCCCCGCAATGACGGGGCAAGGGCGATCTTAACCGATTTAAGCGATGAGGAGCTTAAAAAGGCAGCAGCCAGGAAGCAGGATCATTTTCTTGAATTCATCGATAAGGAAGAGATCCCAGTATACGATTCTTCTGTAAGTCTGGTAAAAGAGATAAAAAAGCGCGGGAGGAAACTTGCATTTGCTTCATCAAGCCGCAATTGCAAGAGAGTCTTGCAGCGTGTTGGCATAATCGAACTGGCTGATGCGGTCGTAGACGGAAACGATATTACAAAGGGAAAACCAGATCCGCAGATATTTCAGATGGCAGCAGAACGCTTAGGCTGCGATTTTGGCGAGTGCGTTGTCTTTGAAGACGCTGTATTAGGCGTGGAGGCGGCAAAGAACGGTAATATGCTTTGCGTGGGGATAGACCGCTATAAAGATCCTGCGCGGCTTGCAAAGGCTGATCTTGTGGTCAGCGATCTCTCGGAGACGGACTATAATTCATTAGAGGAGCTTTTTAATAAATGAAAGATTTTTATTCAAAATACACCGGAAAATATTCCTGGCTGATAAAGGAGGAGGGGTGGGTGAGGTCCCTTCAGGGGGTCAGGGAGACCCAGCTTGCATTGGGCAACGGCCTTTTAGGCAGCCGGGGGATCTTAGAGGAGCTTCCCTATGATGCAAAGCCGGGGACTTTTGTTGCCGGCTTATACGATGATGTCGCCTCGCAGGTGGATGAGCTGGTGAACTGGCCGAACCCCTTTAATTTTAAGCTTACCGCTGACGGTGAGAAGGTCGGCGTAGTGACGATGGATACCGTCAGCCACCGCAGGACCCTGAATTTAAAACACGGCCTGCTTTGCCGCCACACTGTTTTACAGGATACCAAGGCAAGAAAATACGATTACCAGAGCATGAGATTTTTGTCGATGCATGATAAACGTGTCGGGGTGATGCAGGTAGTTTTTACGCCTTTGGACAGCGACGTAGTTATAAATATCGAAACAGGGATAGATACCTCTGTATATAACGCCGGGACCGTCACTGAGGGCCGTAAAAAACACTTCCGGGTAAGAGAGCTGGGGCAGTTTAAAAAAGAAGGCTTTTTGATCACGGAATCATTCGGCAGGCAGCATAAGGTCATATTCCGCAGCGGGCTTTATTATGTTACCAACGGCAGAAAGACTTATGCCAAGGATAATATATTCGAATTAAAGCTGAAGAAGAACCAGACAGTCACATTTACCAAGACCTTTCATATATATGCCGCCTCTACAAATTCTGACCTTAAAGAGATAAAGACCATATCTAGAAAGGGGTTCAGGGGGGCTTTTCAAAGCAGCTTTCAGTCTTTATTAAAAAAGCATATAAACGCCTGGGAGAAGCTCTGGGATACCGCGGAAGTAACTATCTGGGGCGACCCGGAGATAGAAAAGAATTTCAGGTTTAATATCTACCATCTTTTGATCTGCGCCCCGCAGGATCAGGGCCTGTCAAGTATCGGGGCAAAGGCGCTTACGGGTGAGGGTTACCGGGGGCATATATTCTGGGATACAGAGATATTCATGTTCCCCTTTTATTTATATACGCTTCCCAATGCGGCAAGAAATATGCTTTTGTACAGATATAAGAGGCTGGATTCAGCAAGGGAACTGGCTAAAAAATCAGGGTATAAGGGGGCGATGTTCCCCTGGGAATCTGCCTCTTCGGGGGAGGAAGAGACCCCTGCCTATGCCCGGGATCTAGACGGCAAGGTGATCCGCATACATACGGGAGAGTTGGAGCATCATATAACCGCAGACGTTGCCTATGCCTTTTATCATTATTATAACGCTACGCGCGATGAGAAGTTTATGAAGGAGTGCGGCTATGAGGTGTTTTTTGAAAGCGCAAGGTTCTGGGCCAGCCGCGTTGAATACAATAAGAAGAGGAAAAAATACGAGATAAAACACGTGATCGGCCCGGATGAGTTTCATAAAGACGTAGATAACAACGCCTTTACCAATATGGCGGCAAAGTGGAATCTTTTGACTGCCGAGAAGATGTTTTATAAACTAAAAAGGTCGGATGCTGCTACTTATAAAAGATTAAGCAAGGCCAGCCTGGGCGTATCCGCTGCGGAAGCGCGCCAATGGAAGAAGATCGCGGCGCGGATGTATATAAACATTAACCGCCAGCAGATAATCGAGCAGTTTGACGGTTATTTTAAGAAGAAATACATAAGATTAAACGGCTGGGATGAGAATTCAGTCCCCACGCCGCCCAAGGGTTTGACGCCGCGAAGCTATGAAAAGACCCAGCTGGTTAAACAGGCGGATGTGTTGATGTTGATGTACCTTTTTATGGACGTCTTTAACTCTAAGAGTAAGAAGAATAATTACGAATATTATGTCAACCGCACCCTGCATAAGTCTTCCTTAAGCCTGCCGATCTATGCGCTGATGGCGATCGAGGTCGGCGACAGGGGCAGGGCTGTGCGTTATTTTAATTCAGCGCTGCATATGGATATTAGTAATATCAACAGTAATACCGACCACGGCATCCATGCCGCCGCTATCGGGGCGACCTGGCAGGTATTGATCAACGGATTTTGCGGGGTGAGGATCGAGAAGGAGCTGCTTCTAGTAAGGCCGAGATTAATGAAGACCTGGAGAAAGGTCCTTTTTAATATCCACTGGAGGGGAAGATTATTGAGATTTGAGATAGATAATGACAGGGTGAAGGTGCAGGTTGTCTCGAAAATAAAGAGAAAATTCAAGATAAAGGTATTCGGCGCTTTCCGCGATTTATCGGCAAATAAAAGTTACATATTCTCAAGGACAAAGGCCGCAAGATCCGGGAGCAAGGATTATTATCTGTAAGAGGAGGAAGGTGTCAAGATGAAAAAGAAGAGATTAAGCATAGCGCATTTTCACTGGGGATTTCCTCCGGTGATCGGCGGCGTTGAGACGCACCTTACGATAATCCTGCCGACATTTGTAGGTATGGGCCATAAGGTCAATCTTCTGACTTGCCCTTTTGAAGGGGTAAAGGCACGAGAAGATTACAAGGGCGTCGGGATCTTCCGCGAGCCGGTGATGGATCTGAACTGGTTGACCAAGAGGGGTACCCACGGGCTGATGGAGGAGGTAAGCGGCGCATTTAAGATTTTTGTCGATAAGGTAAAGCCGGATTGCCTGCACGCGCACAACATGCATTATTTCAGCAAGACCCATGCCTGGGCGTTGAAGAACATATCGATTAGAAAGGGGATACCGTTATTTTTGACTGCGCATAATGTCTGGGATGACAACCTATTTTTGGACCTGACAAAGAATATCAAGTGGACGCACATCATCGCCGTAAGCCACTTCATAAAAAGGGAGATCATCGGCACCGGCTATGCCCATAAGAACATAACCGTAGTGCATCATGGCATAGACCACCGCCTTTATTCACCAGGTATAGACCCTGAGCCGGTATTTAAAAAATACCCGATCCTGCGCGGAAAAAAAATAGTCTTTCATCCGGCGCGTATGGGCCTGGCCAAGGGCTGCGATGTCAGCATTAAGGCGATGCATGTGATCAAGAGAAGGTTCCCCGGCGTCGTGCTTGTCCTGGCCGGCACAAAGAATATCATCGACTGGGCGCAGTCGCAGCAGAAGGATATTGCTTACATGGTAAGCCTGGTCAAATTCTTGAAATTAGAGAAGAATGTTTTGATCGATTCCTTCAAGCTCAGTGATATGCCTAAGCTTTATGCTGCTTCTTCAGTCTGCGTTTATCCTTCAACCGCTTCCGAGCCGTTCGGCCTGACCATGCTTGAGGCATTAGCTTCTGCCAGACCGATGGTAGTCACCGAGGCAGGCGGGATGCCGGAGATAATTAAGGACGGCATCAATGGGTTTATCGTGCCGGTAAAAGACTTCGAGTCTTTAGCATCCCGGGTTATCCAGCTTCTTGCCGATAACCAACTGAGGGAGAGGCTGGGCCAGACGGGAAGACAGATAGTGGAGCAGCAGTACACCAAGGAGATCGTCGCCAATAACACCCTGGACCTCTACCGGAAATTCTGCTAAAACCAAAAAACGCTTCCAGATTCAAAGCCTGTGAGTAATTAAAAAAATCTTTGACATAATTAAAAAATCTAGTATACTTATAGGTAGTCCAATAGCGTACTACTAAACAAAACAATGGCGTTTGGAGGCTGAGATTATCGGTGCTTCAAGCGCTTTTTTTGTAAGTTTTACCAGGGATTTATTATTTAATCAACAGCAGTATAAAACTTCTCGCAGGAGGAGAGCATGCCAAGACGCAAAGACATCAAGAAGGTCCTGATCATAGGTTCCGGACCGATCATCATCGGCCAGGCCTGCGAGTTTGACTATTCGGGAACTCAGGCCTGTAAGGCATTAAAAGAAGAGGGCTACGAGGTAGTATTAGTAAATTCTAACCCGGCAACGATCATGACTGATCCGGGGATGGCGCATAAGACTTATATCGAGCCGCTTAATGAAGAAAGCTTAGAGCGGATCATCGAAAAGGAGCGGCCGGATGCGCTGCTTCCTAATTTAGGGGGGCAAACAGGCCTTAATCTATCTTCGAGCCTTCATAAGTCCGGAGTATTGAAGAAATACGGTATTAAAGTGATCGGCGTTCAGACTGATGCGATCGAGCGCGGGGAGGACCGTCTGGCTTTTAAGGAGACGATGAAGAAGCTCAATATCCCCGTTCCTAAGTCTGATGTCAGCCATTCGGTAGAGGAGGCGCAGAAGATAGCCGAAGAGATCGGTTATCCCGTAGTACTGAGGCCGGCATACACCATGGGGGGGACCGGGGGCGGGATCGCTTATAATGTAGAAGAATTAAGGGTGATCGTAAATCGCGGCCTTAACGTAAGTATCGTTCATCAGGTTTTAGTAGAAGAGGCAGTGATCGGCTGGGAGGAGCTGGAGCTTGAGGTGGTACGCGATACAAAGGATCAGAAGATCACCGTTTGTTTCATCGAAAATATTGACGCCATGGGGGTGCATACAGGAGACAGCTTCTGCGCGGCGCCGATGTTGACTGTGCCCAAACCTTTACAGAAGAAGATGCAGGATTTATCTTACAAGATCGTAGATGCGATCGGCGTGGTCGGAGGTACTAATATCCAGTTTGCCCATAACCTTAAGACTGACCGCCTGGTGGTGATTGAGATCAACCCGCGGACTTCACGCTCATCGGCGCTTGCTTCCAAGGCAACCGGTTTTCCTATTGCCAGGATCTCAACCAAGTTGGCTGCTGGTTTGACCATGGATGAGATCCCTTACTGGAAAGAGGGGACGCTTGAGAAGTATGAGCCAAGCGGAGATTATGTGGTGATCAAGTTTGCCCGTTGGGCATTTGAGAAATTCCCCGGAGCCAAGGATATACTTGGGACTCAGATGAGGGCGGTAGGGGAAGTAATGAGTATAGGTAAGACTTACAAGGAGGCCTTCCAGAAGGCAATCCGCTCCCTTGAGATAGGAAGATATGGCTTGGGCGTTGCAAAATTTAAGGCGCTTGCTGATGAGGTGTTAAAGGGAAGGATCGCTACTCCTTCGAGCGAACGGATATTTCTGATGTATGAAGCACTGCGCCGGGGCGCTTCGGTCGAGGAGCTATATAGAGTAACCCACATCGGCCGCTGGTTCATCCAGGAGATGAAGGATCTCGTAGATTTCGAGGAGGAGATCTCAAAGAATAAATGGAAGGACCTTTCTGATCAGAAGCTGGCTAAGGCGAAAGAGTTAGGTTTTTCTGACAGATACCTTGCCGGATTGTTTGACGTCAAAGAAGCCGAGGTAAGAAAGCGCAGGATCAAGATCGGCAAGGCCGGGCGTTTTGATGCGGTTCCGGTCAGCGGCGTTGAGAATGCAGCTTATTATTACTCTACCTATATAAAGGAGGATAAGGTACCTGTTTCACCAAATAAAAAAGTATTGATCTTAGGGGGTGGCCCGAATAGGATCGGCCAGGGGATAGAATTTGACTATACCTGTGTGCATGCGGCCTTTGCGCTTCGCGATGAAGGATATGAATCGATCATGGTCAACTGTAACCCCGAGACCGTATCTACAGATTATGATACTTCCAACAAACTGTATTTTGAGCCTTTGACCGTAGAAGATGTGCTGACGATCTGGGAGAAGGAGAAGCCGATGGGCGCGATCGTGCAGTTTGGAGGGCAGACCCCCTTAAACATCGCACAGGAGCTTAAGGATAACGGGGTGAAGATCCTCGGGACTTCTCCTGAAAGTATCCGCCTGGCAGAGGACAGGGAGTATTTCCGTAAGCGGATGATCGAGCTTAAGATCCCGCAGCCGGAGAGCGGGGCAGCGCGCTCCATGGAAGAAGCTTTAAAGATAGCAAAAAAAATAGGTTATCCTTTGATGGTGCGTCCTTCATTTGTGCTTGGCGGAAGGGGGATGCAGGTAGTTTATGACGAACAGATGCTGCGCAAATACACCGAGGAGGCGATCGAGATAACCCCGGAATATCCGATGTTGATCGATAAGTTCCTGGAGCAGGCAGTTGAGACTGAAGTCGATGCGCTTGCTGACGGTAAGGACTGCTTTGTGGCATCGATCATGGAGCATATCGAGCTTGCCGGAGTCCACTCCGGAGATTCTGCCTGCGCCATCCCCACCAGGACGATCAAGGAAGAGCATCTAAAAACAATAGAGAAATATACTGCCCAGATCGCAAAGGAGCTTAAGGTCGTGGGCCTGATGAATATTCAGTATGCGATCTGCGATAACAAGGTCTATATCTTAGAGGCAAATCCACGGGCATCGCGGACTGTGCCTTTAGTCTCTAAGATCACGAATATTGCGATCGCCAGGATAGCTACGCAGGTGATGCTCGGGAAAAAGCTAAAGGATTTTCCGGAGTTGAAAAAATATAAGCTTCCTTATGTCGGGGTCAAGGAAGCGGTGTTCCCTTTTAATATGTTTCCCGAGGTAGATCCGGTCCTCGGCCCTGAGATGAGAGCTACCGGGGAGGTGATGGGGATCGGCGAGACCTTTGGTATGGCCTTTTACAAGGCGCAGGAAGCTGCAGGAGTCAAATTACCGTTGGAGGGAAGCGTATTGTTGACTGTAGCAGAAAAAGATAAGCAGAAATTGCTTCCTATAGCCAAGCGGCTAGAGAAGGCAGGCTTTAAGATCCTGGCTACAGAGGGGACCGGCCGTTTCTTGAGTGAAAACGGGGTCAAGAATAACCAGATCAAAAAGTTGTACGAGGGAAGGCCGAATATTACCGATGCGATCAAGAACAAAGATGTCCAGCTGATTGTAAATACGCCGATCGGTAGAGGTAGTAAGTATGATGACAGCTACATACGGATGATGGCGATCCAGCATAAGCTGCCTTACATTACTTCAATCGCTGCTGCAGAGGCGAGCATCGAGGGGATCGAGGCGGCAAAGAAGAATAAGATCACTGCTACCTCTTTACAGGATTATTACAAGAAGCTATAATAGGTGCAATGACGAAAAAAACAGGTTTTGATAACGAGAAATACCTTAAAGAGCAGAGCGCTGCTATCCTTGACCGCGTAAAGAAGCTTGGAGATAAGCTCTACCTTGAATTCGGCGGGAAGCTTTGTTATGACTACCACGCCTCGCGCGTCCTGCCGGGGTATGATCCTAATGTTAAGATCAGGCTGCTGCAGTTATTAAAGAATAAGATCGATATCGTCCTGGCGATCTATGCCGGCGATATAGAAAAGGGTAGGGTCAGGGGTGATTTCGGGATCACCTATGATGCCGCCACCTTTAAGCTGATCGATGACTTAAGAGGGTGGGGCCTGGATATACTGGCTGTAGTGATCACGCGCTTTGCCAATCAGCCAAGTGCGGTGATCTTTAAGAATAAATTGGAGCGTAGAGGAGTCAAGGTCTACCTGCATTATCCAATAGATGGGTATCCGGTAAATGTAGATCTGGTGGCAAGCGACGAGGGATTTGGCAAGAATGATTATATCAAGACCAAGAGCCCGATCGTGGTAGTTACTGCTCCGGGTCCTAATAGCGGGAAACTAGCCACTTGCCTCTCTCAGATCTATAATGAACATAAGCGCGGCGCAAACGTCGGGTATGCCAAGTTTGAGACCTTCCCGATCTGGAATATTCCGCTAAAGCATCCGGTAAACCTGGCCTATGAGGCGGCGACTGCCGATATCCTGGATTTTAACCTGGTGGATCCCTTTCACTTAAATACCTACAAAAAGACTGCTGTAAATTATAACCGTGATGTTGAATGCTTCCCGATAGTAAAATCGATATTAAGCAGGATCTTCGGCAAACAGAGTAATATCCCCACGTACAACTCTCCCACGGATATGGGGGTCAACCGCGCAGGTTTTGGCATTACCAATGATGAAGCAGTACAGGAAGCCGCAAGGCAGGAGATCATCAGGAGATATTTCAGGTATAATGCCGAATATGTCATGGGTATAGAAAGGAAGGAGACAGTAGACAAGGTATTATTATTGATGGAGGAGTTAAGTTTAAAGGTTACCGATCGGACGGTTGTTGGGCCGGCAAGAAAGGCAGCTGAGCAGGCCGAGAAGAAAAATAAGGTAAAGACCGGGATCTATTGCGGCTCGGCGATTCAATTTCCTGACGGGAGGATCATCACCGGTAAGAATTCTAAACTTATGCATGCGGCCTCAAGCCTGGTTTTGAATGCGGTTAAGACCTTAGCCAATATTCCCGACGAGATCCTGCTTCTTTCTCCGCATATAATCGCCCAGATCGCAAAATTGAAGCAGGGAGTTTTAAATACTGAATCCGAAAGCCTTGATTTAGAGGAGACCCTGATCGCCCTGGCGATAAGCGCTACCACCAACCACACTGCCGAGGTAGCGATGGAGAAGCTGGAGGGGTTAAAGAACTGCGATGTGCATATCACGCATATTCCGGCACCCGGCGACGAAGTCGGCCTGAAACGCCTGGGGGTTCGTCTTACCACTGACGGCAAATTCTCTTCCAGCAACCTATTCCTTACCTAAAAACTTCACTTAAAAAGGGACGCTCTTTTTGTAAATTCGATTGCCTTGAAAAGCGTTTTGGAATATAATACTACATAGTTGTCGTATTCAGATTGAGAAAGAAACCGGAAAAAGGAGAGGATTATTATGGCGGGCGGAAAATCAAGGCCAAAAAAAGATAAGGCGGTAAAAGTTGTGGGCGGGCAAGCTGTTAAAACCGGACAGATCCTGGTAAGGGGCCTATGTACTTATAAGGCCGGAGTGAACGTCAAAGGCAAGGGAGCTATATATGCGCTCTGTGCCGGGAAAGTGAGCTTTACTAAAAGAAAGACCAGTCACGGAAGGGTGAGGACATTTTTGAACATAATACCCGCTAAGTGATGAAGGGCCGCTGATGGGAAGATATAAATTAAGAAGTTTCCGCGTAAAAGTCACGCTGGCTTTTATTATGCTGGTAGTTTTTTCAGCAGTAATCAGTAATTTCTTTATCTCTAAATTCTACATGGAGACGCAATTCACGCAACTGCGCAACCAGCTGATGACTATTGCACAGACAGCGGCGCTGACGGTCGATGCACATATACTTTTGGGTATACCTTTAAACAGGGAGGGGATAAGTACTGCGCAATTCCAGATCGTCGCGGATAAACTGAGAAAGATCAAAGAGGCAAACCCTGATATCGAGTATATTTATACGATGACAAAGACCGACCAGGAGGGCATCTGGCAGTATGTAGTCGATCCTGATCCCCTTTCGGAGGAGGAAGAGGAGGCGGGTCTGAGCAGTTTCCCGGGAGATAAATATGATGCCTCGCGCTTTCCGCAGATGCTAAAGGGTTTTGAAGAGGCCTCGGCGGATCACGAATTTGAAGTAGATGAGTGGGGAGCAACGCTTTCGGGATACGCGCCGATTTATGATGCAAACGGCAAGGTAGTAGCTATGCTGGGAATCGATATGATGGCGGATAATATCCTTAAGGTGCAAAAGTTATTTTACAAGCGCCTGGCGGTTTTGTTGGGGTTGGGCGTGAGTATATCTATTTTTTTGGGCACGCTGCTTTCAATGCGCATTACCGGGCCAATCAATAAGCTGGTGGAAGGGACCCGTCATATCGCCGAAGGTGATCTCGATTATCACGTAATGGTCAAAGGAAAAGATGAGATAAATGAGTTGGGCGAGTCATTCAACCACATGGCGGAGAGCCTCTCTAGATCACGGAAGAGACTGAGTAATTACTTCTATAACGTGATGCATTCTTTCATCAGGATCCTTGAGGCAAAGGATAAATATACCAGGGGCCATTCCGAGAGGGTCTCTGAATATGCCGGCAAGGTCGCAGTAAAGATGGGGCTATCTCCCGAAAAAACAGAATTATTGAGAGAGGCAGGGCTGCTTCATGATATCGGTAAATTGGGGATCCAGGAGAGCATATTGAACAAACGGGATAAGCTTACCGATGAAGAATGGGAAGTTATCAAGCAGCATCCCCTGATAGCGGAGGATATTTTAAAGCCGATCATCTTGACCCCGGAGATGCTGGAGACGATCAAGGAGCATCATGAACGTTACGATGGCAAGGGTTATCCTAAGCACCTCAGCGGCGATCACATCAACCTTTTTGCGCACATCCTTGCAGTAGTTGATTCGTATGACGCAATGACATCCCTCAGGGCCTATAGGCAGGAGCTAAGCAAGGAGACGGCCATCGAGGAGCTTAAGAAGAATAAGGGCACCCAGTTTAATCCCGGTGTAGTTGATATTTTTGTTCAGGTGCTACAGGAAGAAAGCTAAAAAGAGCGTCCCTTTTTGGAGGAATTATTTTTGGAGGAAAGTCAGGATGGAGCCGGCGGCGCGCAAGCTGGCCCCTTTTTCACCGAGTGAGGAGCTCAGATTGCTGAGCTCTTTTTTTATGCGCGCTGACTCAAGGGGATCGCGCAGGACCCTCAGCGCGAATTCAGCGATCTCTTGCGGGTTTGCCCCGGACTGGAGAAACTCCGGGATTATCAATTTTTTTGCTACGATGTTTACCATCCCTATGTATGGCAGCCTGACCTGAGGTTTAAAGACTAAGTAATTTAGCGGATTAGTCTTGTAGATTATGGCAAATGGTTTTTGCATGATCGCAGTCTCAAGGGTGGCGGTACCTGAAGCGACAAGGCAGAAATCCGCCGCTTCCAGGCAGTCGTAGGTCTTTCCGTCAATGATCTTAAGGTCAAGGCAAGTCCCTGCGATCAAGCGATCGTAGATTTCCTGTTCCAGATTAGGCGATTTAGCGATTATAAACTGTACGCCTTTTGAGCCTTTGGCGATCAAGGCGGCGCTTTTTAGCATAACCGGGAGGATGTATTTTATTTCTTGCCTGCGGGAGCCGGGGAGCAGGGCGACTGTGACTTTTGAGTCGCTTATGCCGAAAGTGCCGATAAATTTATCCTTACTCATACTGGGCCTGACTAGATCAAGCAGGGGATGACCGACGAAATCAACGCTTACTCCGTGCTTCCTATAAAACTCCTCCTCAAACTTAAAGAGTACGACTACCTTATGGATAAACCTTTTTATAAATCTGATGCGCTTTGGCCTTGAAGCCCAGAGCTGCGGGCTGACATAGTAGATCGTCGGGACGCTCTTATTGATCTTTGCGGCTAGCCTTAAATTGAAACCTGAGTAATCGACGAGGATCACAGCGTCGGGCTTCTCCTCTTTGATCTTCCGCAGGATAGTTTTTTTAAGGGAGAAGAAGCGGGGGAGTTTTTTTAGGACATCAAAGAGGCCCATGACCGCGTAATCCTTTATATCGGCGAAGACTCTAGCGCCTGCAGAACGCAGATTCTCTCCGCCCACTGCCAGGATTTTGATTCCCGGATCAGTCTTTAATATTTCTTTAGTGAGGTTAGCAGCGTTTATGTCGCCTGATACCTCACCGCATACGATAATGATCTTTTTTATATTTGGCATATCTGTTTTTGGATCTCGAGGGCGACAGCGAGCGCCTCGCGGGCGACCTTACCCGAGACGAGAGGGGGAATCCTGAGTGAAGCGCATTCAACGAAGGAGGCGAGCTCTTTCTGCAGCGGTTCCTCTTTTTCAATAGGAAGATCTTCTTTACTGATCTGAGTACCGCGCTTTCTGTAGATGGTCGCCTTAGCTTCCTTGTAATCCAGGGAGATGTAGGTATCCTTCTGGAATATCCTGATCTTTCGCATCACCTCATCCGAGACGCGGCTGGCAGTAAGATTACAGACGCAGCCGTTCTCGAATGCGATCCGGCTGCTTGCGATATCCTCAAAGGGAGTAAGGATCTTCACCCCTACGGACTCGATCTTTTTTATTTTAGAAGGGACAAGCCCGAGGATTATATCGATGTCGTGGATCATGATGTCTAACACCGCACCAACATCCAGCGAGCGATGCGGGAAGGGGCTTAAGCGGTGGCACTCGATGAATTTAGGGTCATCGATCAACTTCAAGGTTGCGGCAAAGGCGGAGTTGAACCTTTCAATGTGGCCGACCTGGAGGATAAGCTTATTCTTATCGGCAAGCTTAATCAGCGAGTCGGCTTCTTTTAAATCAGTGGTAAAGGGTTTTTCGACCAGCACATGAATATTATTCTTGAGGAATCCTGAGGCGATCTCATAATGCAGGTTAGTCGGGGCGGCGATGCTGACCGCATCGACTTTTCCAAAAAGCTGCCGGTAATCTTTAAAGCCAGTAATCCCGAACTTTGAGGTGATTTCGTTGAGGCTATCCTCTTTCAGGTCACAGACTGCGGCGAGCCGGCAATCATCTATCTCTGAGTAGACCCGGGCGTGTTTGCTGCCCAGGTGTCCCAGCCCCACAACTCCTACCTTGAGTTTTGGCATATTAATAAGATGATATCAGAGTAAGGATTAGGTTGCAACAAATTTTTTAGGGCCCTCACCTGCGCGTGCTGAAATTTTTTGCCGTGCACTTGCGGTTTACACCTCTCTCCCGTAACGTCTTACGTAATCCTTCGGTACTCCCGTTCGGCGTAATCCCTTGTGCACTATTGCCAAAAAATTTCTAATGCACGCTCCGGCAAGGACCCTAAAATTTGTTGGCCATATCTACTCTGATATTTGAGCGTGAAGGGTTAAAAAAGGGCATAAAATCACTCGACAAGGAATAAAAGATGTGATATAGTAGCAACTTACGTAAAAAGGCCGTTTAAAGGCAGAAAAAACCCCTCAAAAAGTCCAATAAAAGGCAAAAAATGAGGAATTATCGAAAATTATTCAGTTTTGCGCGCCCTTATTATGGGTGGCTGGTTATTTCCGGCGTCTTTATGGGCATTGTAACGCTCCTGGATGTATTTCGCCTGAGCTCGATCGTGCCGGTGATAGACAGGATATTTACCAATAAGCAGATCGTCTACACTGAGGGGAAGTTTCCCGCGGTAATCGAGCAGGTCCTGGCCCGGCTGAACAGCCTGGAGCCGCTGCAGGTGCTTACCCTGCTTCTGATCGTGATGCCCGTGGCGCTGGTGACACGCGCTCTTTTTGAGTTCCTGCATTCTTATATAATGTCGGATGTGGGGCAGAAGGTGATCCGTGATGTGCGGGATATGGTCTATGGCAAATTACAGGTCTTATCCCTCGACTATTTTACCCAGAAGAGGAGCGGGGAATTGGTCTCGCGGATCACTAATGACGTTAAGCTGATCGAGAACGCGGTCTCTTACGCGCTTACGGATCTGGTCTATCAGTCATTCCAGGTGATCTGTTTTGCGGTGTTGACCTTTGTGATCAACTGGAGGCTGGCGCTGATCTCGATAGTGGTACTGCCGATAGTGGCGGTGCCGATGATAGTAGTAGGTAGGGTGCTTCGCGCCTTAAGCAAGCGCTCGCAGGAGAGGATGGCTGATATCAACTCTATTCTGGTTGAGACTTTCTCCGGAGTGAGGATCGTGCGGGCGTTTTGCGCCGAGAAAATCGAGGCGGCAAAGTTCGGAAAGCATAATCATGAGTATTACCGGCTGGCGATGAAATCGATAAAGAGGATGCTGCTTCTGGGGATCACTACGGAATTAGTCGGCGTGGGGATGGCGCTCTTTATAATATTCTATGCCGGCAGGCAGGTTGTGGACGGAGTCTTCTCCTTCGGCGTATTCGCGCTTTTTATGGCGGCGTTGCTTTCACTGATAAAGCCTTTTAAGAAATTAAGCCAGGTGAATTCGATCCTGCAGAAGGCGCTGGCAGCGAGCATTCGAGTCTATGAGGTGCTGGATGCCCCTTTGAGCGTTAATGAGAAGCCGCAAGCAGTGGATTTATCCGCCTTTAAACAGGGTATTAAATTTGAGGATGTCTGGTTCAGTTATACTGATCAGGATGTCTTGAAGGGGATTAACCTTGAGGTAAGAATGGGCCAGATGCTTGCGATCGTGGGGCCCAGCGGCGTGGGTAAGACTACACTTGTCGATCTCATCCCGCGCTTCTGGGAGCCAAAGAGCGGAAGGATCCTGATCGACGGCAAAGATATAAGCGAAGTCACCTTTAAATCGCTGCGCAGGCAGATCGGTATCGTCACGCAAGAGGTCGTGCTCTTTAACGATACGATCAGGGGCAATATCGCCTACGGTAAACCGGATGCCTCCGGTAAAGAAATCGAGGAGGCGGCGGTCAAGGCGCACGCGGATGAGTTTATCAAGGATTTCCCTGAAGGCTATGAAACGGTGATCGGCGATAGAGGGATGAAGCTCTCCGGAGGAGAGCGTCAGCGGATCGCGATCGCGCGGGCGCTGTTAAAGAACGCGCCGATTTTGATCCTGGATGAGGCGACATCGCAGCTGGATTCGCAATCCGAACGCATCGTGCAGGAGGCGCTGGACAGGTTAATAAAGGGAAGAACGGTATTTGTGATCGCACACCGGCTCTCTACGGTAAGGGGGGCGAATAAAGTGATCGTGCTTGATAGGGGCCAGATCGTAGAGCAGGGCAGCCACGCCCAGCTGATCGAAAACGACGGCCTTTACAAGCGGCTTTACCAGATGCAGGAGATCCAAAAATAGTTGAAACTCAAAGATATTATGATATACTTAACCATTTCAACAATCTTAAAAAGGAGGAACAAATAGTGCCATCAGAACTAATCAAGCAGCTTTTGGAAGCAGGGGTGCATTTCGGACATAAATCTTCGCGCTGGAATCCGAAGATGAATCAGTATATCTTTGGTAAGAGGAGCGGGATTCACGTGGTCGATCTTGAGCGGACCGAAGAGTGCCTGAACAAAGCAAGGGATTATCTCTTGGAGATCACCGCTAAGGGAGAGATGGTACTCTTTGTCGGGACGAAAAAGCAGGCCCAGGAGATCGTCAGGGCCGAGGCCACACGCTGCGGCATGTATCATGTTACTGAGCGCTGGCCGGGGGGGTTGCTGACAAACTTTGCTACGATCAAGAAGAGCATAAACCGCCTGAAAGAGATAGAGCGGATGAAAGAGGATGGGACCTTTGAGAAGCTGACCAAGAAAGAGGTAGCCGGCCTTGAAAAGGAGCTGGGAAAGTTTATGAAAAGCTTCAGTGGGATTATCGATATGGAGCGGATGCCCGGGGCGGTTTTTATCGTAGACACTAAAAAGGAAGATACTGCAGTGAAGGAAGCGAGGCGCCTATCAATACCGATCATCGCGTTGCTTGACACAAATTCAAACCCGGACAAGATCGATTACCCGATACCGGGTAATGATGACGCGATAAAATCCATACGCCTGATCAGTTCGCTGATCGCAGATACATCTATAGCAGGAAGGAATAAGTTCCTAAATTATCTTTCTGAGAGCGGAGAGGCGATAAAGAAAAAGAAGCAGGAGGCACAACCTGAGATCGTGGTCCCTCAGGAAGAGGAGGCGATCAAAGAGATAGAAGAGGATGTGGAGTCAAAGCAGCCTGAAGAAGAGCATCCAAAGCCAAAAGAGAAAGAGGCCCCAGAGAAGCATGGGCCTCAGGCAAAGACAACCAGGACAAAGAGAAAGGCACAACTATAATGAAGAGTTCACTGGACTCAGTCAGGGAGTTAAGGAGGATTACCGCCGCAAGCATATCAGATTGCAACAAGGCGCTTAAGGATGCCAAGGGCGATATCAAGAAGGCCGCTGAGCTGATCCGCAAACGAGGATTACAGATCGCAAGCAAAAAATCTCTCAGGGCCGCCAATGAGGGCAGGATCGAGGCCTATGTGCATTTAGGAAATAAGACCGGAGTATTGCTTGAGGTCAATTGTGAGACAGACTTCGTAGCGCGCAACAGCGACTTTTGCCAGTTTACCAAGGATGTTGCCATGCATATCGTAGCGTGCGAGCCAGCTTATTTAAGTAAAAAAGAGGTGCCCGCTAAGGATCTGAAGAAAGAAAAGAACAAAGAAGAGTTTTGCAAGCAGAATTGCCTGTTGGAGCAGGCCTTTGTCAAAGATCCCTCCGTCACCGTAAAGGACCTCCTGACAGGCCTGGTCGCTAAGACCGGAGAAAATATCGTTATCCGCAGATTCATGCGCTACAGAATCGGAGAATGAGCCTTAAACCAGCCTATAAGAGGATAGTCTTAAAACTGAGCGGCGAAGCCCTGCAGGGGCTTAAGCGGCACGGGATCGATCATGCTGTTTTGGCCTCTATCGCAGGCCAGATCAAAGAGGTCAAGGACCTGAAGGTCGACATTGCGATCGTCCTGGGCGCCGGGAATATCTTCCGCGGACAGGAGAATATCGCCTCGCGCGGATTAGGGATGGACCGGTCGGTTGCCGACTACATGGGGATGCTGGCGACCGTGATAAACGGCTTGGCGCTTCAGGATGCCCTGGAGAAGGCAGGGGTCCCCACCCGGGTGATGACGGCGATCGAAATAGAAAGGGTCGCTGAGACCTACATCAGGCGCCGGGCGATCAGGCATTTGGAGAAGGGGCGGGTAGTGATCTTTGTCGCCGGAACCGGGAATCCTTATTTTACGACCGATACCGCCGCAGCTCTGCGCGCGATGGAGATAAACGCGCAGGCGATCCTAAAAGGCACAAAGGTCGATGGCGTTTACAATGCTGATCCGGTCAAGGTAAAGAGGGCTAAGAAATTTAAGCAGTTAAAATATATCGACGTATTAAAGAAGGGCCTTAAGGTGATGGATGCAACCGCGGTAAGCCTGTGCATGGATAATAACCTGCCGATAGTGGTATTTAACCTCAATAAAAAGGGTAATATCAAGCGTGCGGTTTTAGGACAGAGGTTAGGGACGGTTGTCAAATAAAGGCGTAAGTTATGTATGGAACTTTCCCGGCTCATAAGCCGCGGGAAAATTCTCTTTGATAATTTTCCCGCATTCGCCGGGATTAATTCGCCCAGACAACTTACGTCACTAGCGTTCCGTAAGTTGTGGGCTCATTATCGCACTTATAACTTACTCACACTTTTAGTGTTCGTAAGTTATGTGCTCATTAAGGAGGTATTGATGACTACCAAAGAGATCTTGCATACGGCTGAAGAAAAGATGAAGAAATCGCTGGAATCAGTAGCCCGCGAATATGCCGAGGTTCGTACAGGAAGGGCGCATCCGGGCTTAGTTGAAGGATTGCATGTAGATTATTACGGGACCCCGACCCTCTTTAAGCAGTTGGCCTCGATCTCAGTGCCGGATGCACATCTGATCGTGATCCAACCTTGGGATCCGAATGCGATCCCCGAGATGGAGAAGGCGATCATGAAGTCAAATATCGGGATCACGCCCTCCAACGACGGCAAGTTGATCCGCCTGGCTGTACCGCCATTATCCAAAGAGAGGCGGCAGGAGCTGGTGAAATTGGTGCATCAGATGAGCGAGGAGGGGAGGATCTCGCTGCGCACGATCAGAAGAGATATCAAGGAGGCGCTGGAGAAGACAGAGAAAGAAAAGAAGATCTCAGAAGATGATAAATTCCGCGGCGTTGATTCCCTGCAGAAGATCACTGATAAATACATCTTAAAAATAGAAGAGTTACTAAAGAGCAAAGAGAAGGAGATCCAGGAGTTTTAGGGCAATATTCATGACAAAGAAATTAGAAGTAAAAATAATTAAAAGATCCAGAAAATTACGTACTAATGGCTTATCTTTTGGGGAAATCTCCTTTATTACAGGCGTACCAAGAAGCACGCTTTATGGTCACCTAAGAGATATATCCCTAACAGTTGAGCAGAGACATAATTTAGATATTAGAAATAGAGAACGAAATATGCATAAGATAAATCCCCGAAAAGATAAATGTCTTGCGGGTAGAGAAATTGTAAAGCCTAGGGCGTGGTCAACTGATTTAGTTCATACTGTAGCTCATTTTATGTTTGACGGCAGAGTAAGTGATGATTGTTGTATTTACTATAGTAACAGTAAGTACCAAATCAACCATATGAGAATGCTTTTGCATAAAATTTTTAATGCTGAACCTAAAGTTCATTCGAGAGATAATAACGTCTATGGGTTGGTTTTCTATCATGTCGAACTCGCTAATTATCTTAAGAAGCGTAAGAAGGAGCTAGTTGATTACCTAAACAATGGTGCTTCACGAATGGAAAAGAGGGTATTTTTGAAGGCATTTTTTGACGACGAAGGGAACGTTTTTTATAAAGGTAGTACTCGGCGAGTACGAGGCTACCAACAATTATCTTCTGTACTGGAACAAATAAAAGATTTACTAAGGGATTTTAGAGTAGAGTGCAAAATTGATAAAAGCAATACCGATATTGAAATTACAGGTCAGAAAAATTTGTTAAACTTTAGCAAAGAGATAAACTTTTCTCCTAAAATCTATATTAACCATAGGAGAAAAAATGGAATTTGGAAGAAGAGGATTTCTAAGAGCAAGATTTTAGAAGCTTCATTGAAGTCTTATAAGAAATAGAGGTAAAGTAATTTCGTTCATTGATAATGAGTTAAAGAATTAATTCTGGGCCACTAGCTCATCCGGTAGAGCACCGCCCTCAGCCTAAGGGGGCGCTACTGGGAAACCAGTAGTAGTGAATCTTGTAAATTGCGGGGAAATCTGGTGTATTTCAAGATACTCTGTGAATAGAGTAATAATTCTTGAATGCAGATAATCCGCAGCCAAGCCCTTTTTATCAGGAAGGTAAGGGAAGGTTCAACGACTATAATCAAGATTCCCTTCATTTTTGAAATTAATAATAAATGGGGGAAATGGAATAGTCTGATCTGTATGGCGACATACAGCTAACACAAATGTTTAAGGCGGGTGTGCCGTGTTCGAGTCACGGGTGGCCCACCAAGTTTCAAGTTTCAAGGTTCGAGGCTCTCCCGCCGAAGGCGGGATAAGCTTTTGAGAGCCGAGAACCTAAAGAGAGGATTCTTAAGGAGAGAAGACCGTTCTCTCCTTAAGATTGCTGTTCTTTGATTGCTAAGGAAGGGGTGACCGCCCCGCAAAGCGGGGCACCAGAGGGGAAACCATATGGGTTTCCCTATGGGGAGTGAGCGTCAGTAGATAGCGAGATAAGCATAGATACAGCTTTAAGCTTGATTTGTTTACTTGCAAGTACTGAACCAGCTATAGCGAACGACGCGGACGTGGTGGAATTGGCAGACACGATAGCCTTAGGAGCTATTGGGGCAACCCTTGGGGGTTCAAATCCCTCCGTCCGCATATTTCGTTGATTCGTTCTTCGTTATTTCGTTAACGGGTTGATTTGTTGATGGGTTGTTGTGTAAATACACGGCAACAAGTCAACACTTCAACGCGTCAACTAATTTCGTTTTTTTTATTGAAGAATGCGGGAGTAGCTCAGTTGGAAGAGCGCAACCTTGCCAAGGTTGATGTCGCGGGTTCAAATCCCGTCTCCCGCTCCAAAGTATTCATAAAATTTAACCTGTCAATTTCAGTCGAAGAGGAGACTTGCTATGAAGATCATGGATTTTCTTGCACCAAAGGCAATCGCAACTGACATCAAATCGACAAAGAAAGAGGAAGTGATCAGCGAGCTGGCGGATCTATTGATCGATGCCGGGGAGATCGATAAGCGCAACCGCGACAAGCTCGTTGTTGCCATGATGGCCAGGGAGTCCCTGGGCTCAACCGCTATCGGCCAGGGCGTTGCCATCCCGCACGCAAAGTCTGAATGCGTCAAGAAACTTGTAGCGGCCTTTGCGCTTTCTAAAAAAGGAGTGAAGTTTGATTCTTTAGATGATGAGCCGGTGCACATATTTTTTACGTTACTTGCGCCACTGGATTCTGCCGGGCCGCATCTTAAGGCCCTGGCCAGGATCTCAAGACTCCTGAAGGATAAATATTTCCGCGACAGCCTACGCGCTTGCGAGAATAGCGAGGCGATCGTAAAGATAATCATACAGGAAGATGAAAAGAAGGTTTGAAAAATTTGAAAAGTTTAAGTGGCTGTATCCAGGCATCGGCATAAAGCGCTGGATCGGCCTGACCGGGTTCGGAGTGATCCTGGTAATCGCAGGCTCGCTTAGCCTGCAGGCGCAGGATTTTTGGGTATTAAAGGCGCTTGATTCTATAGTCCTGGCCTCCGGGATCATCATCCTGGTCTTAGGCATCAAGCAGATGATCCGTTCATTTATGGCGGCATTTGTGCCCGGGTCAAAGGATGCCGAGATAGTCGATATTTTATACCAGAAGAAACAGCTCAGCCGGGGTCCTAAGGTAGTTACTGTCGGCGGGGGCACAGGGCTATCGGTCCTTTTAAGCGGTTTAAAGGAGTACAGCTCGAATATCTCGGCGATCGTGACGGTTGCAGATAGCGGCGGTTCATCGGGCCGCCTAAGAGAGCAGTTTGATATCCTGCCGCCGGGAGATATCCGCAACTGCCTGGTGGCTTTGGCTGATGCCCCCACGTTGATGCGTGATCTCTTCCAGTTCCGTTTTGAAAAGGGCACGGAGCTTTCCGGACATAGCTTTGGCAATCTTTTTATCACGGTAATGACCAGGCTCACCGGTGATTTTGAAAAGGCGATCAAAGAAACGAGCAAGGTCCTGGCCCTGCGCGGACAGGTAATACCATCAACGTTGGATAATGTAGGGTTAGTGGCAAAACATACCGACGGTTCGATCACTGTGGGTGAGGACAAGATCCCGAAGGCGCAAAAAGCAATAGAGATGGTCAGCCTACAGCCTGAGCATCCGCTGGCGACACCCGAGGCGGTAAAGGCGATAAGAGAGGCTGAGATAATCGTCCTGGGTCCGGGTTCGCTATATACCAGCATCATACCGAATCTTTTGATCAAGGAGATCGCGGAAGCAATCGTTGCTTCCAATGCGATCAAGATATACGTATCTAACGTGATGACCCAGCCGGGAGAGACTGACGGATACAGCGTCTGTGACCATATAAAGACGCTGGCAAAACACAGCCACCCGCGTATTTTTGACTATTGCGTGGTAAACAGCGGTGTGGTGCCCGAGGAGATGCTTAAGCGTTACGCCAGTGAGAAATCTCACCCCGTAAAGAGAGACGTTGATAAGATCAGGAAACTCGGATACCGCCTGATCGAAGATAATTTTATCATCGTCGATGATGTGGTCAGACATAACGCGGTAAAATTAGCCGAGATAATCTTCGGGATCATGGAAGAGGTAAGAAGTTAAATGCCCTTATTGACTAAGAAACTGACAGTAATGAATAAGCAGGGGCTGCATGCCAGGCCGGCGGCGATATTCGTACAGATCGCCAATAAATTTGATTCACGTATCACGGTCAGGCGCGAGAAGGAAGAGATAAACGGAAAATCGATCATGGGGATCCTTACACTTGGCGCTGAACAGGGCAGTGAGATCATCGTCGAGGCAGAAGGCGAGGACGCCCAGGAGGCGATAGACGCACTGGAGCGGCTGGTGAGCAGTGAGGCAGGTGAATGATAAGACTTAATGGTATAGCGGCGGCTTCAGGGATAGCTATCGGGCCTGCTTACAGGGTGGGCAAGGAGGTCTTTAGCATCCAGAAACAGTCGATCAAAGAGGAGGATATTCCTTTTCAGATCCAACTCTTTGAAGAGGCGCTGATCCAGACGCGCAAGGAGATCATTGACCTTCAAAAGCGCATCGCTTCGGACATGGGCCAGGATGAGGCGCAGATATTTGACGCGCACCTGTTGGTCCTTGAGGACCGGATGTTGATCGAGGAGGTGATCTCGCGCCTTAAAAAAGAACTTGTATGCGTCCCCTTCATCTTCTCGGAGGTACTGAAGAAATATATCGGGGTATTCTCCAAGATCGAGGATGAATATATCAAGGAACGCATGACCGATATCAATGATGTAGGCAGGAGGATCCTGCGCAACCTCCTGGGCAAAAAGAGGTCGACGCTTGAGGATATCAAGGAGAAGGTGGTAGTGGTGGCGCACGACCTTTCTCCTTCGGATACTGCAGCGATGTATAAAAAGAGCGTTGCCGCCTTTATCACTGATATCGGCGGAAAGACGTCGCACAGCGCGATCATGGCCAAGTCCTTAGAGATACCTGCCGTAGTCGGAGCGGAAGAGGCGACGACGATGATAAACGCCGATGACCTGCTGATAGTTGACGGCAGTACTGGTGTGGTGATCGTCAATCCGGATCAGAAGACGCTGGAGTTTTACCGGGCCGAGGAAGAGAAGTTAAAGGGGATCAGCAGGAGATACCTGCCGGCCAAAAACCTCCCGGCGACCACACTTGACGGGAAGACGATCAAGATAAAGGCGAACATCGAGTTTCCCGATGAGGTGCCGGCAGCCAAGACCCATGGCGCCGAGGGGATAGGGCTTTACCGCACCGAGTTCTTTTATATGAATAGGAGGGACCTGCCTACCGAGGAGGAGCATTATCAGGCTTATAGGTATGTGGCAAGAGAGATGAAGCCGGATGCGGTTACGATCCGCACGCTTGACCTGGGCGGAGATAAGTTCCTTTCGCAATTTCAGATTCCCAGCGAGATGCAGCCGTTTTTGGGGTGGCGGGCGATCCGCTTCTGCCTTGCCCGGCCCGATATATTCAAGCTGCAGCTGCGTGCGATCCTGCGCGCTTCAGTGCACGGCTCTTTGAACCTGATGTATCCGATGATCTCCGGGGTCGATGAGTTGATACAGGCAAACATGATTTTGGATGAGGCAAAGAGAGAATTAAAGAAGGAGGGCCGGGATTTTAATCAAGATATCGAGGTCGGGGCGATGATCGAGGTGCCTTCGGCGGCGATAACCGCAGACCTCCTGGCTAAGGAAGCGGATTTCTTCAGTATAGGAACAAATGACCTGATCCAGTACTCGCTGGCGGTGGACCGCGTAAATGAAAAGGTGGCTTATCTGTATGATCCCCTGCATCCGGCGGTGTTGCGGATGATCAAGGGTATCTGCCTAGCCGCTAACAAGGCTAAGATCTGGGTAGGGATGTGCGGAGAGATGGCAGGTGAGCCAAGCATGGTCCTTTTGCTCGTGGGTCTTGGGCTTGACGGATTGAGCATGCCGCCTTCGATGATCCCGGAGGTAAAGTACGTCATCCGCAGCGTGACGATAAAGCAGGCGAAGAGCTTTGCGGATGAAGCGCTTAAATTATCCACCGGCAAGGAGATCGAGAAGTTCTGCCAGAGCAAGATAAAGGAGATCCTGAAATGAGCCGTCAATCGATGAGCGAAGCGAACATCAAAAAACTTGATAAGTCGGGGATGCTGGGGCTGTTGCTTGAATTTCCTCTGCAGTGCGTCAGGGCAAGAGAGATAGCTGCAGGGGTAAGGATACTCTTTGAGAAAAGGGATTTTAGTAAAATAGTCTTCGCCGGTTTAGGGGGTTCGGCGATCGGCGCTGACCTGGTGAGATCGTATCTTTATTTTGAGAGTAAGATCCCGGTCCTGGTCTTTCGCGAATACGATCTGCCCGGCCTTGTAGATGAATCGACGCTTGTCTTCATCACGAGCTATTCAGGAAATACCGAAGAAACGCTCTCGGCTTTCCGTCAGGCAAAAGAGAAGAACGCCACGATCGTTGCCATATCCTCTGACGGTTCATTAAAGGAGTCTGCGGCCAAATACGGGCTTACCTTTATTGAGATACCAAAGGGGCTGCCCCCAAGATGCGCTTTGGGGTACCTGAGCCTGATACCTTTATGCGTATTATCGAGGCTAGGGTTGGTCAAGGAGATCGGTCCCCAGATAAACAGCATGGTGGCGACATTAGATGAGTTAAAAAAGCGCAGCCTTCGGCCGGGGATCGGGCAGAAGGATAATATCGCTAAGTCTATCGCTTCCAGGCTCTATAATAAGTTTGCTGTGATCTATGCGCCTTGTGTGCACTTTGACGTGACTGCGCTGAGGTTTCGCGGACAGTTGAATGAAAACTCAAAGGCGCTTGCCTCAAGCCATGTATTCCCGGAGATGAACCATAATGAGATCGTAGGCTGGCAGAACCCGAAGAAAGTTTTTAAGAATTTAAGCGTTGTAATGCTGCGTGATAATAAGATGCACCCGCGCACCTCAATACGGATGGATATCACGTGCGATATGATCAAGAAAGAGGGCGTAGAGGTGACCGAGGTCAATTCACGCGGGGAGGACCTGTTAAGCAGGATTTTTTCCCTGATATACATCGGGGATTTTGTCTCGTTTTACCTGGCGATACTTTACGGCATAGACCCGACGCCGGTAGAGCGGGTGACTTATTTAAAGAAGGAGCTGATAAAGGCTTAATGAAAGCGCTGATCCTGGCCGCAGGTTACGCCACGCGGCTATATCCAATAACCTTGAATTTCCCCAAGCCGCTCTTGAGCGTGGGCAGGCGCAGGATGATCGATTATATTATGGATAAGGTGAAGGCGCTGGATGAGGTAGATGAGATCTTCGTAGTGGTCAATCATAGATTCATATCGCTCTTTAAAAAGTGGAAGAAAAGGCAGGGAACAAAGGTTAAGATCAGCCTGGTGGATGACGGCTCAGTAGGCCTGGATGACAGGCTGGGAGCGATCGGCGATATGAATTTCGCGATCACCAGGAAGAAGGTCAAGGATGATCTTTTGGTGATCGGAGGGGATAACCTCTTTGACAGCGGCCTTGAAGGATTTTTGTCTTTTGCCAAACGCAACAGCCCGAGCCCTTCGATCGGAGTCTTTGACGTAAAGAGTAGATCTAATGCAAGGAAGTACGGCATAATAAAGGCCGATAAATCCGGGAGGATTCTGGATTTTCAGGAGAAGCCGAAGAAGCCCAAGGCGACGTTAGCTGCGATGTGCGTATATTTTTTCCCTAAGAAGGGCCTGAAGTTATTTAAGGAATACTTTAAGGATATGAAAAACAAGAGGGATGCAACCGGTTTTTATATAGATTGGTTAAGGAGGAGGACGCCGACTTTTGCATTTGCCTTCGGCGGACGCTGGCATGATATCGGAGATAAGAAGACCTACAAGGAGGTAAAAAGAAGCTATGGGAGGACGTAGACATTTTTTCACATCGGAAGCGGTAGGAGAGGGGCATCCGGATAAGGTCTGTGACCAGATCTCTGATGCGATCTTAGATAATATATTGGCCAATGATAAGAGGAAGGAGCTTGCTAGAGTCGCCTGCGAGACCTATGTGACTATGGGGCTCCTGGTTATTGGCGGAGAGATCACCACCACTGCCTATGTCGATATACAGAAATTAGCGCGCAAAGTCGTAAAGGAGATCGGTTATGACCATCCTAAATACGGTTTTAACTATAAGACCTGCGCTATCGTAAATACCATAAACCGCCAATCTCCGAATATTGCTCAGGGGGTCGATAAGGGCGGGGCAGGGGATCAGGGGATCATGTTCGGGTATGCCTGTCGCGAGACTAAGGAGTTGATGCCTTTGCCGATCATGCTTTCTCAGGAGCTGGTGAGAAGAATGGCTGAGGTACGCAGAAAGAAGATCCTTAATTATCTTGGGCCTGACTGTAAATCACAGGTTACCGTTGAATATGACCGCGGGAAACCCAAACGCGTGAGTTCCTGCGTTTTAGCCTGTCAGCACTCCGAAGAGATACTTGATTCTACCGGAGATAATATCACAAAAAAGGCGCGCCGGGAGATCATCGATGTCGTGGCAAAGCCGATATTGAAAAAGTATATGGATAAAAAAACCAAGTTTTACGTAAACCAGACGGGCAAGTTTGTCATCGGCGGTCCGCAGTCGGATACCGGGATGACCGGAAGAAAAATAATCGTCGATACCTACGGCGGCACTGTCGCGCACGGCGGAGGGGCATTTTCCGGGAAGGATCCGACTAAGGTCGACCGCTCAGCTACTTATATGTGCCGTTATGTCGCGAAGAACATAGTCGCCTCCGGATTAGCAGACAGTTTTCTGGTGCAGCTTTCCTATGTAATAGGATACCCGGAACCTCTCTCCATATTTGTCGATAGCTATGGAACGGGAAAATTGTCTGATCAGAAGTTTGTCAAACTTATAAGAAAAAGTTTTGATCTTACACCCAGGGGGATCATCAAGTCCCTGAAGTTGTTGCGGCCTGTATATAGGAAGACTGCCTGCTACGGACATTTCGGCAGGAAGGGCCCTGGTTTTACCTGGGAAAGAACCGATAAGGCAGAGAGCCTTAAGAGAGAGGCGGGAAGGATATGAGTTACGACATTAAGGATATTAAATTAGCTAAAAAGGGTGCTTTAAGGGTCGAATGGGCGCGCAATAACATGCCGGTCCTGCAGTTGATCGCGGCGCGCTTTAAGAGGCAAAAGCCTTTAGAGGGGTATAAGGTAGCTGCCTGTCTGCATGTGACTACCGAGACCGGGGTGCTGATGGAGGCCCTAAAAGCAGGCGGGGCAAAGGTGGCAGTTTGCGCATCTAATCCGTTATCTACGCAGGATGATGTCGCAGCATACCTTGCCAAAGGGCTGGGGGTCGACGTATATGCGATCAAGGGTGAAGATACAAAGACCTACTATAAGCATATCAGGTCAGTCTTGGCGATACGCCCTAGCATCACTATGGATGACGGAGCCGACCTTGTATCTACGATCCACCGTCAGCCGGCAAAATATAATATGGATGATATCATCGGAGGTACGGAGGAGACGACTACAGGCGTGATACGCTTGCGCGCACTTTCCAGCGAGGGAAAGCTGGGTTATCCGATTATCGCAGTCAATGACGCGCAGACTAAACATCTTTTTGATAACCGCTACGGGACAGGCCAGTCCACGGTCGACGGCATAATCCGCGCTACAAATAAACTTCTGGCCGGGAGCAACTTCGTGGTCTGCGGTTACGGCTGGTGCGGTAGGGGTGTTGCCATGCGCGCAAAAGGGATGGCGGCGAGAGTGGTCATTGTAGAGGTAGATCCCCTGCGCGCCCTTGAGGCGACGATGGACGGGTATGAGGTGATGCCGATAGCCCGCGCCGCAAGGACAGGTGAGATATTTGTCACTACAACCGGTGACACCAGCGTTATCCGTAAGGAGCACTTTAAATCGATGAAGGATGGCGCGATCGTCTGCAATGCCGGGCACTTCAACGTCGAGATCGATATCCCGGGATTGAAGAAACTAAGCAGGTCCAGGAGGCGGATCCGGGAATTTGTCGATGAATATACACAGAGGGACGGACGCAAGATCTATCTGTTAGGCGAAGGGAGGCTGATCAATCTGGCAGCGGCAGAGGGCCACCCGGCGCAGGTGATGGATATGTCCTTTGCCAACCAGGCGTTAAGCGCTGAGTATCTGGCAAAGCACCACCGAAAACTGGAGCCTGTAGTGTATGGGGTCCCGAAAGATATCGATAAGGAGATCGCGCGCTTAAAGTTGAAATCAATGGGGATCAGGATCGATTCCCTGACGCACGAACAGGAAAAATACCTTTCCAGCTGGGAGATCGGCACATGACCAAAAGAATCGCGGTTTTGACTTCAGGGGGTGAAAGTTCAGGCATGAACGCTGCTATCCGCAGCGTGGTGCGTTTTGCAACGCATAATAAACTCCAAGTGTTGGGAGTCTTCCGCGGTTACGAGGGCCTAATCAAGGGGGATCTGAAATTAATGGACCGCCGTTCGGTGTCAAATATAATCAGCCTGGGCGGGACTATTCTTAAGACCTCGCGCTGCCCTGAATTTCTGGAGGAATCCGGGCAGAAGAAGGCAGTTGAGGTTATCAGGAAGAATAAGATCGACGGCCTGGTCCTGATCGGAGGAGACGGGACATACCGCGGCGGGATAGCTTTGTCAAAAAAATGGAAGATTCCCTGTATCGGAGTCCCCGGCACGATCGATAATGATATAAACGGGACTGATTTTACGGTCGGCTCGGATACGGCGATAAATGTCGCGCTTGAGGCGATCGATAAGATCAGGGATACCGCCACCTCAATGGAGCGGATATTTGTCGTAGAGGTAATGGGCAGGGAGTACGGCTACATTGCACTGCGCGTTGCTGTAAGCGCAGGGGTAGAAGAGGTTCTTCTGCCGGAGAGAAGATTTGACCTCGAGAAGATGTGCGCTGAGATAGTGCAAGGGAATAAGCGCGGCAAGGTCAGCTGGATCATCATCGTTGCCGAAGGCGCGGCAAAGGCATCAGGGATCGCCAAAAAGATCTCTGACGGGACTTCATTAGAGACAAGAGAGGTCACCCTGGGCCATCTGCAAAGAGGTGGGGCTCCTTCTGCCAATGACAGGATCCTGGCTGCCCGGCTAGGTGCTGCGGCAGTAGAGCTATTGATCAAGGGTGAGAGCGGCAAGGCAGTAGGAGTGGTCTCTGATAAGATCAATGCCGTAGACCTGGAGTTTGCAATTACTAAAAAGGAATTAAAATTAGAGGAGTTGTACGGTTTAATCAAGATATTAACTTAGAAAGGAGTATTCTTTCATGGGAAGAAAGCCACTTGACGTCGAAAACCTGGCGATGGACCTGATCATGAGTGATGCAATCGAAAGGAAGCGGGTCCTGGCAAAAAAGATCTTTGATATCGCCTATAAGAAAGGAATTTATCCATCGAGCATCCACGAGTTTTATATGGCGCGCGGCAGGGGAGAGGTGAACGGTTTTACCGTGCCGGCGATAAACTTAAGGAGCATGACCCTGGATCTTGCCAGGGCGATATTCAGGGTGGCTAAGAAAAATAATTGCGGGGCTTTTATCTTTGAGATCGCAAAATCAGAGATGGGCTATACTGCCCAGCCGCCGATAGAGTATACGGGCGTTATTCTTGCTGCGGCGATAAAAGAGGAATACAGCGGAGCGGTCTTTATCCAGGGGGATCACTTTCAGGTCAAGGCGAAGAGTTTCTCGGAGAATCCAGAAAAGGAGCTCGAAGAGTTGAAGGCTGTGATCGCCGATGCGATCGATTCGGGGTTTTATAATATAGATATAGATTCCTCTACGGTGGTAGATTTGAGTAAACCAAGCGTCAAAAAGCAGCAACGCAATAATTACGAGGTCTGTGCAAAACTGACTCAGTTTATACGGCAGATCCAGCCCCGGGGAGTAGAAGTTTCAGTCGGCGGTGAGATCGGTGAGGTAGGAAGCCAGAATTCGACGCCGGAGGACCTGCGCGCATTTATGGAGGGGTATAAGAGCAAGCTGCGCAAGGGGCGTACCGGAATAAGCAAGATCAGCATCCAGACCGGGACTTCTCACGGCGGAGTAGTCCTGCCTGACGGGAGTATTGCAAAGGTAAGCCTGGATTTCGATACGCTAAAGAACCTTTCGGAGATCGCAAGAAAAAAATACGGGATGGCCGGAGCCGTTCAACACGGCGCATCGACTCTGCCGGAAGAGGCTTTTCATAAGTTTCCCGAGACAGAGGCTGCAGAGGTGCATCTGGCGACGCAATTTCAGAATATGATCTATGAGAGCCAGCATTTCCCGCAGGAGCTAAAGGCGAAGATCTATGATTGGATCAAGGCAAATCTCTCTTCAGAGCGTAAGGAGGGGCAGACAGACGATCAGTTCATCTATAAGACGCGTAAGAAAGCGCTGGGCCCTTTTAAGAAGGAGATCATGGCCCTGCCGCGCCTGCTGCGCGAAAAAATAGCTGCCGAGATCGAGGTAAAGTTTGATTTCCTTTTTAAGCAGTTGAATTGCGTAAATAATAAGGAATCAGTCGATAAATATGTTACCCTGAAACGCGTGATCAGCCGTAAGCGTAAGGAGAAGGCAGCGGTTGTCCATACGTGCGAAGGAGACGACTAAATAAAAATCATAAATTCTAAATCCGAAATCCTAAACAAATCACAAATCCTAAATTCTAATATCTTAAACTTTTATCTTTTGGTTTGGAATTTAGAATTTGTTTAGAATTTAAATATTAGTATTTAGAATTTAACGGGTAGTTCTTTAAAGAGAGGATAAAAAAATGCGCTCTGATAAGATTAAGAAGGGATTAGAAAGGATGCCTAACAGGAGTTTGCTTCTTGCCACCGGATTGACACAGGATCATCTTAAGCGTCCGTTTATCGGTATCGCCTCCAGTTTTACCGACCTGGTTCCGGGCCATGTGGATATGCGTAGCCTTGAGCGGTTTATCGAACGGGGGATCGAGGCTGCCGCAGGTACGCCCTTTATCTTCGGGTCGCCTGCGATCTGCGACGGGATCGCTATGGGCCACTCCGGGATGAAGTATTCCCTGCCTTCGCGTGAGCTGATCGCAGATATTATCGAGACAATGGGCAATGCGCACCAGCTTGATGCGCTGGTGCTTTTGACTGACTGCGATAAGATCACGCCCGGCATGGTGATGGGGGCTGCGCGGATAAATATTCCTGCCGTTGTGGTCACCGCCGGGCCGATGCTCTCCGGAAGGTTTGCGAATAAGAAGCTTTCGCTGGTGAGGGATACATTTGAGGCAGTGGGAAGGTTCAAAAGCGGTAAGATCACAGAGGATGAAAGAGCGGGCTTAGAGATGGAAGCGTGTCCCACTTGCGGAGCATGCCAGGGGATGTATACCGCTAACACCATGGCCTGTCTTGTGGAGGCGATGGGATTATCTCTCTGCGGAAGTGCCACTACTTTTTGTTTTTCTGCGGCGAAGAAACGGATCGCTTATGAATCCGGGATGGCCGCGGTGCGCCTGGCAAAGAGGGGTACTAAGATCAGAAGCATTTTGAATAAAAGATCATTGGAGAATGCGATCCGCGTGGATATGGCGCTGGGTGGGTCGACCAACAGCGTGCTGCATCTGATGGCGATCGCTAATGAAGCGGGCGTGGACCTGAGTCTGAAGGATTTTGACCGGCTGAGCAAGAGTACTCCGAACATCTGCCATTTAAGGCCCGCAGGTAACTACATGATGGAGGATTTGGGTTATGCCGGCGGGATCCCGGCGGTCTTGAAGAGGCTAGGGGGTAAACTTAAGGATAACCGCACGGTCGGCTCAAAGACGATAAAGACTATCGCCAGGGAGGCGCTGATTTCGGATAATGATATTATCAGGCCCCTGGATAAGGCTTACCGTAAACAGGGTGGGTTAGCGATTCTTTACGGGAACCTGGCAAAGGACGGCTGCGTGGTCAAGCAGTCGGCAGTTTCCTCTAAGATGATGCGTTTTAAGGGACATGCGCGGATCTTTAATACCGAGGAGGATGCGATGCGCGCGATTCTTGCAGGCAGGATAAAGCGGGGGGACTGCATTGTCATCCGTTACGAAGGCCCTGCGGGAGGCCCGGGGATGCGCGAGATGCTCTCGCCTACCTCGGCAATCGTGGGAATGGGTATGCAGAATTCTGTGGCCCTGATCACTGACGGAAGGTTCTCCGGAGGGACAAAGGGGCCTTGTATCGGACACATTTCACCCGAGGCCCAGGCAGGAGGCATGATTGCAATTTTAGAAGAGGGTGATATAATCAGTATTGATATACCGAGAAGAAAGCTGGAATTAAGACTGGCCAAATCAGAGATAGAGGCTAGGCGTAAGAAGTGGAGGCCCGCAACTTCAAAAATTAAAAGCGGGTATCTTGCTAAATACGCAAAAATGGTGAGTTCCGCTGATAAAGGAGCGATATTAAGGTAAGATGAAGAAGATGGACGGTTCGCAGATATTTTTTGAGTGCCTGAAGCGCGAGGGTGTCGAGGTGATGTTTGGATACCCCGGCGGGTCTGTGCTGCCCATATTCGATAAACTTTACGACGCAGATTTCTTGAAGTTTATCCTCACCCGGCATGAACAGGGCGCAGCCCATGCCGCAGACGGTTATGCGCGGGCAACCGGCAAGCCCGGGGTTTGCCTTGCGACTTCCGGCCCGGGTGCAACAAATCTGGTTACCGGACTTGCCACCGCCTATATGGATTCAATTCCCATGGTGGCTTTTACCGGCCAGGTGAAGACTCACTTAATCGGTAATGATGCCTTCCAGGAGGCGGATGTCACCGGGGTGACGCGGCCGGTGACTAAGCATAATTTTCTGGTCAAGGATATCAAGGATCTGGCGCGGGTGATCCGGGAGGCGTTTTACCTGGCCTCAAGCGGCAGGCCGGGACCGGTTGTGGTCGATATTCCAGTCGATATTCAGATGCAGGAGACGGAGTTTATCTGGCCTAAGGAAGTCAATATCCGCAGCTACAAACCGACTTATAGCGGCCACCCCGGACAGATCAAAAAGGCGGCAAAGCTTATTAGCAAGGCCAAGAAGCCGATTCTTTATATCGGCGGTGGAGTGATCATTTCAGGGGCGGCCGAGGAGCTTAAGGAATTGGCTGAGAAGACTCAAATTCCGGTCACCTGGACGTTGATGGGGATCGGCGGATTTCCGGCAACTCATGAGCTGGCACTGGGGATGCTCGGGATGCACGGGACGGCTTTCGCAAATCATGCTACCATGGAGTCTGATTTGATCATCGCAGTCGGAGCGCGTTTTGATGACCGGGTGACCGGACGGCTTGATGACTTTGCTCCGGGAGCAAAGATCATCCATATAGATATCGATCCATCATCTATCAGTAAGAACGTCAAGGTCGACGTTCCGATCGTGGGAGATGCGAAAAATATACTAAAGGAGCTTTCGGGTGAGATCAAGAAGGCGCCCGATATAGCAAGTTGGCGCAAGACAATCGAGAGCTGGAAGAAGAAACATCCTCTCACCTATAAAAAGGAGGGAGGACTTAAGCCTCAGTATGTCATCGAGCAGATATATGAAGCGACTCGCGGGGAGGCGATCATCGCTACCGAAGTCGGCCAGAATCAGATGTGGGCAGCGCAGTGGTACAAGTACAGTAAGCCGCGCACATTCCTTTCATCGGGCGGCCTGGGTACTATGGGTTACGGATTTCCGGCGGCGATGGGGGCGAAGGTGGGTTGTCCCGATAAGCAGGTCATCGATATCGCCGGAGACGGCTCGATCCAGATGAACATCCAGGAGTTGGCAACTTGCGTCTGTAATAAGATAAATGTCAAGGTGGCGATCCTGAATAACGGATATTTAGGAATGGTCAGGCAGTGGCAGGAGCTGTTTTATAAGAAGCGCTATTCGCACACCTGCATCTCAGGGCCGGATTTTGTCAAGCTTGCCGAGAGTTACGGTGCGCTGGGAATACGCGTCACCAAGAAGGAGGAGGTGCGCCCGGCAATCGATAAGGCGCTCTCAACGAACAAAGTAGTGTTTATTGATTTCCGGGTCGAACCGGAGGAGAACGTCTTCCCCATGGTTCCGGCAGGCGAAGCCATCAATCGGATGATTGGTGGGATGGCGTAGTCCTGAGCGACCTACGCTAAGTAGGGTCGAAGGGAGTCGAAGGAAGAAGCCATCAATCGGATGATTGGTGGGATGGCATAATGAGACATACGATATCTTTATTAGTCGAGAATAAATTCGGGGTCCTGGCGCGTATCGCCGGGCTCTTTAGTGCCCGCGGTTACAATATCGCTTCACTTGCCGTGTCCGAGACTTTTGATCCTTCGGTCTCTTATATGACGATCGTGGTCGATGCAAGGGATGAGAAGATCCTTGAGCAGGTCAAGAAGCAGCTGAATAAGCTGATCGATATCATCACGGTCACGGATTTCACAAAGCGAGAGCATGTGGAGCGGGAGCTGGTGTTAGTCAAAGTCAGTTGTGCGCCTAAGGATAAGGAGAAACTTGAAAAACTGATCGCTAAATATGTGGCAAAGATCATCCAGTGTAAGGGTAATACGGCGATCATCGAGGCGGTCGATGAGCAGGCCAAGATCGCAGAATTACTGGGGGCACTGGAAAAATTCGGAGTCAAGGAGTTGGTGAGAACCGGCAAAGTAGCGATAACTCATTAAAAATAGGGGAAAAGAGATGCCAAAGATCTACTATGACCAGGATGCGGATTTGGAATTATTGCGGGATAAGACGATCGCGATCATCGGATACGGTATCCAGGGCCGCGGCCAGGCGCTGTGCCTGCGCGATTCAGGTTGCCGGGTGATCGTTTCGGAGTTAGAGGGGACGCCGAACTTTGAGCAGGCAAAGAAGGATAATTTTATGCCGCTTCCTGCGGCAGAGGTGGCAGGAGCTGCGGATATCATCCAGATCCTGACCCAGGACCACGTCCAGGCCAAGGTCTATAAAGAGAGTATCAAGCCGCAATTGAAGAAGGGTAAGGCGCTTTGCTTTTCGCACGGATTTAATATCCGCTTTAAGCAGATCAAGCCGCCTAAGAACGTGGATGTCTTCATGGTGGCACCCAAAGGCCCCGGCGCGTTAGTAAGAAGGATGTATGAGGAGGGAAAAGGCGTGCCTTCGTTAGTAGCGGTCTTTCAGGATGCCTCGGGGGATGCCTTAAAGTTAGCGTTGGCTTATGCCAAGGGGCTTCGCGCAACCAGGGCAGGAGTGATCGAGACTACATTTGACGAGGAGACCGAGACTGATCTATTCGGCGAGCAGGCAGTGCTCTGCGGAGGGGTGACCGAGATGATCAAGGCAGGTTTTGATACCCTGATCGAGGCAGGTTACCAGCCGGAGATCGCCTATTTTGAGGTGTTGCATGAGTTAAAATTGATCACGGACCTGATCCAGGAGCACGGGATATCCGGGATGCGCAGGCGAGTCTCCAATACCGCCTGCTACGGTGACCTGACGCGAGGGCCGATGATCATCAACGCCAGGACGCGTAAGACGATGCAGAAGCTCTTAAAGGAGATCAAGTCAGGGAAGTTTGCCAGGGAATGGATCAAGGAGAACGAGGCAGGCAGGCCCAATTTTGATCAGTTGTTAAAAGCAGGGGATGAGCACCAGATAGAGAAGGTGGGGCGCGAGTTACGGGAAATGATGCCCTGGATGAAGAAGTGAGCGATGCCAGGGGAGATGTCCTTCGCAGGGCTCA
>JBHPGR010000003.1:0-76223 GCA_042570405.1 Candidatus Omnitrophota bacterium
CTTACAGGTTGTATGAATTTTAGAAATATAATGGAACTATTAGAAAATGAAATTACACGTGCCAAACGCTATAAAAGAAAATTCACCATAACTATGATTGATATTGACCACTTCAAAAGAATAAATGATGAATATGGACATTTGGTAGGTAATGATGCTTTAGTAGCTTTTGCTAATGTTATCAAAAACAGCGTCAGAAGCATGGATATTGTAGGTAGGTACGGAGGTGAGGAGTTCTTAATTATTCTTCCTGAATCAGATTCAGGGCAAGCTTTAGTAGCTTTGGAGAGAATCAAGAATGATTTGGAGCAGGTAAAGATAAGCTCATCGCATCTAGAAAAAGGGAAAAAAATATCATTACAATTTAGTGCAGGCATAGCAGTCTTTCCACATAATGCGAGAGATTTGAAGGAATTAATTTGGGGCGTGGATGATTCTTTACGTAGGGCTAAGAAAGAAGGGAGAAACCGAGTAGTTATGGAAAGGAGAAGATGGGTAAGACTTAAACCCTTACCCGGTTCTAGAATAGTAGTAGTTGGTTCATCTGGCAAAGAAAATATCAAAGACCTTGATATAGTTAATATATCTAAAGGGGGCATGTTGCTTTCTTCCGATCAAGGTATCATTGTTGAAGAACTTTTATGCCGCATGATCTGTCCTAAAAGTGACAAGCCATTTGAGCTTAAGTGCATAGCCAGACGCAAGGATAAGTCAAAAAACGATTTGTATCACATAGGTGTTCAGTTTGAAGATATACCCGATGGTGTTCAAGAAAGATTATCAAATTGTATCAATTCCGAAGAGACATTGGATCACCCCAAAGTAAAGAAGCAGTTCAAGTAGATCTGGTGCCCAAAATGTGCCCACCCAACACAGAAACATCCCGTAACAAACCTAAACAAAGCTAAACATCCGGACAGCGTAAGATGATGCCTTAGTTACGTTAGTTACTTACTCACTAAAATTCCTAAAAGTCCTTTACCTCTAGATTTTATGAGAGTAAACTATTATATTGTCTGAACAAGAGCGTAAGCAATCTGCTGCTTTGGTGCTGGAAGCAGCAAAGAAGAAACTATGGCCCAGTTTAAGAAGGAGTAACTATGAAAACCCAAGCAGAATTCCAAGAGCCAGATAGAAAGAAGAAGATTAAACGGATAATTGAGAGAGAGGAATTGATATTTCTGGGTATTTTTGTTATTTCTTTCGTGTTATTTTATGGTGGACACACTTTCAATAAGAAGATATATATAAAATATTTTGATGAAAAAGTATCCCTTAACGAAAGATTTTTGGCTCTTGATGCTTTTAATAAAGAATTTGAAGTTAAACCGAAATTCTATAATAGGGAACTGTTACCACAGCCATTAACTTCCCAGGAAGAAACTATGCTTGATAGAGGATATAATGTTTATCCTTCTCATTATATAAAAGTTGTAGGGGCATATTTGTTTGTTTTTGTTTATCCCCTATATCTACTCATCCGCTTTATCATTTGGGCGATTAAGGCGCTGAAGGAGAAGTAAAATGTGGAAAATTATTTGGCTTATCCTTCTTGGTTTAGCCGCTATCTATTTCTTAAAAGGACCAGATCGTGTTTGGATTGGCTTAATAGGAGGGATAATCGTATGGTTTGTCATCGCAGTTATTTTTGTTTTTACGACTATTAGTAATAGAACAAAATCAGGGCTTGGTACGCCTATAAAATTATTCCCGCTGATTATAGCTATGGTCTTTAGTGTAATATTTCTTATTTCTTCTATAACAGGTTCCGTCCTAGGAAAAGGGCATTACGTAAATTTGCTAATATTAGGAGTAATCGCCATTATAATATTTGTCCTTATGGTCCCCGGTAAAAAATAGCGAGGGGAGAAATGAAAAAGATTACGGGTAGGGGCACAAAATAAAAACCCCCACACCAATTGGTGTGGGGGTAGTTTTTACGACCGCAACAGTTACATGGGGTTGCTGGATGTCTTGGTTACGTTAGTTGCCTGCTCACCCTTAGGCCCTTGCGTAACTTCAAACTCTACTTCCACGCCCTCTTCCAGAGTCTTGTAACCATCCCCCTGGATCGCGCTGTAATGCACAAAGATATCTTTGCCATCATCAGAAGTAACGAAGCCGTAACCTTTCTGATTACTGAACCACTTTACCTTACCTTTTGCCATTTGCTACTTTTCACCCCCTTTAGATAAAAAAACCGCAAAGCAAATCATTTCTTTTGCCTTTGCGGTTCCCAGTATTCTTGTTTTCGCGTTCATTGATTTACCTAAATTCTTAATCAATATAACATAGAATATTATTTTGTCAAATGAATTCTTATAAATTATCAGCTATCTTCTCCGTCTGCGAATGGATTGACTATTGGCGAAAAGTTGATATAATTATTTGATCAGGATTTTTGAATCTCGGGATCCCTCGCATGCCGATGTAGCTCAGTTGGTAGAGCAGCGCTTTCGTAAAGCGCGGGTCGGAGGTTCGATCCCTCTCATCGGCTCCAAAATCTTGAGGGATCCCGAGCTTAAATCGTTTTAGTTATGGAGGAGAAGGATCGTAAGGCCTCTCCTATGACTTATGGTCAAATTCAAAGAAGTACTTAAAAACAGGAATTTTTCACTGATCTGGTTCGGCCAGATCCTCTCGCAGTGGGGGGACCGCCTGGGTCAGATCGCCCTGATCGCCTTTGTCTATGAACGCTCACCGGGTTCGGCGATGCAGATGGCCAAGATCCTCTCCTTTACGATCATCCCGGTATTTCTGATCGGTCCGCTGGCAGGCGTATATGTCGATAGATGGGACAGGCGCTGGACGATGGTCGTCTCTGACCTCCTGCGTGCAATTCTGGTGGTGGCGATCCCGTTGCTTTTGATAGGCAGGGGGTCAAATATACCTTTGTATGTTATCATATTCCTGGTCTTCTGCATCGGAAGGTTCTTTGTCACCGCGAAACTTGCGATCATCCCGGACCTGGTAGCCCGGAAGAAGGATCTTTTATTAGCTAATTCCCTGGTTAATGTTACCGGCATGATCGCTGCGGTGATCGGCTTCGGGCTGGGCGGGTTATTAGTAGAATGGTGGAAGGCCGAAGGCGGATTTTACCTGGATGCGCTCACCTTTTTGATCTCGGCGGTATTGATATTTTTGATCAGGCCAAAGAGGATAAGATTTATGCATCCCAGGAATCTTGCGATAGAGGGGACAAGGCTGGTAAGCGAGATCAGTAAGTCTGTGATCGAGGAGATAAAGGAGGGGGTGCTTTACCTTTTCAGGCTTAAAAAGATGCGCTTCACCACCGGCATCCTTTTTCTTCTCTGGTCGGCGCTGGGCTCGATCTATGTCGTCTTTATTATCTTTGTGCAGAACAGCCTTCAGTCAGCAACAAAGGACCTGGGGCTCTTGATCATGTTTTTAGCTTTCGGGCTCTTCTTCGGCGCCCTGCTTTACGGAAGGTTCGGCCAGAAGATCCCTTATCAAAAGGCGATCTTTGCCTGCCTTTCCTTATCAGGTATTGTTTTGGTAGCTTTTACCATTCTCGTAGACAGGTTCCAGAGTTTTTCCCTGGCAGCAGTCTTGGCGATGTTGCTTGGAATGGCGGTCTCGCCGATCATGAATATCGCAAATACCCTAGTCCATGAGGCAAGCATTGATCATATGCGCGGCAAAGTCTTTAGCTCGCTGGAGATAGTAATCCACTTGGCTTTCCTGATCTTTATGTTTATCAGCAGTTATATTGCGGAGCGAGTGGATGCGATGTGGGTGATGATCAGCGTGGGTACATTTTTGGCGTTTTTCGGATTGCTTAATCTGTTTAAGAAGCGACAGCCGGCATGATCAAGTTAAAGGAGCATAAACATCTTACAGGAGGCCTGCCCATAGAGAGATTTGCGCCTCCAAAGATCGCTTACATCCCTTTAAGCCAGCACCTGGGAAAGGCCTGCATACCGCAAGTCAGGGTCGGCGACCAAGTATCCCCGGGGCAGAAGATCGCATCTTGCCAGGCCCATGTCTTTGCTCCGATCCATGCCTCGATATCCGGAAAGGTCACGGGCTTAAGGGATTATCCGCATCCTCTGCTGGGCCGTTGTAAGGCAATAGTCATCGATGGTGATGGAGAGGACAGGCAGGCCACAGACCATCCCTCGGCTTCGCTTCCCTCGTTTAGCTCGGGACTTCGCGGGACAAGCAGAGCGCAGACCGAGATAGATAAGTTAAGCCCCGAAGATATCCGTGGTATCGTAGGTGATGCCGGGATCGTAGGGATGGGGGGAGCGGGATTTCCTACGCATATAAAACTCAAGCCGCCTAAGCCGGTAGATTCCCTGATCATTAACGGTGCGGAGTGCGAACCGTATCTGACTGCCGATTACTGCCTGATGCTTGAGAAAACCAGCGAAATCATCTCAGCTGTCGGTCTGATAGTAAGATGTTTAGGCGTAAAACAGGTGTATATCGCGATCGAGGATAACAAGCCCGAGGCGATCAAGGCCTTCCAAAGCAAGATACAAGATATCCCTCTGCTTGGTTCGACTTCGCTCACCACAAGTCGCTCGGGAGAGGCGGGATACGAAATACGGATATTAAAATCCATGTATCCCCAGGGTGGAGAGAGACAATTAATAAAGAATATCTTAGGCAGAGAGGTCCCTTCCGGAAAGCTCCCTTTTGACGTCGGCGTAGTGGTGCATAATGTAGCCACGATCTTCGCAGTTTATGAGGCGGTTTATCTTAATAAACCCCTGTACGAGCGGGTTGTGACTGTCACCGGCAGCTGCCTGTCAACTCATAAGAATATCCTGGCGCGAATAGGTACTCCGATAAAAGAGTTGATCGGGCATTGCGGCCCCCTGAAGGATCAGCCGGCCAAAATTGTGGTCGGTGGGCCGATGATGGGCATAGCGCAATGCACGGATGCGGTGCCGGTGATAAAGACTACAAGCGGTATTATTCTGTTAAACAAAAGAGAGGCCGCGCTAAACGAAGAAGAGGCCTGTATCCGCTGCGGCGCCTGTATCAGAGAGTGTCCGGCGGGCCTGATGCCGTGTCTTTTGAATTTAGCTTGCGAGAAAGAGCTTTGGGCACAGACAAAAGACGATTCAGTTTTAGATTGCATTGAATGCGGGGTATGTAATTATGTCTGCCCGGCAAACAGGAATCTAGTCCAGTCAATAAAGAGAGCGAAGCTGGAGGCGGTAAGATGAGGGAGATACTTCGTTATGCTTTTATCTTGGGGATAATCTGCGTCGTTTCTGCCGGCCTTTTAAGCGGAATAGATCTTTTAACTAAGCCCAGGATCATCGCCCAGGCGAGGGCTGAAGAAGAGGAGAGTCTGAAAGAGGTCGTGCCGCAGGCAGAGCGTTTTGAGGAAATTAAGGCAGAGGGTTTAGTCTATTATAAGGCATACGACGGGAAGGGTGATCTTGCCGGAGTAGCCTTCAAGGCGAAAGCTGTGGGGTACTCCAGCGCAATAGAAACGATGGTAGGAATGACTAAGGGTGGCAAGGTCATAGCTATAAAGGTATTGAGCCAGAATGAGACCCCTGGTTTAGGTTCCCGGGTCACCGAACCTGGATTTACGGAACAGTTTAAGGAAAGAGATGCGGCACAGCTCTCAGGCGTAGAGGCGATCAGCGGCGCGACTATATCATCAGACGCGCTGATAGATTCGATAAGAGAGAGATCCGCGCAAATAATAAAGCTGATCAGAGATGGCAGATAAACTTATTGTTACAGCTTCTCCGCACCTGCATAAACCGGAATCGGTAAGTAAGATCATGTGGCTGGTGACAGCCAGCCTGATCCCGGCAGGCATCGCGGGGGTGTGGATCTTTGGCGTGGGCGCACTGCGGGTGATCATTCTAGGCGTGTTTTCTGCGTTAGCTGCCGAAGCGGTAATGCAATTGCTTAGCAAAAGAAAGGTTACAGTCTTAGATGGCAGTGCATTTCTTACCGGGTTATTGCTTACCTATAATCTGCCGCCAAATGTTCCCTTTTGGCTGCCGATCGCCGGTTCCTTCTTTGCCATAGCAATCGGAAAGCAGATCTTTGGCGGGTTAGGACAGAATATCTTTAATCCGGCGTTAGTCGGCAGGGTATTCCTGATGGCATCCTGGCCGAAATATATGACCAATTTTACCGGGCCATTTAGTTATGATGCCGTAACTTCCGCCACCCCCCTTGCCCTGGCCAAGGAAGGCGCAGGCATTGAAGGTATTAGTTACCTGCAGCTATTTTTGGGTAACAGGGGCGGCTGTATCGGTGAGGTTTGTATTGTTGCGCTCCTGGCAGGGGCCTTATTTCTCCTGATCAAAGGATATATCAGTTGGCATGTGCCTTTGACATATATATTCAGCGTAGGGATATTTACTTTCCTCTTCGGAGGGGAGGGATTCTTTGGCGGGGACTGGTTATTCCATATCTTGGCCGGCGGACTTATCTTGGGCGCCTTTTTCATGGCTACGGATTATGTCACTTGTCCTTTGACAAGATATGGGCAGGTGATCTTTGGCATCGGATGCGGCCTGCTTACGGCGATCATCCGGCTTTGGGGAGGTTATCCTGAGGGCGTCTCATACGCGATCCTGATGATGAACGCGGCTACTCCGATAATTGACCGCTATACAAAGCCCAGAGTTTACGGAAAAAGATGAAGAAATTATTTAATGAATTATTAAAAGGGATCATTAGAGAGAATCCCACCTTTGTTTTATTGCTCGGGCTTTGTCCGACACTTGCGGTTTCAGTAAGCGTGGTAAACGGCATCGGCATGGGGCTTGCCGCGACCTTTGTGATCATCGGTTCCAACCTGATCATCTCCTCGATCAGAAAAGTCATCCCTCACAAGATCAGGATACCCTGCTTTATCGTGGTGATCGCCACCTTTGTCACGATCGCAGAGTTTATGCTTAAGGCTTACAGCCCGGCGTTGAACCGTGCGCTTGGCATATATGTCCCGCTGATCGTGGTCAACTGCATAGTCCTGGCCCGCGCCGAGGCCTATGCCTCAAGGCATTCCTTGTTAGACTCTTTATTTGACGGTTTAGGTATGGGGATAGGTTTTTCGCTGGCACTGATCCTGATTTCAGCTATCAGGGAGTTTTTAGGTTCCGGTAAGATCCTCGGGGCAACGCTGATCAAAGGGTTTGAGCCGGTTTTTGTCTTTGCTATGCCTGCAGGAGCGCTGCTGGTGATCGGGCTGCTGTTAGGTCTCTTTAATATTCTAAGGAGCAGGAGAGCATGAGCATCGCGCAATTTCTTACCATATTTATTTCAGCTATCTTTATCAATAATGTGATCCTCTCGCGTTTTTTAGGCCTGTGCCCTTTTATCGCTGTCTCTAAAGAAACCAGGCCGGCGCTGGCGATGAGCCTGGCGGTCACATTTGTGATCACTGCCTCTTCTGTGATCACTTGGTTTATCTATCGATTTCTCTTGATTCCTTTTGGCATGGAGTACCTGCGCACCGTATCTTTCATCCTGGTGATCGCTACCTTTGTGCAGTTCGTGGAGATGGCGATCAGAAAACTGAGTCCTGCGATGCACAGGTTTTTCGGGATATACCTTGCCTTGATTACCACTAACTGTGCGGTAATGGGTGTGGCGCTCTTGAATTCAGATATGTTTTTTAAGGGCAGTTTGCCCCTGACAGGAAGTTTTATCTATTCGCTCTTTCAGGGTGTTTGCGTGGGGATCGGTTTTACCCTGGCGATGTTTTTGATGTCCGGGATCAGGGAAAGACTGGACCTTTGTCAAGTTCCGGAGGCAGTAAAGGATGTGCCGATCGCCTTTATTATTGCCGCGCTGATGGGATTGAGTTTCTTAGGGTTTAACGGGTTTAGATTCTAAATGGATATATTAATTGCGATCTTGAGTTTAGGTTCATTGGGAGTTTTATTCGCAGTCAGCCTGACGCTTGCCTCCCGGAAGTTAGCGGTCAAGACTGATCCGCGCCTTGACAAGCTGCAGGAGCTTTTACCCGGGTCAAACTGCGGGGCCTGCGGAAGCGCCGGCTGTATAGGTTTTGCCGAGTCACTACTTGCAGATAAGACAGTGATTGATGCCTGCCGGGTTTGCGAACAGGATGCGAAGCAGAGGATCGCCGGATTATTAGGGAGGCAGCTGGAGAAACAGGTCCGGAAGGTTGCGGTCCTGCATTGCAATGGCGGCAGTAAGGTGAAGGATCGGTTCTTTTATAGGGGAATAGAAGATTGCACCGCCGCGAACCTGCTTTTAGGAGGCCAGAAGGAATGCATCTTTGGCTGTCTGGGTTTTGGAACCTGCGAAAAGGTCTGCCCCTTCGGTGCGATCCGCATGTCTGATCATGGACTTCCGGTCGTAGATGAAGTTAAATGCAAGGCTTGTAATAAATGCATTGAGGCATGTCCTAAGAAGTTATTCAGCCTGGTTCCGGTAAGCGGTAAGGTCTATGTTGCCTGCGCTTCGCTTGATTCAGGCAGGGAGGTAAAAGCAGCCTGCCCGGTAGGCTGCATCGCCTGCAAATTATGCGAGAGGGCATGCAAGTTTGACGCTATACATGTTATTGGCCCTTCGGCTGAGTTTACGCTGAGCGAGGCCGAAGCGCTCAGGGTCAACCTCGAGGGGAATCGAGGGGTTGATAATCTGGCGGTAATAGATTATAATAAGTGTACTTCATGCGGTGAATGCGTGAAGGTCTGTCCTACAAAGTGCATTCGGGAGAGGGATTAAACCATATAAAGGAAGCTGGTATGAACATAGCGATATTCGCATCTGGGCGAGGGACAAATTTCAGCGCGATCATCAGGGCGGCCAAGAAGGGGAAGGTCAAGGCTGATTTGGCCTTGTTGGTTTGCGATAACCCTAAGGCCCAAGTGATCGGCAGGGCAAAGAGAGCCGGGGTAAAGGTGGTTTTAGTCGAGAGGAATGACTTTTCCGGCAAAGATGAATTCGAAGAGAAGATCATCCAGCATTTGATGGAGAATCGGATCGACCTGATCGTTATGGCCGGTTTTATGCGCATACTCGGCCCTAAGTTAGTGAGTGCCTACAAAGATAAGATCTTGAACATCCACCCGGCTATACTTCCTTCGTTTAAGGGTGAGCACGGGATAAAGGATGCCTTTGACTACGGGACAAAGGTTACCGGCGTGACTGTGCATTTTGTGGATGAAGAGATGGACCACGGGCCGATAATCCTGCAGGCTGCGTTAAAGATCGAAGAAGATGATACCCTAGAGACCCTTGAGGCAAGGATCCATAAGCTTGAACATAAGATTTACCCTGAGGCGATAAGTTTATTTTTAGAAGGCAGGCTGAAGATCGAAGCAAGAAGGGTAAAGATCCTTAAGGCATAGGCCTTTTCATGATCGCATCCTTACCCAGGATCAGCAGGTCGCCGCTCTGAAGATCGGTCAATTCCACCCGCGAGAAATCCTCAAATCCGTAAGTCCTTATACAATAAGTCGCTATATTTAATATTTCCTCTTTGATATCTATCTCTTGCTGCAGCGGGGCAAGAGGAGAAATAGAGTATTCTATTGAAAAAACGCCTTCAGAGAACCTGCCTTCGGTCTTCTCTACTAAAAAATAATTCTTCCAATTCTCATCCTGGAACTTAGCGCCTATCCTTTGGCCGATCTGCTCTGCCAGAAAATCCGCAAATTTTATATCAAATGCCTTAAGGTGCTCACCCGTAGTATCTGCGATCGCATCAGGAGCGACATCCAGCTTAATCACATACCTGCGGTTCGCCTCCATCCAGTGTATCGCCTGGGCGTATGATTTTTTCAGATCCAGGAGATAGCCGATCATCGTATAATCGATGCCTAAGTTTATATCAGAGGCGAGGATCGCATAAAATTCCGGGGCATTATCGGAACTGAGCAGTACCCTGCCGAAGGTCATCAATATATTCCTTAGTTTTTCAGACATGCCCTCGTCGAAGAACTTATCTTCTTTTAAGCCGTATTCTTCATGCAGTATCTTAGCCATCGGCGCATATACCCAGAGCGTATTATGCGTCCTTTTAGTGATCACCTCAAGATCAAACTCGTCTTGGCAGATATTCTTGATGATATGGGGGATATCTTTCTCTTTATAGGTAGGCTCTATCCGGTATTCACATCCGGCGAGACTTAAAAGAGCGAAAAGACTAAAGAAGAGGAGGGCGGACCTTGCCGAATTCCTTAAAGATTGCTTCGATCTCATCGTAATTTAGTTCTTCCTTCAGGATAAGTTCCTTTGCAAAGCGCTCAAGCAGGGCGGATTCTTTCCTTAATAGGTCTTCGGCCTCCCTCATACAGGATTGCATTATCTCCTGTACATCTAAGTTTAGCTGTTCCTTTATCTTCTCGGATACAAAAGAAGCGGATTCCCCCCTGAATATTCCGGCATCGGAAGGCATCCTTTCTAACAGGCTGTAGTTTCCGATCAGCCCGGAGCTTCCCATCCCCCACTCCCAGACCATCTTGTGGGCGGTGCGCATGGCATAAGTGAAGTCCATGCTCACGCCGGAGGTAGTGGTATTAAACCTTATTCTCTCTGCCGCATAGGAGCCGAGGAATGATTTTATCTCTCCCAGATAATGTTCTTTAGTGCGCACATGGGTATCTTCGCGCAGCTGCGGCTGTACGAATCCCAGGGCGCCGGCCCGCTCAAATATTGTGGCTTTAAATACATCCACCTGCGGGTAAAGAAGATACATGGCGATGGCATGGCCCGCCTCATGATAAGCGACCTTTTCTTTTTGTTTCGGATCGAATATCACCTTGTGTTTTATGCCCATCTCCACCCGGTCGTAGGCTTCAGAGATCTCTGCCATCGAGATCAATTCCTTCTTATTGCGTACGGCGATCAGCGCTGCTTCCTTGATCAGGTTTGCGATATCCGCAGGAGTGCTTCCTACGGTCAGCCTGGCCAGCCTCTTGTAGTCCAATGAGGGATCATATTTTACGTCTTTGAGGTAGTAGGCGAGCAGTTTTTCTCTCTCTTCCAGGTTGGGGCGCTGGACATAGATCTTACGGTCGAATCTTCCCGCCCTAAGCAGCGCCTGATCTAAGAAGCTCTCCGGAGCGTTGGTTGCTCCGATTACCACGATATTGTAATCTTTTTCTTTTAAACCGTCCATCTCTATAAGCAGCTGGTTGAGCGTCGTATTGGATTCCCTCTGCCCGCCGAAACCGCGGTCAGCCGCACGCTGTGCTCCTACGGCATCCAGTTCATCGATAAAGATGATGCAGCCGCCGTCTGAGTAGGCTAATTGACGCGCCTGTTTGAAGAGTTTGCGGATGCGGCTTGCACCTACTCCGACAAACATCTCGATGAACTCCGAACCGGACATGGAAATAAAGGGGAGGCCTGCCTCAGTAGAAATTGCTTTAGCCAGGTAGGTCTTGCCGCAGCCGGGGGGGCCGAGCATCAATATGCCCTTTAGGATCTTTCCTCCGATGCGCTGCAGGTGGGCCCGGTCAGTGACCAGGCGCACCACCTCAAGCGATTCCTGCTTTGCCTCTTCCATGCCGATGACGTCATTCCAATGGATACCGATCTCTTTACCTTCGACAGCTTTTTTGTGTAAACGGGTAAACTTCGTATGCCCCCCGCGCATGATCCAGATCCACATCGCCATATGCAAAGGCAAGGCGATCATCTGTGTGACCAGGATGATATAGAAAAATATCGAATATTGGGCAAGGGCTGCCTTTTTTACATAAGATTCAGAGGTGGTCCAGGCGATGATCGCGTTGCGCAGGAAGATGAATAAAGAAATACAAATAAGCAGGACGAATAGGGATACGCAGATTGCGATCCAGTGGTATTTTAGGAAAAGTTTGATTTTTCTTGAATTCATGGTTCCTCCTCTATGGTCAAGAATAACATACAAGGCAGTTGCAGTCAATTTCTATTTGCCGGTATGAGGCTTTGGCGATTCTTGACTTAGGTGTAATTTGTGCTAAAATGCTTCTACTCTTTTTTTATGGGCATTTTACCTAAGGAGAACCTGATGACAAAGATAAAAGAAGTAAGGGCACGGCAGATACTGGATTCACGCGGTAATCCTACCGTAGAGGTGGATATTGTCTTGGATGATGGTACCCTCGGTAGGGCAGCTGTCCCTTCCGGCGCCTCTACAGGAGAGAGGGAGGCGTTGGAGCTTCGTGACGGTGATAAGAATAAGTATTTAGGTAAAGGGGTATTAAGGGCGGTTGAGAACGTCAATTCCCTGATCTCTTCCAGGATAAAGGGCCAGGAGGCGGATTTCCGCAAGATCGATGAACTGATGATCAAATTGGATGATACTGAAAATAAGGCTAAGTTAGGCGCAAATGCTATCCTTGGCGTCTCTATGGCTGTGGCCAGGGCAGAGGCTCGGTCCTGCGCTAAGCCGCTCTATAAATATTTAGGCGGCGATAAGGCGAATATTCTGCCAGTTCCCTTGATGAATATATTAAACGGCGGGCTGCATGCGGATAATAACCTTGATATTCAGGAGTTCATGATCATGCCCGTAGGTGCCCCGAAATTCAGCGAGGCCTTAAGGCAGGCTACCGAAGTCTTCCACAGTTTGAAATCACTCTTAAAATCGAAAAAACTTTCTACTTCCGTAGGAGATGAAGGCGGTTTTGCCCCTAACTTAAGATCTAATCAGGAGGCATTGGATCTGATCCTGCAGGCGATCGAGAAAGCAGGCTATAAGCCGGGAAGGGACATATATCTGGCTCTAGATTGCGCAGCCAGCTCTTTTTGCAAAGAGGGAAGTTATAATTTTGAAGGTTCAGCTAAGAGTCCTGATGATCTGATCAAGATCTACGAGGGCTGGGTCACTAAATATCCGATCCTCTCCATCGAAGACGGCCTGGCTGAGAATGATTGGCCCGGATGGAAGGAGTTGACTAAGGTCCTGGCAAGCAAAATCCAGCTGGTAGGAGATGATATATTCGTCACTAACCCTAAGATATTTAAGAAGGGGATCGCCGAAGGCATCGCTAACGCGATACTGGTCAAGGTAAATCAGATCGGCTCTTTATCCGAGACGCTGGAAGCGATTGATATCGCCAAGGAGAACGATTATGCCGCGGTGATCTCTCACCGTTCAGGAGAGACTGAAGATGTCACGATCGCACACCTGGCGGTTGCGACCGGGACAGGCCAGATCAAGACCGGTTCCCTTTCGCGGACTGACAGGGTGTGTAAGTATAACGAACTTTTAAGGATCGAAGAAGAGCTGGGCGCAAAAGCAGTTTATGCAGGCCCGGGCTTTAGAAGATGATATTAAAGAGACTCTTCTGGTTTTCCGGCACCATTCTATTATTGCTGATTATATTCTTGCCCGGGTATACTAAGCTGCAGGAGACAAGAGATAAGAACCGGGATTTAGAGGTAAGGATGAGGGAATTGGACGCAGAGAACGAAGCCCTGCAGGTGGAGATCCGGCGTCTTGAAAGTGACCCCTTTTACCGGGAGAAAGTGGCCAGAGAGAAGTTGGGGGTTGTGCGTAAAGGCGAGATCCCGATTAAGATAGTGCCTGGAGAAAAAGAGTAGAAATTCACGTTTTAGATGGTATAATAACTGCACTGTTCTTTTATTGTAGATTTCGCGGGGTAGAGCAGTCTGGTAGCTCGTTAGGCTCATAACCTAAAGGTCAGAGGTTCAAATCCTCTCCCCGCAATAAATATCCGCCAGTTCTCCCGCAAAGCTATTATTTAGCTGGCGGGATCCCGCCTGATAATTAACTGAGGTGCGGGAAAATCTGCCCCCCGCAACCACTTATAAAAGCCCCAAGGCAATTGAGGGCAGTCCCGAGGAGCGAAAGTGACGAGGGGCAACCACTTAAACCGCCGCATCTTGCGGCGGTTTTTTTATACGTTCGCGGCCAGAACTTTATGGCAAAGATGAAAAATTGAGCCGCTCAGTATCAATTTCTTCAAGCTAAAATGCGGAGAAATTTATTTGCCAAGACTTGAATTTCTGCTATAATAGGGCTTCCGCGAAATATGGCAAGGAGCTCTCATGATCGAACGCTATAGCCTACCTGAAATGTCCCGGATCTGGCAGGATGAGTTTAAGTTTAAGACCATGCTGCAGGTGGAGATACTAGCCTTAGAAGCCCTCGCCAAGCAAAAGAAGGTACCAAGGGAATCCCTGCGCCGCATCAAGAAAAAAGCCCGCTTCAATATCGATAAGATCAAAAAAATAGAAGCCAGGACACAACATGATGTAGTGGCTTTTGTCAACTGTGTGGCACAAAATATAGGGTCGGACGCTAAATACCTGCATTTAGGGCTTACCTCTTCAGATATCCTCGATACAACACTTGGTGTACAATTAAAGGAAGCCTCTCGTCTATTGCAGGGCTCTTTGCTTAAAGTTTCCAACTTACTAGCCAAGAAAGCCAAAAGATATAAAGATATGGTTTGTATCGGCCGCACCCACGGCATCCATGCTGAACCCATGACATTCGGCCTGAAGCTTGCGCTCTGGTATGATGAGACAAAGCGCAACCTGGTCCGTTTGGAGCAGGCAAGGGAGGCGGTTTCAGTCGGTAAGATCTCAGGCGCAGTAGGAACTTATTCAAATATCGATCCCCGGGTCGAACTCTATGTCTGCGATAAGCTCGGCCTAAAAGCGGCCAGGATCTCAACGCAGGTAATCCAAAGGGATGTCCATGCACAATATCTTACGGCACTGGCGATAATCGGGGCCTCGCTTGAGAAGTTCGCTACTGAGATCAGGCATCTGCAGAGGACGGAGGTCCTGGAGGTAGAGGAGCCTTTTAGTAAGGGGCAGAAGGGTTCATCGGCAATGCCCCATAAGCGCAACCCGGTGATCTGCGAGCGTATCTGCGGCCTGAGCCGTATCTTGAGAGCCAATGCTTTAGCGGCTATGGAGAACGTTTCCCTCTGGCATGAGCGTGACATCAGTCATTCTTCGGTCGAGCGGGTGATCATCCCTGACTCAACCCTGGCCCTGTACTATATGCTTAATAAATTCATCGAGGTGATCAGCGGGCTGATGGTTTATCCGGATAATATGTTAAGCAATCTAGTGCGTACGCACGGGTTGATCTTCTCGCAGAGAGTACTTGTGGAGCTGATGAATAAAGGCCTGCCTCGCGCCAAGGCATATGACCTTGTCCAGGGCTGCGCGATGAAGAGCTGGAAGGAGGGCTCGGATTACAAGAATAACCTCCTGAAGGATAAAAAAGTCACCCGTTATCTTGAACCCAAAGAAATAGAGAAGATCTTTGACCTGGATTATTATTTGCGCAACACGAATAGGATCTTTAGGAGACTAGGTTTATAGGAAGATACAACGCTGTATCCCGCCTAAATCCTTAACACCCATGCTTATTGGTGCAAAGGCGCACCGGTAGGAGATTATCAAATATCTGCAGTGAGGCAGGATTTCGTTTGAAGTCTATTCTCGGAAAGATATCTATAACCAATAGTTTCTTGCTAAGGGGAGGATGGTATGTCTAGTGATACGGTTGTGATCAACAAAGAGCTGATTGAAAAAGAAGGCCTGACGATGGAAGAGTATGAGATGATAAAAAAGCGCCTGGGCAGAGAACCAAACTATACAGAGTTAGGGTTGTTCTCGGCGATGTGGAGTGAGCATTGTTCCTACAAAAACTCAAAACCGGTGCTTAAGCTTTTTCACACCAAGGGTAAGCAGGTGATCCAGGGCCCGGGTGAAAATTCCGGAGTAGTGGATATCGGCGGAGGATTGGGTGTTGCTTTTAAGATCGAGTCCCATAATCATCCTTCGGCAGTTGAGCCGTATGAGGCCTCAGCCACCGGAGGGGGCGGATGCATCCGCGATATCTTTACCATGGGTGCCCGGCCGATCGGGCTCCTGGATTCTTTACGCCTGGGCAGCCTTGACAAGGGGAAGGTGAGATTTTTGTTGAAGAATATCGCCAAGGGATTCACGGATTATGCTAATGTGGTGGGGATCCCTGTTTTAGCCGGCGAGATATACTTTGATGAATCTTTCGAAGGAAATCCCCTGGTGAATGCGATGACGGTAGGGATAGTCAAGAAGAAAGAATTAGTCAGGGCCAGGGCAAGCGGTATAGGCAACCTGGTGTTGATCGTCGGTGGCCCGACGGGCAGGGATGGGGTAGCAGGAGCAGCTTTTGCTTCCTCAGGCCTGAGCGAGGAGGCCGCCAAAAATAGTTCTGCCGTGGCTATCGGAGACCCGCAGATGGGACGCATCTTAAGGGAGGCCTGTTTGGAATTGATGCGTAAGAAGCTGGTGATAGGCATGCAGGATATGGGCGCTGCCGGCCTGATCTGTTCTACCTGCGAGACCTCTTATAAGGCGGGAACAGGGATAGAGGTGGATATCTCCCGCGTTCCGCGCAAGGAAGAGGGGATGAATGCCTATGAAGTGATGCTCTCTGAATCGCAGGAGCGGATGCTGGTGATCGTCGACAAAAACAAATTAGAGCAGGTAAAGAAGGTTTTGAATAAATGGAAGGTCCCGGTTGACGTTATCGGCAAGGTCACTGATGACGCAATGGTGCGCGTTAAGGAGGGCTGGAGAGTGGTCGCCGAAGTCCCTGCGGCCGCCTTGGCTGAAGGGCCGGTATATAAGAGGAAGGCGGCAAGGCCAAAATATCTATCCAGGGTAAATAAGCTTGAGCTGGATAAGATAAAGGAGCCCAAGAACTACAACCGTGCGCTGATCCAACTTTTAAGTCATCCTACCATTGCCAGTAAGGCCTGGGTCTCTAAGCACGGAGATCCAAAGGTCGGCAGGGGTATCGTCTTAAGCACCGGTTCCAACGCCGGAGTGGCGGCTGTACCGGGAACAAAGAAAGCGATCGCGGTGACTACGGATTGTAATTCCGCTTATTGCTATCTTGACCCTTCTAGAGGCGGACAGATCGCCGTAGCTGAGGCAGCGAGAAACTTAAGCTGTGTCGGCGCTAAGCCTTTAGCGATTACCGACGGGATCAACTTCGGAAACCCCAAGAATCCGGAGGTGTTCTGGCAGTTTAAGCAGGCAGCCCTGGGTATTACCAAGGCCTGTCGCGCGCTGAATACGCCGGTGGTCAGCGGCAACGTCAGCTTCAACAACGAGAACCCCAAGGGTTCAGTCGATCCCACGCCAATCGTGGGAATGGTAGGCGTGATCAAGGACAGGTCAAAGGCAGTCGGTCAGTACTTTAAGGCTGCCGGAGATGCGATCATTCTCCTGGGCAGAAACAAGCAGGAGCTGGGCGGTAGCCAGTATCTGATGACGATCCACGGGTTGAAGAAGGGCCATTGTCCTAGCATCGACCTGAGCCTGGAGAGGCGCCTGCAGAGGACAGTTTTAGAGGCGATAGAGAAAGGCCTGGTCCGCTCCGCGCACGATTGTTCAGAGGGCGGATTAGCGGTCGCTTTAGCGGAGAGTTCGATCAGCAACCCGAAGAAGAAATTCGGCGCTGTGGTCGATCTACACTCCAACGGCCTAAGGACTGACGCGCTCCTCTTTGGTGAGACGCAGTCGAGGGTGATCTTAAGCGCTAAGCAGAAAAACGTAAAGAGGATATTGCAGCTCGCAAGAAAACACAAGGTTCCGTCCTCTGTGATCGGAAAGACCGGCGGCAGCAGATTGACGATCAACCACGTGATAGATGTAGCTGTCAATAAGGCCTATAAGGCCTGGCGCTTCGCAATAGAGAGGAAGCTGGAAGGTTAACTTTACTACCAGAAAGGAAAAAATTAAGTGAGGAAAAAGATCAATTCCAGGAAGGACTTTCTCTCCGCAGAGCCCTGGCGTATTTTCCGCATCATGTCGGAGTTTGTGGAAGGGTTTGAAGTGCTTTCGCAGGTAGGTAAAGCCGTATCGATATTCGGCTCAAGCCGTTTTAAGCCCGGAAACAAATACTACAAGCTGGCGGAGCAAACAGCCTATCTTTTAGCTAAAGACGGTTTCGCGATCATTACCGGCAGCGGTCCTGCTATAATGGAGGCCGCCAACAAGGGCGCAAAGCGCGCAGGCGGCCACTCCATCGGTTTAAATATCCAGATACCGATGGAGCAGGAGCCGAATAAATACGTGGGGACCCTGCTGGATTTCCGCTATTTTTTCGTACGCAAGGTGATGTTCGTAAAATACGCCAAGGCATTTGTGATCATGCCCGGAGGTTACGGTACCCTGGATGAGTTTATGGAAGCGATAAACCTGATCCAGACAGAGAGGATACCCAGGTTTCCGGTAGTATTATTAGGCAGTAAATACTGGAAGGGTATACTCGATTGGTTCCGGAACACGCTTTTAGAGAAGGGTGCGGTCAGTAGAGAAGACCTGAAGCTTTTTACGGTCGTAGATCAGCCGAGAGAAGTCCTTCTTGCGATCAAAAAATTCTATAAAAAAACCTGACAGGAGGTCAAGATGAGCGGGATCTTTGGCGTAGTCTCCAAGGGGGATTGCAGCGAAGACCTGTTTTACGGCACGGATTACCACTCCCACCTGGGAACGCAGTTTGGCGGGCTTGGAGTCTGGACCGCAGAAGGTCTTATGCGCAAGATCCATGATATAAGGGGGAGTCAATTCAAGGCGAAGTTTTTTGAAGATTATAAGAAGATGAAGGGAAAGGCCGGCATCGGCGTTATCAGCGCAAACGAGGAGCAGCCGATGTGCGTGAATTCCAAGTTCGGGCCCTTTGCTATCGTCACCAACGGTTTTATTGAGAACGCCCAGACACTGACAAAAGAGCTTTACAGGCAGGGGCAGTCTTTCAGCGAAGTCACAGACGGAACAGTCAACCTGACCGAACTGGTGGCAAAGCTGATCACTATTGGCGCGACGATCGCCGAGGGTATCGAGTATATGTTCTCTAAAATCGAAGGTTCATGCTCTCTTTTGCTTTTGGATAAACAGGGGATCTATGCGGCCAGGGACAGGTACGGTTATACCCCGCTGGCTGTTGGACAGAGAGGTAAGGATTGGGCGGTGACAGCTGAGACATCTGCCTTCTATAATCTGGGTTTTAAGATCAAGAAATATCTGCAGCCCGGAGAGATCCTCTTTTTGGATGGAAAGGGCCTAAAGTCCGTACGCCGCGGAGGAAAGACAAATCAGATCTGCTCATTTTTGTGGATCTACACAGGATTTCCTGCCTCATGCTATGAAGGGATGAATACGGAGTTGGCAAGGGAGAGATGCGGAAAGTGCTTGGCCAAAAATGATTTTATCAAAGCTGATATGGCAGCAGGCGTTCCGGATTCAGGGACTGCGCATGCGATCGGTTATGCCATGGGAGCGGGGATCCCATTCCGCAGGCCGCTGGTAAAATATACTCCCGGTTTTGACCGCAGCTACACTCCTCCCTCGCAGGAGACGCGCGACCGGATCGCGAAGATGAAACTGATACCGATCCGGGATATAATCAATGGAAAGAGTATCGTAATCTGCGATGACTCCATCGTGCGAGGGACGCAGTTTAAGAGTTTCACCATTCAGAAGCTTAAAGAGTGCGGGGTCAAGGGGATGCATTTAAGGATCGCCTGTCCGCCGCTGATGTACCCTTGTAAATTTAATTACTCTACGCGCAGCATCCATGAGCTGGCAGCGCGCAAGGGCATAAAGGCGATCGAAGGGAAGGATGTTAAAGACGTCAGTCAATATATAGATGAAGATTCCGCCAAGCACAAGAAGATGGTGGATTGGATCAGGAAGGACCTGGGCGTTACAACCTTAAAATACCAGAAGCTTAAAGATATGATTAAGGCGATAGGGTTGGCAAAGGATAAATTATGCCTTTACTGCTGGACCGGGAGGGAGCCTTAATGGGAAAACTTACCTATAAAGATTCAGGCGTAGACATTAAAAAGGCGACCGCCTTTAAAAAGGATATAAAAGGGGTGGTCAAAAAATCATTTAAGAAGGAGGTCTTAGGAGGGATAGGCGGCTTCGGCAGCTTTTACAGCTTTCCCAAGGATGAATACAAGGAGCCGATACTGGTCTCTTCCTCCGATGGGGTGGGAACAAAATTAAAGATCGCCTGCCTGGCCAATAAGCACGATACAGTAGGAATAGATGCTGTAGCGATGAACGTCAATGACATCCTCTGCGTGGGAGCTAAGACTCTCTTCTTTTTAGACTATATAGCCTACAGCGATCTGGATAACAATATCCTTGTCGATGTGGTCAAAGGGGTAAATGACGGATGCATCCAGGCCGATTGTTCTTTGATCGGAGGGGAGACCGCCCAGATGCCGGGATTTTACAAGGCAGGTGATTATGATGTGGCGGGTTTCTGCGTAGGCGCGGTAGACCGAAAGGATATTATCGACGGGTCTAAGATTTCTGCCAAAGATGTCGTCATAGGCCTGGAGTCAAATGGAATACACTCAAACGGCTATTCTTTAGTTAGGAGGGTATTTTCGCAGAGTGAATTAAAACGCATGAGCAGCGAATTACTTAGGCCTACCCGTATTTACGTTAAGCCGGTTCTGCAGCTTTTACGAAACAACGAGTCAACGAAACAACGAGTCAACGGAATTGCCCACATCACAGGCGGCGCTTTTTATGACAAGATCGCCAGGATCCTGCCGGAGGATGTGAATGTCAAAATAGATAAAAGCTCATGGAAGGTGCCCGAGATCTTCCGGATCATCCAGAAAAAAGGCGATATAGAGGCTAAGGAGATGTATCACACCTTTAATATGGGGGTGGGTATGGTCTTGATCGTCAAGCCAAAATCCGCAAAGGCGATAATCTCAAGGCTTGCTGAAATGAAGCTTAAATCTTGGGTTATCGGTGAAGTTATAAAGGGCAAGGGTAAAGTAGAGGTCATATAGTAAAATGAATCTGTCGGTTTTCTCGCTCGGGGTCGGTTTTTTAACGCCAATGATCTTTCGCATTTCGGTGGCTGCTGAACTCGCACTTCGCGCCTCTTGCGCTCCGTGCTCAAACAGCATCGCCATCCCAAGATTGCCCCGTCGTAGGCGGGGCCTTGGGATTCCCTCAATGCTCAAGCTCCATTGGCTAAAACCGACACTCGCTCGAAAACTGCCAGATCCATTTTTATTTATGTTTTAGCGGGCGGCTTGGCTGTTTTTGAGCGGGGCGTCCGAGGATGCCGAGCGGGCATGGTTCACCCGCTAATATGTGTCGGTGAGAGCGAGGCACCGCAGGCGAGTGCAGTTTTGCCTCGCAGGGGCAAAACAAACGTCCCCGCGAGAAAATAGCCAAGACAGGACCCGCTAAAACGAGGCTTAAAACTTATGAGAATATTAGTTATCGGATCTGGGGGTAGGGAGCACGCGTTAGTCTGGAAGATCGCGCAGTCGAAGTTGGCTGATAAGATCTTTTGCGCGCCCGGCAACGCGGGGATTGCAGAGCTTGCAGAGTGTGTTGATATTAAAGCCGATGATATCCCCCGGCTTCTGGATTTTGCCAGAAGGGAAAAAATCGATTTGACTGTAGTCGGCCCGGAGATCCCTCTGACCATGGGCATAGTCGATGAATTTACCAAGCGGGGTTTGAAGATATTCGGCCCGAACAAGAAGGCAGCGCAATTAGAGGGTAGTAAGGTTTTCTCCAAAGAACTGATGGCAAAATATAAAGTGCCCACCGCCGCCTTTAAGATCTTTGATCTGCCTGTTGAGGCCAATGATTATATTGATAAAATCGGCGCCCCTTGCGTAGTTAAAGCAGATGGTTTAGCAGCCGGCAAAGGCGTAGTGGTAGCAAAGACTGTTGATCAGGCCAAACAGGCGGTAAATTCGATGATGAAGGATAAGATCTTCGGTGAGGCCGGCAATAGGGTGATCATCGAAGAGTGCCTTGAAGGGGAGGAGGCATCGATTATCGTATTGACCGATTCAAGGGAGGTCATACCTTTAGCCTCAAGCCAGGATCACAAACGCGTCTTTGATAACGATCAAGGGCCGAATACCGGCGGTATGGGTGCTTATTCGCCTGCTCCGGTTGTGAATCCCGGATTATTCAAAGAGATAAATGAGAAAGTAGTAGATCGCACAATCGATGGCCTGGCAAAGGAGGGCATAGAGTTTAGAGGTGTTTTGTATGCCGGGATCATGATCACCAAAGACGGCCCTAAGGCCCTGGAATTTAATGTCCGCTTCGGGGATCCGGAGACTCAGGCGATCCTTCCGCGCCTGAAATCAGACCTTTTGGAAGCGATGCTGGCAACCAGTGAAGCTAAATTAGGTAAAGTTGTTAAAGCCGGCGGGCTTAGCTGGTATGAGCAGGCGTGTGTCTGCGTAGTCTGTGCCTCGGGGGGGTATCCAGGAAGGTATGAGAAGGGTAAGGGAATATCCGGCCTGGACGAGGTATCCAAGAGTAGAGAGATCGCCGTATTTCACTCCGGGACTAAAAGTGAGGATGATAAGATCGTGACTGCCGGCGGGCGGGTATTGGGTGTGACCGGCTTAGGCGCTTCTATAAAAGAGGCGATCGATAATACTTATCAGGCGGTAACAAAGATCAGTTTCGAAGGGATGCATTATCGTAAGGACATCGGATATAAAGTATTATCAAGACGACAGTAAAAATTCTAAATCCTAAATTCGAAATTCTAAACAAATCTGAAATCCCAAACTCTAAACTTAAAACTAAATGTTTAGAATTTATGATTTAGCGCTTAGAATTTGTTTAGTATTTAGATATTAGAATTTAGTATTTAAGCTTAAGAGGGAGGCAGTATGAGCAAGATAAGTATAATCATGGGCAGCAAATCGGATTTGGGGATAGTTACAGCTGCAATCGATGTATTGAAAGAGTTTAAGGTGGCTTTTGAGGTAAAAGTTTTATCTGCGCACAGGACTCCGAAGGAATTGGTAAAGTATGTCGAGGCGGCACCCAAAAGGGGCGTCGCGGCCTTTATCGCCGCTGCCGGAGGCGCTGCTGCCCTGGCCGGGGTAGTCGCCGCGCACACTATTCTTCCGGTGATCGGGATCCCCATTGAGACCAGGAGCCTGAAGGGATTAGATTCCCTGCTATCCACCGTGCAGATGCCCGGAGGAATACCTGTAGCGGGCATGAGCATCGGTAAGGCAGGGGCTAAGAATTCCGCGCTATTCGCCTTAGAGATCTTAGGCATTACAGACAAGAAGATCAGGGCAAGGCTTATCTCTTATAAGAAGAGTATGGGTAAAAAAGTGAGAGCGGTCAAGTTAAAGATATAAATGAAGAGCAGGGTAATAAAAATAGATCCTAGTTTTCCTAAGAAGGAAGAGATCAAAAAGGCAGCCGAAACTCTGCGCGAGGGGGGGCTGGTCGTCATCCCTACGGAGACGGTTTACGGGATCGCAGCCAATATGTCAAATCAAAAGGCCCTGCGCCGTCTTTATGAAGTCAAGGAGCGGCCCAAGGATAAACCTTTTTCGCTGCACCTGCCGCTCAAAGAGGACGTAGAGAAGTATGCTGTGGATATTTCTCCTGCCGCTTATCGTTTAATGGATAAATTCTGGCCCGGGCCGCTGACTTTGGTTTTGAAGTCTAAGGATGACGGGAAAGTAGGTGTGCGCATACCGAATCACAGGATCACCCTGTCGATAATCCTGGAGGCCGATGTCCCGGTGGTCTGTCCCTCCGCAAATCTCTCCGGAAAAGCCGCTCCTGTAAGCGCTGAAGAGGCTTTGAAGGAATTAGACGGTTTGGTCGACCTGGTGGTGGATGCCGGTAAGACCTCCCTGGGGAGAGAGTCTACGGTAGTGGATGCCTCCCAGTCTCCGGTTGTGATCCTCCGGCAGGGAGTGATTGCCGCAGACCAGATTAAAATGGTTGTTGAAAAAAAGATGATCCTCTTTGTCTGTACGGGAAACTCATGCCGGTCGGTGATGGCGAAGGCATTAATGGAGAAGAAATTAAAGGAAGCTTTTCGGCGCGATATCGAAGTTTCGTCTGCAGGTATAACCATGTTGGGCGGGATGGGGGCAAGCGAGGCGACAAAGGATGTATTAAGGCAGGAGGGTATAGATGTCTCAATGCATAGCTCTAAAAGGGTCAGCGAAGAGATGGTGAGGGGTGCGGATATCATCCTGGTGATGGAGAAACTGCATGAAAAGAGGCTTTTGGAATTGGCGCCGGAGGCAAAAAATAGACTGTTTTTGTTAAAAGAATTTGCTAAAATAGACGATAATGACCTTGATATCGAAGATCCGATCGCAAAGCCCGCTGAGTTTTACGCCCGGACCCTTGAGACAATAAAGGGGGCGATAGAAAGGATAGTCAAGATAATATGAAGAAAATACTTGTAGCTTCTGACCACGCAGGTTTTGCCTTAAAAGGCAAACTTAAGGTTTACCTGAAGGCAAAAGGTTTGAGCGTGAGTGATTTGGGCACGGATTCTCCGGAATCCTGCGATTATCCGCTCTTTGCCCGAGACCTCGCCAGGAAGATCTCTAAGACAGCATCTCATCGGGGCATCTTGATCTGTAAGAGCGGTATAGGAAACTCCATCGTTGCCAACAGATTTTCAGGTGTGCGCGCAGCGCTCTGTTATAGTATAAAAGCAGCAAGGCTTGCCCGCGAACACAATGACAGCAACGTCCTGGTATTAGGCTCTGCATTTACGAATGAAGATCTGGCTAAAAGGATCTTAAATGCCTGGCTTAAGACAAAGTTCTTGGGTGGCCGGCACAAGAGGCGAATAAAAATCATCAGTAAGATCGAAAAGGAAATAAGGATAAGAAGATGAAAAGTATAAAGAAAGTCGATGCAGAGATTTACCAGGTTGTAGCCAATGAAGTCAGAAGGCAGCAGGATAACCTGGAGTTGATCGCTTCAGAGAATTTTACCTCTGCGGCAATACTGGAGGCCCAGGGGTCGGTGCTTACTAATAAATATGCCGAAGGATATCCGGGGGAACGCTGGTACGGTGGCTGCGAGTATGTGGATCAGGCGGAAAGAATTGCAATTGAGCGCGCCAGGGATCTTTTTGGCGCAGAGCATGTGAATGTCCAGGCGCACTCCGGAACACAGGCGAACATGGCGGTGTATTTTACCGCGTTGAACCCGGGGGATAAGGTCTTGGCGATGGACTTAGCCTGCGGCGGTCACCTTACCCACGGACATCCGCATAATTTCTCCGGGATGTTCTATAAGGTCTTCACTTACGGCCTGGATAGAAAGACGGAAGTTTTAGATTATGTTAAGATCATGGAGCTTGCCAAAAGGCATAGGCCGAAGATGATCTTAGCCGGTGCCTCGGCATATCCGCGCAAGATCGATTTTAAGCAGTTCCGTAAGATCTGCGATAAGGTGGGGGCTTATCTGTTTGTGGATATGGCACACTTCGCCGGGCTTGTAGCGGCAAAAATATATCCTTCCCCTGTTCCCTATGCGGACTTTGTAACTTCCACGACGCATAAGACCCTGCGCGGCCCGCGCGGAGGGTTTGTGATCTGCAAGAAAAGATTTGCTAAAAGAATCGATACTAATGTCTTCCCCGGCGTACAGGGGGGGCCATTGATGCACGTTATCGCGGCCAAAGCAATCGGCTTTAAGGAGGCCGGCAGCGCCGCTTTCAGGAACTATCAGAGGCAGGTCGTCAGGAATGCCCGTGAATTAGCTAAAGCTTTAGAGAAGAAGGGATTTCGTATCGTCTCGGGCGGCACGGAAACACACTTAATGCTGGTGGATCTCACAGATTTGGGTATAACCGGTAAAGACGCATCCAGGGTGTTGGGCCAGGCCGGTATCACCGTAAATAAGAACTTGATCCCCTTTGATAAGAAGAGCCCCGGCGTTACCAGCGGGATCCGTCTGGGGACTGCGGCGTTGACTACCCGCAGGATGAAGGAGCTCCATATGCGCCAGATCGCCGCTTTTATACATGAGGCGATAGAGGCAAGCGACGACCCAAAACAACTAAAGAAGATCAAGGGTAAGGTCGTCGCTTTGACGGCTCGCTTCCCTCTGTATCCGCAACTTCTAAAAAAATAATGAAGAAGAAAGCGCATAAACGGCCGAGTTGGGATAAATATTTTATGGAGGTCGCGCTCTTAGTCTCTAAGCGCGCGACGTGTCTGCGGCGCTCTGTCGGAGCGGTCCTGGTCAAGGATAAGAAGATCCTTGCTACGGGATATAATGGCGCGCCATCAGGACTTGCCCACTGCATAGATATCGGTTGCTTGCGCCAGAAGTTAAAAGTTCCTTCGGGACAGAGGCATGAACTCTGCCGCGGGCTGCACGCGGAGCAGAATGTCATCCTTCAGGCAGCCCTATACGGGACAAGCACTAAAGGGAGCACGCTCTATATAACTCATCAACCCTGCGTGATCTGCGCTAAGATGCTGATCAACGCCGGGATCAGGGAGATCGTGATCAGCGACGGATATCCCGATAAACTGGCCAGGGAATTCTTAAAAGAGGCTAAGATAAAAATCAGAACGCAAAGATGAAATGCCCCTTTTGCGGCTATAAAGAGGATAAGGTGGTTGATTCAAGGGCGACGGTAGAGGAATCCGCTGTCCGGCGCAGGCGCGAGTGCCTTAAATGCGGGAAGCGCTTTACGACTTATGAGTATATCGAAGAAGTCTCGCTGATGGTGATCAAGAAGGACGGACGCCGGGAGCCCTTTGACCGTAAGAAACTCTTAGCCGGGATCACTAAGGCATGCGAAAAGAGGCCGGTGGGCATCGAAAAGATGGAGGAGATCGTTGCTCAGGTGGAGCGCGCGATACAGCGCAGGTCTGACCGCGAAGTCCCTGCAGAAAGAATCGGAGGATTAGTGATCGATAAGCTAAAGATCCTCGATGATGTCGCCTATGTCAGGTTTGCTTCGGTCTACCGCCAGTTTAAGGATGTGTCGCAATTTATGGAAGAGCTTAAAGGCATGCTCAATAAAGGAAGACAGATAAAACGCAAGCGTTAAAACCACAAGGAGCCCTATTTTATGGTCGAGATGGAATTAAATAAGATCGTGATCGACGAGAAGAGGCATGACCAACTGATCGTATTGAAGGAGAAGGACGGGAATCGGATCCTGCCCATCGTGATCGGATTAAATGAAGCCTCCGCGATAAAATTAAAGATCAGCGGTTTTAACCCTCCGCGCCCATTGACCCACGATCTTATACACTCTATGGTCCAGAATCTGGAGGCAGAGGTGCAGAAGGTGATTATTGATAAGCTGGAAGAGAATACCTTCCATGCCAAGTTAGTCCTAAAGACCGAATCGGGTAAGACTAAGATCGTCGATGCCCGCCCCTCCGACAGCATCGCCCTTTCCGTCAGGGCGCATGCGCCGATATTCGTGGAAGATAAGATCCTCAAGCAGTCAGAGGTATTTAATCAGGAAAAATGAGCAAATAAATGAATCCGGCGTTCTTCGAGCGAATGTCGATTTTAGCCAAAGCATGCTTGAGCAATCGAGGGCATCCGAACGCGGAAGCATTCGGATGACGAGCATGTTTGAGCCCGTCCTGGCGAAGCCGACGGGCGAGTTGCGCAGGAGCCGAGATTGCGAAAGACCTTTGGCGCCCGCCACGATTCATGGCGGGAAAATCGACCCTGAGCGAGAAGAATGACGGATTTATTTATTTAGCGGGACAGAAATGAGTGGCATAGCGTTAAAAGAAAAAGATATATTAAGGAAAGTTTATCGCTTAGCCAGGCAGCGCAGGGTGAAGCTGTATCTTGTCGGCGGTTACCTGCGTGATGCGCTGCTGAAAAGAGAGAAGGATGATCCTGATATCGATTTCTGTATAAAAAGGGGCGCGGTAAAGTTTGGCAGGTCCATCCGCAGACAGGTCAAGGCCGGTTTTGTGGTCCTGGACCAAGAGCATGGCTGTTGCCGGTTAGTCAAAAAGCTTAAGGGAAAGGTTTGCACCTTAGACTTTACGGATTTCCGCGGCAAGACCCTTGACCAGGACCTCCTGCACCGTGATTTTACGATCAACGCCATGGCGGCGGAGTTAGGGGGGGTATTGAAGGATGTTCCGGCGGGGGATATCTTTATCGATCCCTGCGCAGGCCAGAAGGACTTAAAGGCAAAACTGATCAGGGCAGCAAACAAGAAGAGCTTTGACGAGGATCCCTTAAGGATCCTGCGTGCTTTTAGTCTTGCGGCGATTTTTGGTTTTAAAATAGATAAAGAAACGCTTCGCCTGATCAAGCTAAAGAAGAAGAAATTGTCCCGTGTCTCCGGCGAACGTCTCCGTGATGAGCTCTTTAAGATATTAGACAGGCCGGATGCCTTCAAATATCTTTTGCAATTGGATCAGTTGCGTATTTTAAGTATCTTACTTCCTGAGATAGACCGGATGCGGGGAGTAAGCCAGGGCCCATACCACCACCTTGACGTCTGGAAACATACATTAGAGAGTGTCCGGCAGCTTGAGATCCTCTTCAGGGAGCGCGGAAGGAATAAGGATATCCGGGATTATCTTAATCAAAGTATTTCGGCAGGGAGATCGCGCCGCGCCCTGATCAAATTAGGGGCATTATTGCATGATATCGGAAAGCCCCGGGCAAAGCGAAGACGTAAGGGTAAGACTATATTTCACGGGCATGAGCGGATCGGTCTTAAGCTCTCTGAGGATATCGCCAGGAGGCTTAAGCTTTCAAATGACGAGCGGGAGGCCCTGAGAAAGATGGTCTTATGGCATTTAAGGCCGGGATATCTTGCCGATAACGAGACTTTAACTGCCAGGGCGAGATTCCGCTACTTCCGCGATACCGCAGGAGAAGGCGTGAGTACTCTTTTGTTATCGATTGCAGACCAGCGCGCCACCAGAGGAAGGTTGACTACCAGCTCGTCCAGGGTGCATCATGAAGAGACTGTCCTCTCCTTGATCAGGGAGTATTTCAGGAGGAGCAGAGAGAAGAAATTGCCGCGCCTGATCAACGGGGATCAGCTGATCAGAAGGTTTAGGCTATCGCCTTCTCCTATTATAGGGAAGATCTTATCCGGGATCGAAGAGCTGCAGGCTATAGGAAAGATCAAGACCAGGGCCCAGGCCTTAAAGGCTGCAGCTATACTGGTAAAGAAGTCTGTGGTATAATAAATATTCTTAGAGAGTTAAATTAATCGATGGAGGCAATCATGGAGAGAAGTTCGGTCAAGTCGGCAGGCTTAGGCTTATTTGCAGCCGTTTGTGTTTTTATCTTTGCCGCTTCCGGATTTTGCGAAGAGGCCCCTTACGGGCATGAGTTTGATACTTATATCAGGTATATGCCGGGAAGTGAGGCAGAAGCGATGCCAGGAGAAGTAGAGATCATAGAAGCCGGCATAGAGTACAGCTATGCATTTAAGGCCTGGGATAAGCTTCCGGTAAAATTCTCTTTGGAGAACCAGTATATCTCTATCGATGAGAACGTAGGGGTACAGTTGCCTTCACATCTGTTCGGCTTATCAATCGATATCGAGACTACTGTGCCATTTTTTAGCTTTGAAGATACCTATTGGCGTTTCGGCCTTAAGCCCTCCTTTTATGACGATGACGCCGAGTTTGAATCTTCGGCCTTCCGCATCCCTTTTCGCACCTTCATCATTCATAGGCCAAATGATAAACTTACGCTGATAGCCGGAGTTGCGGTCTATCCGGACTTTGAGTCTCAGGTTGTGCCGATAGTGGGGCTGATCTACAAACCAAGCGAAGCCCTGACCTTTAACCTGGTGCCAAAGAAGCCCAACATCACGTATCAGCTTAATGAACGCATGAGTATCTTTGCCGAAGGCAGTATGTGGGGAAAAGAATTTGAGGTCGACAAGGGTAACTTAGAGAACGTGGTGCTGAAGGTCAAAGGGATGCGCTTAGCCGGCGGCATAAGATATAAGTTCAATGAATACATCCGAAGCTCTATTTCGGTGGGTGGGGCATTTAACCGCACGCTTAAATATAGGGACAGTCTGGGCAAGGTAAATCTTGAAGACGGATTATTTACGGAGCTGAGAGTCAAGATCAGGTTGTAATGATCTATAAATTTATCGACCAAAAAGGGACCTTCCTCGTAAAAGATCCCCAAAGATATAATCTTTATTTTCCTCTTACCGATCAGAGGGGTTCATTGCTTAGCTCGATCAGCCCGAATCTCGCCGGCGATATAAAGCGCGATAACGGACATTTCCTCACCTCTCCCGCAAGCATCGAAGATATAAGGAGTAATCCTCTTTGCCGCCGGGATTTCTTTATCAAGACCCCGGCTGAAACGATCAGGCTCTCTGCGCCTTATGAGGATACTCTTGAGGCGGGATTGCTATATCATAAGCTCAGCAAAAGAATATTGGGCCTTGAAATCGAGATCCTTAATTTTATACCGCACAACATTGCGGTTGAGGTTATGCGGGTAAGGGTGAGGAATAATTCAAGAAAGGCTCTCAAGTTTACCCCGACATCCTTTATCCCTCTTTTTGGCAGAGGAGAGAGGAATTTGAGGGATCATCGCCATGTAAGCTCCCTATTTCACCGGATAGAGCTGCAAAGCCACGGGCTACTACTTAAGCCGGCAATGGCCTTTGATGAAGAAGGCCACAGGATAAATAAGATGAATTATTTTGTTTTAGGGTTTGAGGGTTCAGGCAGGGCGCCTGTTGGCCAGTTCCCGACACTTGATTATTTTTATGGCGAAGGAGATATTTTATCTCCCAGGGCAATAGAGGGGAAGATCAAGCCGCTGCGCAGGGAAATCGCGGCGCTTGACGGTAAAGAGGCTTGCGCAGCTTTGAGGTTTGCGGATAAGCGGCTCAAAAAATCTGAGGAAGCAGAGTACATCCTGATCATGGGGATCGAAGAAAATAGGGAAAGGATCAAGAAGGACTTTCTTAAACTGAATAACCGGCGTAAGGTGGAGAGGGCGTTTATAGAGACAAAAGACTACTGGCAGAAGCATTCCGGACGGCGTTCATCCGGCTCTAGCCATAAGGATTTCAATAATTGGCTGATCTGGGTTAGTTTGCAGCCGACCCTGCGCAGGCTCTTCGGATGCTCATTCCTGCCTCACTTTGATTACGGTAAGGGTGGCAGGGGCTGGAGGGATCTTTGGCAGGACGCGCTTGCCCTGATCATATCCGAACCCGCTAAAGCGAAGAAATTATTATTAGATAATTTTAATGGGGTAAGGATAGACGGTTCAAACGCTACGATCATTACCCGCAGAGGAGATTTTCTTGCTGACCGCAACCGGATATCGCGCGTCTGGATGGATCATGGCGTCTGGCCATTCTTGAGCTTAAATCAATATATAGAGAGGACCGGGGATCTGGGTATCATCTTGAAGCAGGCGGCATATTTTAAGGATCAGCAGCTGCGCCGGGCAAAAGAGATCGATGATCAATATTCTCAAACAGATCAACTCCTGCGCACGCAAAGGGGGAAGGTCTATAGGGGGAGCATCCTGGAGCATGTCCTGGTGCAGAACCTGGTACAGTTTTTTAATGTCGGTAAACATAATATCGTCCGCCTGGAGAATGCCGACTGGAATGACGGCCTGGATATGGCAGCCAAGAGGGGTGAGAGCGCGGCTTTTAGTTTTATGTATGCGGATAACCTAAAAAGTCTGGCCTGCCTCTTGCAGAGATTACAGGGAAAAAGAAAGAGCGTCTTCATATTTAAGGAACTAGCCATTCTCCTTGACCGCCTTAAGAGTCCGGTTAATTACAATAGTTATAGAGAAAAGCAAAAGAGGCTGGAGAGCTATTTCAGTTCTACAAGAAATATCAGCGGTAAAAGGGTAAGGGTGGATCTTGGCGGCCTGATAAATGATCTACAGGAGAAGTCAGGGCATTTATCAGCCTGGCTGCGCGATAAGGAGTGGCTTGATTGCGGGTTCTTTAACGGCTATTACGATAATCGGGGAAGGCGCGTCGAGGGAAAGTCCGGTAAAGAGGTAAGGATGATGCTTCCCACGCAGGTCTTTGCGATCATGAGTGGAGTGGCTACAGAGGCGCAGGTCAAAAGGATCTGGGCTTCCATAGGAAAGTATTTGAGGGATAAAAGGACAGGGGGGTTCCGCCTTAATACTGATTTTGGCTTTCTTTATACTGATCTGGGCCGGGCTTTCGGATTCTCTTACGGCGATAAAGAGAATGGAGCATTTTTCAGCCATATGGTGGTGATGCTCTCCTTTGCCTTATATAAAAGAGGGTTTCATAAAGAGGGTGCCCAGGTCTTGGATTCTATTTATAAGATGAGCAAAGATCGGCGGGCGCAGATTTATCCGATGATCCCGGAGTATTTTGACAGTCTGGGTAAGGGAAGGTATCTTTATTTGACCGGATCCGCCAGCTGGTATATATATACTTTAAATACATTTTGTGATGCTTAATCGTCGAGAGATAGAAGAATTGATCAGGGATAAGGAGCTCGTCAGCGGTTTTATAGACCTAGATAAACAGCTGACGCCTAACGGGTTTGATCTTACCGTTGAAAGCATCTTTGAATTTGACGCGCAGGGAGCGCTTGATTTTTCTAATAAAGAGAGAGTTGTCCCGAAAGGTAAGGCGCTTTCGGCGCGCAAGATTAAAGCGGAAGATAAATTCGGCACTTCGACAAGGCTCAGTGCCGATGGTGAGTCCTTCGACTCCGCTCAGGATGCTTCGAAGGATGCTGAGCAAGCCGAAGCACAAAGTCGAACCATCGGCTGGTGGGAGCTAAAAAAAGGCGGATATAAGGTCAGGACTAATGAGGTGGTAAACCTCTCCAATGACCTGACCGCCCTGGCTTTTGCGCGTACATCTCTTTTAAGGATCGGGGGATTTACCCAGCACGGCGTCTGGGATGCCGGATTCCGCGGAAAGGGTGAGTTTATTTTGATAGTTGAAAATCCAAATGGCCTAAGGATCAAGCAGAACGCCAGGATCGCGCAGTTGATTTTTTTGCCGATAAAAGAGATCGATAAAGGGTACGAGGGGATCTATAAAGAAAGGAAGTAGCGATATGGCTATGGAGATAAGAATAGCAAAATTAAGCCAGGATGAAATCAAGAAAAGAGGTATCACTGACTGGCCGATCTGGGAGAAGGAGGTATCGCGCTTTGACTGGCAGTATGATTCAATCGAAGAGTGCTATCTCTTGGAGGGCGAGGTCAGCGTAGAGACTAAAGACGGCAAGAAGGTTACTTTTGGTCAGGGTGATTTTGTCATCTTTCCTAAAGGCCTGTCTTGCGTCTGGGATATAAAGAAGCCAGTGAGGAAACACTATAACTTTAAGTGAGGCCACAACTTAGCGAACGCGAGAGAAGCTAAGTTGTTTGGCCGAACTACCCCGCCTTGGCGGGGTTAATTCGCACCTATAACTTACTCACGTTCACGCGCTCGTAAGTTATGTGCTCATTAAAATGAAAACCTACACTGAACACCTCTGGTTTAATACCAAGAAACGCTATGAGTTTATAAATATCACCCCGCAGGTCGTAGATCTGATTAAAAAGAGCGGAGTAAGCGAGGGTTTGTGCCTCGTCAATACCATGCACATCACTGCCAGCGTCTTTATCAATGATGATGAGGATGGCCTGCACCAGGATTTTTCTGCCTGGTTGGAGAAGCTGGCGCCTTTTGGGATCGACAAGTATAAACACAACCTCACCGGCGAAGATAACGCTGACGCGCATCTTAAGCGGACGATCATGGGCAGGGAAGTGGTGGTAGCGATTACCAGGGGGAAGCTTGACTTCGGGCCCTGGGAGCAGATCTTTTACGGTGAATTCGACGGTAAGCGCAGAAAGCGGGTTTTGGTTAAGATTATCGGAGAGTAGAGAATTAGGGGGTGGCTTGGACTGGATTTCGAGCTGCGTAATGCAGCGAGAAAACAGTCCAAGACAGGACCCCCTAATTATTAGTATTATAAGGGAGAGTTTTAGTGAAAATAAATGATACCGAGATAAAGATTATTCAGGGGGATATCACTACGCTTAAGGTGGATGCGATCGTCAACGCCGCTAATAATAAATTGCTTATGGGCGCAGGGGTCGCCGCAGCGATCAAAAAGAAGGGCGGCAAGACAATTGAAGACGAAGCAGTGAAGAAGGGCCCGATAAAGATAGGCGCAGCCGTCTTCAGTTCAGCCGGAAGTCTTCCCGCCAAATACGTGATCCATGCCGCGACTATGGGGATGGATTTTAAGACTGACGATATTAAAGTCCGTGACTCCTGCAGGAGCTCTTTAAGGGTCGCCGAAGAATTAAAGATAAGATCAATCGCCTTCCCTGCTTTAGGCTGCGGCGTAGGCGGTTTTCCTCTGCTTGCGGCTGCAAAGATCATGGCCCAGGAGGTACTCAGATATGTCAGAGAGAAGAAGACCGGTCTTAAGGAGGTAGTCTTCTGCCTCTTCAATAAGAAGGCCTTTGATGTCTTTGATCACGGCGTGATTGATTACCTTGATTATATAACCCATAAACTCCAGGGTGGGCCTTTTATTACCGTCGATGTGATAATCGAGATAGATGACTCCATAGTCTTGATCGAAAGAAGCAACCCTCCCTTTGGCTGGGCGCTTCCCGGAGGCTTTGTCGATTATGGCGAGAGCTTAGAGGATGCAGTGAGGCGCGAGGCGAAGGAGGAGACGGGGCTTGAATTGCAGGGCCTAAAGCAGTTTCATACTTATTCAGAGCCTGACCGTGATCCGCGCTTCCACACTGTCGGGACCGTCTTTGTCGCTAAGGCCGAGGGTAAGCCAAAGGCGGGGGATGATGCTGCGGGATTAAAGGTAGTGACATCAAGCGAACTTGCGAAGCTTAAGTTTCCCTTTGACCACAAAAAAGTTATCCAGGATTATTTGCGATATAAAGAAGGCAAGAACCCCTTTTAGGGTTCGCGTAACTGATTCTCCGCATCGACAATATCACGCTTTATTCCACGGATAGTCTCTCTGATCCGCTCCCTTAGGGCAGATGAAGCTACCCTGCTCTTATTGATCTCCCGTAAGATCTGCATCCCCATCCGAAAATATCGTACCACTCCTCCTTCGTCTGTATCGGTGAGTTTCAGGATCTTATCAAAGTCTGTTCCGCGCAGCCACGCTTCTGTGCAGGAGCTTAGATGAAAGTATGGTTTCTTGCTGATTGGGTAGATCCGGTATCTGATCTCCTTTTGTTTTATCTGTTTATAAACTTCTTCAGTGACATCTTTTATCTTACGCGCTGCTTCAGAGAGGCGCAATAGGTGCTGGTTCTTACGCGGTTCGAAGACTACCGCGCTGGCTAAGATCCCCAGCCCGGATTCATCCAGCTCTTCCAGGATATTTCTCGCGTATAGTTCAGAGAGGATCAGTTCATAGCCGTAGACGCTCTTTGCGAATTGTCCCTTTTTCGTCAGCTCTGAGCCTTTTATATAGCCCCAATCCTTAAGCAGCTTCAGCTTCGCTTCGATCAGCCTGCGTGCCTCCTTCTGCTGGTATTTCTTATACTGGAAGTAGTGCAGGGAGAGCGGGTAGATCTTAAAGAGGTCTTCTTTGTGTTTTTCATAGAGGTTGAGTATAGTAGCATATGAGGTGTTAAACTGGCTCCTTACTTCTTCCGGCCTGCCGTAGATGATACGCTTTACTTCATGGAGCCTTGTTTTGTACAGATTCACCCGGCAGTAGACAAAACCCTCTTTATCGATCCCGCGCCTTCCTGCGCGGCCTGCCATCTGGTAGAAGTCGCGCGTTTTAAGGTTACTTACGTAGCGGCCGTAAAATTTCCTTAAGCTATCAAAGATCACCGAGCGGCTGGGCATATTGATCCCCAGGGCAAAGGTTTCCGTGGTAAAGATCACCTTCAGGAGGCGGCTGGTGAAGAGCCTCTCGATCACCTCTTTCAGGGTGGGGAGCATCCCAGCATGGTGATAGGCGATGCCTCTTTTGATCAGGGGATAAATATTGGACGCAGTTTTATCGCCCTTTAGGTCAAAGCGCTCACAGAGAGAGTCGTAGAGGGAAGTTATCTTCTGGCGCTCAAGATCATTTAAGAAGTCATGCCCGTAAAGCTCAAAGGCCATGTCTTCGGCGCGCTTACGGCTAAAGACAAAATATATACAGGGGAGGCCGTCTTTCTTGCGGATGTAGTTTATCAGTGGCTGCAGCTTGTTGGGGCGTCCGTGTCTTAATTTTTTCAGATTATCGATTTTGTCCAGTACCTCGTTCTGCCACTGAAAGAAGAAGTGCAGCGGCACCGGCCTTTCATTCTCGATCACCGTCTTCATCGGTTTATCATGGATAGACTCCATCCATCGCGCGAACTCCTTTATATTAGGGATCGTAGCCGAAAGCGAGAGCATCTTCATGTGTTTGGGAAGGAAGATCAACGATTCCTCCCAGACCGTGCCGCGCTCTTCATTGTCTATATAGTGGATCTCGTCAAAGATCACCCATTGGTATTGCTTAAGGCTATCCGGTTCATCAAGGATCTTGTTGCGGAAGATCTCAGTGGTCATGATCAGCACCGGCGCCTGGGCATTCAGGGAGACATCGCCGGTTAGGATTCCGATCTTATCCTGGAATTGCAGTTGGAAATCGCGGAACTTCTGGTTGGAGAGCGCCTTGACGGGGGCGGTGTATACTACACCTACGTTATCCCGCAGGCATTCTTTTATCACATGCTCGGCGATAACGGTCTTTCCGGCCCCGGTGGGAGCCGAGACGATCACCGAACTGCCCTGGTTGATGTGGTCGATCGCTTCTTGTTGAAAACGGTCGTAGATCATTTAATGAGCAGATAACTTACGGAGCGAAGCGAAGTAAGTTATAGCCTGCGCCTCTTAGTTATTTATGCGTCTGCGAATTAATCCCGGCGAATGTGGCAAAATTATCAAAGAGAATTTTGCCACTGCTTATGAGCCGGGAAAGTTCGGGTTTATTACTCATTATAATCTAAATTATTGATTTATCCAACAAAAAGAGTAGAATAGAGATGAATCTAGCGGTTTTCTCGCTCAAGTCGGTTTTTTAACGCCAAAGTTCTTGCGCTCGCTCGGCTCCTGCGCAACTCGCCCGTCGGGCTTCGCCCAGGACGGGCTCAAACATGCTCGTCGTCCGAATACTTCCGTATTCGGATTCCCTCGCTTGCTCAAGCATGCTTTGGCTAAAACCTCCATTCGCTCGAAAACCGCCAGATTCATCTTTGAAATGGGGCATAAGGCATATGGGTTACAAGGTGGCATTGGATAAGGCGTGGGAGCAGTTGAATGGCCTGGGCCTGAAGGGGCAAGAGCAGGTAAGGTTCCTGGCTGACGAATACAGCGTTGATCCGCAGGCGCGCCAGGTCCTTTCATTATCCTGTAATGCCTTGGCAAAGGAGTACAGCGCGATCCTGATCCTGCATTACCTTGCGCAAAAGCTTAAGGGGCTGCCTGCGCTGACTAATCAATGGGCCTCTTTTAAGGAACTTTTCCGGATAGAGGGGTATGCTGCGGCCTTCAGGAAGCGCTCGATCGAGCCGATCATCAGAAAGTACGGCAGTAATCCGCAGGGGCTCCTGGATGTCTTGGATAGATTACCCGCAAAAAGGGTTGACCAGGCAGACATAGGTATTATTATAGATGTATTTACAGGGGTTCCGACCCTGGTTGAGCTTTGGCGCGGCGACGAAGAGTTCGCTGCGGAAGCGAATATCCTTTTTGATAAGAGCGTAAATAAGATATTCAATGCAGAGGATCTCGCTGTCCTGGCCAGCTTTATCGCCAGCCAGCTGTAAGTCAAAAAGGAATGATTAATTGAAGAAGATCGTCATCGCCTTGTTCGCCCTGCTGATCCTGCCGCTTAATTGCTGTCTCTTTGCAGAGGAAGAGGTTGATGTCCAATATTCAGACGGAATAATCAGTATCCCCTTTGGCAAGACTGAGAAGTATGCGAATGTCTTTGTCAAGAGGGTGATTGACGGAGATACTATACTCTTGCAGAGCGGCGAGAGGGTGCGCCTCCTGGGAATAGATACACCCGAGATGCACGAATCAAGCAAGCTGCACAGGGATAGCCGCAGGAGCGGACAGGATCTGGCTACGATCAAGAAGCTGGGCAGGCGCTCCTATGAGTTTGTCAGAAAGCTCATCGAAGGTAAACGCGTCAGCCTGGAGTTTGACGTGGAGAAGCGCGATCAGTACGGCAGGCTCCTGGCCTACGTTTTTTTAAAGGACGGCACCTTTGTCAACGCTAAGATCGTAGAAGAAGGCTATGCCTCCTTGATGACTTATCCCCCAAACGTGAAATATGCGAATTCATTATTAAAGTTATACCGGCAGGCGCGTAAAGAGAGGCGTGGCCTGTGGAAGTAAATAAAAGGAGGTAAAAGATGTTGAGGTGTTTGACCGCAGGGGAATCGCACGGAAGGGGACTGGTCGCGATCTTAGACGGCATGCCCGCAGGGCTTAAGATAAAGCTTGATAAGATCAACCAGGAGTTGAAACGCCGCCAGCAGGGTTTTGGCCGCGGCAAGCGCATGAAGATCGAAAAGGACAAGGCGCAGATCTTATCCGGGCTAAAAGGTGGTATTGCCCTGGGCAGCCCGATCGCGCTATTGATAGAGAATAAGGATTTCAGTATTGAGAAGCTAAAAAAAGTTGTCTCCCCCCGCCCCGGACATGCGGATCTGGCAGGTTACCTGAAGTACGGGGTATCTGATATAAGGGAGGTGTTGGAGCGCGCCTCAGCCAGGAGTACGGCCACTACCGTAGGGATCGGTGCTCTCTGCAAGATACTCCTGGCTGAATTTAAGGTCAGGATATCTAGCCGCGTGATCTCCGTCGGCGGTAAGACCAGGGCGGCGGGGATGAAGGCGAGGATCAGGGAGGCGATAGCTAAGAAGGATACTGTAGGAGGTATCTTTGAAGTGATCGCCAAGGGTGTGCCTGCAGGCCTGGGAAGTTATGCGCAATCAGATAGGCGCCTGGATGGTAAGCTTGCCCAGAGCGTAATTTCTCTGCCGGGGATCAAGGCAGTAGAGATCGGCTTAGGGTTCGGTTATGCCGATAAGTTCGGCTCAGAGGTCCATGATGCGATATACTATAGTAAGCTTAAGGGATTTCACCATAAGATCAATAATGCCGGTGGCATCGAGGGCGGGATATCAAACGGAGAAGATATCATCGTGCGCGCTTGTATGAAACCTATATCTACCCTTAGGGAGCCTTTGGCTTCCGTGAATATAGCCACTAAGAAGCCTGCCAAGGCAGCGGTTGAGCGCTCCGATACCTGTGTTGTGCAGGCAGCGGGTGTCGTCGCTGAATCGGCGGCTGCTTTTGTCATTGCCGATTGCCTGCTTGAGAAATTCGGCGCCGACTCTTTATCGGATATAAAGAAGGCCTTTGCTGCGTATCTTGCGAGAATAAAATAATCCGGTTAGAAGATCATTTTCCTTTCGTCTATTGATAGCGGAAGGAGGTGATCGAGATGGCGCAAGAGAGTTTAAAGGTAGTACGGCTGCACCGCTTTGAGGGCGATTCAAAGGTCAAGGCCTTTGTAGATGTGTCAGTCGGAGATTTTATCGTCAAGGGCCTGCGCATCCTGGATGGCAAAAAGGGCTTATTTTTAGCCATGCCTCAGGAGAAGGCCAAGGACGGCAAGTGGTATAGCAGCTTTTACCCGGCCACCGACGAGGCAAGAAGCGAGCTCAGCGATCTGGTATTGGCTGCATATCAGCAGTAATTTGTGAAAAGAAGAAGCCCCATTCCCGGTTATCCGTAGGAGATTCTCCCGCTATCCGGGCGTGGGGCAATTTGACATATGGCTAACTATATGTTAAACTTGCGGATATGAAAAAGAGGTCTAAAAACGTTTACTTAGTCGGCTTTATGGGCACTGGTAAGTCCTGCGTGGGCAGGGAGCTTGCTAAGCAGAAGAAGATGCGCTTCCTTGATTTAGATCAGTTGATCGAGCGCGGGGAGGGGAAGTCTATCTCTGAGATCTTCGCTCAAAGGGGTGAGCCGTATTTCCGCTCGCAAGAAAAGCTCCTCTTAAGGGGTGTGGCCAGAAAGACCGGGTATGTGGTTGCCTGCGGCGGCGGGATCGTGATCAATGAAGAAAATATCAAAACCATGAAGAATACCGGCACGATCATCTGTCTGAGTGCGACCCCGGCGGTTATCCTGCATCGCACAAGCGCCTATAAGCACAGGCCTTTATTAAATGTCGCCGATTCCAAGAAGAGGATCGCGCAATTGTTGAGATTACGTGCTCCCTTTTATGCCCTTGCCAATAAGACGGTAGATACCTCCAGGCTTTGCATAGGTGCGGTGGTAAAGAAGATCCTTAGGTTGACGGTAGCAAAAAGAAAGAGAAGAGCAGCTAAGAAGGAAAGAGGCTCAGGTAAGAGAAAATCATGACGCGCCTTGAGGCTTTAGTCGGTTTAAATCTGGTTGGCGAGATCGGAGGTATCCGGCTTAATAAACTACTGAGGTATTGCGGCGGTCATGAGGATATCCTTAAAAGCCCTTGCGCTAAGTTAGCGGGGATCTTTGGGATCGGAGAGCGCATCGCGCAAAAGATAAGATCGATTAAACTTCAGGACATAGACAGGGAGTTCTCCTTAGCGGGCGAACTGGGGCTGAAGATCGTGACTTTAGAGGATGCGGTTTATCCGCAGAATCTAAAAGAGATACCTGATCCGCCGATAGTCCTGTATGTTTTGGGGCAGCTGCAAAAAGATGATTCAGATTCTCTGGCTATCGTCGGCAGCCGCCGCGCTTCTTTTTATGGATTAAGTTGCGCAGAAAAATTTGCCGGTGATTTATCCGCTTACGGGATCACCGTAGTCTCCGGGATGGCGCGCGGAATCGATACTTCTGCCCATAAGGGAGCTTTAAAGGCCGGCGGCCGCACGATTGCAGTGATCGGCAGCGGATTTAAGCATATTTATCCTCCGGAGAATAAAGGTTTAGCGGGTCAGATCGCCGGCAGCGGCGCTGTGATCTCTGAATTTCCGATGGACGCAAGGCCTCTGCCGCAGAACTTTCCGCGCAGGAACCGTATTATCAGTGGTTTAAGCAAGGGTGTCTTAGTAGTCGAGGCCGCCCGCAATAGCGGCGCCCTGATCACTGCGGATTTTGCACTGGAGCAGGGGCGTGATGTCTTCGCTCTTCCGGGCAAGGTAGATTCCGGCACATCTTTAGGCACTAACGGCCTGATCCAGCAAGGAGCAAAGCTTGTATCCTGCGTCGAGGATATTGTCGAAGAGTTCGCACCTTATCTTAGGTTTCTAAGAGTCAAGAATGAGGAAGCACTTCCCAAAGAGGCCCTCAGGAACAGATTAAAAGATCTCTCGCTTGAAGAATCCGCGCTCTATGAGCTGATCGCAAAAGACCCGACCCCTCTGGATGAGATCAGCGAGAAGTCGCAGCTTGATATCCCGGTGATTTCAGAACTCGTATTGCGGCTACAGATTACAGGCTTGATCCGGCAGCTTCCGGGTCAACAATTTATAAGGAATTAATATGAAAAAGATTAAACACCTGGTGATAGTGGAATCTCCGACCAAGGCAAAGACTTTAGGTAAGATATTAGGTAAGGAGTTTTCGGTTACCTCCTCCATGGGGCATCTGATCGACCTGCCTAAGAAGGACCTGGGGGTGGATGTTGATAATGATTTTGCGCCGCATTATGTGGTGATCTTTGGGAGGAAGAAGATGGTCACCGCGCTGAAGAAAGAAGCTAAGGGCAAGGACATTATCTATGTCGCTACCGACCCGGACCGCGAGGGGGAGGCGATCGGCTGGCACCTTAAGGATAAAGTATTTAAGGATAAGGCATTTAAGGATAAAAAGGTATTGCGCGTCTACTTTCATGAGTTTACTCCCGCTGCGGTCAAGGAAGCCTTCAGCAAGCCGCGCGATTTCGACCTTAATATGATCGAAGCCCAGGTGAGCCGCCGGATCATGGACAGGATCGTGGGCTATTTCTTAAGTCCTCTGCTCTGGAGGAAGATCGCCCGGGGCTTAAGCGCCGGCAGAGTGCAGTCCGTGGTCTTACGGTTGATCATCGAGCGAGAGAAGGAGATCAAGAAGTTTATTCCTAAAGAATACTGGCAGATAGAGGCGCAGCTGAAGAAGAATATTCCGCATGCTCATGCCTTTACGGCAAGACTGGATAAGGTCAAGGGAGAGAAGCATGAGGTAAAGACTCAGGCAGAAGCACGGAGGATAGTCGAAGATATAGACAAGAAAGAAATCCGGGTATTAGACGTTAAGGCAGCTGAGAAGAAGCGCAATCCTCTCCCGCCCTTTATCACCAGCACTCTACAGCAGGATGCCTTTAATAAGCTAAGGTTTAATGCCAACCGGACGATGCAGATAGCCCAGCAGCTCTATGAAGGTATTGATATCGATAAGAGCGGTCCTGTGGGCCTGATCACCTATATGCGTACTGATTCTACGCGGGTCTCAGCCGAGGCGATCAAGGAGGTAAGGGGTCTGATCACTCAGCGGTTCGGCAACGATTATCTGCCGGAGAAACCTAATCTTTACAAGGTAAAGAAGCACGCGCAGGAGGCGCACGAGGCTATACGCCCTACATTCCTCTTGCGTCCACCTGAGACCTTGACTACTCTCCTTACCCCCGAACAATACAAATTATACGAACTGATCTATAATAGATTTATCGCCAGTCAGATGAATCCGGCGCGTTATTCTGTGGTTTCCGCCCAGATCTCAGCCGGTGAGTATCTCTTTGTGGCTTCAGGCAGCACTCTTGTCTTCGAAGGCTTTACCGCAGTTTACGGTAAAGATAAGGATGATCAGGAGGGTAAGAAGGTGCCGCCCCTGGAGAAGGATGAGATCCTTCATTTAGTTAAGCTTATTCCTTCACAGCACTTTACCAAGGCTCCTCCCAGGTATTCAGACAGTTCTCTGGTCAAGGCGCTGGAAGAGGATGGCGTGGGAAGGCCTTCGACTTACGCGCCGATCATCTATACCCTGATCAGGCGCGATTATGCCCGCAGGATAAAGGGGTACTTTCATCCTACGGAATTGGGTTTTAAGGTCTGTGAGATGCTTATCGAGTATTTCCCCAAGGTCATGGATATTAAGTTTACGGCATTCATGGAAGAGGAGCTCGATGAGATCGAAGAAGGGAATCTTAAGAGGGCAAAGGTGCTGCAGGATTTCTACCTACCCTTTAAGGCAAACCTTGATTTTGCCCAGGAGAATATAAAGAAGGAAGTCATAGAGTCGGATGAGACCTGTGAGACCTGTGGTAAGCCGATGATCGTAAAATGGGGCAGGAAAGGAAAGTTTTTAAGCTGTTCCGATTATCCTACCTGTAAGTTCTCCAAATCTATCACCAGCGGCGTTAAATGTCCTGAGGCCGAATGCGGGGGAGAACTGATCGAGCGCCGCTCAAGAAGGGGTTTCTTCTTCGGATGCTCCAACTTCCCCAAGTGCCGGTTTACCTCCAGGGATCTGCCGCAGGATCAATAATGGAAAGATATATAGATAAGTTTACCAGGTATCTGGAGATAGAGAAGAATTATTCCAGGCATACGATCCTTAATTACCGTCTGGACCTTGAGGATTTTAAAGATTTTCTTCAAGGCAAACAGGTCGAATCCGTCGATTATCTCTTCCTGCGCAAATATCTGGCCGCACTCAAGGAGAGGGGCTTAAGTAACCGTACAGTATCCCGGCGGATATCATCGTTACGCTCCTTCTTTAAATTTCTTACCCGGGAGAACTATCTTAAAAGTAATCCCATCGTCAGCCTTTCCAGCCCCAAACTGGATAAGCACCTGCCCTCTTTTCTGACGGAGGATGAGGTCTCTAAATTGATCGGGGCAGTTATCCCTAAAGATGAAGCGGGGTTACGCGACCGGACAGTGCTTGAGACATTTTACAGCACGGGGATCAGGATCTCGGAGCTTGTCGGTTTAAATGTAGATGATCTGGATTTGATCGGCTGCATAGTCAAGGTCAGGGGTAAGGGTAAGAAGGAGCGGGTGGTGCCGATCGGGGATAAGGCTGTTTCGGCGATCAGGGAGTATCTGGATAAACGCAAGAAAAAGACCGAGGTGCTTTTTTTGAATAAGAGCGGCAGCCGGATAAGCGACAGGGGCGTTAGGAATATCATCAAAAAATATATCCGCCTTACCAGCATAAAGCAGGACGTCTCTGCGCACACCTTAAGGCATTCCTTTGCCACGCACCTTTTAAACCGCGGAGCGGATTTGCGAAGCGTCCAAGAGCTCTTAGGACATGCGAATCTCTCTACGACGCAGATATATACACATCTTACTACGGAGAAATTAAAGAACGTTTACGATAAGGCGCATCCGCGCGCCTAGTACCTCGTTAAATAAATTTTGACGAGTTTTACTCGGTACAGTGCCGAGTCAACCTTGTAAAGAAAACTAATAAGAATTTCATTGACGAGGCACTAGGCCGCATAAAGCAAAACGATATGTTCATATTCTACGATCTTATATACCTTATATTTATAATCTTCTACCTGTCGGTTTCCCTGTTAAAGGGGAAGAGGTATCCCGGCATTAAGTTACGCCTAGGGATCTTGCCTAAGGGCGTATTGCTGGATGGGCCGGTCTGGATACACGCGGTAAGCGTGGGTGAGGCCATGGCGGTCAGGCAGCTCCTGGAGGCGTTAAGGAAAGTCTACCCTAAGAAAAATTTTGTCATCTCAACGGTAACACCCACCGGTAATAAGATCGCGAAAACCCTTGCCGGGCCCCAGGATTTCGTCACTTACCTGCCCATGGATCTTGGTTTTATCGTACATAAAGTCATCTCCAGGGTAAGGCCCTCTTTATTTATTATCGTCGAGACCGAAGTCTGGCCGAATCTGATCTCCTGTCTGCACAGAAAAAAGATACCTATCGCGGTAGTGAACGGCCGGATATCTGATAGTTCCTTCAAGGGGTATTCACGGATAAAACTTCTGATCAGGATGGTATTAAGGAAGGTGGATCTGTTTTGCGTACAGACAGAGAGAGATAAAGACAGGTTGATCAGCCTCGGCGTGGATAGAGGCAATATCCAGGCGACCGGAAATATGAAGTTTGATAATCTGATTTTCGACGAGGAGAAGGTCACTGGATCAGTAGATAAGTACAGGCACCTTTTGGGGATCACTAAAGATGAGAAATTGTTGCTGGCAGGCAGTACCCATCCGGGGGAAGAAGAGATCATCTTAAATACATATAAGAACTTATTGGGAGATTTTCCTGATTTGAGGCTTTTGATCGCTCCGCGTCATCCTGAGCGGTCAGCCCAGATAGCCGGGTTAATAGAGAAGTACGGGTTTGAGCCAGAGAGGATCAGCCTGCTTGAGGATGAATCAGAGACGCGCCTGGGCAAAAAGATGGTCTTTGTATTGGATACTATCGGGCAGTTGATCTATTTCTACGCCCTGGCCGATATCGTCTTTGTCGGGGGTAGCCTGACTAAGAAGGGCGGCCAGAATATCCTTGAGCCGACATCATTGGGAAAGCCGGTGATCTGCGGCCCGCATATGTTTAACTTCCGCGATATCGCGGATCTGTTTATAAGTAAGGATGCTATTCTTCTGGCGCGTGATCAGGAGGAGTTGTCCTTAAGGATAAGCTCTCTCTTAAAGGATCCCTCCCTGGTAAGCGCCTTAGCCGGGAAAGCCAAAGCGATCATCTCCAAGAACCGGGGCGCAACAGCTAAAAACCTGGATTTTATCACCAAGAGTATCACTATATGAAAAATATACATAAGATATTTTTAGTTTTTTTGTTTATCTGCATCTTTTCGCAAGGCACGAATCTTTATGCCCAGGCCCGCAGATTGATAATCTTTGAATCACCGAGCTGTTCCAGTTGCGCGCAGGTAAAAAGTGAGTTGATTCCGCAGATAGAAAAGGAGTTCGGTTCCAGGATTACCATCGAGCACCGCGATATAGGTATTCCTGAAAACTATAAGCTGCTGCTGGGACTCTTAAGTAAGTATGATGCAGAGATAAAAGATACCCTGCCGACGGTTTACTTCCAGGGGAGATTTTTGGTCGGGAAAGAGGATGTAAACGGTGGATTGGCATCCTTGATCAGGGCTGCTTTAGGGGTTGCGCCGCTTTCAGACGAGGGGTTACCCCCTGTGGATATAGTTTCAAGGTTTCTTGCCTTCAGTCCCCTGGCAGTGACGAGCGCCGGGCTGATCGACGGGATCAACCCCTGTGCCTTTACAGTGATCGTTTTCTTTATCTCCTTCCTTGCCCTACAGGGTTACAGGAAGAGGCAGTTGATCGTTATCGGAAGCTCCTTTATCTGCGTTGTCTTCCTGACTTATCTTTTGATCGGTTTAGGGCTTTTTACATTTCTTTACCGTTTGAGCAGCTTCTGGGTCCTGGCAAGGTTGATCAATTACCTGATTGGCGGGTTCAGTATCGCCCTGGGAGGATTTGCCCTTTATGATTTCTTTAATTTCCGCAGGAGAGGCGAGACTGAAGGGTTACTCTTGCAGCTTCCCCGGCCGGTCAAACGAAAGGTACAGGCATTGATCGGCTCACACTATAGAAAAGGCGGCCAGGGCGGTGAGCCGGCAATGATCACTACGCCGAAACTGATATTGACCTCTATTATCACTGCATTCCTGGTTTCGATACTGGAGGCAGTCTGCACCGGACAGGTATATTTACCGACGATCACGCTGGTCTTAAAGACCACCTCGCATAAGTTAAGCGCCTTGGGATATCTTTTAACATATAACTTTATGTTTATCCTTCCCTTGATAGTGATATTTGTTTTTGCTTTATTTGGCACAACCTCTGCGCAGTTCGCTAGCTACCTTAAGAAACACCTCTTGGGCATAAAACTGGCTATGGCGTTGCTATTCTTTGCCTTGGGCGGATTTTTGATTTGGGGGATTTGATGATGGGAAAAAAGTTATTCTTCTCGAGCTTGTTGTTATCCCTGGCTCTTTCGGTTACTGCCTGTCATTCGCAGGAGAAGCCTCCAGAGCCGCAGGAGGTCAAAGCATCTAATTCGTGGGATTTTGGGTCGGTAGGCGAGGGAGATATCCTGAGCCATGATTTCGCTTTGAAGAATAATTCTTCTAATAAATTGAGGATCATAGATTTAAGGAACTCCTGTGAGTGTGTGAGTTCAAGTCTGAAGAAAGACGTGCTCGGGCCGCAAGAGAGTACGGTATTAGAAGTAAAAATTGATACTACCGGTTATCCGGGAAGATTCAGCCAGTTTGTCCTGCTTTTTACGGATGACCCGGATAACGAGATCATCAAGTTTACGGTTACCGCTGGAATAAGGTAATAGCCTGTGAGGATAAATAGATGTTTTTATTTAAGTTAAGGATGTGGCTGCTCTTGACAGCGCTCTTTGGCATCATCTATATGGTCATCGTGATCATCGGTTCTGCCATGGGGGTGGTGAATTTTTATTTTTATATCCTGATGGCATTCGGGTTCATGTTTATCCAGTATATGCTTGGGCCAAAGCTGGTCGAGTGGTCCATGCGCGTAAAGTATGTCAAGAGAAATGAGTATCCGCGTCTTTACGAGATGGTTGAGGAGATGGCAGGGCGTGCAAATATGCCCGTACCCAGGATCGGGATCGCCCAGATCGAGATTCCCAATGCCTTTGCCTTTGGAAGGAGCGTCAGCGACGGCCGGGTCTGCGTTACGCAGGGGTTACTAAAACTTTTGAACGAAGAGGAGTTAAGGGCCGTACTGGGGCATGAATTAAGTCATCTGAAGAACCGGGATGTCCTGACGATCACTATGCTTTCGGTTATTCCGATGGTGATGTACTGGATCGCCTGGAACTTTTTATTTTACGGCCGCAGGCGCAGCAGCGGCCAGAATACCGCCTTGATCGGATTAGCTGCGCTGCTTTTCTATTTTATTACTAACTTGCTTGTGCTTTATGCCTCACGGATCAGGGAGTATTTTGCTGATCGCGGTTCTCTGCTTTTGGGGAATAAACCATCAGCCATGGCTTCAAGTTTATACAAATTAGTCTATGGTTCTGCGCGGATGAACAAGGAATCTTTAAAGCGGGTAGAGGGATTCAAGGCCTTCTTTGCAAATGATCCTTCGCGGGCCCAAAAGGAACTCACGGCGCTGCGAGCCATTGATTTAGATAATAGCGGTACACTTGACTGCCACGAATTAGAGCAATTAAGTAATAAGAGAGTGCATCTGACTTTTGGTGATAAATTGTTGGAAGCCTTAAGTACCCACCCGAATATGCTTGCGCGCATCAAACAACTCTCTGAATACCGATCCTAACAAAAAGAGCGTCCCTTTTTAAGGAAATTGGAAGCGGTTTCTTATTTTATGTAACTTGTTGGAACATAATGGGTTTTGGCTTAAAAATATAGCCTTGACAGTGGGCTAAATATATTGCATACTTCTAATAGAGAGTAAGGGTTTACCGAGAAGGGCAAACCCTGGGAAATCAGGGGACGCAAAGCTACGGGTCTAAAGGTGGGTTTTCCTTTGTGATTGCCGGGCTGCCGAAGAACCTATCTAAGATCGCCGAGTTGCCGAAGAATCTAAAATGGCTTGCTCGGCTTTTATATTTTACAGAGTTTTAAGGAGCGGGATGTGAAAAAGCTCAAACTAAAGGATCTTAATCTGGATTCAAAGGATATCATCAAGAATATCGGCGCAGGCCTCTGTCTTTTAGACAGAAACTACCAGATCATCTGGATCAACCAGCACCTGACTGACTGGATGGGCCCGCTTGAAAAGCTGCGCGGCATGCATTGCTATAAGGCATTTGAACGCCGTCCAAAGATCTGCCCGGGGTGCCCCACGCGCAAGGTATTTAAGGGCGGACAGATCCAGAACGGAAAGTTGAGGATCGCCTATACCAAAGAAGGCCAGAAGCGGTATTTTCAGCTGGTCGTAAGCCCGGTCAAGGATGGTTCCGGCAGGGTAAAGTATGCCTTAGAGCTTGTTCAGGATATCACCGAGCGCGTGCTGCGTGAGAGGCGCAAGCGCCTGCTTGGCCGCAGAATAAAGAAGGCGCAGGGGAATTTTTCCGCAGTGAACAGAAGGCTGCGCCGGAACCTGCGCCGGGTAAGGAGCATCGTCAACAGGATCCTGCAGTCACAGCTCGCCCTTAAAAAAAGATACCGTAAGAGTAAGTCTGAAGCCGTGAATATGAAGAGGGAGCTGCAGGATATCTTGAAGATAAACCGCGCCTTAAGTTCATCCTTAAGCTCAAAGAAGATAACTTGTATGATCACTAAGTTTACCTGCGAGCTGATGCATACCGATGCCTGTAACCTGAGACTGCTCAATGAGGATAAGGATATGCTGTTACTGGAGTCAAGTCACGGCCTAAGCGAATCCTACGCCAGGAGGGCGAGAGTGGTCAAGTTATCCGATTCGATAGTAGGAGAAGCAGTAAAGAACAGGCGGCCGGTGATCTTCGATGATATATATAAGAAGAAGGCGAGGCTGAAGTTTAAGAAGCTGATGAAGGACCAGGGTTTCAGGTCCGGCCTTTGCGTGCCGGTGGTATTCCAGCGCAGAGTCCTGGGTACGATCTCGGCATATTCCCGCAAGACCCATGTCTTCAGCGATGACGAGGTCGAGATATTAAGCATCTTTGCTTCGCAGGTCGCGGTAGCGATCCAGGAGTCGCGCCACTACGACGCTATTCATATGAATTATTTTAATACCATCCATACCCTGGCACTTGCCCTAGAATCCCGGGATCTCTACACTCGCGGCCACACAGAAAGGGTCACCCGTTACGCCCTGCGGATCGGCCGGACCTTACAGATCCCGGAGCTGGACATGGAGATTCTGCGTTATGCCGCCCAGGTACACGATATCGGAAAGATCAGTGTGCCTGACTCCATCCTGAACAAGCCGGGGAAGCTCACTCCCGCAGAGAGGGCGATAATCGAATTGCACCCGGTAAAGGGCGCTGAGGTGATTGAACCACTAACCTTTTTAAAGCCGGCGATACCGATCGTACGCCACCACCATGAAAGATACGACGGTACCGGCTACCCCGACGGTTTAAGCAGGGAGAATATCCCGCTATTGTCCAGAATACTTGCCTGTGCCGATGCATTTGATGCGATGACCTCTGAGCGTCCGTACCGTAAGAAGATGACCATCGAAGAGGCCTTAGATGAGATGAAGCACAATATCGGCTCTCAATTTGACCCAAAGATATCCCGCTTGTTCGTAAAGAGCATTGAAGCGCAACTCCCCGCATAATCCTCTTCTTTTAATCACCTGATTTCTCTCTTCTAACTTGCTTGTCCGGGGCGTGTTTCTCAATTGACAGTGGCAAGAATCTACTATATAATTAGAGTTCTATGGAATTAAAGGAGATTATAGAGCAGAGGATCGGGAAGCTTAAGTCCCTTAAAGCCAAAGGGTTGTCAATTTATGGCAACTGCAAGGCCCGGCCTATGGCTATCAGTGAGGCCCTGGGAGATTTCCAGGATGGCAGGCAAGCCAGCTTCTGCGGCCGGATCATCGCCAAGCGTTCACACGGCAAGGTCACATTCCTTGATCTTAAGGATTCTACCGCCAAGATTCAGTTATATATAAAAGAAGATTCTCTTGGCCAGGAGGGCTTCGGGATCTTCCAGGATTCCGATATCGCCGATATCGTTGCAGTCAGGGGAGAGCTTTTCAAGACAAGAACAGGAGAACCCTCCCTCAAGACGCAAGATTTTCAGATCCTCAGTAAGGCGCTGCGTCCGCTCCCTGAAAAATGGCACGGCCTGAAGGATACCGATATACGTTACCGGCAGCGGTATCTGGACATCTTAAGTAATGACGAGGTCAAAAAAGTATTCCTACAGCGTTCCCGGATCATCGCCTCGATCAGGGCTTTCCTCGACGAGAAAGGCTTTCTTGAGGTAGAGACGCCGATGATGCACTACAATCCGGGCGGCGCAGCCGGCCGGCCGTTTAAGACCAGTCACAATGAATACGGTCTGGACCTGTATTTAAGGATCGCTCCGGAGTTGTATCTGAAGCGGCTATTAGTCGGCGGGCTAGAGAAGGTCTACGAGATCAACAGAAGCTTTCGTAATGAAGGGGTATCTACGAAGCACAACCCTGAGTTTACGATGCTAGAGGTATATTCTGCCTATGCGGATTACCGCACGATGATGCAGCTGTGCCAGGAGTTGTTCGCATTCGTCGCCGGAGAAGTTTTGGGCAAGACAAGTTTTGATTATCAGGGCAGGCATGTAGATCTTGCAGCCCCCTGGAAGGAGCTCTCTTTTGCCGAGACGGTCAAGAAGAAGTTCGGCGTCCTGCCGCAGGATTCGCCGGAAGAGATGCTCAATAAATTAAAGGAAAAGGGCTTTGCAAAGGATGCCAAGAAGTTGACCCGCTCACAGATCGCCAAGATCATCGAGGATATCCTTGAGGAGGACTTGACCGTGAATCCTACTTTTGTCACAGATTATTTTACGAATCTCTGCCCGCTTGCAAAGTCCAAGCAAAGTGATCCTGCGGTCTCTGAGAGGTTTGAGCTTTACGTTGCCGGCTTAGAGATCGCCAATGCCTATTCGGAGTTAAATGACCCCCAGGAGCAGGAGATCAGGTTCCGGGAGGAGATCAAAGAGGCAGCCTCGCAAGAGAAGAAAGAAGTCGACGATGATTATGTTTTGGCCCTTGAACACGGAATGCCTCCTGCAGGAGGCTTAGGCATCGGGATCGATAGATTAGTCATGCTTCTTACGGATCAGCCTTCGATCAGGGATGTGATTTTGTTTCCTCTTCTTAGGCCGAAAGACTCAGAGTAATAGAGGATTTCATGTTCTGCGAGCTTTGGCTTAGTCAGCGTTATCTTCGCACCGGCAAGAGAGAAAAGATCATCTCTCTGACCGCGTTGATCTCGATGATCGGGATCGCGATCGGGGTAAGCGTTTTGATCGTGGTGATCTCGGTGATGAGCGGCTTTGATGATTTCCTGCAGGAGAAGATGACCGGAACGAATTCTCATATAGTCCTGGATTTTTATAACGCGCAACGGCATCCTTACAGGCTGATCGATGAATTACAGAATCTTTCAGGGGTCGAGGCCGCCTCTCCTTTTATCGACGGGCAGGCATTTATAAAGTCAGGCCGGCAGGTGATCGGAGCCCAATTACGCGGCATCGATCCTAAGCTACAGCCCCGGATCAGTAAGATCGAAGAGTATCTCGTGGAGGGGGATATAGATCTGCGGGGGAATGAAGTTTTGCTTGGCGAGGAGTTAGCCTTCAGGTTAGGGGTAGGATTGAATGAGAGGATCTGGCTTATCTCTCCCGTCACTTTAAAGGAGACGGGCTTTCTGATCAAGGGCCTTTTTAACAGCGGGATGTATCTTTATGATGCCGGATTGATTATGACTAGCATCCCGGCAGCGCAGGAATTTTACGGTTTCGGGGATTCAGTCAGCGCCATAGGCATAAAGGTGCAGGATATCTACCGGGCGGAGTCGATGAAGGAAGAGATCTATGCAAGCCTATCCGGCGTCGGGCCATACCAGATACGCACCTGGATTGATACTAACCGTAATTTTCTGCATGCGCTAAAGCTAGAGAAGACCGTGATGTTCATCGTGGTGACGATGACCACGGTGGTAGCGGCGTTCGGGATCGTCAGTACCCTGATCATGTCGGTGATGACCAGGATCAAGGATGTGGGGATATTGCGCTCGATCGGGGCAAATACTCGGAGCATCCTGCAGGTCTTCATCTTTCAAGGGTTGACTATCGGGATCGCCGGGATCATCCTCGGGGTGATCGCAGGTATCTCGCTTGCGCTCTCACTGAACAGGATCGTAGATTTTGTCTCCGGGTTGATCGGCAGGAGCCTGATCCCGGCCGATATATATTATTTTGACAGGATCCCAACCAGCATCAATGCGCATGATGTATCTTTGATTCTGATTTCGGCGCTGGCGATCAGTTTCCTGGCGAGTATTTACCCGGCATATTATGCCACGCGGATTTTACCAAGTGAGGCGGTAAGGCATGAGTGAAGATAAATTCCGCGTCCGCTCTTTAAAGAAGAGTTACGCAGGCCATGCAGAGAAGCTTGAGGTACTCAAAGGCATCGATTTAAGCGTCAGCACGGGCGAATTTCTCGCTATTCAGGGTCCCTCGGGCGCCGGGAAATCTACGCTTCTGCATATCCTGGGCGGGCTAGACCGCCCTGACAGCGGCGAGGTCTTATTGGAAGGGCAGGATATTTTCGCCTTAAGTGAGGGCGCGCGTACGCAATTTAGAAGCAGTAAGATCGGTTTTATATTTCAGTTTTATCATCTTCTTCCCGAGTTGAATGTTTTGGAGAACGTAGCTTTGCCGGGAGTTTTGCGCTCCTGGCGCGACAGGAAAAAGGTAAGAAGCGCAGCAGGCGCGATTTTGGATACCCTGGGTTTATCCGGACGCATAGATCATCTGCCAAATCAATTATCCGGAGGCGAGCAGCAGCGCGCAGCCATTGCAAGGGCCTTGATAAATAAACCGCAGCTCTTGCTCTGCGATGAGCCCACGGGAAATCTAGATTCGCAAAACGGCAGGAAGATCATTGATCTCCTGCAGCGGGTAAATAAGAAAGAGAAGATGACCATGGTGATGGTGACCCACGACCGGGATATCGCCCAAGCTGCTGACAGGGTGATACACCTGAAGGACGGCAGCATATTTAATCAATTCGCACAATAGCTTACTCACACTTACGTGTTCGTAAGTTATGTGCTCATTGAAGGAGGGGTAAGAAGATGAAGGTCTATATCAATGGAAAGTTTTACCAGAAGAAGGATGCAAAGATCTCGGTCTTTGACCATGGCCTTTTATACGGAGACGGAGCTTTCGAAGGGATCCGCTCCTACAACCGGCTGGTCTTTAAATTAAAGGAGCATATCGACAGGCTCTTTGAGACCGCACACACCCTGATCCTCGATATTCCTCTAAGTAAGAACGAACTGATCAAAGCGGTGATCAAGACCCTTAAAGTAAATAAGCTAAAAGATGCCTACATCCGCCTGGTGGTGACAAGGGGAGAAGGTGATCTTGGTCTTGATCCGCGCAAATGCAAGGGGCATGCGAGCGTTATCATCATTGCCGATAAGATCGCTCTTTATCCGGCGCAGCTTTACAGGAAGGGCCTTGAGATTATCACCGTGCCTACGGTGAGGAATCTGCCTGAGGCGCTGAACCCGCAGCTGAAGTCCTTAAATTATCTTAACAATATCCTGGCAAAGATCGAAGCGATAAACGCCGGCTTTGATGAAGCGATCATGCTCGATACTTTAGGCTATGTAGCGGAGTGCACGGGAGACAATATCTTTATCGTCAGAAAGGACCACATCTACACTCCTCCTCAGTGCATGGGCACCTTACGTGGCATCACCCGCGATGCGGTCCTTGATATCGCAAGAAAGATGAAGAATCCCGTGCATGAGCACGTGATCACCCGTCATGAGGTCTACATCTCGGATGAGTGTTTTCTCACCGGTACGGCAGCAGAGATCATCCCGGTGGTCAAGGTCGACGGACGCCTGATCGGCTCCGGCAAGCCGGGGAAGCTTACCCTAAGCCTGATGAAGAAGTTTAAGGAATTGACTAAGAAAGACGGGATAAAGTATTAAGGGGGCGAAATATAATGGTTTGTGATATCTGCACCAAGAATCCGGCGACTGTTCACCTTACCGAGATCGTCGACGATCAGATGACGGAGTTGCATCTTTGTGAGGAGTGCGCCCGCCAAAAGAGCACGCAGATGGAGCAGCAGTTCGGCCTGAGCGATCTCCTGGCCGGACTTGCCGAGTTTGAACAGGCGCCGCTGCAGAAGAAGGCGGTCGCTGCGCTTAAATGTCCGGGGTGCGGACTCACTTACGCGGATTTTAAGAAGCTGGGCCGGCTTGGTTGCGGCCAGTGTTACGGTACCTTTAAGCAGTATCTGGCTCCCTTATTAAAGAAGATCCATGGCTCAAGCCTTCATCTCGGAAAATCCCCCGTCAGGCTCGCTAAACCATCAAAGAAGAAGCCGGGCCTTACTGAGTTGCGTTCGCAACTGCAGAAGGCGGTTGATACGGAGGCCTTTGAAGAGGCAGCGAGGATCCGCGATAAGATCAAAGGCTTAGATAAGAAAAGATCAAATCCAAAGGATTCAAAATGAAGATAGACGACCTGATCAACCACGGCAGTGAATGGCTTAAAGGCACGGGCCCTAATTCGGATATCGTGATCTCCAGCCGAATCCGTCTAGCCAGGAATCTTGATAATACTTCTTTCCCGCACTGGGCGGATAATAAGCATGGTGAGGAGACATTGAATATCATCATCGATGCGATCGGCAAGGTCGATTACCTTAAGGGGGCAGCGGTATTTAAATTAGGAGAGCTAGATGCCGTAGATAAGCAGTTTTTGATCGAGCGGCATCTGATGTCTTACGAACACGCCCAGAGAAAGAACAGTAAGGCGGTCCTGATCGATGAAGAAGAGATCGTGGCGGTGATGATCAATGAAGAGGACCATATCAGGATGCAGGTGATGCAGTCCGGATTTAACCTCTTTGAGGCCTGGAACATTATCAATCGGATCGATGATACGCTCTCCCGCCAACTCAACTATGCCTTCTCTGGCGAATGGGGGTATCTAACTGCCTGTCCGACTAATACCGGCACCGGTATGCGCGGATCGGTGATGCTGCACCTGCCGGCATTGGTGATGACGCGGCAGATTAACCGGGTGCTGGCTGCGATCGCAAAGCTCAGTTTTACCACCCGCGGCCTTTACGGAGAAGGAACCCAGGCCAGCGGCAACTTCTTTCAGATCTCAAACCAGGTCTCGCTGGGAAGAAGCGAAGGCGAGATCATCGATAACATAAACGGCCTGATCCGCCAGATCATCGAGCAGGAGGGCCAGGCCCGGGAGGCTATGCTCTCCCGCAACAGGGCTCTATTAGAGGATCGCATCAACCGCAGCTTCGGGATCCTTAAGAACGCCCGCATCATCACTAGCCAGGAGACGATAGAGCTTTTATCTATGGTCCGTCTGGGCAGTGACTTGGGGCTGATCAAGAATATCGACCGGCGCACGGTCAATGAATTGTTTATTACCACGCAGCCTGCGCACCTGCAGAAGACAGAGAAGAAGAAGCTTTCCTCATCTGAAAGGGATGTCAACCGGGCGGAGTTGATCAGGAGAAAACTTAATCTAGCATAAATTACAGGAGGAAAAGATGTTCAACCGTTTTACCGAAAGGGCGAGGAAGGTGATCATTCTGGCCAAGGAAGAGGCCAGGCGCTTTAATCACGATTATATCGGAACAGAGCATATACTTCTCGGGCTTATCCGCGAAGGAGAAGGAGTAGCTGCGGCGGTATTGGAGAAACTGGGGGTATCTTTGGAGAATATACGCCTTGAGATAGAAAAATTAGTCCAGCCGGGACCCAGCACGCAGATCATCGGCGATATACCCTTTACGCCGCGCGCTAAGAAGGCGCTGGAGCTTGCCGCTGAAGAAGCGCGCAGCTTAGGGCATAATTATATCGGTACCGAGCATCTTTTACTGGGATTGATCCGTGAGGGCGAAGGTGTTGCTTCTCAGGTATTGATGAACTTGGGGATGGACCTGGCTAAGGTCAGGAAGGAGATCATGGAGGTCTTAGGATCTGCGCTGCCGAGTTTCGGGCAGCAGAACCCTCAGCAGCAGCAGCAACAGCAGCAGCCGCAGTCTAAATCAAAGACCCCTGCCCTGGATGCCTTTGGCAGGAACCTGACGGCATTGGCTAAGGAGGATAAATTGGATCCGGTGATCGATAGGGTCGGCGAGATCGAGAGGGTGATCCAGGTATTAAGCCGGCGCACAAAAAACAATCCTGTACTTTTGGGTGAAGCCGGAGTGGGAAAAACCGCGATCGTCGAAGGATTAGCCCAGGCGATCATCGCCGGCAATGTCCCGGAGATCCTCAGGGGTAAGAAGATCATCGTACTTGACCTGGCCCTGATGGTAGCCGGCACAAAATACCGCGGTCAGTTTGAGGAGAGGATCAAGGCGGTGATGGAGGAGATCAAACGTTCGAAAGACATCGTGATCTTTATCGATGAGCTGCATACCCTTGTCGGAGCAGGGGCTGCCGAGGGAGCAATCGATGCCTCGAATATCTTAAAGCCTGCGCTTTCAAGGGGGGAGATGCAGTGTATCGGAGCGACCACCCTGGATGAATATAGAAAACACATCGAGAAAGATGCCGCGCTTGAGAGGAGATTCCAAACGATCATGGTGGAGCCGCCATCAGTCGAGCAGACGGTAAAGATACTAAAAGGCCTAAAGGATAGATATGAAGCGCATCACCGTGTTACTTTTAATCAGGAAGCGCTTGAGGCAGCGGCGAAATTATCCGACCGTTACATCTCAGGCAGGTTTCTTCCTGATAAGGCGATCGACCTGATCGATGAGGCGGGTTCCCGGTCGCGCCTGAACGTATTGATCGTGCCCCCTGATATCAAAAAGAGCGAAGAGAAGGTCGAAGGCTTAAGAAAACAGAAGGAAGAGCATATCAAGAGCCAGGATTTTGAGAATGCAGCTTCTCTGCGCGACCAGGAGAGGCAGGCGCGCCAGGAATTAGAGCAGTTGAACCGCGGCTGGCAGGAGACCAAGGATAAGACCCGGCCCGAGGTCGGCGAAGAGGATATCGCTAAGATCGTAGCCCAGTGGACAGGTATACCGATCTTCCGTTTAGAGGAGAAGGAGAGCGAGAAGCTTTTAAAGGTGGAAGATCAGTTACGTAAACGGGTAGTCGGGCAGCAGGAGGCGATCTCTACGATCGCACACGCAGTCAGGCGTTCGCGGGCCGGGATCAAAGACCCGAAGAGGCCGATCGGCTCATTTATTTTTCTCGGACCCACAGGAGTAGGTAAGAGCCTTTTGGCGCGCGCGCTGGCTGAGTTCATGTTCGGGGATGAAAATGCGCTCTTGCAGCTGGATATGTCCGAGTATATGGAGAAGTTTAATGTCTCGCGTCTGATCGGGGCGCCGCCCGGATACGTCGGCTATGAAGAGGGAGGGCAGCTTACAGAGCGGGTCCGGCGCAGGCCCTATTCGGTCATTCTTCTGGATGAGATAGAGAAGGCGCACCCTGACGCATTTAATCTTCTGCTGCAGGTCTTTGAAGAGGGGAGGCTTACTGATAGCTTCGGCAGGAAGGTGGATTTCAGGAATACGATCATCATCATGACATCTAATGTCGGAGCGGATCTGATCCGCAAGAGCAGCTCGCTCGGTTTTAAGGCCCAGGACGAGAATTTCAGCTACCAGGATATGAAGGTTAAGCTGCTTGAACAGGTGAAGCGTACTTTTAAGCCGGAGTTCCTAAACCGTATAGACGATATCATCGTCTTTCGTCCTTTATCGAAAGAGGACCTGGGTAAGATCGTCGATATCGAGGTGGGTTTTTTGACAGAAAGACTAAAAGAACAGGGTATTACCCTGGAGGTGAGCGCCAAGGCCAAGGAGTTTCTTATCGAGAAGGGTTTTGATCCGGTCTTCGGGGCAAGGCCGCTAAAGCGGACGATCCAGAGGTATCTTGAGGATCCCCTCGCCTCCGATATAATCGCTAAGAAGTTTAAGGGTGGGGCTAAGGTGCAGGCAGACCGCAAGAACGAGGAGCTTGTTTTTAAATAATGAAGAAACTTTACATAATCTTCGGTAGGCAGATAATCGCATTATTTTACTTTACAGGTGGTTTAGCGACTTTGGCTGCCCGGACATTCGCCGTAGCATTTGTCCCGCCTTTTCAAAGGGACCGTGTCTTTGAGCAGGCCAAGAAAGCCGGCTATGACAGCCTGCCGATAGTCGCGCTGATCGCATTATTCATCGGTTTCATCTTTGCCCTGCAGACTGCGGTTTTTATGCAGCGCATCGGCTCCGAACTTTATATCGCAAGCCTTGTAGCGCTTGCCTTAGTCAGGGAATTAGGGCCGGTGATTACAGCGCTGGTGGTAGCCGGACGCGTGGGAGCATCGATCACCGCTGAGCTTGGCTCGATGCAGGTCACCGAACAGATCGACGCCTTAGAGGCCCTGGCGACAAATCCGATAAAATATTTGGTCGTCCCGCGCTTTCTGGCATTGAGCATCATGTTGCCCCTGTTGACACTTTTTGCCAACGCTATCGGTATCCTGGGCAGCTACCTGATCTGCGTCTTTAGGCTGGGAATATCTTCCAGCATGTACCTGCAGATCACCTTTGATGCGTTGCTTTATAAGGACCTCTTCACCGGATTGCTTAAGACTATATTCTTCGGGATGATTATCGCCCTCGTAGCATGTTACCAGGCATTTAATGTAGAAGGAGGGGCTGAGGGGGTGGGAACCGCGACGATGCGTTCGGTGGTTACTACCTTTATCCTGATAATTGTCGCCGACTGTTTTTTCACCGCCCTGTTTTATTTCATCTTTCCATGATCGAGGCAAAGGGATTAAAAAAATCTTTCGGTAGTCACAAGGTGCTTAACGGCCTGGACCTTAAGATCGAGAAGGGCTCGACCTGCGTGATTATCGGCCGTTCGGGTTGCGGAAAATCAGTCTTTTTAAAGCACGTTGTGGGTATCCTGCGGCCGGATGCAGGCAGGGTCTTTGTAGAGGGCAAGGATGTATCACGCTTGAGTCACGCGGAATTAAACGTCATACGCATGAAGATCAGTCTTGTATTTCAGGGGGGAGCTTTATTTGATTCTTTGACAGTCGGCGAGAACGTAGGCTTCGGCCTGATAGAGCATCAGCAGATCTGCCGGAAGGAATTATTAGAGAGGGTAGAAGAATCGCTGTGTATGGTAGACCTTTGCGGGGTCGCCAACCTTATGCCTTCGGAATTAAGCGGCGGGATGAAGAAGCGAGTGGCGCTGGCCCGGGCGATCTGCATTAAACCGGAACTGATCCTTTATGATGAACCGACTACAGGAGTAGACCCGATCACCGCAGACAGTATTAATGAGCTGATCCGCAGCCTGCACGATAAATTAAAGGTGACTTCAGTGGTAGTCACGCACGATATGACCAGCGCTTATAAGGTAGCAGACAGGATCGCGATGATGTACGAGGGCAAAATTATCGCTGAAGGAACTCCTTCTGAGATAAAAAACACAAAGCATGCGGTAGTGCACCAGTTTATTAACGGCTTAGCCAAGGGGCCGATAACCGAGACGCTGGAGCGTTTCAGGTAAAATGCGGAGGTCGTAAGATGATATTCGGTAAGACAAAATTAGAGCTAAAGGTGGGGGTCTTTGTATGCGCAGGCCTTGTAATTTTAGTCATTTTCGTATTATCTTTGGGCAACTTTAAGACCTGGGCCTCGGGGTACCGGGTTAATTTTATCTTTGATTTCGTCAACGGCGTCAAGAGAGGCGCTCCGGTGAGGTTTGCCGGAGTCGAGGTGGGTGAGGTAAAGGAGATCAATTTTATCTCCGAGGCGAAAAATAGGCTCAAGGTCCAGGTAGTCACCTGGATCGAGCACGAGGTGAATATCCCGGTTGATTCTACTGTCTGGGTGAATACCTTAGGGTTGCTGGGGGAGAAGTACATCGAGATCATGCCGGGAGACAATTTTGATGATTGTCTCTCTGCCGGGCAGTCCCTGGTGGGAGTCGATCCCCTGCCGATGCATGAGATGGTCAGGTTTGCCAAGGGGATCGGCGAGAATCTGAACGCCACTCTCTTAAAGGTCAAGGAGGGCAAAGGCACGGTAGGGAGGCTGCTTAATGACGAGAGTATCTACAATGAGCTGGAAGGCCTGATGACGGACCTGAGAAAGAATCCCTGGAAATTACTCTATAAGTCCAGAGAGAGGCGATGAGGGCAAAGACCGTATTCAGCTGTCAGAACTGCGGGTATCAATCTCCTAAATGGCTGGGTAGGTGTCCGGATTGCAGCAACTGGAATTCCTTTGTCGAAGAGGATTATGCGGTTCCGGCTAAGAAGCAGAAGGAGCGCGTCAGTCTCTTTAAGGAGGAGCCGGTTTTGCTGCGGGATGTCAATATAAGAGAGGCCTCGCGCCTTAATACCGGGATCTCGGAGCTGGACAGGGTCTTAGGAAATGGCCTGGTGGTGGGTTCAGTGACACTGCTGGGAGGTGATCCCGGCATCGGAAAATCCACGATCTCCCTGCAGCTTTCAAATCAACTCGCCGCAGGCGGCAGGACGATACTCTATGTAAGCGGCGAGGAGTCGGTGACGCAGACCAAGCTGCGGGCAAAGCGTTTAGGCGACGGGAAAGCTGAGAAGGGCAAGCTTTATATAGTCAATCAGACGGATCTGGCCCTGATCATTGAGTATGTAAAAAAGATCAGGCCGGACGTGATGATCATTGATTCCATCCAGGTGGTCTTTGAGCCTACGATCAGCTCATCCCCGGGTAGCGTCAGCCAGGTTAGGGAGTGTGCAGGGATCCTGGCCCAGTTAGCAAAGACTTCCGGCACAAGCGTTGTGATCATCGGCCACGTGACTAAAGCAGGCAATATTGCCGGCCCCAGGGTCCTGGAGCATATCGTTGATACCGTGCTTTACTTCGAGGGTGACAGGTTTTCAGTCTACCGGATCTTGAGGGCGGTAAAGAACAGGTTTGGATCGACTAATGAGATCGGCGTCTTTGAGATGTCGGCTGCGGGCCTTGCGCAGGTAAGTAATCCTTCGGAGATCTTCCTATCGGAGAGGCCAAAGGATGTCTCAGGTTCGGCAGTGGCATCGGTCCTGGAGGGCTCCCGGCCGCTCTTGGTTGAGATCCAGGCGTTGGTGAGCAAGTCCGCTTTCGGCTATGCGCGCAGGAGGACCCAGGGGTTTGATTATAATCGCACCAGCCTGTTGATCGCAGTCTTAGAGAAGAGGATCGGCTTGCATCTTGAGGCAGAGGATGTCTTTATAAATGTAGCCGGCGGGATCAAGGTAGAGGATCCGGCGGCAGATCTTGCGGTAGCATTGTCTATAGCTTCAGGGTTCCGTGACAAACCGATCCTTGCCGATTGCGTGATCTTGGGTGAGGTCGGCCTTACCGGCGAGATCAGAAGTATCTCCCAGATAGACCTGCGCATAAATGAGGCAGAAAAGCTGGGTTTTAAGAGCTGTATTCTACCAAAGCATAATCATAAGTCTTTATCCCATTCGAGGCAATCCATAGAGCTGATCCCTGTTTCGACCTTAAGGGAAGCAATGGATATTGCTTTAAGGAGGTAGTTTTATGAATTTATTATTTGTACGTATTCTTTTGATCATTGCAGGTATGCTGGTGGGTTATCAAACGGCAGTGCCAAGGGGCGCCGGGGTCATGGGGCTTGCGATCGGCCTGATTGCTGCGGTTGCGATCATTGCCATGGAGATCGGAATGGGGAGGATCTCTGTAAGAGGCTTATCAAGTACGGTCTTCGGTATGATCCTGGGCTTGATCATGGCAAAGCTTGTCACCGATGCCTTCAGTTTAGCGCCGATAGACCCGGAGAGCCTATCGATCATCAGGGTCACGCTCACGCTTATCTTCTGTTATCTGGGCATGATCATCGGGCTGCGCGGCAAGGATGAGTTCAGCCTGATCATCCCTTATGTAAAGCTGCGCCGCCAGGACGGCGCTGAGGAAGCGATATTATTGGATACCAGCGTGATCATCGACGGAAGGATCATAGATATCTTCAAGACGCACTTTTTGTACGGAAAGATCATCATCCCGCGTTTTGTACTTAAGGAGCTGCAGCAGATCGCAGATTCCTCTGACCCGGTAAAACGCCAAAGGGGCAGAAGAGGCCTTGAGATCCTGCATACGGTCCAGAAGCAGTCAGGCCTGGATATCAATATACATGATGAAGATTTTCCGGGGATCCGCGATGTTGATTCAAAGCTGGTGAAGCTCGCCCAACTTTTGGATGCGAAGATCCTCACCGTTGATTTTAATCTTAACCGCGTTGCCGGGATCCAGGGTATAAAGGTGCTTAATATCAATGAGCTGGCAAATACTTTAAAGCCGGTCGTCTTTCCGGGTGAGAAGATGAAGTTGAAGTTGATCAAGGAGGGCAAGGAGCACAACCAGGGTATAGGCTACCTTGAGGACGGGACGATGGTAGTGGTGGAAGATGCCCGGAAGCTCATCGGCCGCGAAGTAAGGGTAGCGGTCACCTCAGTCCTGCAGACACAGGCGGGAAGGATGATCTTTACAAAGCTTGAGAAATGAAGCATGTCAGTGCGATCCTCCTTGCCGCGGGAAAGGGCAAACGATTAAAGGCCGCCAACAGCGATAAGCCGCTGATTGCGATCAGCTCTCTGCCGCTTTTAGTCTATTCTCTTAAAGCATTAAGCAGGCATCCCTTGATCAGGGATATCATCGTAGCCGTAAATTCGGCAAATTCTGCGCGTATCAAAAGCGCTATTAAAAAATACCGGATCAGAAAGGTCCGGAGAGTAGTCTTAGGCGGTAAAGAACGCCGGGATTCGGTGGCGAATGCCTTAAAGGCGCTGCGGGTCGAAACTGAGTTTGTATTAGTGCATGACGGAGCAAGGCCCTTTATTGATAAGAAGATGATCACTTTAGTGGTCAGGGCAGCTCAGAAATTTGGAGCGGCCATCGTAGGGGTGCCGGTTAAGGCGACGATCAAAAAGGTACGGCGTACGGCGTACGGCGTGCGGCGTAAGACCTTTGTCAGAAATACCATAGACAGGAATAACCTTTGGCAGATACAGACACCGCAGGTTTTTAGGAAAGATTTGATCCTGAAGGCCTATAAGAAATACAGAGGCGCGCGCGTGACAGACGATGCCTCACTGGTGGAGAAGCTAGGGGTGGCAGTCGGGGTGGTCAGGGGTTCTTACAGCAATATCAAGATTACTACTCCCGAAGATCTTTTGTTTGCCAGGGAGATAGCCAGAGGAGGGAAATTTTAGGGATGCTTAAGTATAAGAGCGGTATCGGTTATGATATCCATCGTCTTGTAGAGGGGCGCAAACTATTTCTCGGTGGTGTTGAGATCCCCTATATCAAGGGGCTCTTGGGCCATTCTGACGGAGACGTATTACTGCATGCTGTCTGCGATGCTCTTTTAGGAGCTGCCGCTTGCGGTGATATCGGAGAGCGCTTCCCGGATAACGATCCCAAATACCATAATATCGAAAGTATAGAATTGCTAAAGGAAGTCGATAGGCTTCTTAAGAGCGAGGGCTTTGCGATCGTCAATATTGATACAGTGGTAGTCGCCCAGGAACCGGTACTTTCGCCTTTTAAAAAAAGTATGCGCGTTAAGATCAGTGAGACGCTAAAGATCCAGGAATCTTCTGTAAATATAAAAGCCAAGACCAGCGAAGGCTTGGGTGATATCGGCAAGGTCGAAGCGATCGCCTGCTATGCCACAGCCAGCATCTCAAAAAAGGAGTCCTAAATGGAGGTTTGCCTTTTGTTCGTAAGAGTTTTATCTATCATTTTAGTTTTATTCATCGTCAAAGCCACGTTTATATCTTTGTTTTTCTATAAAGAGATCAGGGCAGCGCAGAAAAGGGATCCTGCGGCTAAGGGATTCCTTGAGGTGCTCTTTCTCTATCAGGGGTTACACGCCCTGATCGCGCACCGTTTCGCTCATTTTTTCTATAGATTACGCTTTGTCTTTTTCGCGCGCTTTATCAGTCAGATCTCAAGGTCGCTTACCGGGATCGAGATCCATCCCGGGGCCGAGATCGGTAAGAGGTTTTTTATCGACCACGGTATGGGAGTGGTGATCGGAGAGACCTCTATTATCGGCGATGATGTGCTCTTGTATCAGGGCGTCACATTAGGCGGCACGGGCCTGGAAACGGGCAAGCGGCATCCCACTATCGGCAACAACGTCGTGATCGGCGGGGGTGCTAAGATCCTCGGCAATATCACTATCGGCGATAGCTCATACGTAGGCGCAAACGCGGTAGTGATCAAGGATGTCCCGCCAAACTCCACAGTCGTAGGCATCCCGGGGAGGATCACCAAGCAGGACGGAAAGAAGATCGAAGGCGCATTAGATCATGTTCACGTACTTGACCCGATAAAGCAATCCATGGAAGAGCTCCAGAAACGGATCGATAAGCTGGAGAGAAAACAATAGATTTATGCCGATCTCTGTATATAATTCTCTCACCCGAAAGAAGGAAGAGTTTACACCGATAAAGCCTCCAAAAGTAAATATCTACACCTGTGGTGTCACCGTTTATGACGATTCCCACATCGGCCATGCCCGCAGCCTATATTGCTTCGATCTGATCAGGCGCTATCTTAAATATCGCGGCTTTAAGGTCAATTTTGTACGCAATATCACCGATATTGACGATAAGATCATCAACCGCGCCAATGAACTCAAAATCGACTGGAAGGAATTGGTCGGGAAGTATATCTTGAACTACCAGGAAGATCTTTTAGCGCTGGGTATTGAAAAGGCTGACCATGAGCCCAGGGCAAGCGCAAATATTCCGGAGATGGTTGAATATATCAAGGTGCTTCTCGATAAGGCCTTTGCATATGAGTCGGGCGGGGATGTTTATTTTAATGTCAGGAAATTTTCCGGATACGGCAAGTTATCCGGCCAGAGCATAGACCAGATGCAGTCAGGCGCAAGGATCGAGCCGAGCGAAAGAAAAAAAGATCCTCTGGATTTTGCCCTCTGGAAGAAGTCGAAGCAGGATGAACCTGCCTGGGATAGCCCATGGGGCAAGGGCCGGCCCGGATGGCACATCGAGTGCTCAGTAATGTCTCAAAAGTTCTTAAAGACTGATACCATTGATATACACGCCGGTGGACGGGACCTGATTTTTCCGCATCATGAGAATGAGATCGCCCAGGGTGAGGCAAGATCCGGAAGACAGTTTGCTAAATACTGGATCCACCACGGCCTGCTGACCATAAACGGGCAGAAGATGGCCAAGTCACTGGGGAATTTTATCTCGATAAAGGATATCCTGAAAAAACATAGCGCCGATACCCTAAAAGCTTTCTTCCTGGGCGCGCATTATGCTTCACCGATCGATTATAGCGAGGATCGGATGCGTGAATCCGCAGAGGCTCTAGAGCGGATCGTAATTTTGCTGCAAAAAATAGATTTAAGGCTAAAGACCGCAGACCAAAGACCCAAGACCGCAGACCTTAAAGAGATAGAAAAAATAAAAGATCAATTTATTGAAGCGATGGATGATGATTTTAATTCGCCCCGCGGCCTGGCAGCGATATTTGATCTGGTGAGTTTAAGCAACAAGAAGATAGAAGATGCGGATTTTCTCATCCATGCAAAGGCAGCCTTAAAGGAGATGCTGGATATCTTCGGGATATCCTTAAAGGTCAAGACGAAGACCAGCGCAATTACCGATAAGGATATTAAAGATAAGATTCAGGCGAGAGAGAAGGCGCGCAAGGATAAGGATTATGCGCTCTCTGATAAGATCCGCAAGGAGCTGGAGGCAAAGGGCGTCATTCTGGAAGATACAAAGGATGGCACCACCTGGCGCAGAAAATTATAAGTAGTTTTGCGGGTGGCTTGGACTGATTTTCGAGGTGCGTGATGCACCGAGAAAACAGTCCAAGACAGGACCCGCAAAAAACCGACCCTGAGCGAGAAGGTCGACAGATACATTTTATAGCAAAGAGCAGATTGATCATGAAGGGTAAATTTATTACATTTGAAGGCAATGAGGGGTGCGGGAAGAGTACGCAGGCGAGGCTCCTCTCTGATTATCTGAAGCGAAAAGGGCACCGAGTGATTTTTCTGCGCGAGCCGGGCGGGACAAAGATCAGCGAGAAGATAAGAAGTATTCTTTTAGACACTAAAAACGATTCGATGTCGCCGGCCTGTGAGATGCTGCTTTACATGGCAGCGCGCTCGCAGATAGTCAGGGAGATCATAGGCCCCGCGCTTTTGCAGGGCAAGACCGTGATCTGTGACAGATTCCTGGACTCCACCATCGTCTATCAGGGCTATGGCCTGGGCGTAGATATCAGCCTGATCAGGAAGTTGGGCAAGGTCTCTACTTACGGGATAAAGCCGGATCTGACTATATTACTGGATGAATCTACTAAGGAGGGCCTCAGGCGCTGCGGCAGAGTTAAGGATCGTATTGAGCAAAGATCGATCAGTTATCATCAGCGCGTAAGACGTGGATACCTGCACCTGGCCTCCCTCAACCGCCGGCGGATCAAGGTGGTAAAGGTAGAAAAGAATAAAAATCTCACTCAGCGTAAGATCAGGGGGATCGTAGAGGATGTCATTTAAAGATATAAAGGGACACGCCAGGACTATCGAAAGGCTTAAGGGGTACCGGAAGTCCGGGACCCTGGCCGGCGCCTATCTTTTTAGCGGACCGGAGGGGGTGGGTAAGGCGCTAGCAGCACGGGCATTTGCCAAGAGTGTAAACTGTTTAGAGGCTGGGGTTGATTCTTGCGATAGATGTATATCTTGTAAAAGAATCGATAACGCCCAGCATCCGGATGTCTATTTTATCGAGCCCTCTGAAAAGGGAATAATCAAGATAGAATATATACGCGAGCTTAAAAAACGTATCGCCCTTAAGCCTTACGAGGCAAAGTTTAAAGTCTTTATTATAAACGAAGCGCAGCGGATGAACGCCGAAGCGCAAAACGCGCTTTTAAAGGTGCTGGAGGAACCTCCGGCGCATAGCCTGATCATCCTGGTCAGTTCAAAGCCGGCTTTATTATTTGGGACGATCATTTCACGCTGCCAGGTGGTAAAGTTTTCACCGCTTACCAGAGACTGCTTAAAAAGTGTCCTGCAAAGGGATTACCGGCTAGACTCGGTCCTGGCTCACTTTTTAGCCTATTCCTGCGAAGGCAGGATCGGTTCGGCCTTGAATTTAAAAGACCGGGACGCTTTAGGTGAGAAGAACGCGGTGATCGATGCCTTTGACTTGCCGCGCAGGCCGCCCTTCGATACCTTATCAATAGCTGACAGAAGCCAGGCGCGCAGGCACCTGAATACCTTGAGCCTCTGGTTTCGAGATATATACCTGGCCAAGTCAGGGATAGAGCATTCCCAGATAATCAACATTGACCGCAAGGCAGAGCTGTTAAAGCTTCCGGACCGTTACAGCTGGGATGAGCTTGACGAGATCCTGAATTCCATATCGGACTCAATACTTTATCTGGAGCAGAATATAAATCTTAAACTATTACTATCGAACTTACAGGCGCAATTATGGAAAGCAAGATCCTGATCAGGCTCAGGGATGCCGGGCAGAACTGTTTATACAATGCCACAGGCTTAAGCATTAAAGAGGGTGAGCATGTCATCGTCGAACATGACCGGGGGCTTGATTACGGGCAGGTCATTTCTCCGAAGAACCGGGCCCAGGAGAAGTCAAAGGAGACGCTAAAGAAGGTGGTGCGGTTGGCCACAGAGAGCGACCTCAGGCAGATCGCCGATAACCGCTGCAAGGCAAAGAGCGCTTTTAATGCCTGTATTAAAAAGATCGAAGAGCATAAGCTGGATATGAAGCTTGTGCGCGCCGAATACTCTTTTGACCGGACAAAGATCATATTTTATTTTACCGCCGAAGGCAGGGTGGATTTTCGCAGCCTGGTGAAGGACCTGGCCAAGATCTTCAAGGCGCGCATCGAATTAAGGCAGATCGGAGTAAGGGATGAGGCAAAGATGTTCGGCGGATTCGGGCCCTGCGGCAGGGAGCTTTGCTGCGCGAAGTTCCTTAAGGACTTCGAGCCGGTGACGATCAAGATGGCCAAGGAAGAGGGGTTACCCTTAAATCCACCCAAGATCTCCGGGTTGTGCGGGAGGCTGATGTGTTGTCTTTCCTTTGAATACGAGACCTACAAGTCCTTATCAAAGGGGCTTCCCCGCGAGGGGGAACGCGTTGTTACCCCCCAGGGTAAAGGGAAGGTCATAGGGGTGAATGTGTTTAAAAGAACGGCTACGGTTCAACTGGAGAGCGGGATTCAGGTAGAGGTGTCGTATAAGCAGAAAACAGATGGAGAATAAATTTTATATAACTACGCCTTTGTATTACGTCAATGCCGCGCCTCATATTGGGCATTCCTATACTAATATCGCAGCTGACGCCCTGGCGCGCCAGAGGCGCCGGATCTTAGGGGATAAAAAGGTTTGGCTTCTCACCGGTACCGACGAGCACGGCGAGAAGATCCAGAAGGCCGCCGTTGATAAAGGTCTAGAACCTCAGGCCTTCACCGATAAGATGGTTCTTCAGTTTACGGGCCTCTGGAAGAAGCTGGATATATCACACAACGATTTTATTCGTACCACCGAAGAGCGGCACATCAGGTGCGTGCAGAGGGCCTTAGAGATCCTGTATAAAAACGGAGATATCTACGAAGATAAATACCAGGGCCGATATTGTACGCCTTGTGAAACGTTCTGGACTGATGCGCAGGCGCCGGAATCACTTTGTCCTGACTGCAAACGGCCCGTAGAAAGGATCGCCGAGACTAATTATTTCTTCAGGCTATCAAAGTATCAGCAGTGGTTGATCAAACATATCGAGGAGCATCCCGGTTTCATCAAGCCAGATATCCGGCGCAATGAGGTGTTAAGTTTCCTGAGCTTAAATGAATTAACGGATCTTTGCATCTCACGGCCTAAGGAGCGTTTAAGCTGGGGGATACCGGTTCCCTTTAGCCCTGATCACGTGGTCTATGTCTGGTTTGATGCCCTGATAAATTATATCAGTGCCGTAGGCTCTTTTGACGCTAAAGGTAAATATAGCTCCAAGTGGTGGCCGGCAGACCTTCATCTTATCGGCAAGGATATCTTAAGGCAGCATGCGATATATTGGCCGATCATGCTGCGCGCGCTTGATATAGAGTGCCCGAAGACTATATTTGCCCACGGCTGGTGGATGATCGGCGAGGATAAGATGTCCAAATCGCTGGGGAACGTTACCTCCCCGGTCGATATGGTAAATGAATTCGGCATTGATGTATACAGGTATTTCCTGTTGCGCGATGTATCCTTTGGTCTTGACGGGAACTTCTCAAAAGATGCGATTATCAAGCGGTTCAACAGCGACCTGGCCAATGACTTAGGCAACCTGGTCTACAGGACGCTGACTATGTGCGAAAAGTATTTTAAAGGCGATATCCCTGTTGCCTTGGATACGATTAAGGATAAACATGCAGAGGCGATCCGTGAGAAGATCGCGCATCTTAAGGAGGAGGTCTTCTGCGTCAGAGGCTTAGGCGGACCGGATTTTGATTTTAGCCATCCCCTCGAGAAGATCTGGGAATTGATCAATATGGCGAATAAGTATATCGAAGATACTAAGCCCTGGAATCTCGCCAAAGAGAACAAGACAGAGGAGCTTAAGGGATTTATCGCTCTTTTATTGACAGTGATCAGAGAGGTCGCCCATCAGATCGCGCCTTTTATGCCGCGGACAAGAGAGGCTATCGTCATGCAGATCGGCAGGGATAAGATCAAGAAAGGAAAACCGTTATTTCCCCGCATAGATAATAAAACTCCAGGCTCCTGATTTTAGACTCCTGACTCATGCTTATAGATACACACTGCCATTTAGACTTTCCTGATTTCGACCGGGACAGGGAAGAAGTGATCGCCCGTTGCAGAGAGCAGGGCATAAGCCATATTATAAATATCGGTTCCAGCTTGCGCGGCTCTAAAGATTCCCTCGCCTTGGCCAACAACTGCGATTTTGTATATGCTACCGTCGGTTTACACCCGCATGAGGCGGATAGTTTTAATGAAAAGATACCTGTTGTTCTTTCACAGCTCGCCCGGGAGGATAAGGCGGTTGCTATCGGGGAGATAGGCCTGGATTACTTTAAGAATTATTCCAAGCAGGATAATCAGAAAATATTATTCAAGAGCATGCTTAAACTGGCAAAGGCGGCCGGTTTACCGGTTGTGATCCACAACCGAGAGGCCCAGGAGGATATGTTAAAGATCATAAAAAGCTTTATGCCCCTTAAGGCGGTAGTGCATTGTTTTTCGGGTGATCAGGATTTTTTAAGGGAATGCCTGGGCCTGGGGTTTTTTATCTCTTTCACCTGTAACATCACCTATAAGAAGGCAGAGAAGTTAAGGGCTCTGGTGAAAACTGCGCCTCTTGAAAGGCTCTTCCTTGAAACTGATGCGCCATTCCTTCCGCCGGAGGGGCTGCGCGGGGCGAGGAATGAACCGGTCTATGTAAAGAATCTTGCAGAAGAGATCTCCAGGATCAAGGGCTTAAGTTTTGAGGAAGTAGCCAGTATTACCACAGAAAACGCAAAGGAATTCTTCGACTTAAAATGAACAGGGCAAAGGTCTCGATCGTAAAATGTAATGATTACCAGCGCCGCTTAGTGCAGAGTTCAGTTGTTAGGGCGATAGACCTGATCGGTGGGATATCGAGTTTTATAAGGCCGCAGAGCAGGGTCTTAGTCAAGCCCAACCTTCTGATGGCAAAGGGGCCTGATTCCGGTATCACCACGCACCCTGAGGTAGTGCGCGCCGTCGTCAGGATGCTTAAGGGGATCGATTGCCAGGTCATCGTCGGAGACGGGCCAAGCGTCTGGGGAAATCAGATAGAGAATGTGGATGAGGTCTATGAGTTTACCGGCATAAAACAGGTCTGTCTGGATGAGGGTGTTTCACTGGTAAAATTCGATAAAAGGCGCTGGCATAAGAAATTCCCCTTAAGCACATGGCTTGATCACTGCGATCATGTAGTGAATCTGCCTAAGTTTAAGACCCATGACCTGACTACTCTCACCGGTGCTATAAAGAACCTCTTTGGCGTAGTAACCGGGAGCTTTAAGACCGAACTGCATAAGAATTATTATAAAATCGAAGACTTCTCCGGCATTCTGGTAGATATTTACGAAGCGGTAAAGCCTTCCCTGACCCTAGTTGACGCAGTGGTGGCAATGGAGGGGGACGGACCGGCAAGCGCCGGAAAGTTACGCAAGCCCCGGCTCCTTTTGGCCGGTTCCGATTGCGTGGCGCTGGATAGTATCCTGGCTTTGATCATGGGTATCCGGCCGACTGATATCGTAAGCACTAAAGAAGCGGCAAGCAGAGGCCTGGGGGTGGCTGATCTCGATTCTATCTCTGTAGCCGGAGAAAAGCTGGAGGATGCCATCGGCGAACCATTTTTGCTGCCGAGTACTTCGATGATCAAGAAGATCCCCGGGCCGGTGATCGAACTGGCAAAGAAGCTGATCAAATTCCGTCCTTATGTCTTGCGCGAAAACTGCACTAAGTGCCGGGCCTGTATAGATGCCTGTCCCAATAAATGCATACAAATGAAGAATGAGTTGATAACCTTTGATTATAAAAATTGTATCTCCTGTTTCTGCTGTCAGGAGGCCTGCCCAACTGCAGCGATTCAAGTGAAGAAAAGTATTATCGCTAAAATAATCGGCCTCTAGAAGGAGTAACTATGAAGATCCAGACGATAGAGTGGCAAAAGAGCCGGATCAGGATGATCGACCAGACAAAGCTTCCCGGAAAGATAGAATATATTTACATCCACGATCTAAGGGCTTTATGGCAGGCGATAAGGTCGATGAAGGTGCGCGGCGCCCCTGCCCTGGGAGCTGCAGCGGCTTTAGGCGTTTATTTAGGGGTCAAAGATTCTCAGGCAAAAAAATTCGCTCAATTTAAGAAAGAGCTTGATCAGACGATTCAATATATCGGATCATCCCGTCCTACTGCGCGTAACCTCTTTTGGGCCCTGGAGCGGATGCGAAAGTGCGCCTTAAGACATAATGGTGAGCCTACCCTTAAGTTAAAGCGGATACTTTTAAGAGAGGCGCGTAAGGTTATCGACGAAGATAAAGCTGCCTGCCGCAGGATCGGTAGATACGGGCAGGTACTGATCAAGAATAATGATACTGTCTTGACGATCTGCAATGCCGGGATTCTGGCCACTATAGATTACGGAACTGCCCTGGGAGTGATCTATGCGGCTCTTGCCAGGGGTAAGAAGTTTAAGGTCTTTGCCTGCGAGACCAGGCCGATGTTGCAGGGGGCGAGGCTTACCACCTGGGAGCTGAAGAAGAAGGGCGTTGATCTGACTTTGATCTGCGATAGTATGGCAGCGGCATTGATGCAAGGTGGCAGGATTAAAAAAGTGATCGCGGGAGCGGACAGGATCGCGCTTAACGGCGATACCGCTAATAAGGTCGGTACTTATAATCTGGCGGTTTTATGCAGATTTCACAAGATACCCTTTTACATCGCAGCACCCTCATCGACCTTTGACTTAAAGATCAGATCTGGCAGCCAGATCCCTATTGAAAGCAGGCCCGCCAAAGAGGTCACGGAGCTGTTCTTTAAAAAGCGCATTGCACCAGGCGGGATCAAGGTCTTTAATCCCGCTTTTGATCTCACCCCGAACGGGTTGATCAGCGCAATCATTACGGATAAGGGAGTGATCCGAAAACCATATATACAAAATATAAAAAAAATAATAAAATCCTAAATCCTAAACAAATCCCAAATCAAAAAAGTTTAGAATTTAGTGCTTAGAATTTGCCCTGATATGCAAACTATTGAAAAGATCGGCGAATTTGGTTTAATCGAGCGCTTCCGCAAAAGAATAAAAACTGATCCCTCGGTAGTGAAAGGCAGCGGAGATGATTGCGCGGTATTGAAGTCAGGCAAAAATACTTATCAGCTTCTTACCTGCGATGCGCTAGTCGATGGGGTTGATTTCTCGACAAGAGACGATCCTTTTTTAGTCGGCAGAAAGGCGGTAGCGGTTTCTGTCAGCGATATCGCTGCCTGCGCCGGGATCCCGCGTTATGCTCTTGTGACTTTAGGCCTGCCCCGTAGCACGGAGGTCGGTTTTATAGATAGGCTTTATAGGGGTATGCAAAAGGCTTTAAAGAGATACTCAATAAACTTAATCGGCGGGGACCTGACCCGCTCTAAGCAGTTAATGATCAGCGTCACTATCGTAGGCAGTGTCAGGAAGAAGCGCCTTGTATTGAGGAGAGGGGCAAAGCCGGGGGATATTATCTTTGTCACCGGCAGCTTGGGTGGCTCGATCCGCGGAAAACACCTGCGTTTTACCCCGCGAATAAAGGAGGCGCAGAAATTGACCGGAAATTTCAAGCTGAATTCCATGATCGATATATCCGACGGGCTCGTCCAGGATCTTGAAAATATCCTTAAAGAAAGCGAAAGGGGAGCGGTTATCTACGAGGAGTTGATCCCAAAAGCCAAGGAGGCGCATAATTTCAAGGAGGCCCTTTTTATGGGGGAGGACTTTGAGTTGCTCTTTACGCTTTCGCGTCGGGAAGCAAAAAAGCTTATGAAAAATAAGGGATATAACTGTACTCCTATAGGAGAGATCGCTGATCAGGAGTATGGTTTCAGGTTGATAGATAGACGCGGCCGGGAAAGCATTGTAAGGCCGCAAGGATTCCGGCATTTTTAAAGGAGCTTATGCAGATACTCTCTGAATCGGTTAACCAGACCTTGAATATAGGCAGAAAACTCTCTCCGATTTTAAAGGCAGGAGATATCCTCTGTCTCTTCGGTGGGCTCGGCTCCGGAAAGACTGTTTTAGTCAAGGGGATAGCCTCAGGGCTCGGCATAAAGAAGAGCGAGGTCTTAAGCCCTACCTTTATCCTGATCCGGCAGTATAGGTTTGCCGCTCTCTCGCTGAATCACTTTGATCTTTACAGATTAAAGAGCGAAAAAGATATTTTAGGCCTGGGCTACGAGGATTATTTTTTCGGCTGCGGCATCACGGTCGTGGAATGGGCCGACAGGTTAAGAAATCTTATGCCTAAGGAGTACTTAGGGATCGAACTTTCAGTCAAGGGGAAAAAGCACAGGCTGATAAAGATGAATCCCTGCGGAAGGCGCTACAAGGAATTGATCAATGGGCTCAATGAAAATATTAGGAGTTGATACATCAACGAAGATCTTGGCTTTAGGCGCATATGACGGCTCTAAGATCTATGAATATAACTTAGAGGCAGGCAGGAAGCTCTCTTCCCTGCTTGCCCCGACGATCCAGAGGGTGATCCGCGCCCTGGGCTGGAGGGCTCAGGATATCGATTGCTTTGCCTGCGGGTTAGGCCCAGGATCTTTTACCGGCCTGCGCATAGGCATGGCCCTGATAAAAGGTATCGCCTGGTCGCAAGGGGCGCCGGTGATCGGGATCTCGACCTTAGATATATTGGCCAGGAACGCAAAGCTAAAGAACGGTTATCTGGTACCGGTAATCGATGCGAAGAGAAATCTGATCTACTCAGGGTTCTACCGGGTAAGGCAAGGCGTATGCAGTAAGGTTTCTAAATATATGCTTCTTAATAGTGAGGATCTGGCGAAGAAGGCAAAGAGCGGATCTATTTTTTTAGGGGATGCCCTCAGCCTGCACGGCGAGGCGATCATGAGCAATAACAAGGGTGCGGTGATCATGGGTGAGGACTATTGGTATCCAAGGGGCAGGCATATCATCGATCTGGCCCTGGAGGGATTGCGCAAGAAAAAGTTTACCGATGCAGCCAAAATAAGACCGATATATCTATATCCGAAGGATTGCCAGGTAAGGCAAAGATGAAGCAGGATAACGTAATAGGATACAGGCCGGCGTGGGCAGAGGTGGACTTAAGCAATTTGAGGTTCAACATCGGCCAGGTCAGGCGTATCGCAGGGGCGAGGACTAAGATCATGGCCTGTGTAAAGGCAGACGCCTACGGGCACGGGCTGATTGCGGTATCCAGGGCGCTGGTTTCCTGCGGCGCAGACTACCTTGGCGTTGCCTCGATCGATGAGGGGATAATGCTGCGCAGGGCAGGCATCAGAAGACCGATCCTGGTCCTGGGGATAGTGCTTAAAAAAGATATTGCGCCGTTGTTCAAATATAAGTTAAGTACTACCGTCTGCACTGAAGAGCTCTGCAGGGCATTAAACAGGATGGGTAGAAAGTCAGGTAAGAAGCTCTCTGTGCACATCAAGGTAGATACCGGGATGGGCAGGATCGGAGTTTTAGATAAAAAGGCAGCTCAGTTCGCCAAGAGCGCCTTTCGCCTGTCGCACCTGAATATCGAGGGGATCTTCACTCACCTTGCCTCGGCAGATACTGACAGAAAGTTTACTTTACGCCAGATAGATAAATTCAGCAAGTTAGTGGGAGGATTGAAGGATTCCGGGATAGATATCCCCCTGGTGCATGCTGCTAACAGCATGGGCCTGATCGGCTATAAGGATTCGCATTTTAATATGGTCAGGCCCGGTTTAGTGATCTACGGGCTTTATCCTAAGAGCGGGTTAAGCCTGCCTCTTAAGCCGTTACTCAGCCTGAAGGCCCGGATCGTCTATATTAAGAGGGTCCCCAAGGGCTGGGGGATAAGTTACGGCTCGACCTACGTCACAAAAAGAAATACTGCCATCGCCACTATCCCGATCGGTTACGGCGACGGTTACCCGCGCAACCTCTCTAATAAAGCACCGCTTCTGGTCAATGGTAAACGCTTTAAGATCAGCGGCAG
>JBHPGR010000004.1:0-72774 GCA_042570405.1 Candidatus Omnitrophota bacterium
CCGAGAGGATGATCCGCTCACCGTTAGGCAGGACAAAATGCTTTACCAGAGGATCCAGGGTCGTAAACAGGCTGTCAGCGACCCTCTGCCCGGCATCGGTGAGCGCATTAAGCAGCGTGGACTTACCGGCATTAGTATAACCCACCAGCGCCGCAGTTGCCACCGACAACTCATGCCTCCTCTTCTTTATCGTTATCCGGTGAGAAGAGTAGTCTTTAAGGTCCCTTCTTAGTTTATCGATCCTCTTTCTGATCCTGCGCCGGTCGACCTCTAACTTCTGTTCTCCGGGGCCGCTGGTGCCGATACCGCCGCCTAACCGCGAGAGGATTATTCCTTTTCCGACTAAGCGAGGTAAAAGATACTGCAGCTGAGCTAACTCTACCTGGGTCTTACCTTCCGGGCTCCTGGCGTGACGGGAGAATATATCCAGGATCAGCTGCGTGCGGTCGATCGTCTTACACCCGATGATCTCTTCAAGATTCCTCTGTTGCGTACCCGACAGATCATGACTGAAGATCACTGTATCTATATCTGCCTCCTGCCTGGCCCTGGCGATCTCCTCTGCCTTGCCCTTTCCTACAAAGAGATTAGGTGTTGGTTTATCGCGCAGACAGATAACAGAATCCTTGACCTCTACCCCGCAGCTAAGCGCCAATTCATCCAGTTCCTGCTCGATATCACCGATATCCAGCTTATGCCTCTCTGAATCTAACTTGATCGCAACTAATAATGCGTGCTCCTTGACCCTGATCTCCTGCATATCCTTTAAAGTTTATTTAATATCCGCCTGACGGTATCAGCGGGTGATTCTTTATCCTTAATATTGATCCAGATAATAGCATTATCCCTTCTAAACCAGGTCAATTGCCCCTTTGCATAGCGCCGGCTATTCCTCTTTATCAGCCGCTTTGCCTCTTCTAGATCATAGAGCCCCTCAAGATACCCCTTGATCTCCTTGATCCCGATCGCCCCGGCAGCGGTCCTGCTCAAACCCTTCTTGAGCAACCGTTTAACCTCACTGAGGAGTCCTTGTCTGAACATCCGGTCTACCCGGTTATCGATTTTCTGATACAATTTACCGCGCTGCATATTAAGACAGAAGATCTTTAGCCTGTATTTATCGCGCAGGCCCTTTTTCTCTTTCTGCAGCTCGGAGATACGCCTACCTGTAACCCTGTAAACCTCCAGGGCGCGCACGATCCTGCGCGTATCATTAGGATGGATCTTTGACGCTGCCTCGGGGTCGACTTTTTTTAACTTCTTATGTAAAGATGCGCCCCCTAAACTCTCTGCCTGCTTATAAAGCTCTTTGCGGATCTTGCTATTTTCACTCTTTGCCTTAAATATGCCATCTGTCAGCGCGCCGGAGTAAAATCCCGTACCTCCGACGATCAAGGGAACCCTCCCCCGCCCCAGTATCTTTCGGATCTTTATATTGGCTTCTTTAGAATACCTTGAAACATTATAATTTTTAGTTGGAAGGACTAAATCAAACAGGTGATGCGGAATTCTTTTTTTGATCGCTGCTGTTGGCTTGGAGGTAAGGATATCCATCCCCTTATATATCTGCATTGAATCACAGGAGATGACCTCCGCGTTGATCTTTCCGGCTAATTTCGCGGCGATATCAGTCTTTCCGACAGCGGTGGGACCGACTAGAAACAAAACTTGTGGCTTCATAAATTTAAGGACAGATCCTTGTGGGGTAACCATTTCTGGAGAGGGAATCATGCAGAAGCTGCGCATCCCGGCGCGACTTTAACTTGCCGACCCTTACGCGAAAGGTTTTTTTACCCTGAAGGATCACCTCTTCGGTGTAAGCGGGATAACCTTCTTTTACCAGCTTCTCGGTAAGAGTCTTGGCGTTATCGGGGCTGGAGAATGCGCCTGCCTGCACCGTATAATACAGGTCCGGGCCGGCTGATGTATCCTTATCCAGCAATGCCTCGGGGCTTTGCGGGAACTCCCGCCTTAACTTATCCAGATATTCCCCGGCCTTTTCCTTATTGCCTTCTTTAAAAGCTGCCCTGCTCAACCGGTAATATGCCGCTGCCTTAAGATCGGTGCGCGGCTCAAGCTTAAGCAGTTCCCCGTATTCTTTTGCCGCCTCAACGTAATTTCCCCGCAGAAAAAAAGTATCTCCCAGGCCGAGCCTCGCCTCATCCCTATAGGAGCTATCCTTAAACTCGTTCATGATTATCTCAAAGATATCTGAAGCGCGCAGATACCTTTCCTCCTTAAGATAACTGACGCCTAATAGATAATAGAGCTCATCCATATTGCGGTCCTGCCCGCTGACGCCTAAGATCCTCTCCCCCTCCTTTATGCAGGACGCGTAATCTCCTTCGATAAAATAGGTCCTGGCCTTATCAAGGTCCAAGGCATAGGCATTAGTACAAATCACAAATAACAAACACCAGATTACAAACAATATACAATACCAAAATTCCAATGAACAAAACTTTTTGTGATTTAACATTTCTTTATGCTGGAAATTTTCTTCTGTAATTCGAGTATCAAGGCATGCCGCCTCTCTTTCTCCTGACGCGGCACGTCGTCAATCATCTCTGAGGCCTTGGTATGCGGCCGCGTTGAATATTTAAAGATATAGGCGGCATTAAACTTGATTTCTTTTACCAGATCGTAGGTATCCTGAAAATCGGCTTCTCTCTCTCCCGGAAACCCCACGATCACATCGGTAGTCAAAATGCCTCCTTTTACAATTCTACGGTAATCAGCGGCTAAATCCAGATAAATCTTGCGCGTATACCCTCTATTCATCAGTTTCAATATTCTGTCCGAACCCGATTGTACCGGTAGATGTAGATATTTTCTTAGTTTATCCAGATCCTGCATCGCCTCGAATAGGCCGCTATCTACATCCTTGGGGTGAGAAGTAATAAAGCTAAACTCCTTAAGACCTTTGATTTGGTTGACTAATCCGAGTAATCTAACAAAATCAACCTCTTCATCGTTATAGGCATTGACATTCTGACCCAAAAGGGTGACATTCTCGATACCTTTATCCACTGCTTCCTCGATCTCCTTAAGGACATCCTTGGCGCTTCTATTATGCAGCTCTCCCCTTACATGAGGCACAACGCAATAGGAGCAGAAATTAGAGCAGCCTTCAGAGATCACTACGAAGCTGTGCTTCTTATCCTTATGGAATCCGCTGTGATATATTGCCTCGGGCCGCAGCTCGCCGCCGGTCTCCAGCTCCTTACGCTGCACGCTGCACGCTGCACGCTGCACTTTCTTCAAAGCCTGGGGGATCTTGTCTATATCAGAAGGACCTATTACAAGCCTAACATTGGGGGCGCGCCTGAAGATATCTTCTTTATAATTCTGCGCCATGCATCCGATTACGCCTATTATTTTCTTCTGGGCGTAATCGGTCCTGAGCGAGAGCGAAGGACCTTTTACTTTATATCTTCCGATCTCTGACCAAACCTTATCTTCGGCATGCTGCCGTACGGAGCAGGTATTAAGCAGGATGATATCCGCACCCTCCGGTTTATCGACCAGCCGATATCCCTCCTTTTTAAGAAGTCCAGCTACGACCTCCGAGTCTCGTACGTTCATTTGACACCCGAAGGTACGGATAAAGACTTTGGAGCCAGAATTTTTGTCCCTCGGCTCCGCTCGCCTCGGTGCCGAGCGCCAAGACAGCAAGCACCTCGGCGCGAGGCGGGACTCCCTTTGGTCGTAAGTCTTTGTTTTGTTTGGCATTGTAGTTTTTGTCTTTGTTTTAAAAATAGTAAATTAAAAGGGGGGAAAGATTTTAAAAGCTGTTTGATTTTAGAATCAACAAAGGCTCATCAAGTTTTATTGTTAATTCTGCTCCTTGGGGAAGCTTAACTTCTCTCATGTTTGACAACATTACCGCTCCTGTACCAGCGCCAGCCCCAATAATAAGTCCTTTTTGTGCGCCATCTTTTCCTAAAGTTCCTTTTCCTACTAACGCACCTACTGCGCCACTGCCTACAATTACAGCAGCATCTTTGAGTTCTTTTCCTTGAACCTTAACAACCTTATTGCCCTCATTGGTATCGAGACTCGCTACTAATGGAATCTTTTTACCATCTGGTAAAACAATTTGGTCAAATAGCAAAAACAAGTTTGACCGGTCTCCGAGCTTTTCAAATTTGGTAGCACGTTTAACTAGACCACGAATTTGTGTAGTCTTTGGCAATATAACTTTATCCTTAAACTTTAAAGGATTTTTTAGTTGTGTTATGAAGGTATCGCCTCTCTGATTTGCATTGGAACTAAGAGGAGTTTGTAAAATCACAGATAAGTTTGTGCCTTTTTGTATTTCATAACCTGCAGATGTCTCCTTTACTGGTTCCATAAGCATCTCACATCCGAGCAAAGAAACCGCTAAAATAAATATTCCGCCTCCCAATAAATACTTCATTTCTTCTCTTCCCTCTTATCCCTCCTTACTACCTTTCTTACTAATTCAGAATGCGGAATAATCATTTCACCTTCTTTACTTTTGACTTTTGTGGTTATAAAATCTATTGATTCTACTTGACCAGATATTGAATCAAACGCTATTGTATCGCCTTTTGTATAGATTCTCCTCAGTGCTCCACCTGCCAATACGCTTGCAATTATATCCCTACCTCCAACAACCAAAATCAAAGAAATAATCAAAGGTATTATTCCAAAAATAACTACTCCATACTGAGCAATAAGAGTTGTTGCTACACCTAAGTATTCTAATGCTAACAGTATAGCTAAACCGATGATTACATATCTAGCCAATTTGCTTATCATACTATAAAAGGGTATATTCGCAAGACGAGCTGAAGTTTGAATAAATTTGCCGATAAACTGACTTAGGAATATACCGAGCCAAAGAAGGACTAGAGCAACAACGAGCTTTGGAATATAAAAAAGAGTCTGTTGTAAAAATTGAGAGGCTACTTTAAGCTCTAAGGTATTAAATACAATTGCCAAAGTGCTAAAAATAATAATCCAATAAAAAACTAAACCAACCATAGAAGAAGGCTTTTTCTGGATACCTCCCCTTTCCAAAAAATGGGTTAAGCTTGTTTTCTCTAATAAAACATCCAATCCCAGGGCTTTTAAGATTTTTGAAATAATTTTCTTAAGTAAAAGAGCGCATATCCAACCGATTAACAAAATAATTATAGAAAGGACCATCTTGGGTGTGAACTGTATGGCAAATTGATGTATATCTTTAAGGGCTTTAACAACTAAATTCTCAAAAATTTCGGCGAAATTAGACATAATAATTCCCTCCTTATTTAATCATCGCTTTTTAAGAAATCTTTAAATTTGTTTAAAGGCTTTTTGATGATATCTTTGCCCTTATCTAATATCTTTTCAATTTTCTCTTCTGACTTATCTGCTATCTCATCTGTAACTCTGTCTACTTCCTTTAGAATACCCTCTCCTCTTTTAAGCTCTACCATCACAAAATCAGTCGAGCTGGCAATACCCGTCTGGAGATTAAGATCATTTTTTAACTGCATAATTACTGCAACAGGCGTAGAAGCAGCTGGCTCCCTGACTTTTAGAATAAAAAAGACAGTGAGTATTTGCAACGCAGATGAAATAAGAAATATAAGGTGCAGATTCGATACGTTGTAAGTCAAAACTGTGAGATTAAATCCTTCAAATATTTTTGATAGGCCGCCTCCGACAATTGGTGCTATTGCTCCCACAAAACCTACAATAGCAGCAAATAAAGCCAAATACACCGAGCGGCCTTCTTTAGGAGACAGTTTTATCAAGATGTTAAACTGAGAAAGTGAAGCTCCTGCCATGAAAGCACCAGAAAGAATATGTGCAATTAAGACGGGTAAAAAATATTTACCGGGTAAAGCTAGAATCCAAAAAAACGGAATAATAATGAGGATCCATCCAGAGACAATAATTACTGGTTTATTGCCCAATTTATCCGAAATCGGTCCCCATATTTTCATCATAAAAAGAGTAGCAAAAGTGGCGAAGGCCCCAAAGATAGTTATGGTAGAGAAATCTATCTTCAAGTTTTCAATCATAAACACTCCGTAAAACGGAGCGGCGATCTGAATAGCAAACATCCAGGCTGAAACGAAAAGAATTAGTGTTAGGAAATTTTTATCTTTTAAGGGTTGGAGGAATACTGAGAAATTAAATCTTGTCTCTTTTTGCTTTTTTACACTTTCAACTTCCGGGATACGTGATAAAAACCAGGTAGCTGCAAGGCCAGCTATTAATCCTAATGCAAAAAGTATAATAAAGCCATGCGGGCTGCTTTCTGAAAAACGGCTTTCCCACATAGTGATAAGTTTACCGCCTAATAGAATTGCTATCATACCGCAGGCAGAGGCAATCATATTACGCTTACCGAAATAGGTTCCTCGAATATCTTCGGGTACCAAATCGCTCATCCATGCAAGCCAAGCCACCCCTGATAATGAGCCGAATAGGCTCGAAAGAGCAATCACTATAACTAAGACCCAAACCCGCAAATCCTGCAATGTAGAAAATATTGCCAGTGGAAGCATTATAATCAAGACCCAAAGCACGCGGCTTGCAACAACACAAAGAAAACAAAGTATCTTTTTCTTGCCAGTCCTCTCGATAATGTATGAGCCGAAGATCTGTATAAGATTTGCAAACATAGGAAGCGCAGCTAATATTCCTATTTGTTGCGGTTGGGCTCCCAAAATTTTTAAGGCAAACCCCATCAAGAATATCCCACCGGCAAGAGAACCCATAATTGCAGAAAGGGCTCCGTCAATAACCGAAAACTGCAGGGCTTTTGCTTGAGCTCTATTATCCATTGATTATCCAGGAACTACACAAAGTTTCTTTCTTATATCTTCCAGCTTCCCAAAACACACAAGTTTATCACCTAAAACGACTTTCATATCAGCTGACGGATTTGGGATAGTTGTTTCTTTCCTCTCAATAACCAAAATCGTAATATCAAGATTGCGCAAGTTTGCTTCACGAAGGGTCTTATCCAATATGGGGCTATCTTTACAGACCTCAATGCTTGAGACACCGTATCCCCCGGTTGAGACTACCAATTCTTCAAAGGACACGGATCTAATGATATCTTTCTTTATCAACCGCCCCCTTAAGCTACGAGACAACTTTTTAACAAATTTTGCATTTGTAAAAACTTTATAAGTTGCAAATACAAAAATCACGATAATTATTAGATTTATCAGAGGTAATAACCGCGATGGAAAAACTAAATGCACAAAGGGGATAGTAAATTGAGGCATAATGATAGCTGGTCTCAATGAATTAGCGAATGTTGCGATAAGAGTAACAAGGCCTGCATGGCCAAAAACTATAAGTACCGAGGCGATACGTCGTCTTTGGGGACTGCCGGTAATCAACTCAGCCTCTTTTGTCGTGAATCCTGTTCCCGTAAAACAAGACAGAGCCTGGAATTTAGCCAAGGACCATTCAAGACCTGTCAATTCAAACGCAATTGCTCCAATCCTTACCGCTATAAATGAAACCACGAGCGCCATAATGAACAATAATATATTCATACAACCTCCTTAATTTTTCTTTATTCCGAGCCCTTCTTGATAAAAGAAATAATTAAGCCTATAATCATACCGGTAAAGAGTGATGAAAATATAATAATCGCTCTGCTTGTTGCAAACGACCAGAATAAAAGTTGCACTTTCACTGTATCATGGTTTTGCAATGTAAAAATAAGCAATAACAGCAATAATATAAGTACAACTATCCATTTCCAATTCATTTTCACGCCTCCCCGCACTATGTCTTAAAACCACCGTTTCCTTTTAAAATAAATCACCATCGTCAATACGATACTAAGCATTACTCCCCATGCAAATATATAGCCGAATTTCCAGTTTAGTTCAGGCATGTTTAAAAAAGATACATTGGGATTGAAATTCATTCCATATATCCCTGCAATAAAGGTAATGGGAATAAATATTGTCGCAATTATAGTAAGCACTTTCATCACTTCGTTCATTCTATTACTTACACTTGAAAGATAGATGTCAAGTATTCCCGACACCATGTCCCTGAACGTTTCGATAGTATCGATTACCTGAATGGTATGATCGTATACATCGCGCAAAAAGATATGAGTAGTCTTTTTGATTAATTTCGATTCTCCGCGTTCCATGCCACTAATAACTTCTCTCAAAGGCCAAACTGACTTACGCAGGAAAATAGTATCTCTTTTTAAAATGTGTATTATTTGCAAGGTTTGGGGAATGGGATTTTTCACTAATTCTTCTTCTATGCCTTCTATCTTTTCTCCGAGTCTTTCAAGAATTAGAAAGTAATTATCTACAATAGCATCGATTAATGAATATGCAAGATAATCGGCTCCCATTTTTCTTATTCGACCTTTGGCATTTTTAATCCGTTCTCTAATTGGATTAAAAACATCTCCTTCTTTTTCCTGAAAGGATATTACGAAATTATTACCAAAAAGTAGGCTAACCTGCTCTGCTTTTATTTCTTTATCTTTTTCATCAAAATAAAGCATTTTCAAAACAATAAAGATATGGTCTTCAAAATCTTCATATTTTGGACGCTGCCCGGTATTGAGTATGTCTTCCAAAACAAGAGGGTGTATGTCAAACTTTTTACCAATTTTTTCGATAATTTCAATATTATGAAGACCGTCAACGTTTACCCATGTAACTGTTGGCGTATCTTTAAAAGGGAAACAATCCTCTGCTGTCTTTGCCATCTTTTCTTGAAACTGGCTTTCATCATAGTCAATAATTGTAATTCTCACTTTCTCATCTCTTTTTTCCCCCACATGAACAAGGGCCCCTGGAGCAAAACCAGCTGTCTTTGACATTTTCTTAATAAGTTTCGACATATTTAACTACCTCCGAAAAGTTATAATTTATTAAACTCTAAAATATAAGGTTATTACCTTCTTTTCATTTTTGTTGTATTTTTCATCCACTCATCAATCTCTTCTTTCTTAAAACGCCAAAGATTACCTATCTTAGATGCAGGCATTTCGCCTTTTTGAGCAAGGCGGTAAATGGAATCCTTACTGACTTTTAGATATTGTGCTACTTCTTCTAATGTCATCCACGCGTCCATATCAACAACCTCTTTTCATAATACAAATATTGCCTAATACTGCCTAATTCTGCATAGCTTAGCATATTGCCAACCCAGTATCAAGGAAATTTTTCCTCTCTTAAGGGGAATCAGGCACACAAAGGGCGCTGCGGATTTGCCAACCACCTCTGCCACCATGAAAGATTCGGCTTCCCGCCTGCAGCCTGAGAAAGCTGCAGGCGGGGCGGGACCTTATAATTCATTTGATCTGAAAGAACGAAGAAAGAACATTGTAAAGCCTAAATATAAGGTCAGCCAAATGTCTGCATGTAAACTGTTGGGCATTGCTTCTTTTCTTCATATCGATTCACCAATTCTTCCTTCTGTTTTCTGTTCAACCTCTTAATTCTCTTATCCTCAAGAAATGCGGGTCTAAAATTCATATATTCCTTGCACCAGACCAGCTTCACAGGTCGCCTGTCTCTGGTATACTTTGCCCCCTTGCCCTGATTATGTTTTTCAATTCGTTTCTCTAAGTTATTTGTATATCCGGTATAATACGTTCCATTCCTGCATTCAACCATATATACCCAATAATGCGCCCTAGGTTTCATTTTGTAAAGAACCGGCGGCTATCGGGAGGGGCTTTTTCGGTTAAAACTTTCTTTGAAAGATGAATCAGATAGATCGAAGCGCCGATTATAGCCGCTAAACCAAAAAATAACACAAACTTCTCTATTGCGGGGTGCTTGGCAACATCTTCTACATAAGCGTATCGGGCAATATAGCCTAAATAAACGTACATCAGTGAAGTCGGCATCCTTCCGATAGCGGAAGCGACCACAAAATCCTTGAATTTCATCTTTGTTATTCCGCAAATATAATTAAGCAGCATGCTGTTGACTACTGGGACATTCCTTAAGATCATCAGCATCTTCCATCCGTCCTTTTCGATGATCTGATCGATCGCCTTTAACTTATCGTTTCGCTCGATCTTCCTGGTAATGCTCTCACGCAGGAGGTAGCGCGCCAAAAGAAACTTACTCGCAGAGGAGACCGTTGAGCCGATCACTACAACTACAAGTCCCCCTGCCTAAATTATGTTCTTTGATCCGTTTTATAAATTGTTTGTGTATCCGGTGTAATATGTCCCATTTTTACATTCAACCATATATACGCAAAAATGTGCCCTACTTTCATCATTATTATGTTAAAAGTTTTTTTACGATATACTTTTGACCTGATGGTATTATAAATTTTTTATCGTTGAAGCGTCACTCCAGTTATAATTAGTTTCAAGAAGCAGGATCGTCTGTATTAATGCCATATGCGAGTACCCCTGCGGAAAATTGCCCGTTAATCTGCCTGAATTTATTTCAATATCCTCTGCAAGCAGATTAAATCTGTTCAGGCAGCGCAAAATGTTTGAGAGCATCTCTCTGCTCTTATCTTCTTCTCCGGTCAGATAAAGCGCATTTATCATCCAGAATGTGCAAACGATAAAAGCATTTTCCGGCCGGCCGAATCCGTCATCGCATAGATAACGGAAAGTAAAACCTTCTTTTGTCAATTCTTCATGTGTCCTACGCACAGTGTTTATCATCATCGGATCATCCCGGCTGAGAAATCCGTAATGAAGCATCAAAAGATTTGCTGCATCCAGCTCTGAAGAACCGTAATACATCACGAAAGACTTCCGCTTTTCATTCCAGCCGTTCTTAAGGATATCCTCCCTTATTTGCGAAGCTACTTTCTTCCACCTCTCCTCATTAGCGGGTTTTTTTATAAAAGTGGCTATTTTAGCGGCCCTGTCCATTGCAACCCAGCTCATTAGCTTGGAGTGGACATAGTGCTCGGGGTTACCCCTGCGCTCCCATATCCCGTTATCCGGCTCCCTCCATTTCTTGATCACATTATTGGCAAGGTCTCTGACTACCGTCCATATCTCCTCGTCGATCACTGCGCTGCCCCTGCGGCTGACGATAAGGAATGTGTATATCGCCTCTATGAGATGGCCATAAATGTCATTCTGTATCTGCTTATAGGCATTGTTGCCGATGCGTACCGGCTTAGAGCCCTGGTAACCTGCAAGATGGCCCAATATCTTTTCTTCCAACAATCTCTCACCGTTTATCCCGTACATGACAGAGATGTTTTCGTGTTTCAGTAATCTCCTGTTCAAGACAAAATTCATATAACGGCTTGCCGAACGCAAATGATTCATCCTGGTGTAAAGATCCACGATCATTGAGGCATCGCGGATCCAGCAGTACCTGTAGTCCCAATTACGCTCTCTTCCTATGATCTCCGGCAGGGATGCCGTTGGCGCGGCGATAACAGCTCCTGAGCGCTGATATGTCAGCAGCTTTAGGGTTATAGCAGAGCGGATAAGCAGGTCTTTGTATCTGGAGGGGGCTCTTGTCCGGTATGCCCAGTCTAACCAGTATGTCTTCGTCTTTTCGTATTCGATGTATATTTTATCTGTATCGATGTCCTGTAATTTTTCATGGTAAGAAAAAAGGAGAAAGGAAGTACCCTTTAATTCGATAGGCTCGCCCCTGACTATTTTATTGACATCCAGATTACTGTATAAATAAAAACTTACATATTCCCCTGTCTTTGAGACGATCTTTAGAAGGTTTTGCTCAAATAAAAATTCCCCTTCGCTTGACGCATAGTTCGGCTTTGGTTTTAATTCGATTATTATCTTAGGGTTGCCGGAAATAAGAAGTATATCCCGATGCACTTCAGGAGGACAATAATATTCCTCCCGCGAAGTAAGAAAGCGAGGCATATAATCCCTTACTTCAAAAACCCCCTCTTTAGTCGTAAATACCGTCCTCAGTATCGGGGTATGGACCACATAATTCTGCTCTATCTTTATTATTTTCTCAGCGGATATCTTAAAATGCCCCCCGATACCCGTATCCAGCATCTTTGCAAAAACCGAAGGCGAATCAAAAAAGGGAAGGCAAAGCCAATCAATGCTGCACTCCGATGAAATCAATGCTGCGCTGGTGCAGTTTCCTATAACCGCGTAATCATAATTTTTCATCTTGGTTTTATGCTCCTTAAAATACTAGCCTGCCTTAAGATAGACCACCTCGTCCTTAGCGGGGATCTTTGGCTTTAGGTTAAGCTCGCGGCGCAGGTTCACCCTTAGCTCCTCTGCCTGCTCCGGCTCCCCATGTACGATAAAGACCTGCCTGAGCCCTTGCCGGAAACTACGGCAGTAATCTACAAGGCCGTTCTTATCCGCATGAGAGCTGAAAGCGTTGATCACCACTACTTCGGCGTTTAGATCATAAGGCCGGCCGAAGATGCGTACCTGCCTGTTTTTCTCCACTATCCTTCTTCCCAGGGTATGCTTGGCCATAAAGCCGATGACGATGATAGCATTCTTCGGGTTTTCGATATTATTCTTAAGATGGTGCAGGATACGCCCGTTCTCGCACATCCCGGAGGCGGAGATTATTATTGCCGGCCTCGCGGAATCATTAAGCCTTTTTGATTCATCGGGATTCTTTATGTAGGTTATATTATCGTAACCCAGGGGGTCGGTATGGTTAAGAAAGGCCGCCTGGGTGATATCGTCGAAATAATGGGCGTTATTCCGGAACACCTCGGTGAGGTTGACGGCCAGGGGCCCGTCAACATAAATGGGAATCCTTTTAATCTTCTTTCTTTTTATCAGCTCGCTGATGAAAAAAACGATCAGCTGGGTCCTCTCCAGGGCAAAAGAGGGGATGATCACTTTACCCCCGCGCCTCTGCGTACGGTTGATCGCATCGGCAAGCTCCTTCTCAGCTTCTTTGATATCCGAATGCGCCCTTGAGCCGTATGTGCTCTCAATAATAAGATAATCGACATCCTCAGGGTTCTCGGGATCCCTTAATAAAGGCATGCCGAACCTTCCTAGATCGACCGCGTAGGCGATCCTTAAGTTGCCCTTTGCGGTCTTTATATCCAGCGCAGGGACCGTTGAGCCGAGGATATGGCCCGCTTCATAAAATGTAAGGAGTATATCCTTGGCTATCTTAAACGGCTTGTGGTAATCTACCGGCCTGAAATATTTGAGGGATTTTTCCGCCTCAATTTTTGTATAAAGCGGTGAGCGCGGGGGGAGCCCTTTACGGCGGTTGATCTTATTTACGTATTTGACATCCTCTTCCTGGATATACCCCGAATCAGGAAGCATGTAATGGCAGAAATCCCGTGTTGTAGGGGTAGAGTAGATATTCGCCCGGAAGCCCTTCTTTATCAGCAAAGGGATATTCCCGCTATGGTCTATATGGGCATGCGAGAGGACGCAGGCATCAATTTTCTGGGGCACAAAAGAAAAATTCGAGTTCACCTCATAATATTCATCGCGCCGCCCCTGGAAAAGACCGCAATCCAGGATTATATCGGAGCGGTCCGTAGAGACCAGGTGCGTTGAGCCGGTCACTGTCCTGGCTGCTCCGCAGAATTTAATTGCCACAGTCAACTTCTATCTCCTTAGTCTCTTAGCTGATCGCGATCTGAAGATACCTATTCAGCGCTCGCCTGCGCGACTACCGAAGGAGCCCTTCTGGCCAAAACTTTTCTGGAAAGATGGATTAGATAAACAGTGGCAGCGGTTACAGCCGCTAATCCTATCAAAAGCGCGGCTTTCTCTACTACCGGATGCTTCATGCCATGCGCGGATAACTCTGTTATATAAGCATACCTTGCAACATATCCCAGATAAACACAAACCGCTGATAAAGGCAATCTTCCGATTACCGATGCTACCGTGAAATCCATGAACTTCATCCTGGTTATCCCACAGATATAATTAAGCAGCATGCTGTTGACCACGGGGACATTTCTTAGAATCAGCAGTATCTTCCAGCCGTCCTTTTCGATGATCTGATCGATCGCCTTTAACTTATCGTTTCGCTCGATCTTCCTGGTAATGCTCTCACGCAGCAGGTAGCGCGCCAGAAAAAACTTGATCGACGAAGAGACTGCCGAGCCGACAGTCACGATCATCATCCCCCAAAATATCCCGAATAATGTACCGGTAATAATATTCAGGATGACGGCCGGGATCACGACACCCGATATCAGGATATATATCAGGGTAAAAAACACCGGGGCCCAGAAACCAAGCCGCTCAACATACTGTAAGACTTGCGGGATGACCTCGCTTCCGCGCAAATACTTTCCGCTGATAAAAATTATGCCGACGATCAAAAGAAATACTAGGGATTTGACTATTGCCTTTTTTTTAGAATTCTGCATCCAATCCGCCTGATTCCGTATAGACGTCGAAGCCTTTTTTATGCTTGGACTCTGCATATTGCCTCTGTTTCCTCTGCAGATAGGCTTTGGCCAGTTCATAATCGCTTGCCTTGTCGACATCAACGCCCATCTCAGCATAGGGAGAAACGAAGACCTTAACCTTTGTCGATAATCTACTTGATAATTCGCTCTCGATCCCCGGAATATCTTTATCCTCGCAACCGATGTACTGGAGGATCTTCCCTGGCTCTTTGCGGTATTTACGTACTAAGCTTATCTCATTAAGTAGGCGCAACAATTTGGTAAAACTCTTTATGTAATAAATGACTGAGCCGGTATAGTGTTTTCCTGCCACGAGCATAAAACTACGGTTCTCCACCGGATGCCCGGCCCTGGAGATAGTCTCCTTTTGCACGTAATGCAGGGCGATCTCCGGATCGGATTCCGCTATATTCTTCAGCGTCGCGTCGATCACGCCGGTAGTCAAAAGAGCGGCATCGCAAAAAGAGACCACGTATCCGTTGTGATCACCGGCAAACCTGTATATCATTGCCTTGATATAGAGGGCGGCAAAAAAGAGGTTCTGCGCAAATGAGTTTCGTTCAGACAGATGCTTGCGCGCCAGGCGTATCGAGTCAAGCTGGTTGAGCCCCTTTGGGCCGATTACAACGATATTATCGATGAATTTAGAACCGTGGAAGGCCTCTATTACCCGGGCAAGCATCGGCTTCCCCATGATCGGCAGGAAGGATTTCTTATTAAACCCGTAATGCTGGCACCAGGCCTCCTCTTCCCCGCCGGCAAGGATGATAACGTTGTATTTCTTCATTATAGCCCTAGCATGCTCCATTGCCTTGCCTTTGACATTACGATAAAGGGGAGGTAGTGGTCCGGTCCGAAAAGCGTATGCAGAAAGCCGATACTCAAAGCCGTACCCGTCAAGATCACCATCTCCTTCGGCATGATTCTTCCCCTGTTTTTATTGGCCTGATTCTAATAAATCCGCCTTTTTCTGCAGCTCAATGATCTTCGTAGAAATAGATTTATTAAAAGCCCTTCTTTCTATGAAACCGACAGTCCTGCCTTCTTTTGTCAGGACAGGCAAATATTCAATGCCCTGCCTGTCGAATATCTCCTTGACAGAAAAGAGCGGCGCTTCCGGGTTCACCGAGGCATGGGCCGGCTCCATCACGTCAACCGCCAAAAGCAAATTATCCAGGCCGGTCTCCATAAGAGTGTTTTTGATATTGTCGACTGTGATTATGCCTAAAAGCTGCTTCCGGGCATCCACTACCGGATAATATAGATTATTGCTCTGGCTGAATGTCTTTATGATCTTATCAAGATGCATATCGTTGTATATAAACGGGGGGTTTTGGTCCATGATCTCTTTTACCTGCATCTCCTGGAGCAGGTCTTCTTCGGTGATATTCAGGCCTAATTCCTGCGCCCTTGTTACCGCGAACTTTGTAAAAGGAGGGCCGATGATCTGCAGTATAAAAGTAGTCGTAGTTATTACTACGACCAGGATATTTCCTAGTTCTCCTGGAAAGTACTGCGCTGCCAGTATGGAAAGGCCGATAGCTACTCCAGCCTGGCTAAAAAGGCTGAAAGGCAGATATCTCTGAACGCTCTTTGGCGCACCGCAGATGCGCGCCCCGAATAGCGAACCGGCGAACTTCCCGGCCATGGTGCCGAAAAGATAGATACCGATCAATATGAAGGTAGACGGCAGCATGTGGCGCAGGTTAAGCTTGGCGCCGATGAGCACAAAGAACAAAACATAGATCGGCGGAGTGAAAGCGCCGATCAATTTAAATACCTCTTTGCTCTTCTGGGTCATGTAATTGACTACGACGATCCCCGCGGTCATGGTCACAAGCAGTAATTCCACGTTCAAAGCTAAAGAGATCCCTACGGCGATCAGGATACCTCCCAGGGAAAAAGCCAGCAATCTCTCTTTTTCCGAATACCGCTTAAGTATGGCGCTCAGTAGAAAACCTATTGCAGCTCCTACAATAAGCGAGCCAGTTATTTCAAGGACCGGGTGAATAAGGTTCTTTAAAATCCCGTGATTGGCCTTGCCGATTAGGACCCCGGCAACGCTGGAAGCGATAGCAAAAAGCATCAGCGCCAGGCCATCGTCCAGGGCAACGATACCGGTTGCAGTTGTAGTCAGCGGCCCTTTAGTCCTATACTCCCTGAACACCTCGGTAGTGGTGGCAGGATCCGTAGCAGAGGCGATCGCCCCGAATAACAGCCCCAACGACCAGGCAAGCCGCCAATCAAAAAAGAAGCTGCCGATGAATCCGGTCAATACGCTGACGAGCAAAAACGGCGTGACTCCCTCGCATAAAAGAATGGCCATAAACTGCCTGCCGTATTTTTTAAAAATACTTTTATGCAGCTCTCCCCCGACCATAAAGCCGATCAGCCCCAGGGCAAAATAATTAAAGGGCTGCAGCATCTGGATCACCTGCTGGTCTACAACCCTCAGCCCCGACTCTCCGATAAAAACCCCTATGGCGATATATCCGACGACTTGCGGGATCTTCAGCTTCTGGAAGAGGCGCCCGCCGACGGTACCGCCGAAAAGCGCTAAGCCCAAAAGCAAAAGCACGTTAAGATGCGGGATATGTACCCTGGTTAAAAAAACCCCTACTTGCTCGGTCATTTTTCTAAGATGCTTTCGGTTATTTACCCTTTAATCCCTTTTTTAAACCCTGACCGCGCTGCTTTGCGTTTTCAATTCCTGTCTGCTTTGCCGCCTTTTCAACCTTTTCCTTTCTTTCTCTGACCTCTTCTCTGGCCCTTTGCTTAGCCCTTTCGGCTTTCTTCTCTGCTTTCTCCGCCTCTTTCTCTGCCAGGGCCTTTGCTTTCTCGGCCTCTTTCTCCGCTTTGACCTTTCCTTTTTCTTTCTGCGCCTTCTTCGCTTCTTGCTCTGCGCGCTTTGCTGCTCTGGACGCCTTACGCTCTTCCAAAGTCTTGGCTTTTTCCTCTCCGGACTTTCCTACCGTGGCAAACCAGTCAGAGACACGGTTGAATACCGCATTCTCACTTGCATGCTCATAGCCTTGAGCGCTTGCTCCCTTCTTGTCCTTTGGCGCAGCAAATACCGAAGAACAAATCATCAAAAAAGAAAATGCTAACAATAAAATGGTGAATCTTTTCATCCCTGCCCTCCTTTCAAGGTTATCTTTAAAAAATATTAAACCGCTATTACCTGCTGAAGTGTTTTTTAATGTATTCGTTAAGAAGTAGATTGGCGTCATCCTTACACTGCCCGCACACCGTGCTGACCTTAGTCTTCTCCTGAAGCTCGATGAAGGTGCGCGCCCCGTCTAAAACCGCATGCTCGATCTCATGGTCGGTTACGTTCATGCACTGGCAGACTATGCGTACCTTCTCCTTTTTGATCTTATCCTGCATCCCGTTGCGGGTATAATAATCGTTTATTGCTGCGCGCAAGGCTTTATCACCTAACACCGAACAATGGATCTTGTGCTCCGGCAGGCCGCCAAGTTCTTTAGCCAGGTCCTTCGGAGAAAGATGATAGGCATCCTCCACCTTCATACCCTTGACCATCTCAGAGAGTATCGATGTGCTGGCGATGGCACTTGCACAACCATAGGTCTTCCATTTGCAGTCGCTGATTGTGCCCTTCTCCCTATCGACCTTGATCACAACGATCATCTCATCCCCGCATTTTATGTTGCCGACCACACCTTTACCGTCATGCGGGAAACCATCTATATCATCAAGCACGTTGCGCGGATGGATGAAATGTTCCTTTAATTTATCTGAATAAACCCAGCGACCTTTAGTATCCATTTATTTTGCCTTTTCTACGTAGGCCGAGGACATCCCCCGCAGCCTCTTCATCACCTTGGCAAGCGCCTTTACGGTGTATTTTACATCTACGAAAGTATTATCGCGTCCTAAGCTCATGCGTATCGAACCATGTGCTTCCTCTGCCGGCAGGCCTGTAGCAAGCAGCACATGCGAAGGGTCAAGTGAACCTGAGGCGCAGGCAGAGCCGGTTGAAACCGCGATCCCCTCCAGGTCAAGATACAATAAAATAGCTTCACCTTCGGCTCCCCGGAAAGAAACATTCAGTGTCCCGGCCAGGCAATCTGTGGGATGGCCGTTAAATCTGATGTCAGGAATATTCTCCTCTATGCCCTCCCGCAGCGCCGCCTTAAGCTTGAGCAGGCGCTTCTCTTCAGCCTTCATCTCCTTGGCGCGCATCTCGATCGCCTTACCCAGTCCGGTTATTCCGATCGTGTTCTCCGTCCCGGCGCGCCTGCCCCTCTCCTGATGCCCGCCGCGGATAAAAGGGCAAAAGGGCGTCCCTTTCTTGACATACAATGCGCCGATACCCTTAGGGCCGTAGATCTTATGCCCTGAAAGCGAAAGAAAATCTATGCCCAGATCCTTTACATCTACCGGGATCTTGCCGACCCCCTGGACAGCATCAGTATGAAACAACCCGCCGCGCTCATGCACAATCGCCGAGATCTTCTTAATATCCTGTGTCGTACCGATCTCGTTATTCGCCATCATCACCGATACAAGGCTGGACTTCTTCATCGGCATCTCTTTTAACTGGTCAAGTTTTAACTTACCGTACCGGTCTACATCAAGATAGCTGACGTTGATACCCCTGTCCGTGAGGCATTTGGAAGTCTCCATAATGCAGGGATGCTCTATCTTGGTAGTGATCACATCCGCCCCGCCGCACTTATGCCCGCACTTCGTTGAATCGCATTGAAGGACATTGAGCACGGCATTATTCGCCTCAGAGCCGCTGCCGACAAAAATGATCTCTTCGGGGGATGCGCCGATAAATGATGCCACCCTCTCCCGCGCCTCCTCCACCATCTGTTTCGCCCGCCTGCCAAAATCATGCAGGCTCGATGGGTTGCCAAACTCCTCCATAGCCGCAGATATCGCCTTCTTTACCTGCGGATGAAGCGGCGTGGTCGCGTTATGGTCTAAATATATGTGTTTCTTTGCCATAAATATCTCCTGATTACTAGAATATAATTATACCACTGAAATCAAAAAAATAAACCCCTTACGGGGCTTCTCTTATCAGGCTTAGGCACTTTCCCGATTGGCGCCAGAAACGTTTATACTTTTCCGCCGTAGGCGGATCCGCCTTCGGCTCAGGAGTGAGAAACGCTTTGGATTATTGCTTGAGGATTAAGTTATCCTTGCCGTCGTTTAAGATCACTTTATTCTGCTGTATTTCTACTACGCTGTAACCTCCGATTTGATCTCCGACGCCGACTATGCGGGCATTGATCAACGCCTGCGGGTTTAATTCATCCCAAACTATGCCGCTAAGTTTTAGATCTAAAGAGTCTGTTTCGCTGGCATAGATCTTGCCTGAGAACGGACAGCGCATCCAGTTGAGGCCTTTCACTTCCTGCTCAGCGGCTTTTACGGTATCGACAGCGCTTACTGCAAGAGATCCCTCAACAGCACCCACAGGAACTGATACCGCTGCTGATGGTTGCGGCGCCGGCCGGGCCCTTCTTCTGATCATGCCGATCGTCCTGGCCCAGGCAAGGATAAAAATCACTCCCAGGACCGAAGTTATGAGTATCTCAATACGCTTCTTATCCATATTCATCTTTAGTCGGCCAGATATGCAGAAAGATCCAACAATGCCTCTAATCGGGGATGCCCCTTGCCCTTACCCTCAAGCTCAAGCTGCCTGACTCTGATCAACACCGGAAAATCATTTCTTAGCATCTCCAGATACTTTCCTAAATCACTGAACTCGCAGACCAGCTTCATCGATACCGGAAGCTCATATACCGTATATCCGGCGACCTGACTATCAAGCTTCTGCTTAGCAGAGGGAGTTATACCCCTGACGTTAATATTTAATTTTCTTGCCTCTTCAGATAAATACGATATCACATCTTCATCCTCTGACAATAAAGTCTGCGAAATCCGGTTAAACTCTATACTAAGATCCTTCAATGTTTCAGGAAGCTCTTTCCCGCGCATGATCGCATCAATCTCTGAGATCTCTGCCTCTGCAGACTGCAGCTCGTTCTTTATCAAAAGCAGCCTCCTGTTCTGCGGGGTATAGACCACCACCCAGAAGATGATCAAAAAGGCAACCACCGTTACGCTGATATAAATGATCTTCTTCTGCTCCTTAGTTATCTTTATCATGGCAGCTTAAAGGTTATATTAAACTGGACGACATCAAGCGTCTCTTTACCGTCTCTCTCAACCGAGGAAATGTTAACATCGGTAAAATAACTTGACCTCTCCATCATCCTGATAAAGCCGGTCAATACCGCATCCGAGTTCTGCGACTCACTCCTGGTGTAGCCCTTGATCTTACCGCTCCTGGATCCAAGATCTAGCAAGAGGCCCCTGATAAAGAGACCTGCTGGGGCGATATTGCTTAACTTCTTAAACATCGCTCCCAAAGGAGATTCCTTCTTCCTAACCTGCGCGATAAAACTGTTTATCCCGTCTGCCTTTACCTTGACCTCCCTGACATTGCTTAATGATTCCAGATGGAAGAGTGTGCTATCTAAGCGTTTCTGATAAGCAGCGATCCCGCCCATGGCCAGAAGATAGGATACTACCAGAAGCAAAGAGACGATGATCGCGATCCAGCGCAGAGAAACTTTCTCAAGCTGCTCAAACTTCTCTGTCCGGAATTCATGAGGCAGGAGGTTTATGCCCCTTTCATAACCGATTGCCAATCCTAAAGTAGAAACATATTCAGAAAAACTCTTCGCGTCAGTGCCTGCTGGCAACTGGATCTTATCCGGCAGCGTGATATTAGAAAACTCAAGTGACAGCTGCTGCTTCAGGAAGCCATCCAGGCCCGGGATCATCGATGCCAGCCCTCCGATAATGATCTTCCTCACCTGTCCTCCGGAAAATTGCGAATCATAATAGGCAAAGGAGCGTTTTATCTCGACAGCCAAGCGCTCCAGGACAGGGCGCAGCATCGAGATGATCTGGGTAGAGCTGAGTTTATCCTTGTAGCCGACTCCCTCCTTCGGCACTCCAATATTAAAAAGGACCTCATCCGCCTCTTGCGGTGATAATTCGATCCTCCCCTTATCTGAAACAAGCACCCCCTTGAGGGATTCCCTTAATTTATCTACTGAGACCGGCAGTTCGCGGTAAAACTGCAAGTTACTCTCCTTAAAGATCGTAAAATAACAGATCTCTCCTTCCATGTGCAGAATACCCACCGGCGCCACCTTATCCTGCTGGGTGAGGTAGCGCTCCATTAAATTGGTGTAACCAAAGGGAAGAAGATTTACCGAGAGACAAGTCAAGCCAGCCTCTTTTAAAAGCAGGACCTGCCTGCTGACCTCCTCCTCCAGGGCAGCCACAGAGATGACATCCTGCTCCTTTGAGCCGTCTTCTTTAGTCGTCTTCTTGATCACCGCAAAATCGATCACCGCATGCGACAGGTCAAAAGAGGCCTCCTCCTTAAGCTGCCATTTAACCGCCTCCAGGAGCTCCTCCCTGGGCACGAGATGCATAGTCAACCTCTTGATCAACGCAGATTTAAGGGATGGCTTCAGGATGGCATTCTTGTGCTCGATCTTATTCTCCTGGATAAAACTGCGCAGGGCCGCTAAAACCGATTCCTCTTTTTTATCGGGGGGTAACTTGACTGTTTTTGCGGCAGTGACCTTGATCTCGCCATTGAGTTCAACGTTTACGAGCCTTAAGGATGATCCGATATCGACGATGATCAGTGCATCCGCCTTCTTTGCGCCGAACTTAAAGGCATTAAGCTTCAGGGCGCTAAGCTTCAACTCCTTAGGGAACTTAAACTTAGCAAGCTTCTCCTTGGCGGTATTAATTTTCTCTAATATGCTATGTGTATCCATTTTTCTAATTATATCATACAAGAATAATTAACATATCTTTTTTATTCAACCTGCGGCTAAAAACCCTTGATCTCAACGCTTGAAGTGATATCAGTAAAACCCTCAAAATTAGAGAAGCTGCCCGTGCCGCTAGTGAAACTAATACCCAGGATCAGGCGCCGGATGGCGGTAAGCGGATCGACTCCCGGGGTCCAATCTGAATCATCGGCTCTTTTATAGGTAAAGATAACTGAAGCGGCGTCTTTACCATCGATAGTAATAGAAGACGGCATATAATAAGGAACCACTGACCCTGAGGACCAGCTCGACCCGCCGTCAGTGCTGGTGCTGCGGTAAATATGTTTATCTGTCGCATCCCAGCGGAATCTTACTGACAGCTGATTAGCTACGGCAGGATAACCGTAGGTATATGAATACTGCGTGGCATCAGCATCGAGCACCTGGCGGCTATACCTTGCCCCGCGCACGTTTTCATCCCCCTCGATGATTATGTTGGCAAGCTCCTGGGCAATCTTCTGGGTATCCAGCTTGCGCGGGCCGTACATAAAAAGCTGGGCAAAGTAAAGTACAGTCCCTGATATAGTGGCGCCGATAATCGCCAGCACCAGGATCATAATGATCAACTCTATTAAGGTAGCGCCCTTCTTGTGATCAGCAGGATTTACCATAAATAGCCTTCTGTCTCCGAGGCATCGCTCATAATAAAGACCAGATCAGTAACCGCGCTGACATTCTTGCTAAACTCAAAGAGCCCTGCGTTAGTATAAACTGTATTGCCGGTAAGGGTAAAGCTGGTATCTAAGGTTACGCTGGCCCCTGAAGCAACGTTCCCACTCCACCTTTCCACTGAGTCGATGGTGATTTTTTTAAGCTTTATGCCCGGCCCGCCGCTAAAGCTGATCCTTACCCCGGTAATAATTATGTTATTAGCTATAATATTCTCTAAGGTAATGTCTTGCAGGTTTTTTCCCGAGATGCTTCCCCCTGATGCTACCAGGTAATCCGCATCCCCGCCGCTCAATTTGCCGCCTGCACTCCCCGGGCCAAAGGAGGCATCAGCTATATAGGTGGATATATTGACTAAATGAGTGGCCGTCTCTCCGGCAAGATAGGCCCTGACCTGGACCTTCTTTAAGTTATTGTTCCACCCGGGGACGTAATTAACTGTGCGCCGTAGATCATAAGCATACCCCTCATAATTACTATAGGTATCGTCATCCCCGTCCTCTAAAGTACTGTGGTTATAGTCTAAGTTGCTGATCTTGGCCAGCTCTGTCTTAGCCAGGCCTTCAGCAACAGCTAGATCACGCGAATAGACTATCCCGCGCATATACTCCATAGAGATCAGGCCTAAAGGGATCATCACAATCCCCATGATCACGATCGTGACGATCAACTCGATCAAAGTAAAACCTCTTCGCCGATCTCCTCTTCTCATCGCATTATAGATGGTCCTGTGACTCCTCCCAGGAGATGATCTCGTTCGTCCCAACATCATAGCCGGCCTTGAGGGTGCGGATATATGTAAAGGGTGTTACTGCCTCGCCGGTGGAGGTGATGATGATCGCGTTGACGCTGCCTGCGCCTTCATCTAAGAGCATGATCTCGACCCCACTATTATCACTAAAGGTGATCATCGCGCTGATCGTCATAGGAAGTATATTACTGCCTATTTCCCAATCCAGCCAGACATCATTCTCGGTTACGCCCGCCGGTATCGTAAAATCACTCATATCTATATTAGTACCGCTGGAGGCAGAACCCGTCCACTCGACAACGCCGCGCCCCAGGTCTATGCTGGTCAGATTCTCTCCCCCATCCGGGGTCCAGCTCACCTCCATATGGGTTATCGTGATATCATCTGCACTGTTAAGATTAGTCATGCTGATATCCTTTAACTTCCTGCCGGCGATTATCCTGGGGTTACTGCAATCGGCAAGAAAGAACATCCCTGAACCGCCTATTGAGAAAGAGAGATTATCCGCTAAGGAAACATCAGCCGCCTCGGTGATGCTCCCGTTATTGGCGTAATCCACGATCGCCTGCATCAGGCCTGCCTGGGCAGCGTAAAAGGCCTGGTCCCGGCCAAGGTTCATCACGTTAAAGCGAAGGCCTTCGCTGATATAAAAGACGATCCCAAAGGCGACGATCGCCAGAAGAACAATGACCATGATCAATGCGATTAATACGATGCCCCGGTTACTCCTCATCCATCTCCTCCAATGCCTTTCGCGCAGGAAAATATTGCGCATCCACCTTCAGCGCCTCATTATAGCACATTTTGGCCTGCTTGAGATCACCGATTTCTCTGTAAACCATGCCTAAATTGCACCAGATATGCGGCTGTTTGGGGTTGATCATCAGATTGATCCAGGAGTAGCTTATTGCCTGGTCAAACCTACCTGAGGCGTAGTATGTACCGGCCAGATTATTGTAAGCCATATAGCCTTCGGGGAAATTATTGATGTTCGTCTCCCAGAAGGTAAAGAGATCCCGGTAATCCCGGTTGCGCATCACAGTAGATACGGCATAAGAAGACAAAAACAGGATCAGTACCGCAACCGCTATTGGGCGGATCAGCTTCCTGCCTTTGCTCTTTCTATTTATGATCTCCCAGACCCTGACAAAGAAATAAGCCAGGATAATCGAGAAACCCACTGTCGGCAGATAAACGTATCTCTCTGAGATTATATTACACACCGGGATGATATTGGAATACGGCAGATAGGTGGCGAAGAACCAGGCAATACCAAATGACAAAGGTTTAGCGCTCTTGCGGCAGCGCAAAAATGTTACAATCGATACGGCAATAATGAATAGGGAGACAAAAAAAGCCGGGGTGATCTTATCTGCATCAAGAGTATTGTAAGCAAAAGGATGATACAGGCCCCGGGCGACCGGCAGATAGATGATCTTCAGGTAATAGGTAAAAGCCTTCACTGCCACGATCAAATAACCTGGACTCCTGTATGAAAAGATAGTATGGACCAGTTCATTCCTTGCGGCGAAAAACATTGCACTTACACTGGCCACAATTAGAATAACGAAAGATAGAATGATGCGCCTTAATCTGATCAGGGATATTTTGTCTGCCTCGCCCTTTCTTCTGAAAAATAAATCATAAACTGCAAAGATTATCGGCAGGGCAACGACAGTATTATTAGTCAATAGGCAGAGAGAAAAGAAGAAAATTGAGAGCGCAAGATTTACAATCGTCCGGTCAGCTTTAATGTAGAATATTACCGCAAGCAGAAACCAAAAACTTGAGAACACATACGGCCCTGCGGAGATCCAGCTCACTGCCTCGGTATGGATCGGGTGTACTGCGAAGATAAGGCCGGCTAAAAATGAGATCGCCCTGTTGCCGAATATGAGATTGCAGAGGATAAAAATCAGCAGAACGCAGGAGGCATGCAGTAATACGCTGAATAGATGAAAGGCAAAAGGCTTCCCCGCTCCTATCTGCCAGATAAGGGCGCGCGTTAATTCGGTGAGGATGCCCGGCCTGATGCTGAAATCCTGGGTAAAGAAGGTCTTTAAATCATGGATCTTCTCGTTCTTTAATATCCCGGTATAATCATCGATCAAGAACTCCCCCCATAAGGAGTTTATATAGACCGCAAGGCTTACCGCGATCAGAAATGAGATCAAAATCAGGTTTAATTTCTTTGCCCCCATCAGATACCTCATAAAAAAAGAAAGCCGGCTTTTCAATAGTGATCGATAATGAAAAGTCAGCTTTCTTCTATAATCACGCTAACGATTAATACCCGGAACCCTGTGTCTCCGGAGCTGAGCTCCAGATCATACCGGTGCCGCTATCATAGATCCAGCCGGCAGCTGAATTGCCGGTCTCTGAGGTGCCGCTTACGATATCGTTTGAGCCGGTGTATGGGTTTTCGGGAATGCCTAAATTCATCGGTCCGCCCGGAGAAGACTCCATCTCTGCTAATGTCGGATAAGACGCACTCCCGGAAGATGCTGTCTTGGCATACCAGATACCGACCCCGCTGCGCAGGCCCCCCAGAGCACCCTGAACAGCTGCCCTCCTGGCATCAGCCTGCAGATTAAAGAATGTCGGTATGGCAACTGCCGACAAAATTCCCAAGATCACGATCACCATCACCAATTCGATCAATGTAAAGCCGCCTATCCTTCTCTTTTCCACACCCGCCCCCTTCTACTCCGTTTTCATAACCTTTAGTAGATGAACTTACTGTACCATTATTGCTTTCATAATAATATCTATTACGGAAAGTGTCAAGCAGATTTTCCTTATTATTCCCCCTACGGGTACCGAGGATCTAGGACGGATTAAACACCTTGATCAGATTCCACATCGGCATAAATATCCCCAATGCCATCAACAGGACCATCATCCCAAGGACAAAGATCAATACCGGCTCGATGTAAGTAGTCAGATTCTTGATCATATAGCCGCTCTCGCGGTCATAGTAATCAGCAACGCTAAAGAGCAGTTCATCGACCTTCCCGGTCTGCTCACCGATAGCGACCATCTGCACCACTACCGGAGGAAAAAGAGCAGTCACTTTCATCGGCTCAGAGATACCTTTACCCTGGCTGACGCTGGAGCGGATATTAGCGACCGCCCTGGCGATGATCACGTTCCCTAAGGTTCTACCCACCAAATCAAAGACCTCCAGTATCGGGATGCCGCTTTTGATCAACATCGCGGTGATCCTGGTAAAGCGAGCCATAATAAACATCGATAGCAGCGGGCCCAAGACAGGCAGCTTTAGTTTAAAGTTATCCCAGACCGGCCGGCCGAACTGCGAATGAATAAAATGGATGAAGGCATAGCTGGATACGCCTAGCGCGATAAAAAATATGTACCAAAACCTGCTGATCACTATATTTAAACCGATCAAGATCCGCGTAGGCAGCGGCAGCACAGCATTAAATTGTCCGTAAAGCGCTGCAAAGCGCGGAATCACAAAGGTGACGACGATCAAGAAACCAGCGCACAAGACAAAGAATGCAATTAACGGATACCTGGTAGCTGCCTTGATCTGCTGCTGCGTATCGATCTCCTGTTCGATCAACCCGTTCAGGCGCTCTAAGACCCCGACCATCGCCCCTCCCCGCTCTGCAGCGGCGATCATATTAGTGTAGATCTCGTCAAATACCTGCGGGTGCTTCTTAAGGGCATCCGAAAAACTTAACCCTCCCCTGACATCACGGGCGATCTCCTCGATCACCAGTTTAAAATATGCGTTATTCATCTGTCCGGCTATGGCCTGAAAACTGGAGAGCAGCGGCACTCCGGCTTTTTGCATAGAATACAACTGGCGGGTAAAGGCATTGAGATCCTGCGGCTTTACACGTTTGAGCTTTCGCAGGAACTTCTCTGCACCGATCTCCTTAGCCTGCGAGATAGAGACCGGGGTATAATCCATACTTTTAAGCTTCTTTGCCGCATCATCCTTATCCTTAGCAACAATGGTGCCGGATACTGCTTTTGCGAATTTATCGCGTGCCTTATATTTAAAATTTGCCATCTTATCCTATGCCTCTTCAGTCACCCGCAAGACTTCATCTATAGTAGTGATCCCGCTCTTGACCTTCTCTACTCCGTCAGTATAAAGCAGGCGCATCCCTGACTCAATTCCCTTTTTCTTGATCTCTTCAGCAGAGCGCTTTGCCGTGACCATATTTTTGACTTCATCATCGATCAGGAGCAGTTCATAGATGCCGATCCTGCCCCCAAAGCCTGTATTCCTGCACTTCTGGCAACCCTTACCGCGGTAGAACTCTACTTTTTCTGTCAATTGAAGGTTTTTAAGCACTTCATCGGAGGGAGTATATTTATCCTTGCACTTCGGGCAGATCACCCGTACCAGCCGCTGCGCAAGGATCGCAATCACTGAACTTGAGATAAGGTACGGCTCGATCCCCATATCCAGAAGCCTGGTCAAGGCGCTTGCCGCATCATTAGTGTGCAGGGTCGAAAAGACCAGATGACCGGTAAGCGATGCCTGGATCGCGATCTCTGCAGTCTCCTTATCGCGGATCTCACCCACCATTACCATATCCGGATCCTGACGCAGGATACTGCGCAGGCCATTGGCAAAAGTAAGCCCGGCCTTAGGATTGACCTGTGTCTGGCGTATTAAAGGGATCTGGTATTCAACGGGATCCTCAATGGTGATGATGTTCTTCTCTATAGAGTTTATCGCGGATAAAGCCGCGTATAAAGTGGTGGTCTTTCCGGAGCCGGTCGGTCCGGTGACCAGGACTATCCCGTTGGGATTTCTGATGATCTTATCAAACCCCTTAAGGGTTTGCTCTGAAAAACCCAGCTCAGCTAATCCCAGGATCACCGAAGACTTATCCAGGATCCTCAAGACCAGGTTCTCCCCATGCACGGTGGGAAATGATGAAACCCTCAGGTCCAGGTTCTTACTCTCCATCTTCAGCTGTATCCTGCCGTCCTGGGGGAGACGTGTCTCAGAGATATCCATCTTTGACATCACCTTGATTCTTGAAGCCAGGGCGCTCTGCAGATGCTTGGGTATCTCCTGTACTTCATGCAGGATACCGTCTACGCGGTAACGAATCAACACTTTATCCTCCCCGGGCTCGATATGGATATCACTGGAGCGTTCCTTTACTGCCTGCATAATGATCAGATTCACCAGTTTGATTACCGGCGCCTCCTCCGCGACCTCGGCTAAACCTTTAGCGTCCTTCGCCTCCATTTTCTCCTTAGTCAGCCCCTTTACCAGCTCTTTAGCATCGCCGATCGCCCCGTAATACTGTTCGATCGTCTTCTTGATCATCTCCGCAGTGGATAATACCGGCTCGATCGTCCCGACCTTACTTTTATCTCTGATGTCATCGATTGCATTGATATCCTGAGGATCTTCCATAGCCACGGTAAGGCTATCGCCGATCTTAAATAAAGGCACAGCCCTGTGCTTCTTTGCCACCGCTTCCGGGATAAGCTTGATCACCTCTGCATCGATCAGATAATCCGTAAGGTCCATAAAGGGGACGCCTATTGACTCGGCCACTGCCTGGGTGATATCGTTTTCAGAGATAAAACCTAACTTCTCCAGGGCCTTTTCAACAGGCATCCCGGTCTTATTAGCCTCCTGCTGGGCTTGGGCGAGCTGATCAGGGGTGATGATCCCTTTTTTTATCAGTAAATCAAGATTTGACCTTTTAGCCATAGCCTCTTTATTCTTAAGAGCGTTTACCTCTTAAATCCTTAGGTAAACTTACGATAAACCTGCTCCCCTTGCCTACCTCCGTATTTAGCTACCCGAGCAACTCCTTGATCCTAGAGACCAATTCCCCCGAGTCGCAGGGTTTTCTTAGCGCATAGTTTACGCCCAGATCCAGACACTTCTTTTCAAAGTTTACCGACCCCGAACCGCTTAAAACAATGATTGGAATTTTATTTAGCTCGCGGCTTGCCTTCATCGTCCTGATGATAGCATAACCGTCAATCTTGGGAAGAATCAGATCTAGAATGACTAAATCCGGCTTCTGGTTAGTCAGCTTATCCAGCCCCTCCTCGCCGTCCTCGGCTGAAATGAACTCTAATCCCTCCTTCTCAAACCTTATCCTGTACATATCCACCAGCTCTGGTTCATCTTCGATGAACAGCACCTTCTTGCCCATATCAGCCTCCTGTCAAAATTAATATCTTCTTATATAACTCCTCTTCGTTTTCACCGTCATCAGGAAATGTGACAAAATGGACCTCTGATTTGACCTTATCGGCTATTTGCTGCTCTGCAAAAAATCTATCTAGCGCCTTTGCAAACCCCTTCTTTACCGCAAGCATGTTTCCCTTGTCGCAATCCTCAAGGATCACCAGGCACTGATTAGCGCCCTCTGCCGTCAGGTCCTCTCTTTTGCCCAAGGTATTCCTGACGACCTTCTTAAGCTCTGTCAATACAGAGCTTAACTTTATCCGGGGGATCTGCTTACGTATTTTATCAAGCCCGCTGAAGGAGATGATCACTGCTGACATCTTTGAATCAGTAGTCTGCGCCAGCTTTATGCCTTTAGCGATGATCTGCTTAAAGAGTGTTTCCCATGGATGTTTAGAGAGAGTAAAGCTGATCTTTGTGCCTTTACCTAATTCACTCTCTGCCTGAATTTTTCCTCCGTGCATCTGGATGATCCCCTTGGAGATGGAAAGGCCCAGGCCGGTACCCTTCTCTCCGGGGCCGGCGGTGCGGCCAAACTGTTGAAACTTACCAAAAAGCTTCGGTATATCCTCTTTAGAGATTCCTATTCCGCTATCTACGACAGAACAGGTTACCTCGCCAGGCGCATCCTGCAGCGAGACCTCGACATACCCTTCTTTTGTAAATTTCATGGCGTTGCTGAGCAGATTCGTCAAGACCTGAACTATTCTGTCCTTATCAATGAATACCACTACCGGATTAAGGGGCAAGTTGCTGCGCAATCTAATGCCCTTCTGCTTAAAGCGTACATCAAAGGAAAGAATCACGACTCTTAACAGTTCTTTTAAGTCAGCCATATCTCTTTCAAGTTCGATCCTCCCGGCCTCGATCTTGGAGACATCAAGGAGATCATTAATAATCCGCGCTAATCTATCGATACTACTTCTAGCCGTACTTAAAATATTCTGCTGCTTCTCATTTACCTCTCCGGGGACACCATCTAAGATCAGGCTAATGCCTTCCTTGGTGATAGCCAGCGGAGTGCGTAGCTCATGGGAGACTACGCTGATAAATTCACTCTTTAATTCATCGATCTTCCTCAACTGCTTATTCTTACCTTCCAACTCTTTATTCAAAAGCCTGATCCCAGCATTTGCCTTCTTCAGGCCCAAGGTCTGGTTCTCTAGTTCCCTCCTTGTCTGCTCCAATATATTCTCTGCCCTCTTCCGATTAGTAATATCCCTGATGATATGCACGGAAGCCACCACCTTACCTTGCTCGTTAAGCACAGGTGAAGTGCTCACGTCAAGAAAAGGCCCCGAATCCGAAACCGCAAGTTCCGCCGTAGATACCTTTTTATTCCTCAGCGTTTGCCTGTGCGGACACAGGTCTATCGGCCCATTTGTTTTATGGACAAGCTTATAGCACTTCTTGCCGATTATCTCTTCAGGCTTAAGCTTCAGGAAATCAGCAAAAGCCCTGTTCACCCTGATAATATTAAAATTCTTATCCATAATTGAAACACAATCGACTATGGAATCAAATGTCCGGCTCCATTCTTTGGCCGCCTCACCGATCCGCAGCTCTGACTCTTTTTGCAGGGTGATGTCTCGGACCGTTGCCTGCAAAAGATTAGCATCCTCGAATTCCATCCGGGTCAACAGAACCGTAGCCGGAAATTCAGTGCCATCGGTTCGCTTATGCCTCCATTCAAAATAGTGTGAACCTTTCTTCATGGCAATCGCCATCATCTTTCTAGCCTTTTCTGAGGATAGCTTACCGTCACTCTGATACCTAGGGGATAATCGTGCCGGAGTATGTCTTATAAAGTCTGCTTCATCCTTGCAAGCGAACAGCTTTATCGTCGCAGGATTTCCGGAGATAAACCTTCCTTGAGGAATAAGGACCATTATCGCATCCCGGGAAGTATCGTAGAGCCCCCTATATTTTCTCTCGCTCACACGCAGTTCATCTTCAATAATCTTTTGTTCGGTAACTTCTAAACCATAGATATTGACATATTGCCCCTCCGGAACAGGGATAAAGTTATAGGCAAAGACTTTACCGCCTATGATTACCTCTTGATTACGAAAAGAGAATTTATTCTTTATACTCTGCGATATTATTTGTTTGCTGTTACGGGGAAGGATCCCAAAAATACTCCTCGCCGATAATCCGCTTCTCTTCAAGAGAAGATCGGCTGCTGGGTTCTTATAAAGAACCTCGCCGTTTTTCCGTATCCTTAAAACCGGGTTAGGGTTCTCCGAAGGGAATCTGGAGAGGTTGACTGTCTCTTCTTCTGAATTCTTTTGAATATTCTTCTTACTCGTCATATCTTCTTTATCACCTCAAGTATGTGGAGAAGATCGTCGGTATTCACGCAATAGTCATCCGCGCCCATCTCCATCGCCTTTACCGCATCTATGCCATCGATTGAGCCGATGCAGACCTAAAAAGCATCGAAGTCAGGACTTAAACCTGCTCCTTAGCTCAAAAGGTAAGGCCTTCATCTAGTCCTGCGCTCAGCAATCGGCAATATAAAACTGAAGGTAGACCCTTTACCTAACTGCGAATCGGCCCAGATCTTTCCATTGTGGCCCTCGACGATCTCCTTAGAGATCGCCAGGCCCAATCCGATTCCCTTTTGGCCCAGCTGCTGCTTGCGTTCCAGCTGCTCAAATTCTTTAAAAAGTCTTCCTTGCTCTGGCAAACTGATCCCGCTCCCCGTATCCCTTACGCTTACCTTGAGAGAATTATCTCCTTTTGCACTGCTGATCGTAATAATCCCCTTGCTTGTAAATTTTAACGCGTTATTTATTAAATTGACGATCACCTGAATAATTTTTTCCTTATCAAATATGATCCTGGGAAGGTCCTTCTCCAGATCTAACTTGAAATCTAAACCCTTCTGCTCTGCCAGTGAATGCATCGTGTTGTAGACTTCGATGAGCGTTTCATTGATATCGTTTTCCACAAGATCAAAACGCACCCTTCCGGAATTCAATTTTTGAAAATCCAGTATATCCCCTACCAGGTGTCCCAGCCTGTCTGCGCTCTTCTTCGATAAAGCTAAATATTCCCTTTGTTTTTCGTTAATCTCTCCATAATTTCCTTCTAAAAGAACATTTAGGCCTTCCCGTATAGTGGCTAAAGGCGTCCTTATCTCGTGTGAAGCCTCAGCGAGAAACTTCGACTTTAAATCTACCTGCTCCTTTAGATCTTTCTCTGTCTTCGTGCGTTCGCTGAATGACTTTCGGATTAAGGAAAGTATCATCTGATAATCACGGCTAACGAAAAATATCAATATTAAATAGCCTGCAAAACGCATGGAATGCCAGATCCACCATTCATCACACCAGATAGTAGAATACTTGAGGGTCAGGCCAGGGAAGGCAAATAATAAAAATAGGCAGCCAAATATAAAATCCTCAACGTGAAGATGGCGATGAAAAGTAATGATAAATCGTAGTGTAGCCAACGAAAATAAAACGCTGGCGAGCAGATTGATGTTTGCCGCCAACAAGCTGAACTCAGTACCGGTTACCATATTAGGCAGCGACTCCGGGTAAACCAAGGCCCAGACCCCGACTAATAGGCTAAATAACGCTGTATTCCATAACATCCAAGCATTGCTTGTTACATTGCCCTTGGGGCGGGCCACCAAAAGAGAGCTGAAAAAAAACGCACCTGTGAGCATAGCCAGGCTATGCAAGAATACGAAACCATCTCCTCCCGGCGGGGATACCGCATGAAAGCCATCGAGTATCCCCATATTGATAAAGCCCAACGCTAATAGAAAAATATGGTTATTGTTATCCCTAAGGGACCTTTGAAAAAAGATTATCCCTATGAACAAGGCCATAAACGACCCGAATGCCTCCAGGCCCGCATGAAAAGCAATATTCACCCATAAATAATGAGGAAATACAGCAAAAATGCTGCGTTCCAATATTAAAAAAACGGGCAAGGCGGCAAGCAAAAAAAATGTCAGATAATACAACCAGAGCTTCTTCCTGTGCGCAGCGATATACCTTCTGATTCTCTTTACCATCCCATCCTCCAAAACGTTTCTGGAGCCAAAGCCCGCCTTGCCGAAAGGTAAACAAGAATGTCGGCGAGGCAGGCAAGAACGTTTCTCATGTTATTATTCCGCAAGCTTTACGCGGGGGGATTTTCTACGTTCGCGTCCGGCAATAAACGTTTCGATCTTCTTAACGTAATCTGCCGGCGGATTCAAAAATTTAAAACCGCACCTGTATTTTAAGGTTCCGGCGCTCCTTGAATAACGTACCTCTCCCCTTAACTCCATCGTCTTCTCTATGCCAAGAGGCGCTCCGTTTATCTCAAGCAGCAAGATCAGCCCTTTGGGGAGGAAATATTTGGAAAGAAGCCCAAGGCCTGTAATGCTGATATCCGTGGCAGTGACCTCGAAATCATCTTTCTCTGCCAGGCTGAATTTCTGCTCCGAGTCCTCGGGTATCCTGGCGAGGACCTTTAGATCTATCTGTTTTCGGGGGGCTAATCTTGTTTCCATAAGTTGATAAGCACCAGGCGCACCGCATGCCTGCGTTCGATTCTCGACATAAACTTCTCTAATCCCTGCTTCTGCTTCCCGGTAAGAGAGGTAAATCCCACACCTAGCCTGAATTTATAGGTCTTTCTGTGCCTGGGGGAGGCAGCTACTACCCTGCCCTTCATCGGCAGGAGGATCTTTTTGTGCGTGATGATCTCGATCTTCGTGTCCTTGCCGACCTTGTGGGAGCAGGCGATACTCATCCCGCCCCTGCTGATATCAAGGATATAGCCGGTGGCACGCTTATCCCTGCCGTATTTGAGATCCAAATAATAGATGTTTGTCATCGCAATCAGCTATAAGCGAATCCGAAAATGTAAAAGATGTAGCCTGCATATATAAGTAAAAGGACTGACCCCTCGGCCCTGGTTAATCTGAATCCTGAACGCGCGAATAATAGCACTAATGCCCCGATTAAAAGCACAACCGGCATAGTAAATGATAAAGTCTGGAAATCAACATTTAAGGACCTGATCATCGAAGCGCCCCCTAACACCCAAAGTATATTCAAGATATTGGCGCCGATTACGTTGCCGACTGCCAATTCCCCCATCTTCTTAAAGCTTGCCACCCCGGCAGCAGCCAGCTCAGGAAGCGAAGTTCCCAGAGCGACTATTGAGAGGCCGATCACGATCTCCGGAACGCCCAAAAAATGGGCGATGTTGATGCCAGATGGAATTATAGCATATTTAGCGGATAATACAACTCCTGCTGCACCGGCAAGAAATTTAATCGCGCAGGCTCTGATATTGATATCCCTTAACCTCTCCTGGTCGCTGCCTTCTCTTGCCTTCAGCTCCCTTTTAATTATAAATACAAAAAAGGCTGCCAGTAAAAGAATAAGCAACAGGCCCTCCCAGCGAGCCAGCCTTCCGTCTAATATAAACAGATACAAAATCAGCACTGAACTGATAAAAAAGATTATCTCCGGCTTTACCGAGCGCGACTTAAGGCGCAGGGGACTGATCAGCGCGGCGACAGCCAGGATCAAGGCCATATTGCAGATACATGAACCAAGCGCATTACCGATCGCCATCCCTGATGAACCCATATAGGAAGATATTGAGGATACGGTAAATTCGGGGAAGGTAGTTGCAAGACTGACGATAGTAAGGCCGATGACGAGGCGCGGGATGTGAAAGGCGGCGGCAATCCCTTCAGCGCCCTCCGTGAAGAAATCAGCGCTCTTGATGATCACCGCAAACCCAATAATAAAAATCAAGACTTCTTTATATATCATTATACAGGGACACCCAATCAACTAATCGGGAGGGTGTCCCCCTCCCCCTTATATAGGGGACACCCCCAGCTTCAACTGATTGGGTGTCCCTAATCCCTGCGGCGTTCGGCAAGAAGGACGAGGTGGCGCAACTCATCCACGTTCTTTGCCGCAAGCCACTCCTTATCAAAGTCCGGGTGTTGGGTGATCTGGGCGATCGCTGCCAGGGTCTTCAGGTGGAAATTACGCTGGTCAGCTGATCCGACGAGGATAAATATCGCATGCGCCACCTGATCGTTAGGAAAGATGATCCCGGCCTTTGCCCTTACGATCAGCAATTTAAAGATCCCCTCCCCGTCGATAACGATGTGCGGGATGGCCAGGCCGTGGCGTAAGACCGTACTGGTCTCCTTCTCCCTCTCCATCAGCCTCTTAACTAAGATCTCAGGCCAAAGCCCCAGATCCTCACCCAGCGCCTCGGAGATCTTCTTGAAGAAATACTCTGCCTCGTGCGGCTCCTCCATATCGATAATCTGGCACTGCTCAACCAGCTTATGGAACCTGTCTTCGATCATATCGTCGCGCTTAACCACGATCTCCCTTAACTCCGAAAGCAGATTATCCGATGCTAATGCCTTATCCTTTGCGATCATCCTCTCCAATACATAGATCAGCGCCGAATCCTGCCCGGCCCTTTTCTGGGCGTAGATCTTGTACCAGATAAAGCCAAAAAGCAGAAAGATCGCAGTCATCAGAATGATCAATGAGCCCATCTCGACCAGAAGAAAAAGACCACCAAGGATGCCGACGACCTGCATATAGGGATATAATGGCGAGCGGAACTTAGGCCGGTAGCTTAAGATCTTACTCTCTCTGAATAAGATCACCGTAAGGTTTGCAAAGATAAAAAGCAGGATCAGGACGCTGGAGGCGATCTTGACCAGCAACTCCAGAGGCAGAAATAATATCGCACCGATCATAAAGCCGCCGGTAAAAAGAATTGAGACATAAGGCGTCTTGAGATGCTTGCCGATCCTCTGAAAGACCTTGGGCAAGAGTTTATCCCGGCTCATCCCAAAGGGGTAGCGTGAGGCAGACATGATCCCGGCGTTTGCCGTGGAGATAAAGGCAAGGAAGGCGGCGACACTGATCAGGATCTTAAGGTTAGCACCGCCGAAAACACCTGCGGCGTCAGAGATCGGGGTAAGCGATCCTCCCAGGCTCTGCGGGCTGGAGACGCCGACGGTGACAAAGATCACCAGTCCGTAGAGGATCGAAGTGACAGCCAGTGATAGGATCATCCCCAGCGGTAAGACTCTCCCCGGATCCTTTACCTCCTCGGCTAAAGATGCCACCTTAGTCAGGCCGCCGTAAGAGATAAAGACAAAACTGGCTGTGGCAAATAGAGAGCCGGCACCGCGAGGCAGAAATGGCGAGAAGTTCACCAGCGCGACTGATCTTATACCGATTGCGATATAAGCCAGGAGTATCCCAATAAGCCCGACGACAAGAAAAACCTGGAATCTGCCCGCCTTCTTTACCCCGACTAGATTCAAGAGGATGAAAAAAAGACACAGACATAGTGCGATCATATTAAGCGGCAGGTCAGTGAGTAGGCGCAGATACGCCCCCATACCAATAAGCGCAAAGGCTCCCTTTAAACTCAAAGAAAACCATGAGCTAAAACCCGCCATCGTCCCGACCAAGGTGCCAAATCCGCGCATGATGTAGAAATAATCACCTCCGGCCTTAGGCATGGCAGTGGTAAGCTCGGCCTTACTTAAAAGCGTAGGGATACAAAGTACTGCAGCCAGAAGATACGATAAGATCACTGCAGGGCCTGCCTTGGCGAATGCCAGGCCGGGTAATATAAATAAACCGGAGCTGATCATCGCTCCGGTAGCCACACAAAAAACATCCAAAAGACCGAGTTCTTTCTTCAGGTCCTTCATCCTAAAGGGTCCCCCCAATTCAGCCTAACCCAAACTTAAAACTAGGGTTATATTATCATAAGGGAAGGCCGAAAACAAACATTTTTAAAAAGAAAAACCCGGTATCCAGAACCGGATACCGGGCTCAAAACTTCACTAAACAGTGCAGTAATCCTTCTTTTATTTCAGCGCAATCGCAAAAAGCAGTAATAACGCTGCGCCACCTACTAAGGCACGCGCCTCGATGCCGGATAAGGGTGTAAGAGTCAACCTGGAATAAACCGCTAATACTGCAAGTACTGCCGCTGCACCTACTAAAACCTTGCCAATATTCTTCATACTCCACCTCCTTTTTTAAAATTTACCCTTTTTATAAGTCCTAAATTCTAGTTATATTTTATATCAACCTGCCCCTTTGTCAATGATTCTTTTCATAGATCTAAAAATCTTCAAATTGCCGATTATAACTTGAAACAGGATTTACAAATACCGGATTACTGATTATTATCCTCCTGGGCGAGTAGATCTCCAGGCGGTAAAAAGTCTTTTTCCCGACGGTAGAATGTCCGTCCTGGTATTCGATCTCAAAGGGGCTTTCGGCCTCAAACTCTTTGATCACTACCCCCTCCCTGATCAGCTTGATCTTCAATGCGCCTTCAGCCTCACCCTGGGCGCCTGAAAGATGCCCCCTGACCTTAATCACGGGATCGCCCTCTAAATCTATCTGATCGCCCATACCGGCTTCAGCATCTGAAAGGCTATCCTTGACCGTAAATTCATCCAGTATCAGCTCTAACTCTCCTCCCCCCGTAACGACATACATCTTACCCTGCCCTAATGCCTTTATTACCTCTTTCTTGCCCAGCCGGGGGACTAAGATCATAGTACGCAGGTCTTTGATGTATTCGGCAAGGTCCCCCTGCTGGTCAAAACCCAATCCGCCGATCGCCCATACCGGCTTCTTTCTTTCTCCCCGGCAGTATTCCTTAAGGGCCTGGTCCCATATACCTGCGGGGATGCCGACCCTGCTATAGCCCCCGTAGTGTACAGTGTAGCCCGTATAACCACGGGTCTCTAAAAGCAGATGCTGGTATGGCTTTGTCTCTATAGCTACCCTACCCTGCCTTCTTATGTTCTCCACCTCCGGATGGGCCCAAAAGACCATCCCTCCCTTCTTGCCCACATAATCAATAAGGTCCTGGTAAGGCCCCTTTCCCTGATCTGCGTGATACTGGTCGTATTTTAAGGAACGGAAAGGAAAATTATTAAAGAAAAATATCAGGCCGATCGCGGTCAGGATGATTCCTAATACGCGCCAGACCCTTGAATAAGGGCCCAGTGCATGCCCGGCAAGGTCTCTATAATGAAAACTCCTCTTCCTCAGCGACAGGAAACCTGCCACTAATAACAGGGCAGGAACCAGGATCAGATAAAAATCCCCCTTGAAATCAAATCGGGAGAGCGGACTGTGCCTGTTGGCGACAGAGGGCAGCCCCCTATAGTCGCTTACCCCTTCCAAACCGATGATCAGAAGATGCCTGTGCCAATCATTTATCCGAAAATCATCTCCGAAAGGGCTACCGCTCCAGTAATAAAACGGCGCAGATTCTACCCCCGCAATCAAAACCATGTCCGGATTATCTTTCCCTGCCCGCTCTATACTTTTTAGATAATTCTTTATCCCGTAGGTGGCGATCGAATTTGCCTCAACCGTCTTCTTGACTACTTTACGCAGAGGCAAGAGCCCGTATTCCCAGCGCATATAATCGCGCTCATTCAGAATCAGGACCTTGATCCCGCTCTTCCTGGCGATATCGATTATCTGCTGGATAGAATGCTTCCCGTCGCTGACTATAGAACTGACCTGTATGGCAGCCGGAGCCTGGATCAATTCTTCGGCCGGAGAGATCCCAAAAGATAGGATCAGAATAAGCAATGACAGGCTAAGTACTCTGATCAAAATCGATTTCCTTTCCTGGCGGCGTGACGGCCTCAGGCGCAGAAGTCTCGGCGGGTTTATCCAATCTGGGGATCATCATCACTATCGCAGCCAGAAACCAGAAAGGCTCCATGATCCGCACGATAATAAAGCTTGCGGCGCCGATACTGTGCACCAGGAGCCCGATCAGCCCGGCCAAAAATCCTAGGGTCAGCCCGCTCCACCACTCGTCTTCAGTATCCTTATAGATCCTAAGCGCTCCCTTTAAGATTACCGTGATCAGCCAGAAGAACACCCAAAGGCCGACCAGGCCGGTCTCGGCCAGGACGAGAGGATATTGGGCATCAACTACGCCCAATGACGATACTCCGTATCCGATCAGGGGACTTTCCTTCCATTTATCCATGATCGTTTTCCAGCCCTCGATCCTTTCCGAAGTAGAGGTATCAAGGTAATACTTACGGCCTAAGGTTTCATATTCTACGCCGGGGACGAATGTGAACTTCACCCTTTCCATAACCCTATCAGGCATCAGGGGGATGACTATGAAGAGACTTAATATTAAAACCGAGATGAAAAAAAGCCTCCTCCTCTTAGTCAGGATGATCAATGCCAGGCAAATAGGCATAAAAGCTAAGTAGCTTGTGCGCGAAAGTGTCTGCAGCAGAACAATAAAGGTGAGGCAGCTTAAGGCTGCGCTGAAGAAACGCCAGGGCCTTGAAGAGAGGTTTAATAAAAGAGCGGTGGAAAATGCAAATAAAAAAATCACATAGCCACCAAGGGTATTGGGTTCAGCCTGACTCCCCTCGAAGGGTGCTGTCGCCCTCCCCATGGGCCCGCTAGTTAGTAACGCATATGCACAGGTCAAGGCACAGGTAATAAAAAATGCTGCGATAAAGAACTTCACCTGCCTTTTACTGCGCAGGTTATTTGTCACCAGAAAATAAAGCATAAAATACTCTATATATTTAAGAAGATAAAAAAAACTCCCTAATGCGCGCACCCGGCCGACGATTATCCCTATGGCGGTAGCGGATACGCAAACCAGAATGTACAAGCTTATAATGGAATTAATGCGGGTGTAGCGGAATAGCCCCAGCTGCTTATTTATCGCCAGTTTAGCCAACCAGCTGAAGAATATCACGATCAGCAGGATATCGTCTATGCGCACCACCACCGCCCTCTGGGGGGTGCCGGCTAGCTCTATCTCCGGGGAGAGAAGCATCGAGAAGATCAAAATGATCAGCGCGATATCCGTATTGATAAAGGTGATCGTAAATGTGATCGCCATCAGGACAAAAATGAAGAAACGGGTCTGCGGGAAGGCTCTGGAGACGCTGATCGCTGCGATAAAGGCGATAAATAAAACAGGAATTAAAATACTGGCAACAGACTGCCCCTTTTCTTTGAGTCTAAACATAGGCCGCTCTTTCGGAGTCAAGATCTTGGGATTGGATATTTGTTGGTGACACAGTGAAGTTACCGCTTGCCTGATCAGCCCTTCTTTGACTTATTATTCTTGGAACCTTCTGCCTCTTCGCGGTAATATCTATACTTGTATTTGTGGTAATACGGATAAGGCGACAGCGTCTCGCTCTGAGGGGCAATATGGTTCAGGACTACCCCCAGCATCTTAGCGCCTACCGTCTGTAATTGCATTTTGGCGCGTAAAAGGGCATCCCGGGAGGTCCTGCCCATCTCGTAGCACAAAACTACACCGTCAAGCTTAGGGGCGAGCAGGCTGGCATCGGTCACCGGAAGTATCGGCGGGGAATCAAAAAAGACAAAATCAAAACGCTTCTTAAGTTCTTCGATCATGCCATGCATCTTCTCCGATTCTAAGATCTCTGCGGGGTTATTCGGCAGCTGCCCGCTGGGAAGGACCGAGATATTGCCAAGGCCCGGGGACTTGATTATATGATCTACCCCGAGACTGCCCAGCATGATATCCGTAACATTCCTTAAGGCATCCTCCAGCTTTACCGCTCCGATCAAGGCTTCACTAAGCCCGGGCTCCCTTTCTATGCCGAAAGTCTTAGCCAGGGCAGGCCGCCTGAGGTCAGTAGATACCAGGAGGGTCTTTGCCCCGGTTTGGGCAACGGTCAGCCCCAGGTTTACCAAGACCGTAGTCTTACCCTCACGGGGTGCGGCGCTGGTAACAAGGATGCTCCTTCTCGTTGGGCCAAGTTTAAGATTGGTGCGGATGTTCCGGAAGGCCTCAGACACGGGAGATGCAGACTCGTAATGCGAGATCATGCGCACATAAATCTCGTCCTCAGGGTCTTTCTGCGAGGGGAAAAATCTATTTTTGACCCTGGTAAAGATATTACTTCCTCTGGCAATTTTATGGATTATGGAGGGAACTATCCCCAGGACCGGCAACTTTACTAATCCCTCTACATCTTCTATCGTACCGATCGATGTATCCATACTCTCCCTGACAAAGGCCAAAGCTATCCCCAGGATCAGCCCTAACAATGCTCCGATCATCATCCCGGTCTCTTTCTGGGTACCTATCGGCCCGCCGGGAAATACCGCAGGATTGACTATAGAGACATCATTGATCCTCTGCGCTTCGGTTATCCGCGCCTCTTCCAGCTTCTCCTTAAGCATCATGTAAAGTTTCTTATTTACCTCTGCCTCGCGGCTAAGGCGCGAATACTCCAGCTCATTCCCTGAAAAACCCTTAAGCTGCATCTCCAGATCCTTGATCTGTCCGCTGACCTTCTTGACCAGGGGGTGCTTTTTAGTATACCTCTGTAAATAAGCAAGCAATTCGAATTGCAGATCCATCAATTTATCCTGGATCGCAGGAGTGATCCGGATATCTTCCACCTCATTACTTAAGGCCCTGAGCCTCTCCTCTACCTCCTTTAGCCTCCCCTCAAGAGACAATAGCTGCTCCTCGATGAATATACGTACAGTCCTGGACTCTTTATTCCTCTCCAGAAGATTCTCCTCTACATAGACCTCTGCCACGGTATTGGCCAGAAGCATCGCCCTCTCGGGGTCATTACTTACAGCCGTGATCCCGATGATATTAGTATTCTTGACCGGCGTGGCGCTTATACCGCCAAGTCCCGCCACGGCAGCCTGGATTTTAGAGATAGGGTCGCCCTCTTCGGCCAGGCCTAAACGAAAGGCGACTTTCTTTAGCACCGGGAATCCGGTGATCAGGGCGGACGCAGAATGCATTACATTCCCGGGGATATACATGATTGATTCGGTCAGCAGGCCGGCGATAGTCTTACGCTCCGCTATCTTGATCGTGGCCCTGGCTTCATACATCGGGATCTGGCGCGAAGAATAACGATAACTCAAAACGGCGATCACCACAAAGGTAAACAAGATCACCAGCTTTCTCTTGCGGAGAATACGTACGTAATCCTTTAAATTCAACTCATACTGCGCCAATGAGAACCTCTTCTTTTTTTACGGTTATCCTACCAGCGCTGATCCCTTAACCCCTGCAAAGTATAAGTATCCTGCGCGCCGCTGGATATCGGGCTGATCACCTGACTTATAAAATAATTCAGATTGGCGATGAACTTCTTAGGCACGTAGACTATATCCTGTGCATTCAAAACCAGGTTCTGGGACATATCCGCCCTCATGATCGCCCGGTTTAAGTTCACCCTCACTCCCTTAGGCTCTCTAAGCCCGCCCTGGATGACGATCACGCTGGAGAGCACCGCATCGTCAGTAAAGCCTCCTGCCAGGGCGATCGCCTCCAAAACCGTGGGACGGCCGGGAAGAGAATACGCCGCCGGAAAATTCACCTCGCCCAGGATCACTACCTTCAGGCCGCCGAATTTCTTGATCAATACCGATACCTCAGGATACTTGATATATTCTTTCAGCCTTTCGGTGAGCTCTAGATCTAATCGGGTCAGGGTCGATCCCGCAGCTACCAGATCCCCCACTAACGGAAAAGAGATCACCCCGTCCGGACGCACGATCACTTCCTCATCCAGCTCCTCCTGCCAGACAGAAATATCCAAAACATCGCCTGGGCCGATGACGTATTCTAAGACCTTCGGGACCTCGGGGGCATCGGTGTCTTCTTCGCTGATCAGTTTTGGTTTTTCTGTTTCCGGTATGCTCTTAGGATTGGTTTCGGGTGCGGCCTGCCCGGAGATCTGCTCATCCTGGCCTCTGGAGGCAGCGGAAAGGGTGGCTTCCTGTAATTTACCCCGCACCTCGCTCTCTAATTGAGCCGAATTCCCGCCCGACTGGGAGAGTACCGAGAGTGACTTCTTAAACTCCCGTTCTGCTTTTTTATACTCTCCCTGATTATAGAAGCGCTGCCCCCTTTCATAGTAACGGTCTGCATCGGAGGGAAGCTCCTGGCTGAATCCCGGTACGCGCAGGCAAAGGAGAAAAGATAAAAGCAAAAGGATCAAGAAAATTCGCCTTGTATGCGGATTTTCGATATTAACCTCCGTTTTGTTAAAACCCTGCTAAGACATTGCCAAAGTTAAAGTTATACTTTATATATATAATAAAAGATTAACCCGTAAATGTCAAGGATTAAGCTCAAGCTTTTCCCTTCACCGCAACTGCGCCTCTTCTCTGCTAAAGATCCCCTCCTGGCCGCTGAAAAGCCGGCTAAATTCGCTGTTTTTCCCCTTTAGATCCTGCGGCTTACCCACGATCATCTCGCCCGGCCTGAAGAAGCAATAGGCCAGGCCTGCTTTCATCACCGTAGATAAGCGGTGGGATACGGTAATTAATGTTAGAGCTTCTTGCGAACTCTTTATATTGGAGATAATCTTCTCCTCGCTAGCAGAATCCATCGAAGACATCGCTTCATCAAGGATCAGGATCTTGGGCTGTTTGATCAGGGCGCGGGCGATGGCGATCTTCTGCTTCTGCCCTTCAGAGATCTTACAGGCATCTTCACCGATCACGGTCTGATAGCCTTGCGGCAGAATCCGGGTGAATTCATCTACGCCTGCTATCTCTGCTACCTTGAGTATCTCGTCTTTCGTGGCTCTGGGTTTGGCGTAGCTGATATTATTCTCTATAGTATCGTTCCACAGTAATGCCTCCTGTAGGGCAAAGCCTATTTGGCCCTTTAGGCAACGAAACTTTAAATCCTTGATATTATGCCCGTCGATTAAAATCTCACCCTCCCAGGGGTCATAGAGCCTGGCGATTAAATTCAAAAGCGTGGTCTTGCCGCAACCCGAAGGCCCGGCAATAGCAATATGGCTTCCTCCCTCAATAGAAAAAGACATCTTCTTTAAGATCAGTTCTTGGGGCTTATACCCGAAATTGACATTACTAAAGGATACCTGTCCTTTTGTAAAGAGTATATTTTTTGCTCCCTTTGCCTCTCTGACCTTGGGCTTCTGGTCTAAAACCTCAGCAATCCTGCGGCAGGAGACCAAACCGATGGTAACGGTATGGAAGAAAGAGGCGAATTGGTTCTGCAGGCCGATTAACTGATACAAGTAAATCATAATCGCTGCCAGGCTGCCTATGGTTAGTTGCCCCTTGATCACCTGATATCCGCCGTAAAGGCTGAGCAGGCCGATAATCGCCTTGGTAGTTACTTGGATGATCGTCGAATTAATCATCCCCATCCTAACCGTCTTGACATTTATGCGTATATTTACAATTACCTTCTTAAGATACTCCCTGATACTACTGATCTCTTTTCCGAAGACCTTGATTAATTTGATGTGTGAAAGCGTCTCATCTAAATTAGTGAATATGCTCTCGGAATTTCTCAAAAGGCTCTCATAGACCTTTTTTATCTTTCGGCTAAAATAGTAAGGCGGGATATATAAAACCGGAGCCAGGCACAAGGCAACCAGAGCCATCCTCCACTGAAGATAAAATACGATGACTAAAATAAAGAGCAACTTGGTGAATATAAAAAACGCCTGGGGCAAAGTATTAGTGATAAATCCGGTGATCGCGCTTAAATCGTTCTCTATCTTATAGATCTGTTCTCCGGTGGATTGCTCGAGAAACCAACTAAAGGAGAGATTCTGGGTATGCTTAAACAACTTTTTCTGTAGGTCAAAATTTACCCTTCTTTTGATATACTGCTCTAAAAATTGCTTTGTCACCGCCAGCAGCTCGTTGATTAAAAAAATACCTCCTGCAATAAGGCCGAGTAAAATAAATCTTCTTAAGTCTTTATTCAGGAACCCTTGGTCAATCACGAGTTTGGTTAGATACGGATTAAGCAGGGCAAGCAGGGCCGTAGCATTACTTAAGATAATTATCACCAGCCACTTTTTGCGGTAGGGGAAAAGGTGCTTGAGAAACCTAAGGATCAAATTGATCTGCGCCTTAAACATCTGTTTTCTTTTCAATCATCCTCTGCAGCCGGGCCAATTCACAGTAATATTCTATGGGCTCCTCCTCTTTATCCTTCTCTAGATATGCCCTTCCCGGACACCAATTACATAATCTCTTTAGACTACAATCCCTGCATGCCGAATCGGTTAAAAAGCTCTTTTCTCTTACCTGAGATATTAATCCATCTAAAGCATATCCCAGATCCGTTTTAAGCAGATTAAAATCCGTTTTGCGCATCAGGTTGCAAAGGAAGATATTCCCCAAAGGGTCGATATGAAAACCATCCCCGCCTCCGATGGCGCAGGTAAATAAGTTAACGGTGGGGGGGTGGGGGTTGGAATCCTGTAATCGCCAATCATCGCAAGCTGATAGCCGTCTATCATCTGCGTCTAAACCCAAAATCTCTTTTGGTGAAATCCTTAAATTACAGGGAGTTTTGTCGCCGTTAAGCCGCGGATACAAAATATGGCTGGGCCTAAACTCTAAGCCTAAACCCTCGACAAGCTTCTTGATCTTAGTCAACTCTTCTAAATTATCCTTGGTGACCTGGGTCTTGATTTTCAAGGGGATTCTTTCTTTTATAAGCAAATTAATCCCCTTCATGAGCCTTAAAAAAGAACCTTTAACCCCGGAGATCTTCTCATATAGTTGCTCGGTAACCGCGTTCAAGGTCAGCTCAATCACAAAGGGAGGTTTGCTTTTCAAAAATTTAACTATTTTCTTATCTAATAAATAGCCGCTGGTAAAGACACTGACAATAAAACCTTTTTGCTTAGCATAAGAATAGATCTCCAAGAAATCAGCCCGCGCCAGGGGATCCCCTCCGGTCAGGCAGAGCCAGATTACCCCGGCCTGATAAACCTTATCTAAAATAGTTTTTACTTCCTGAGTCTTAAGTTCTTCTTTAAAATAGGCAGGCTGATTATAGCAACCTGTGTAGCAATGTCGGCAGTACAGGGGGCATCTAAAGGTCAGCTCAAACTGGCAGACATTGGATCTTTTGATGCGCAAGTTTTTCTTATGCGTCCTTAAACTAAAAATTCTATATTGGATTTCTTTCATATTCACAGGGCTTTTATAAAAGTGGCTTGCTTCTCGGGATGAGGTCCGGGGGTTGCTGGCCAACAATGTCAACAATTGTTCTATGTTTTTTAAAGGAATATTCAAGGATTTTATCATAAATTTTAAGCATCTTTATCGCTTTAGGTTTATCTATATTTCCCAGGGTATGTTTAAACGGATAAAAAAATCTGAAGGGCAGTCTTTTATCATAAATAATCTCTATACCATAATTTCCCGGGTTTAAGAATGCGGGGTTTTTAGGGACCTGATAATATACATTGAAGATGCCGCAATCTGTGTTTAGTGCTTTTGAATGGTTTGCCAGGAAAGAAATCGTATCAAATGCCTCTTCAACAGTTTCAGAGGGCAGGGCGATTATCGATTGAAAATAAACATTTAATTTCAAATTACGGCTATCTTTTATAATCCTTTTGATCACCTCTACCCTGGTTCCCTTGCCTATAAAATCAAGGACCCTTTGGTTTATGGATTCCAAACCAAATCCCAGCATCGAACAGCCTGCCCGCTTGGCTAAGCTAAGGGTCTCTTTATCAAATCCATCGTCAAAACGCGCCCAGGCCCACCAAGATAGCTTTATCTTTTCTTTTAAGATTTTCTTTGATATTTGCCTCATTTGTGATGGAGAAAATACGGCATTTGATATCATCAGATGTCTTATCCGATATTTTCTAATGAGTTTTTTTATATCTTTTATAACCAGGCCCGGCGATTTCTCCCTGTATCTTGATTTAGGCAGCGGCAAATCCACGCAAAATATGCATTTATTCCAGTAACAACCGCGTGAAGTTTCAAAGGAAGCGGTTAGTTTTCTTTTTGAATTAAAGTATTTTCTAAGATTTAAGCCGTCGAAGTCCGGGGCGGGAAGCATGTCCATATCTTCTTGGGTGATTCTTGAGCTAAGCTTCCAACTCCCCTTATCTTGATAGATGAGATTTGGGACCCTGGATAACGCCTTATTATTTCTAATCGCATTTATCAGCTTAAATAGCGGTGTTTCGCCTTCAAAATAAATAAGGTAGTCATAAAAACTATTAAAATCATTTCTTTTTTGAAGTTCTTCGCGATAGTAGGAAACCCACTGCCCTCCAATGACTATTTTTGTTTCGGGGAAATATTTCTTAATCAAATATCCGAAGGTGAAGCTCGCCATGACCTGAGAAGGGCAGATTATTGAAAATCCTATAAGAGAAAAATCTTGCTTTTTTATTTTTAGGAAAACCTGTTTATAAAAAAAATCAACAAAGGGGTTTTCTTTTTGATCAGCGATGTAACGATGCAGAAATTTTGCTGAAAGCATCATTTCCGTAAAGGCAAAAGACGAGCCCGGATTAACCTCGAAATCATAATCAGACGAAATTTCTGCTCCTTTATATTGTAAGATTTTATGATAATAAACCTTTTTTTTAATTTTATTCTTCCTATATCCTGAAGTAAATATCTTCTCCAGCCTATTTTTTTTTATATAATCAAAATAACATATATTAAGATCGCCCTGCGCTACATTTATTCCTTTTGACTTTAAAAAACCGGCAAGGGCAGGAGTCCCTAAGGGCGGAACAGCTCTGTCGTAAGTAGGGGGAATAAATAGAGCTATTTTTTCTTCTTTGGCCATTATTTTCTTATCAGAGCTTTCTTACAAAACTTATAATCTTTTTATTATTCAGAAACCCCAGATTATAACAGTTTACTTCTTTAAGCAAATCCTGACAAAAGGAAACTATATTCTCTAAATTCTGCTTATCCCAGAAAGTAGGAAAAAGTGCAGGATAAAGCTGATTAAAGGCCGCTTTTTGAGAGATCTGTCTTGTATTATTATTTGGGGAGTGGTGAATAAAAAACAGTCTTTCAAGCGGGGCTGCCTCCATCTTTGAGTAAAGATAATCGCTGAAATCACCGTACCAGGGACAACCATAGATAAAATATCTGCCGTTAAGCCTGCGCACAATAATCCGGTCGTCATTTAAGATCATTGCCCGGCTGAACCGGTTCCAGATCCTGGCAGTGGTAGATTTTCCTGCGCCGGATTTCCCGGCGAAGAGCAGGCCCCTGCCGTTAATATCTTTTAATCCTATCCCGTGCACAATGATCCCCTTTTTGTGCAGGGCTAAATAGCTGATTAAAAGCACCTGGATAAAATCATAAATCAGATCATCCGGCCTCCAGGCCTTGCCTTTTTCATCCTTAGGTATAAGATAGGCAGTTACTCGGTCAAAATTTTTATTTACCAGCATCAGTTGTTGCTTGCTTTTTAAAGGACTTTTATAGATGTAGCTATCGCGTTTTTTAAGTAAGCGCCAGTTTTCGTTGCCGTCCTGAAAGTGTCGGGTAATGAATATCGGCTTTGCATTCTGTACTTTGGGTAATTGATCCACTATCTTTACCTTGATTCTGATCTGCGGTCTTGCTCTGCCGTGATAGAAAAAGTTTTTAAAACGCTCGGGGATACGCTGCCTCTCTTCCTTTTTGGTGTAGGGCTTGAGCCTAAACTTACTTTGCATCCGGATGATGATATCGGAAATCTTCAGCCTCACTGTCACATTCTTCATTTTCATATGCCTTATACTTACGACTGAAAACTTACGACTTACGACTGAATAAGTCACTCACTAGCTGCGCCTTAGCGCGGCTCTCAGGTGCACAGGAAGTAAAGCTGCGGTTATAAAGCCAACTCCTTGCCGGGCAACGTTTACAATAAGCTTTCAGGCTGCAACTGCTGCATTGATAATCCTTATCTAGCGCGATACCTCTCTGGAATCTATTTAATCTCTGCCAGCATTCTTTTAAAGAAGACTCCAATATATTATATCTGGGATGATCGATCATCAGGCATAGCTTCAATTCTCCCTGAGGGGTAATTGCTGCCTGGGTCAAACCTGCCCCACAGGCAAATAGATTGCCGTTATTATTTTCGTAGCCTGTGATTTTTAAATCACAAGCGTCAGAAAAATCCTCTTTCAGCCCTGATTGTTTTACCATTCTGGCTATAGTCTTGCCTCTATAACGATACGGCTCTTCAGAACCATCCAGGCGCCGGAAAAGTGAATCATCCAATCGGTGCGGGGCGCCTAAGGAGGTAGAAAAATCTTCGATTTCTTTGATCTCGGATGCGTTATCTTTCAAGACGCAGGTCTTAAACCCTAAATTGACCCTGTTTTTGTGTAAAATATCAATGGTTTTAAATACACGATTACGGGAACCTGCGACACCGCTAATACGTTCAAAACTCTTTTTTCTCATTGCCGGAATAGTAATATCCAGCTTATTTATTTTTAAGCGATGTAACTCTTGAGCGATCCCTTGATTAATCAGTGAGCCATTAGTATATACGATCATCTGGAAGCCCTTTTCTCTGGCATAGCGCAATATCTCTATTATATCATTTCTAATAAAGGGTTCGCCTCCGGTAAAACCTAAATAAAAACAACCTATATCTTTCAACTGGTCTAAAATAGAGAATATCTCCTTAGTCTTAAGTCCTCCTTTTCTTCTATAGCTTTGCGGCAGATAACAGTGTTTACACTTAAAATTACACCTGTAGGTGAGCTCAAACATTACCCGCAGCGGGAAGTTTTCTTCCTTTGCGGAATCGTGGATCTGCTTCCAGAAACTATTATACGATCGAGTTCTCATTATTTTAGTCGTAAGTTATAAGTCGTAAGTTGTAAGTTTCTTCTGAAATCCAAAAAGCATTCTTCCTATCTCATCGCACATCTCATTTAAGTTCTTGGAATCTCCTTCTTTAAGATAGCCTAAATCTTTGGCAAGCAGGATATGATATTTAGTCTCCTCTAAAGATCCGTCGGCTATACTGATAAAATATGCATACTCTTTTTTACTTTTCCTTTTAAAGCCTTCGACTACATTTGTCGGTATTGAGGCGGCTGACCTTCTTATGTTTGCTACAAGGCCGAATCTTTCTTCTCTTGGAAAATCTTTAGTGACTTTATAAATCTCAAGAACCAATCCGTGTGCTTTTTGCCAAACCTTTAAATCCCTAAAAGTTTTTATCATCTTTTTACTTACGACTTACCACTTACGACTTACGACTCATCTCTTTAGCCGTCGCCTCAGCCAGCTGGCAATAATAGGGGACCGGCGCCTCTTGATCCCCAGTCTCTAGATACGCCCTTGCCGGGCAGTAATAACAGAGCGGCCGCAGGCGGCAGGTCCTGCATTTAGAATCAGTTTTAAAGCGCGCATTTAAAACTTGGGGAAATACCTTATAGAAGCCTTTTTTAAAGGATTGGATCTTTAAATCAACGCTGAATCTATCGGATAAATCACAGAATCTTAACCGGCCGTAAGGATTGATAAAAAATTCCTGCCGCCAGGCAGTGCAGTTATAGAGGTAATCAGCTCTTCTTTTCAAGCGGGGAAACTTACAATCAAGGCTACTTTTATACTCCTCCCAAAAATCCGGGTCCTGCTTTTTTACTTTTAATATTTCGCTAAAGGACAGCCTGTAATTTGTAGGCGTTTTATCCCGGTTAAACTTAGGATAGATCAGCGGGTCGTATTTAAAATGATACTTGCCGTTTTGCTTACCTAAAAAATCATCAGCAAAGGCCTTGATCTTGCCGATCTCATGCTTGTTCTGCTTAAGGCAATTAGATTTCAGGATCAAAGGGAGTTTTTTCTCCTTTAAGGCCTGAATCGCCTTCATCGCTTTTAAAAAAGAGCCGGGAACCCGTGTAATCGATTCGTAGGTTTTTTTAGTGATACCATTTAAAGTGATCTCTATAGAAAAGGGGGGGAATTTTAGTAAAAAATCGATGACTTCGCTCGTCAATGCCTGAGCGTTAGTAAAAAGAGTGACCATAAAACCCTTTTTTTTGGCATAGGCATAAATCTCTAAAAAATCATCTCTTACCAGCGGCTCTCCGCCGGTAAAGCATAAACTAAAGCATCCCTGTTTTTGCAGTAAATCAAGGATCCTTTTCCATTCGCTGGTACTTAATTCCTTTTCTTTTTCCTCCAGCCCTTTAGAATAGCAATGGATGCAGTTTAAGTTGCATCTATAGGTAAGCTCAATATGGCCGGAAAAAGGATGGCTTTCTCTTTTATTCAGCAGCCGGTAAAAAAAACGGCCCGATTGTAGCTTTTTCATTTCATACCGCTGATACTGCTAAGTTTGTGTCCCTGAGGAAACTGCCAGATAGCCGACACTCCCTGAGCTGCCGCAGGCATCAATCAAGGTCCTCGCTGACTCCACACCAGGTTTTACAGCTTCCATACAATAAGTTGGTAAATTTAGAAATCTTCCTTTCCGGTTACCAGCCAGCCAAACCCAACCGTGATTTCCAAAACACTCACAGGCTAATACTGCCTGTTCAGGGTTAAGTCTTATGCGGGCGATCTCTGGTCTAAATCTTGGTTTTCTTGGCATTTCTCCTCCTTTTTTTCAGTTGTAAGTCGTACGTCGTAAGTCGTAAGTAAAAGCAGATACATACCACTTACGACTTACTACTTACCACTTACGACTTAAACTACCGCTTTAATCTCTTTTAGGTCCTTAAGTAACTTTTCCAGCTCCTTATCCGCTTGCCTTGGCGTCGTGTCAAACTCCTTAAGCACCTGCTTCTTGACTTGGGATAGCGGTTTTTTCCCGTCAAACATCTCCCAGACGCGCGCTGCGACTTTATTCAGGGAATAGATACAGCTTATATCATCGGATGTCTTATAAATAGGCACCAGTATCCTTTCATCGCCGATTACGCGGGTGACCATATTAGGGTTTTTGCGAATTACAGCACTTGCCTCCATCAGTATTTACCTCCTTTCAGCTGTTTTTCCAAAATTAACATCTTCTTCTTAAGACTAATTAGCCTACTCTTCCCCTCTTGCTTTAAGTGTAATTTATTTAAGCGGTTTAATCGCCTTTTAAAGAATTTATAATGAATCCTTACATATTTGATCATTTCGTCTTTATCAGCAATCTTTCTGGAAACCCGCAAAAGGCCGATCAGCGGTTCTAACGTGCCCCAACCTAATCTTAAGGTATCTTTGTAAAAAATAGCGGCTTGAGAAAATTCTCCCTCCTTTTCAAAAATTCTGCCTAAAAGATAGTAGCCTTCAGGGTCTAAAGGTACCCTTCGCCTGTAAGAAAGCAGCCTTTCTTTGGCGCTTTTAAAATCTCCTGAATTGAATTCTGCCTTTGCCAGGTTGAATAAAACCTGCGGTTTTACTTTTTTAAATGCCCCATTATTACCGCAGTAGTTTAATGCTGAACCTAAGAGATTTTTTGCCTTCTTAAGTTCTCTTCTTCCTAAGGCAATCGTCCCTAAGCCTGAAAGCGCTCCGGGATTATTTTTATCTACCCTTAAAATCCGAAAGAACTCTTTTTGCGCCAAAGAAAACTTCCTGAGCGACAGATAAAGCGCTCCATAATTGTTATCCTGGCTGCGGTAGGCAGGGTTAAGCCTGGCGGCTTTCTGGTAGTAAGCCTTGCTTCCTGTTGATTCAAAGAGATTGAAATATTTTGCTGCGCGATGACTGATTGCAAGTCTGCCTTTGAATTTGGAGTGCGAGAAACAAGCAGCGACCTCATCCCCTAGATACCTGTATTTCATCGGCGTGAAACCACCGTTGACTGAATAGGCGATGGTAGTAATCTTAGGGGATTTAATCTTTTTCTTGAGGATACTTGTTAAATCTTTTGGTGAAATCCAGACCCTTCTCTTGCTGATATTCCGGGTATTCTCTGCGCTCAAAAGGCTGTCAATCACTAGAAAATCAGTATCGATATCAAGGAGTACATCCCTGCCTAAAACTGGTAGACTATCCAGAGTGCAGACCACAAAATTCCTCCCCAGGCACCTCATAGAGATCGAATCATTACTACTTTCTTTTAAAATAACCTTGCCGTTATTCTGAGGCCTAGTTAATCTTTTTAGAGTATTTTTGATTATCTTCCGGGATTTTTTGAACTCCTTGGCGCCTCCGGGGATAACCCAGTAAAAATTATTAACTATCCCCTCCTCCATCGCCGGGTAGATGTAATTGCCGATGTTAGTCTGTTTATTGAAATCCTTTTCGTAGTGTAAGAAATTAAGCGAATGTTCTAATTTTGCCTTTAGCTCTTTAATACTTCTTGCTTCGCTGACAACCTTTTCTATTGGCCTGGCCGGATAAACCACAAAATCAATGTGGGCATCCAGGTGTACCAAATCTAACCCCAAAACCTTGTGTCTGCGCCAGATCTTTAGAACCTCATCGTGATCTTCTACCAGAAATACATTCTTCATTTTCTTACAAATAAGAATTGATAGGCCTTAATGACCAAGCGCCATAAAGGCAAAATAAGTAAAATAATGCGATTGATCAACCTCTGCCCTACTCCATCAACATAGGCTATCCTATTTTCTTTCATCACGCCGATGACCTTGCCTAAAACTCTCTCCTGATTTATGGCTTCCGGCTGACTCCAAGATGCATCTCCCCGGGTATAGATCGAACATTGGCCGTTTGATTTGCTCTTTCTGACCAGACGGTGGCAGACTAATGAGCTATTGGACCTATGCAATACCAGGTCTCCTACTTCCAATCGAGATAAAGGCGTTTTTTTAACAAGCAGTTTATCCCTTTCCTTTAGAAATGGCCACATGCTAAAACCCCGGGCCTCAAAAAAAGACAGGTCTTGAGCTTGCTCTGCAACTTTAATCGCCTGATCCATTTTTTTGCTCTAAGAAAATACCGAGGTTAAGATTTAAAAAAAATATGCACTAATCGCCTGTAATAATGGCCGCTGTTTATCTGGGATAAAGGAAGCGTGAGTTTATGCGCCATTATATCAGGCGGCGGAAAAACTGTCCTTGCGATAAATCTTAATTTGCCAAAAAACCATCCCTGCATCGAAAGATAGGTCAAATAGGAAAGCTTCTGCGAACGTATACCGCGGCTAATAAAATAACTGAGCATTCTCTCGAAGAGGCTGAAGTGAACCGGCCTTAGCCTATTTAAAGCAGGAATATCGTAATCCAGAAGCCTTGAGGTAAGCCTCAGGGAACAATACAAAATCTGGGACAGGTTAAAACGCTGCGCTTCCTGGATCACCAGATCCCAATCAAGTTGTTCTTGATATGTCCTTAAAACCTGCGCAATATCATAGATCAGGATCAATCTTTTAAAGCCGTGGGCAAAAGCGTGTTGACAGAGGTAAATCAATTGGTGCTCGGGTAAAAGCTTCCAGGTATTGCTCCCCTCTATTTTCAATGGCAGGGCAGCAGACCAGATCCTTTGCATATCGATTGCGCTCACCAGACGGCCCAGGGGCCAGGTAGTATTGATCAGGTGCCAGTGCAGATGGATGAAGAAAGTAGCGGTGCGGCCTCCTCCATAAACAAGGGTATTGATAGAAGAATCAGGGGAACTGACAAGAGAATCTTCGTAGTTTGCCGGGGAAAGATATCCTAAGGAGATCAAAACTTGATTTGCCGCAGGAAGATCCTCTCTTCTAACCAGAATATCGATATCATCCATGGGGCGTAAGGCTATGTTGGGGTAAACCGTATGGGCTAAGGCTATGCCCTTAAGCAAAATTAGCTTGATTCCTGCCTGGTTAAAGGCGCTTAAAAGCTTCTTTAATTGTTCACTCAGCAGGCTGTTGCGGGCAGCAACCGTATAATAAAAACTCTTCATTTGTTTCCGGGTCTCTTCAGGAATAAGGCGATCGGCTGACTCTATCCGGGAGAGATTATTAAAGGCTAGCGCAAGGACTCCCTCTCTGCGGGCCTGATTAAAAAAATAAGCCCAGTCTAACTCTGGGCCTATCTCTTCCACAAGGTGCTTAAGAGAATCCGGCGTAATATCAGCACTCGCCAGGCAGCGCAATAACCGGTCCTGATTCTGCATATTTATTTTCTATTATACGGTTATTATCTATTCCTCTTTATCCTGCAGAATTTTTTCGATAGAGGCAGTGGGATTTTGGGCCAGGTCGACTACTTTGGCATCTTTTAACTTACGGCCATAGATATCATGAGTCAATTCGACCACCGGCCTCATAGAATTTACAAGATTTCTGCCTATAATTCTGCCTCTCTCTCCTGAAGTCAGTTTCACATGGGTGCCGAGGCAATACGGACAGCCGAACCGCTGGATCAGGATCTTGATTATATCTTTGGCAAAGTCGGTCTTTTCCTTTAACAGCTGCCTAAGAGATTCCAGCGGATCGATCCTTCCCCGATAGGGCCTGGCATGAGTCATTGCCTCGAATACGTCCGAGATCCCGATTATCTGGGCGAATTTATCTATATTGCTGCCCTTTAAACCGCGGGGATAACCGGAGCCTCTGAGCCTCTCATGCTCCTGGGCGACGATAGCAGAAAATCTTTTATCTATGTTTTTAAACTTCTGCAGGATCTGGGCGCTGAGTGCGGGGTGATTCTTTATCTGATCATATTCTTCGGCGGTGAGGATACCCTTTTTGGAATATATCCCGCGGAATTTCACCATGCCGATATCATGCAGGATCGCTACTGTGGCTAATTCGATCATTTGCCCGCGCTCTAACTTCAGGCCGATGCCTATCTCGATACTGATAATGCATACATTTACCACATGCTCATATATGTAGTTGTTGGCTTCATCCTTTTGATCTGTGATAAACTTAAGGATATTATCATTTGCAAGCAGCTGCTGATCGACAAACTTCTCTACGCAGGCCGTGATCCTTCCTACCCCGTCAATAAGCTCCTGGTTATTTTGCGCCCGGTCATAGATATCCTTTACCAGGGCCAGGGCATCTGCGTATAACTTCAGGCACTGCTCTGAATCGAATGACCTGACCCCCATTGATACAAATTTAGAGACCTCGATCCCGCCCTCTGCCTGCTGATCCTGCTTAGGCGAAGCAGAATCACCTGAGCCCGGCTGATCTACCGGGTCAGTATTATCTTTATTTAATATATCCGATATGCTAACCACTGGCCAGGGCCTCTTCTTCTAGGTCTGTCTCTAGCGGTGACTCTTCCATGTCCTGCGCGACTTTCCAGATCACCTCTTGAGTGATCCGCTCCTTCTTCTCTCCGTAGCCCACCAACAAAGCCATATCACAGATATTATTTATCCTGCGGGGAATACCTGCTGAAAACCTGTAGATCTCGCCAAAGGAATCCTCGGAGAATATCTCCTCCTGCGCCCCGGCTACCAAGAGGCGGTGCTGGACATAAGCCTTTACCTGGTCTGCGGCAAGGCCGATGAGATGATACCTGATCGCCAGCCTCTGCCTTAACTGAGGCATCTTATTTATCCTCTCTCTTAATTCAGGCTGACCTAAAAGTATCAGGCTCAAAAGGAAACTTTCGTCCAATTGAAAGTTTAAGAGCAGGCGTAATTCCTCGAAGCTCTCCTCTGATAGCGATTGCGATTCATCTACCATGATCACGGTGCTTTTGTTCTCACTCCTGTTCCTGATCAGGACATCATTCAGGTAATGCAGTAAATCGATCTTGGAAGATAAAAAAGAGGCATCCCTGCCCAACTGATAAATGATCTCCTTGATCAGCTCCAGCGGCGGAAGGGTAGGATTAAAGACCAGTGCGGTCTTATATTGCTCCCTAGAAAGCTCCTTCAGGAGTACCCGGCTAAGAAGAGTCTTTCCGCTGCCGTATTCTCCGGTCAGGACAGCTCCGCCCTTTTGCTCCCGCACTACGTAAAGCATCCTCGAGAGCGCCTCATCGTGTTTTTTGGAATGATAGATGAAACGCGGGTTAGGAGCATTTTCAAAGGGCTTCTCCAGCAACTTCCAGTATTCTCTATACATGGCTAATCTATCCTCCCTCCGTTAATGACCTTTTTGATCTCAAGAAGAGTCATACCCTTGGACTGAAGCGTTTTTATCCTTTTGATCCGCTTAAATACATCCTCTTTGTAAAGCCGGTGCCCCGCAGGCGTACGCCGGGCCTCATTGATCAGGCCCAACTGCGTATAATAATGCACCATCTGCCGGGATAAGCCGGAATTCTCGATCAGCTCGCCGACCTTAAACAACTTCCTTATCATGACCTCTTCCCCTTAACTGATACTCAAAATCTTAAGATACTGCCCTCAAGTACTTACAACAAAGTATAAAGTACATTTTATATAGTATATTATAGAATATGTATCTGTCAAGCATTTAATTTTTACTCTTCCCAATAAAAAACCCAGCATCAAAATCTTTTTACTTAATGCTGGGCGGAATTCTGGATTGTTTATCTTGCGCTAACTCTTCCTTTACCTACAAGCGCTCCCTTCTTCTTTTGCCGATCTTACCTATCTCGCCGCTGGTCAGCGACCTGGTAATATAGATCACCTTATTCCCGTTTGTCACAAGGTCCACTTCCTTGGCTTCCTTTAAATATTCTCCGTCCCTGTCCATGATCACCTTGACCTTAGGCCTAAGCATGGAGTCCTTATTGATCTGGGCAACGCGTCCGATCTCCTTGCTGGAAAGCTGTACCCAACTCCCCTCAGGATAAAGACTTACCTCATCTAAAAGGATCTTTAACAAGTCCCGGTCAAAGGAAGGATCAGTATTTATCATCGAAGATATTGCATCATAAGCTGTCATCTCGATTCTGTAGGATGGAGGATGGGTCATCGAATCGTAGATATCCGCCAACCCCACTACCCTTTCGATCTCCTGGTCCAACTCTTTCCCCCCGGAAAGCTTAATACGAAACTTAGCGTCTCCCTTGGCATGACTCAAGGCTTTCAGCCCCAGAGACTTAAGGCGCTTATTTTCAAAATCAAGCTTTAAGCCGATCTTTATGGATATAATAGTAACGTTAAGCGAGTGGGCAAAGATATAGTCTTTTTCAAAGACCTTACTGGTATAAAGCAGGAGGGGATTATCTTTCTTAGAGAGGGTATCAATAATAAAATCCACAAGACTGCTTGCGAAATCAAAAGCCGGACCTTCCCCTGCTATACCGGAAAGCTCTTTTACCTTCGTAAACAGGCCATCATAGATCTCTTCGATCTTCTGCGCTTGTTCCTGGCTCATGATCGTCTCATGGTGATCGTATCCGGTCATTTATTCAGCGCCCCGTCTACCTTGGTTACCAGCTCTTTCATGTCAGAGGACTTCTTGAAATAATCTACGACATTTAAGTTCCGCGTCAGGACCTGCGCGTCATCGTCTTCGATTCCCGTGCACATAATGATCGGTATCTTGCTCGTAGCAGGCGATGCCTTAAGCTTAAACGCAGTGGCGATACCGTCTAGTTCTGGCATCTTGATATCCAGGACTATAATATCCGGAAGTGATACCTTTGCCTGCTCAATGCATTGCTTCCCGTTAAAAGCGATATCAACGCTGTAACCGGCGCTCTTGAGCCGGTAAGAGACCATTTTAGCGAATTCCGGCTCGTCGTCTACGGCCAAAACCCTACCCTTAGACATACTCCTTCACCCCTCCAGCTAGATAGTCCAAGACCATTCTACTCAACTACGTATTGTACCACAATTAATTAAGAATAAATAGATTTATTTTCCGGCACCCTAATATTACCTGGAAGCAATCTTCCTGTATCTCCTGAGGGTCACCGTCCTTCTCTCGATAAAACCTATCGCTCTTACTGCCAGGTATATTCCGATCCCCAAAAGTAATAATAATAATAGGGCGTATTGATTGGGGATCAGCACGAAGAGGAAAGCGATGATCCCAAAATATACCGCTGCCATATAAAGGGCGGATACTATCTGTCTCTGGGTAAGGCCGAGGTCCAGCAGCCGGTGATGCAGATGTTTTTTATCAGCGATGAATATCGAACCCTTGCGGATCAGCCTGCGGTATATCACCAGGAAGACATCGGATATTGGTATGGCCAGGGCGCAGATCGGGATGATCAGGGCTGTGGCGGTGACTATCTTATATTGCAGGCCGGCAAGTCCGGTCACCGCCAGAATAAACCCCAGGAACATACTTCCGGTATCACCCAGGAAGATCTTTGCCGGGGGAAAATTATAATAAAGGAACCCCAGCGTACTCCCGCAGAGGATACTTAGGATCGTCACGCTGACCAGCGTCTTAAGATAAAGCCCCACGAATAAAAGGCTGGCTGCGGATATGAAGACGATCCCCGGGGCAAGGCCGTCTATCCCGTCGATCAGGTTTATGGCGTTGATCATCCCCAGCACCCAGAAGACAGAAAAGAACATACTTAACAAAAACGGTATCTGCACCTCCTGGCCGTTAAAGGGGTTAGTCAATAGCTCTATGCGGAAACCATAGTGGAAAAGGACCAGGGCAACGACCATCTGCCCGGAGAGCTTGATCAGCGGCCTTATCCCCTTTATGTCATCCCAAAGCCCCAGGATGATCAGTAAAATCAGCGCGATCAGGACCCCGGAGAAACGGGGGGAAAAAAGTTCGTAAAAATCGCGGTAAAAGAACATCGCATAAGATAAGACCGCCATAAAAGAGATGATCACTGCTATACCCCCCAGGCGGGGCAGGGGTTTTTTATGGATCTTGCGCCTTTGCGGATTATCAAGGAAACCGAACTTAAGGCAGAATCTGCGCGTCAGTGGAGTAAGAAGAAAGGAAAGGATAAAGCCAAATAAGAACAAGAATATTACATTCATCCCGCAGCCCCTTTCGCCTTTAATAGATCCCCGTAAACTTCCTCGACCTTCTCGACCATGCGCGACACCGAAAACTCCTCCCCTATATGATGCCTGGCCGCTTCCCCCAATCTTTTTGCCATGGCGCTATCAGTGAGCAGCCTGATTATAGCCAAAGCCAAAGCATCACTGTCTGCAGGCTCGATCAGCAGGCCGGTTTCGTTATCCTTGACGATCTCGACGATCCCTCCGACCTTCGTTGCCACTACAGGCCTGCCCATGATCTGGGCCTCAAGCAGGACCCTGCCCATACCTTCGAATAACGAAGGAAGGCAGGCGATATCAAAAATGGAAGTGATCTCCGGGATATCTTCCCTGAAACCGGTAAAGATCACATGGTCAAGGACCCCTAATTCCTCTGCCTGTTCCTTTAGATTATCGCGCAGATATCCGTCGCCTACAAGCATAAATCTTACCCTGGGGACCCTCTGGATGATCTTTACTGCCGCCTGCAGGAGGTATTTATGCCCCTTCCCCTCCCAGAGCTTAGAGACCATCCCTACGACTAGCTCATCATCCTCGATCCCGAATCCTCTCCTGATCTTCTCCCGGTCAAAATCCCTGCGGAATTTATCGAATTCTATACCGTCATAATTTATTACGTACTTTCCCGGGTCCCCGATCCCCTCGCTTAACCCCCATTCCCTTAAGGGCTTTGAGATAATCAGCAGTTTATCGGTAAGGCCAGCGGTAAACCTCTCGATGGATTTAAAGAGCCAGCGCCTGAAGGGGCTTTCAAAGCGGTGAAAGGAAAAGCCGTGGAAGGTATGTATGATTATCGGGACACCGCTGATCTTTGCCGCGAGCCTGCCGATCACTCCTGCCTTGGAATTATGCGTATGGACTATGGTGTATTTACGGCGGCGGGTCAACAAGACCATCTCGATCAGGGCCAGAATGTCTTTGATTATATGGACCTCCTGTACAAAATGCTTTACCGGCCTCACCGTGATCCCGGTCGAAGCGATTTTCTCTATCAATGGCCCGCCCGGTGCACAGGCAAACTCTACATCATACTTATCCTTATCCAGCCCTTTGATCATATAGTAGACCGCAAGCCCGGAGCCGCTGACTACCGGCAATGTATGTACGAAGAGTACTTTGATCTTATCCATTTTTTTTAAGTAAGCTCTGCGCTGCTCTCAGGACTTCATCCGTCGAGATCTCTTCCATGCAGCGCATATCGCTACAGCGCCTCCTGTAGCAGGGGCTGCACCTGACGTCCTTTTTTATCACCCTGAAATTTTCGGCATCGCCGTAGGGGAAATACCTGCTGGGCGCAGGCCCGAAGACCGCGACCAGTGGTGTGCCGACTGCGGCTGCGATGTGCATCGGCCCTGCGTCAGTCGAGATATAAAGACCGCACCTTTTTATCAGGGCGACTAGTTGCGGGATAGTCAAAAGGCCGGCACTGATCACTGGCTCAGACTTCATGAACGAGGCTATCTTCTCACAGGGCCCTTTATCCTTCAGCGAACCGGTAATGATTATCTTCGCCCCGTATTTGTCAACCAGCGCATCCGCCACCTCTGCAAAGCGCCCCGGGCGCCATCTGCGCGTCAGCCTCCAGGCTGAACCGGGATTTATGCCTACCAGAAGGTCCTTAGCGCCGATATTGCGCTCTGAAAGAAAACCGGCAATAAAATCCAGGTCCTTCCTTTCGGTCTCCAGGAATAAAGCGTCGCTATCCGCCTCTGCCCCGATCGCGCGCGCTAAACGCAGATTGCTTGCTACCTCATGATCGTCTCTTTTGTCTGACTCTGCGGACCGAAGATCAAAGAAGAATCCCCTGCCCTGCGTATTCCTGCCGGCGGTAAACCCGACACCCGCTGCCTTAAGCAACAGCCAGACCCTAAACGCCCCACTTAAAGAAAATAGCTGAAGCAGGTTCACGGCCAGATCAAACTTCTGATTACGTAAATCCCTGATCGTCGACCAATTGCTCCGGCTAAAGAAGAGGCCGGGGCTTAGTCTTCCGCCGTAATCCAGGCTGTAGATACTATCCAGATCCTGTGAGTTTTCCAGTAGACCTTTAGCCCTTGCGCTAGTAAGCAGGGCGATCTGCGCCTCGGGAAAGTGCTGCCTTATCGCCTTGATCGCCGGCGTAGCCATGACTAAATCACCTATGCCGGCTAACTGTACAAGCAGGATCTTGTCAATCTTATCCGGTAACGGATTGTTTTTCATCTTTACCCTGGCCTATTGTCCTTGCAAAATATTATCGTAGATACCCTCTGCCTTGACAATCATTTGTTCAACCCTATAATCCCGTTCAACCAGCTTGCGGCCGGACCCACCGATCGCTTCCCGCCTTTGGGGAGCTTCTAATAAGCCTTTAACCGCTCTGGCAATTGCCGAGGCATCACCCGGAGCAACTAAAAGTCCGTTCTTTCCATCCTCGATCAACTCGGTTACGCCCCCGATGCGAGTGGCTACAATCGCCTTGCGCATAGCCATCGCCTCCAGTAAGATCAATGGGAAACCTTCTGAAAAGGAAGGCAAAACCAAGACTTCTAAAAGGGCAAGCAGCTGCGGCACATCCTTTCTATTCCCGAGAAATCTACAATTTCCGGATATGCCCAGCTGACCAGCTAGACTTTCAAGCCGCAAGCGCATCGGCCCGTCGCCGACGATCAGGCATACAAGATGCGGAAAGGAAACTGATAATTCTTTGACTGCCCGCAGGAGGTACCGGTGGCCTTTATGCTCTGCCAATCTGCAGATCGCCCCGATCACCGGCTGCGAATCCAATTCTAACTCTTTTCTTAAATTGTCAGCAATCTGCACAGAGGAAAATCTATCCAGATCTATACCGTTTTGAATCACCGTGATCTTCTTTGGATCTAAGGAGGCCTTAGCGGTTAATTCTTGCGCTAACGCGCCAGAGACGCAGATGATCTTATCACACAGACGCAGGCTCAGGTTATCTAATAAAAGATAAAACCATTTGATCCAGCCTGCTGTCGGATACCGGTAAAGTGAGATGTGAATCGTTGAAATAATTACCGGGGTCTTGGCCCACTTACCTGCAAGCCGGCCGTAAAATCCCAGACGGTGGCCGTGGGTATGTATTATATCGATCCGATTATCCCTGAGAAATCTCTTAAGTTGCAGCAACACCTTGAATTTAAATTTTGTCTTCATCCTTAAGACCAGGGGGTTAAAACCCCGCTTTCTTAACTCTCCGGAAAATTCGGCTTCGTAAGGGCAGGCAAAAAAGAGGTTATATTTGTCTTTATCCAGCCGATCCGCTAAATATAGCAGGTGTTCCTCACCGCCCCCGACGCCGGCAGTAGAGATTATAATAAGGATGTTTGTCTTATTCATTATCAAAAATAGCCTATTTTCCGGCGCTTAAAATCAGGGAGCGCGCAAAATAATCATCCAGAATAGTAGGTATCTCCAAAAGATCGTCTCTTAACCTGATCCTCCGGCCGAAAAGCTTTCTAACCGGGCAAAAGAGCATAAAGTGATAAAAATCATGTAAAAAAGATGTGCTGAGGATCCGGCAGTCTTTAAGCCTTAGGCTTTCTGCTAGACCTGACAATTCCCGCCGCGAAAAAGGAATCTCTAAACCCACCTTCCAATAACCTAACCATTGGGCGAGTATCTTGAATATCCTATAGGGCAGGCACCAGGCATTAGGCACGCCGATCAAAAGCATCCCGCCTTCTTTTATCAGCGAATAATGGACTTGGAATATTCTGCGCCGCTTAGGATAGCGGAAATGTTCAGCAAGCCCGTAAGACATCGCAATGTCAAAACGCTCAAGCAAGTCCTGCGGAAGATTAAATATATCGCATTGCAAGAATGTGGCCTTAAGATTAAAATAGCGAAAGAATGATTCTGCCTCTTCTAGGGCCTTGGTGCTATAGTCTACAACCGTAACCTCTGCTCCCTCCCGGGCAAAAAGCAAAGACTTTTCTGCCATCCCGCAGCCGATCTCCACTGTCTTCAGTCCCCTGAATGCGCCGAATTTACTCAATACCCTCGTCTTTATCTTCTTCCAGCCTACAGAAACAAGGTCCTCTCTAGTAATCCTTTCGTAACCTTGCGGTGAAAAATCTCCCTTTTGCCAAAAATCTTCCCAGAGCGCTTCTTTATTATTCAAGGATTCCTTCACTCAAGTGCCTCTTTAATAAAATCGGCCAATATCCCGGCGGCATGACTATGCCCTTCTTTAGTCCAATGTATATCCTTCAGATAATAAAACCCCATGACCTCCTCTTGATTTAGTTTTTCGTAATGATCTAAAAAATCCAGATAGGGAATATTATTATCCCGGCAAAAATCTTTAATTATCTGATTAGGATTCCTGTAATAATATTTGCGCTTATCAAAAAGTTCCCTTTTGAATACCTGCGGCTTATCGGGGATATTTATAAGCAGCATCTTGATATTGTTTTCTTTGCAGATGGTAAGCAGTGACTCCAGGCAATTTAGCTGGGAAGCCACAGCAGATCTTTCTAATTCGGGCAATGCTTTTAGATATATCGCTTTATTACTATACCTTATATTGCAGCGGAAGAGTAAGTCGTCTATGTAATCGATCTGGATCAAGCGGTTCCAGATAAAGTCCAGGAAGTAGATCTTTTTAGAGAGGCTTTGTTTGACCGTATCGATCCCGGGTAACTGCCCCCGGAATCCTGGGTCGGTATAGGCGAGTGCGTCATAAAAATCATTACCGATAAATGTTTGTACGATTATCGCATCCGGCTCAAGGCCTATGCCTTTCTGGATCAGGAAATCGCGATTCTTGCAAGCCGATGTCGGCCCTCCCGCGTTGATCAGGCTAAACCTCAGCCTGACACCGTTATGCTCATTCAGCAACTCCTCGGTAAGCGTAACGAATGCATCATCGATATCGACACCCAGGCCAAAGGTATAGGAATCCCCCAGGCAGAGGATCCTGAATTCATTATCTCTTTTGGCGCTGATCTCATCGTCTCTGATATTAAGGCTATTTGTGTATACTAGCGTCTTAAACTCAAGATCATCCAACCTGTACATGGAGTTTGGTCCGGGAGACTTTCGGTAGCGGGGAAAATTATACACTGTAAGCCTCAAGGTCAATTCGAGCGCAAGAAAGACCAACGCTAAGGCAAAAAAGATAAGGGAAATATTTATAATAATACTTTTATTGAGGCGCATCTCTCTTTCTACTGGCCATTATATTCTCATTTAGAGCGATAATTTTGTCTTTAAATTTATCCCAACCAAAAGACTTCTCAACCCTTGCCCGCGCCCTTTTACCCATTGTTGCGGCCAGTTCTTTATCCCTGAGTAATTTTAAAATCGCTGCCGCAACTTCATCCGGATCAAGCGGGTCATTGATTAAAATCCCGGTGCTGCCGTCCTCTACGCTCTCTATAACGCCTCCGGATCTGCCTCCGATAACCGGCTTCTTGAAAGCCGCTGCCTCAAGGAAAACCAGCGCAAATCCTTCCACATCTCCTCGCTCCGGGATCTCGCGGTTGACCATAATAAATATATCCGCAAGATTATAATAATTGTGTATTTCCCCCAGGGGTATCTCACCTGTAAAAATAACCTGCTGCTTCAAGCCCAACTCTTCGATCAACATCCTTAATTTTTTCTCGGTGGGGCCGCTTCCCGTTATTACATAGGCACAATTAGGGAATTCTTCTAAAACCCTCGGCAGGGCCCTAAGCACAACCTGGTGGTTTTTTCTTTCCGCTAGTCTTGCTACGGTAAGCAAAACCACTTTGCCCTCAAGCCCAAGCTGTTCTTTAGTGACTGCATCCTTGTCCGCGCGGAACTCCTTTAAATCAACTCCCGGGGGTATCTTGAATATTTTTTCTCTTTCCACTCCCAGGCCAACGAGCATATTTACCGTATAATCGCATATCGATATGACTGCCTCGGCGTTTCTCAAAACCTTAGCAATAATGAATCTTTTCAAGCGGCTTCTATTAAAATGGCCGATTTCTTCCGCAAAGGTATAAACGATATAGGGCATACCGAAAAACTTCTTGATGATCAATGCGCACTCACCAGAGGGATGCACCGTCCCGCAATGCAGGATATCCGGCTTTTGCTTAAAGATCTGCCTGATAACGCCGCAGAGAAGCCAAAAGGGACCGATGATGCTGGTAGGATGTAATAGAGAAAAAGATTTCTCCCATATCCAATGCCGGCTGATCTTAATTTTCTGTTTTTTATCGAACTCTTCGCTGCCGGGTCTTTTCATGGTATAGACTGCGACCTCATGAGAGCCCATCCGGCTATAGAGATTGTATAGATGAAAAGCCGCGCCGCCGACTAAGGGTGGGAATTGCTCTGTAATCAACAGGAATTTCATCTCTATTTACCTCGGTATTAAGATACGCTTTACTTTTCGCAGGGCTATTTTTATAAAAGGGACGTATACTAACTTATTCCGTACCAGATCTGTTGCCGCTAGAAAACTGACCAGCTCCCCAAAGAGGCCATAGCGCCTTAAAATCCTGCGGTAGTATCTTTGAGTTACCCTCCTAGAGATGAGATCAGCGTAGGCTAGCGCCTTTCTTCTCTGCCTGAGCGGTAATTCCGGAGTTACAAATACCGGCCTTCTGTCATTGACGCGGGAAAAATTCAGATAGCGCGCTGGGGGCACGATAAAAAGATTGTTCTCTTTTATCCAATCAAATAATTCGCTATTCGGAATAGGTAAGATATTATACATCCTTGCCTGATAGATAGGATAACGTAAGGCCAGCCTGAAGGAAGCATTTAAGTCTTCCCAGGTCTCATAGGGAGAGCCGATCAAAAAAAATAAAGTCACCTGATAACCTAATTCGCAGGCGTCTTTTATAGCTGATTCTATTTGAAGAACTGTCTCCTGCTTCTTCAACACTTTCAATATCTTATCGGAGCCGGATTCCACACCGAAAGCGAGCGCTTTAAAACCGACCTCCCTCATCCTCGCCAGCAATTTCCTGTCTACTCTATCCGCCCGCACCCCATTGGTACACCTGAATTCAAGTTTGTTTAGGCCCCTTTTTTGAATCTCTGCGCAGATCAAATATACCCTCTCGACATCAAGAGTAAAGTTGTCATCTAAGAAATCAAAAACAGAACGTCCGCGGTTATGCCAATACTCAATCTCATCTGCTACGTCTTCTGCGCTGCGCGCATAAAACCTGTTGCCGTATGCAATCCGGGATATACAAAAGGTGCATTGGCTTGGGCAGCCTCTTGAGGAAACAATCGCTACCGGAACATCTAAAGCAAACCAATATTTACTCAACTCAAACCCATTATACTTGGGAAAGGAGTAGTTTTGAATTTTATATATACCTTCAACGTTAAATATGATTTTGTTATTTTCTCGATAAATAAGTCCTTCAATCTCTTCAAATGGCCTTCCTCTACACAGCCCGGTAATGGGCTCCTCTCCATACATGATTATACCGTAATCGATATCCCGGCATTCCTCTAATACCCCTTTCTTTAGAGTCGAAAGGTGCGGTCCGCCGGCGGCAATTTTTAGAGAAGGAAAACATCTCTTAATATAATTTATTAGCTGATATCTTTTTTTGTGACCTAAGGTCTGCAGGGAGATCCCCACCAGATCCGGCTTAAAACTTCTGATCCTGGATCTAATATCGCGCCGATTATATCCTAAGGACATGTCCAGAACTTGATATTCTATGCCGGCACCCAAGAGAGCCTGGGCAATATAGGCTAGGCCGATAGGAAGAAAGGGATCAGGAGATCCGTATGATGGATTGATTAGTAATACCCGCGAAAACCTCATCTTCGATCTTCCTTTTCCCTGATCATTTCTCTGATCATATCCGCTAACCTTTTCGTCGCCCTTCCGTCAAAGTGCTGGATATGTTCTGGAATAAACTTTTCCCGTGCGGCTTTTAACCTCTGCTGAAGGGATTTATTATTTAAAATATCCCTTACGGCAATGGCGATATCCTCCTGCCTGTAAACGCCGACGGCAACGCCGCTTGAAACATAGGGAACGATATCCGTGCGTATCTTGGATAAATTTGCGATGATCAGGGGTTTATCCAGCATGATCGCTTCCAATCCGGTGGTAGAGTAAAGAGTTATCAGCAGCTCACTGGCAGCAATTAAATCCGGAAGGTTTATATTCTTTATAACAGAGACATTTTTTATCCCGGTCTCTTTACAGATCGAATAAACCAATCTTTGATTATTATCCGCGGGATGTAATTTGATCACCAGATGATAACCTGCCAAGTCCCTTAAGGCAAGACACCCCCCCCTGATTACCCCCTGATATTCATCATATTTTACAAAAGGATTGAAGAATGTCGTGGTTAAAACGATCAGTTTCTTTTCAGGTGGTATATTTAATCTGGCGAATAATTGACTGCCCGGAGTTGCTCTTCTTTTCAAAAAGAAATCATCCCATCTGGGGTTTGGGCAAATTATCAATTTATCCGGATCGACCCCCTGCTTACACAATATATCATGACTGTATTTCCCGTCGACGATCTCTTTATCCTGATAAACCGGGGCGCCCCATTCCGGCGTATCTGAGACTATCTCCCGCAATATTGCAACGGATCTAATCCTTTTTTTCTGTGCCGCAAGGGTACAAAGCCTGACGTCAGACTCTCTGCCTGCGGTAACAAAGGTTAATCCGGGGTTTTCGATATCAAAGAGCCTTTTGGCTGTCTCAAAGACCCATACCATTTTGCAGAAATGGCGCAAAAACAGTTCCTTAAGGTATGGCCTGATGAGTTCCCATAAAAAGATCCCGTCAAAATTCAGCGACTCCTGAAACTTCCGGCTTTGCTCCAGCAAGCGCCAGCGCTCTAGAAAAAGATTATTCATCTGCCAGACCCCCCTATTGATACCAGGTGTAGCATATCCGGCAAAGACCTTACAGGACAATCTCTGGCGTCTTAAAACAGGCAGGAAGTCTCCGTACTCCCTAAGTAAATCTACTAAAAGAACGGAGATCCGGCCGTCCTTCTCCAGCTCCTTAACCAAGGGAATCATAGAATCCAGGCGTTTTTTTAGTTTTTTAAAAAATATGATCTTCTTTGTCCCTCTTTTACCGGTCCCCCTTTGGTAGTTATAGGCACTTGCCCCTATTACCCTGACTGTATTTTTTACAAATAGTCCAAGATTATAAAAAATAGCGGGTATATATATAAAGAACTCTACGCCTAAGAAAGTACGTTTTTTTTCAAAGGCAGCCTGCATTTTAGGCAAGCTTAGGATTATCTGTCGATGAACACTTTGTAATGATGCGGGAATATCCTTCTGCCGGGCTAGATTTAAAAAGACCTGTGCCAGGAGTTCAGTCTTCGAACCCAGGACGATCACCTGCCTGGGATCTTCGACTTCGATAACCGCCGATGAAATCCGAATGTAATGGAACAGATCAATAAAATAATACATCAGCATAGAGTGTGCATGGACCTGCCAAAGAGAAACGCCTTTATACAAAGTCAACTGATCAAAATTAAACTCCTGATTGACCTGTAGGCCCTGCCACCTCTTAATCAACGAGCTCGCCTCCCGGGAACAGAGATTTAAATTCTCCTTATCGCCCTCGTAATCGTTGAGTCTCTTATATGAAATATTTTGCTTTGCGGGCAGCCTCTCCCTGTCTATATCCGGAGCTAAGACAACCGTGATTCGCTCTTGGGGCTTCTTGTCTAGGATGCGCGTAAGTTCTGGTAGCTCTTTTTGCGTACTGACAAATATTAGTAGCTTCTCCGTCTTCATTTCTTCCGTGTCATTTGGCAGCGCTAAATCTGTAATATAATCTTCGGTTAAAATAATAAAGTACCGGCAAGCCGGCTAAGCTAAAGAGCATTAACTTAATCAGGGTTGAAAGCCATATATTGGAAAAAGGTATTAGGCACTTTAGGAAATTGCCCTCGATTACAAATACAAGCAGCAAGGTATACCCCAAAGAGATATAGACCTGTATAAGGTAAGAAAAGACACGGGAGGCATTCTTCAGTTGGTGCAAAAGGACGACCCCCAATATCCAATTGGCAAAGAAAAAATGCACTATAAATCTGGCGCAGGCTACCCCGCCGATGCTAAGCCCTGACTTGATAAAGGCGTAATTAAGCCCGATTCCGAGCAACAGACAAATCAGCTGTATCTTGATCACCCTGGCCTGTTTGTTTAGCGCGACCAAAAAATTAACCGGCAGGTAGATCAAAGAGAAGAAAAATCCGCTGACCAATAATATTTTTATTACGACGATCGCCTTTGAGTATTTAGGTATCAGGTAGCCGATCGCCGGACCAGCCAGAATAAGCGCAATGCCGATCAGAAATGCCAGGACGCCTGAGAGGATTGCCGTCGGCTGAGCCACATACAGGTTGGCCAAGTGCCTGGGATTGTTTTGCTGACCATGTCCCTCTAAAAGATAAGGGTAAGTGATAAATTGATAGGCAACCGGAAGATAGAAAAGCAATCCGGCAAATAAAGAAGCAAAGCCGTAGAGCCCTAAGGCAGTCAGCCCAAGAAACCTGAGGACCATTAATCTATCCACGCTCTGTAAGGCAGTAGTCAAAAGCGGTATCATCATCAGCGCCAGACCCAATTTAACCAAAGGCTTAAGACGGGCCTGATTAAGCCTGAAGCTGAATCTATCCTTGGTCTTATAAATTATATAACTTAAAGCGGTCAGATACGCCACGACTAATGCGAAAAACATTCCGGAAATGCCAAACTGCCGGACCAGCAAGATCGCTAAAAAGCAGTTTATCCCGGAAAACAAAAGAAGCATCACATTCACATGATCGATCCTCTTCTGTAAACGGGCGAGTTCCCGGTAAAATATGTTAATCTGCTGCAGGATCAGTACGAAAGAAATAATCAACAGCCCTATGGTGGCCTCTCTGCTGACTTTAGTGCGCAGAAACAATGCCACTATAAATAAAACCAGGCCCAGTATCGCGCTGATGATCAGATTAAAAGTAAAAGCGGTATCCTTGATCTCTTCTGCCCTGGTTAACTCTTTACGGCCGATACAATAGGGATATTCCCTATCCATGGCAAGCGACGCCCCCAGCCCGGCATAAGGACTGTAGTCCAAAATAAGCCTCAAGGCGTTCCAGAGCCCGTAAAAGGGCGGACCGAGAAGTCCGGCTACTATCGCGCCGCGCAATACAGAAAATATCTGTACGATGAAATTAGCGCCTAAATACCTTGATATATCCCGCGTTATCTTACGCATCTTTGATTTAGGTTAGTCCCTCGGCAGGTAGATATAGACATCTCCCAGATATATTCTGGGAAATGATAATTTTTCCTCCACCCGGTAATTTCTATCTATTGCGTCTCTCAAAACCCCCAGATCCTTTTCTATTAATTGCGCCCTATGCAAAGGCCTAAAGAACCTGTCTTGGCTCAAGACCAGAATGCCGGCGTCTTTGTTATCAAGGCGGTCTATCAACATCTGTGTGTTTAGGAAACCGAAGGTTTGGCAGAAACTATCGGGCCAATCCGGATGATAACCGTAGGCATCGAACTCCATGCCTTTAAGCACCTTGCGGTCTGCCTGCGCAGCAAATATCGGGCTAAAGGTAAAGACCAGGGCATCTTTTTGGGTATAGGCCTTTATTTTGCCGGCTACTTCATAAACAGAGCGGACCTCCCGCCTTTGCCATCCGAGATTAAAGAGTTGCCAGGTCCGCGGCTGTAAAAATGGCGTGAAAAAAATCAGCAGGGCAAGGATTATGGTAAATAGCTGACGGCTCTTTTTTTCGTTTAATCCTTTGATTAATTTAGCGCTTGCCACCGCCGATAATAAAACTAGATAAGGAAAATAATTGATCGCGTGAAAAGGTACCGGAGCAATCCGTATTAAAAAAGTATAGGCGAAGATACCCGAGACAACGAAAAGACTCAGTAAAAATATAAACTCCGGCTGCTTTAAATAATCTGATAGACTTTTCTTTTTGTCGCGGATTAACCAATAATATATAAAAAAAGACCCCAGGATAAGATAAAAAGGAAAATAGGTCTGAATTACGGGAAAAAGATAAAGAACTGCCGCAAGGCCTTCTGTGCCTACGCTCTGCTGGATCAGCTGCCAGATCATACAGGATAAAAACTTAGGCCCAGCCTTAAAATAAAAGGGTAATAAGACTATCCCAAAGACAGCCAAGGCAGTAAGTAAAGAATATAGGAACATCTTAAGATTCTGACGCTCTTTTAATAAAATATATAACAGCAGCAACCAAAGCCAGGGGCTATAAATGTATTTAACGCAGTTAGCCAGCG
>JBHPGR010000005.1:0-61961 GCA_042570405.1 Candidatus Omnitrophota bacterium
AGCCCCTGCCACCCTTAGGGCCTCAGCCAACCGCTCAGAGGAGGAGATAATACCCATACTTACAAAGATCTTTAACCTGGCAGGGCAATTCAGAGATGATCCAGCAAGAAATTCCTTCCTCAAATACACAGCCCCTGCCACCCTTAGGGCCTCAGCCAACCGCTCAGAGGAGGAGATAATACAATCGTTTCGACAGCTCCTTAGGGGGAAAACTAAAGACAATCTACCTCCCTACACCGGCTCAGGTGATACCTCAGTCCATAAGGCCTTTGATGATATAAATGCAAAGATTGAAAGAAGGGATTTCGTTGGCGCCAGACGACTACTTGATGAATTACTCCTTGACCTAGAGGCAGTTAGAGATACCAATGATATAAGATCGCTGATGGAGAAGTGGAACAGGCGCTATCCTTCTGAGTTACCTGTTGACCTTCAACTTAAAGATATTCCTGGAGCTATAGAGATTGCAAAGAGAGCTGTTGATAGGATTGAGGATAAGCCGCCCGCCGCCTACTCGCCCATCGTCAGAAATCCTCAACTCGAACAGGAGTTGGGCATATTAGATTCTTTGATGAAGAATCCGGCATTTTTGGAAACTATGGCTGGGGCTTTGCTGTCAGCATATAATGAACACGCTAATACAGACTATAGGATAACTCAAGATACAGATGCGACTGTTTTTACAAAAGAGGATTTAGATAGGACGCAGAATTTAGCGGGTTTAATAGGGGTGGAGGTAGGAACGAGTGCTTTATTAGCAACAACTCGTAAGGGCAATTCTTTGGTTAGCGTCTTGAAAGCCATTACAGAGGATATGTTAACAGAAAAGGAAATGAGATTATTAGCGCTCTTTGCCAACGCCACCTGGAAAGCCGGGGTTCCCTTTAGAGTCAAGACTGGCTCAGATGGGGAAAGTTTGGGGCCCTATAGTCTAATGCAATCTCATCCCGATTTTGTGCCGGTTGTTTTAGCCAGGGAGGAAGTTGCCGAAGAGGATATATTACAGATGAAAGTAGCGGCTCACAAATTGCTTTCTGCTATTCAACATATTGATGATCCGCAAGAGCAACTTGATAGGCTAGAATTCCTTCTTAAGAATAAGGGTTTTCTTGAGCTGCTGGCCCGCGAAAGCCTACAGGCTTACAATAGCCGTCATGGAACAAAGCATTCTATCAGCACAGACCAGACTTTGACCGGCCTTACAAAAAGAGATTTGGATATTGCTATGAATTTGCTCGGCTTTATTGCTTTAGAGGTCGGCGTAGGCGCTCTACTAGAGTTGACGCGTCAAGGACAGAGCATGAGCGATGTTCTGAATGCTATTGTCGAGGGCAGGCTAACGGGCGAGGAAGAAACGTTATTAGCTCTCTTTGCCAACGCCACCTGGAAGGCCGGGGTTCCCTTTAGAGTCAAGACCGGCTCAGATGGGAGGAGTCTGGGACCCTATTTCAGGATTATGGAGCATCCTGATTTTCGCAGATGGGCACAATTGCCAGTTGATGAACAGTTGAAAGATCTTATTCAGGTTCATGCTGCCGCAGCACAGCTTCTCTTAAGCGCAATAGAAGAACATAAGCAAGATGATCATCTATCCGCCTCCACGCCTGCAGAGGATAAGAAGCCGCCCGCCGACCCTGCCGGTCGCCTTTCTGGGGCGAGGATTTTGGTAGTAGATGATGATAAAGTGGACCGCATGGCGGCTAAGCGCACTTTAGAGCTGGAGGGAGCAAAAGTAGTAACGGCTAATAATCCACAGGCTGCCTTAGCGGCATTTCAATCAAAAGACCCATTTGACGTTGTTATTACGGATAACGATATGGGGAAAGGAATAGACGGTCTTATTTTAGCTAACCAGATAAGGTCACTAAGCAATCAGCAGGTGCCGGTAGTAATGATGACCGGAAGCGTAGAGAGTGCGCAGAAAGGATTGGCTGAAGGAAGCATTGGTGAGCTTATAGATAAAGGCTTTGATAGCGATAAGTTAGCAAGAGCGTTGGTAGAAGCCGTAGCACGGCTGACAAAAGAACAAAAGCCCGCCGCCCCCTCGCCCGGCGCCGCCTCCCAGATGGCGCAAGACAAGGAGCTGGCTTCAAGCATAATAGACTACCTGAACGGCGATTCGGATAACGCCCCTAAGACGGTATCAGATGGAGAAAATATATACACATTATCTGCTCAGCCCACTGAGATTCATACAGATAAAATATATCGTCTGGGAGTCAGGGTTGCCTTGCGCAGGGAGAGCGATCAAGCGCTCGGTTATTTTCTGCGTTTTAGCATAAAAGAAGGCACGATACGCCGTCTGGATGTGACCCTGGGTAACGTAAGATTTGCCGGTTCTTCAGAGGAAGCCGATTTGACCGGCGAGGGATTAGGGCATCAGGTATTTAAAATTTTAGGCCGGATTATACCGCAGGGCACCGGAATAGACCTTTACATTACGAATAAAAAAACCAAGAGTCAGTTAGCAGAGGGATATTATTTTGATGCCGCAGGCCAAGTTAAAAAACAGGTTTCGAAAAATGAAAAAAGAGCTGATGATCCGCAGGTAACTGACAAAGATATGCCGGCAGTTATCCGGGATACTCTTTGGGGAGACATATTGCATGGGGCGAAATTCGGAGATTTTCAGCTGACCATCCGTAACCGCAAAAAAGAGGCCCCTAACGATGAAGAAGAGATTATTGCTAAAGACCTGGACGCCTTGAAATGGATGATCAGTAATCCGCAAGGAGCGGTAGGCAGGTTAGTTTATATCAGCGCCGTCAAGAAAGGCGCCGCCGCGCCCGCCGACTCCTCGCCTGCTACCACAATTGATGAATTATTGAATAGGAAGGATAAAACGATTACTTTTTCTACTTCACCTGATCCTTCCCGGGCATATACGATTCATGTACAAAAAGATTTTGTGGACCCAGACATTCTTTTCTCCGTAGACGATACTCCGCAATATATGCTATATGTAAATCAAGTTAACAATGAGGAAGAGGAATCCGAATATCCAGTTGGGTTCGTCTCGGGTATTAAGATGGCTAAAGATAAAATAATGAATCTTGGCTGGGTGATTATCTTAGATTATCCCGGCATCCTTAAGGAGCTTGAAAGATTTCATAAAGAACGGGTCATAAAGCCTACCCCGCTTCTTGATTTAATGGGAATACATGTAGTCTTTGGACCTCATAGCGAATATTCGTCTCAAATCAAGTTTTTGTACGGTTATTTAACCAATAGATCATCATTAAAGACGGATGAAGAAATAAGAGAATTTTTCCGGAAGGCCCCCCAAGATTATAGAAACCAACTTATTGGACCGGCGGTAATTGAATTTTGTAATAGCTTTGTACCGGTTGGGGCCAAGATTAGGATTGCTCTAGCCCATAGAAAATCTTTAGAATTACTAAGATCAGGCGTAGCGTTTGAGGATACCTCGCTCGGGCGTTGGTTTAAGAGGTCTGGTTACGGGGTTGTTCGTGTCGAAGAGCAACCTGACAAGCTTCCAATTTGTATTCTAGTCAAGAAACGCCTAGTACATCTTAGAGCTAATTGGCATAACCCAAAGGTACTCGGTAGGCATTATTCCGCTAAATCAGCCTCCTCGCTTAACCCCTCGCCTGCAGAGGATAAGAAGCCGCCCGCCGCCGAAGCGAGTGAAGCGAGCGAAGTCCCGAGTGCCGATCGGAGAAGTGCGGAAATGAGGGGCCCCTCGTCTGCCACAGCCGCGTCCGCACCGCGCGCCGCCTCCACGTCTATCCAGCCCGCGCAAGAGGAGTCAATGTTTACCGGAATAGAAGTCAGGGAATATGTCCGCCCTCCTAAACACGGGCTTGTAGAAGGCAAACGCAAATTAGTTGGGCAAAACAAAGGCGTGTTTAACGAAGGGCGCATTGAGACGCCAGGGGTCGCCAATTGTGTAGCCCTGATTATTATCAATGAAGATACGGGAGAACAATTTGTTGCCCATCTCGATGCTAGCTCAAGACTTAGTCATGCTGAAGGCTTGCCAGATAAACTGCTTTCTTGGAAGTCCAAGAAAGCAGTTTTAACAGGCGGTATGCAGAATATGGGGTCCGACGATATAGTCAAACACGCCTTAGGATTTTTGACAAAGATAATATCCATTCCCACTAACAATATATACGGCTACAAATTATTAATAGACGATTATGAGCCCTTTGACATTGCTTCTATACCAGTTCTCTTAGAAAATGGTAAATACGATGTATATTTAACCACAGATACAAAAATTACTAGCCTTGAAGCATACCATGTAATAAAGGAGGGGCTTGAAAACGCGGGGAGGAGGCTTGAGGTTGTCGGAGGCGTTTCTTCGTCCGCCGCCGCCGAGCCGCCTGTCCCGAGCGCTGCCCCGGGAGAAGCGAACGCCGCCGCGCCCGCTGCCGAATCTCCTCTTCCGCTGCGGAGATCTGTCGGCGCAGCAAGGCCCGAGCATTACTTACCGTCAGCCCATGAGTATTGGCAGGAGGCGGAGGAGACATTGGCTAAGGCTGATTTAGGCGAGAAGGATATCGCAGATGCGCTAGAACTATTAGAGACTGTCATTAGTTACTGCTATTCCATCGCTCATGCTCAACCCCCAAAAGAGATCCTTATAAAGACAACGGAGCTTTTAATAAAAGCCAACCGCAGATATGCCAAGTTAGTATTGGAACACCCGGAACTTTTTGAGCCGGAGGCAGGGCTGAAGCCTATGGAAAAAGATCAGGCGCAGAAACTGATGGATGATTTCTTAGAGGCGCAGGGGGAGGAGGCCGACTCCATCTATCGCCCCAAGTATATAGATGACGAAAGCCAGGAGCAGGTTGCGGCAGTACTTGATTTGACCAGCCTGCCTGAGGATACAGAGTATATTCTTGTGGGAGACTTGCACTCTCGCCTTGGCAATCTGATAAAGATCCTGAATACCAACGACAACTTCCAGAAGCTCAAAGACGGCAGGGCGGTTTTGATTATTTTGGGTGATGCCGTGCATCCTGAACCTGCCCCCGAAGAGGTGGAGGCCTTTATTAACTTGCTCGCTGAGAATCCAGAAGATGACGAATGGAAGGCACTGGTCGGCGAATTTCTCAAGGTAATCATGGAGGATAAGTCCATGGACCCTTCAGTAGCCACCATGCAGTTTATTATGCGCTTAAAGACTATGTTGCCTTTTAATGTCTTTTATATCTTAGGTAATCATGACTATCTTACGGACAATGTAGTAAAGGGCGGCGTTAAGCAGGGGATACAGTATAAAAAAAGATTGGGCGAGCTTTACGGCAGGCTTTACGCTGAAGATGATTATCAGGCTTTTATTAACGACAGCCCGATTGCAGTGGTCGGCGATGGATTTGTGGCAACTCATGCTGCGCCTCCGCCTATGATCGTCGGGCGGGTCAAGGGCAAGCTGAGGGATCCTACTATCATTGACCATATCTATGCGGCTGAAGCTGGCAATGAAGACGATCCGATCACCGTCGGGCTAATCGACGGCAGGATAGAATTTAGCGAGGTATCAGGCAAGCTGCAAGAGATTTATTTGACTACTCCTGAGAAGGATACTGGGTATACCCTAGAGGATGTCGGGACTTTTCTGGAGACGATGGGGCAGCCCGGAGGCACGATGTTCGTCGGCCACGGCGCCCTGGCAGATGGAGGCTGGCACTGGGATTTCTCCGGCAAAGACGTAAAACACCACATGATCTATGCTGCCCGCGACCGGGTCGGCTATGCCTCGGTGAAGGCAGGTAAGGTCGAGTTTATCGAAGCCAGTGGTGCCTCTGCGCAGATCGAGACTGCTCCTCAGCCGTCTGCTTCAGCAGAGACCCCAGCACAGGCCGCAAAGGTCAACGGCATTATCGCTAGCAATGAAAAGACCGGTCGTTACATAGTAGCCAAGCTACAAGAGATGGAGGCCTTTGTGGAGGGAGAACAGCAGGACGCTCAGGCCTTGGCTGAGAGGCAGGCTAAACTTGCTGAGATGATAGAGAACCATCAGGCCTACCGCTTTGGAGATAGCCGGGTTCCCTTTATCCCGATTAAGGGGCTATTGAAGAATACCGGCCAATTCGCCCACATCGGATTAGGGAATGCCTATGGGGAGCCGGTGGTTTACATCGATGCTGATTATGCATATATTGGACCGGAACATCATGTCGATTATGCCGATTTAGAATTTAAGATACAGGTTTGGGGTCCTGAACAATATGTAGAAGGTATCCAGGTAGCATACCGTAAGATCATCCATCGCCATGAACTAGAAGAGATAAGGCTGTGGGAAGAGGAGATAAGGGTGTCGGAAAGCGGGACTAGAGTTAATCCGTATTTACAAGGTATCTCTTCTCTCAGCGATGTCAGAAACTGGATGCGCGACCATATAAATGATGCCATATGGCTTACCGAGTACCTGCATAATCAGGCAAATAATATAGCCAATGTGGGGGCAATTTACAGGCAGGGCAATAAACGGGAATATAAATGGGGCATCCGGCAATTGGCCTGGTCGTCACTTAAGGAGACCCCCAGCATTGCCGCCAGCCCCTCGCCCGCCGAGACGAAGCCGCCCGCCGCCGATCCGACAGAGCCGGACAGAATAAAACGGGTCAGCGATTTATTGGCTTCGGCAAGAACAAGCAGGCCCGAGCCGGAAGAGATAGTTGGCCTGACGGAAAAAGAAATCTTAGAGGGCTTACGGCAAAGCCGGTTTTTCGGTGACAACAGCGAAATAGCCATCACTGCCATCCTGAATTCGCTGACTATGCGAGAATTAAGCAGCCTCATAGGACAACAATATATCCCTCTGGTTGTAACGGAGATGCTTAAAATCCTGCCCCGGTACGATAAGGTTCTTATTGCCGGAAGGGATGGCGAATTATTTTATGATGCGTTGAAGACGGTATTGCAGGGGATGCCCCAGGAAAATAAGGTTGTACTCTTCCCGGGCAGTTTTGCACTGATGGAAAGTCTTGCCTCCCGTGAAGCAAACGCAGACGCCAGACGCTTTTTAGCGCAGTTCGGTATTACCGAGGAGGTAATTCTTGGAGGAGGAAAGATACTGGTTTTTGACACCGGTTTTTCTGGTTCTGTGGGGGGCATTTTACGTACTACTGTGTTTAGATTATTCGGCAGCGGCGAAGGTTTGGAAAGCAAGTTAATTGCTACGCAGAAAAATAATGTCCGGGCTGCGGAGATCACTGGCTTTGCCACCGAAGCTGATGCGCTCTACCGGCAATTCCCCAAGACTCTACCTTTTATCATCCAGGAAGGATATCCCTGGAGGACTTCTTATCAGACGCCGGCAAATTTTGTCGTCGCTTCTGCCCTGCAGTTATTACCGCATTACCACGGTCATTATAGATTAGGCAGAGATGCGGCCGGGAATTTAATAGCCATTCCCGAAAGAGCTGCTATCACCGAAGACATCGACGGCATATATAAGAAATTGGGGGTAAATGCTTCTGTAGTCAATCCGGCGGCAGCCATGCTTGTACAGCGCCGGGTAATAGAATATTTTAAACAGCGCCGCCAAGAAGTTTTAGCCGCAGCAGGCCTGGTTGCCCCGGCGTTACCCGTTACTACCCTAGCCGCGCCGCCCGCCGCCGCGGCCGCGCCCGCCGCTGAAGACGTACCCAGCACATTAGCCCGGGCCATCGCTCAGCTACACGAAAGTCCGATAGGCGAAAATTTTACCATCGGAGGTAAACCAGCGGATGCGGATTATATCATCCGGGTAGAAGAAAACCATGGTGTATTGTACGATACCCGCATTGTGCTACGCCGGCGCGCGGATAATAGGACAATGGTCTACTTAGAGATAAGTACGCAAGACGGAACTAATGTCAAGATGGGTTGGATAAAAACACCGGATGCGCAGGATCGGCGTAAAGGCATGGCCTCTTTACTGCTTGCAAAATTAAGAGAGGTGTTTCCTGACGGCAGATACCTGGAGACTGAGATAGCCGAAGAAGAGACCTTAAGGGGGGTGAGAAAAAATACTCGCTTTACCTTTGCCATTACGCCGCTCTTCGGGTTATTTAGAGGCGCTGGCTGGGAAGCAGTAGAGGTGTATTATGTGGATCGCAATGGTAATCACCGACCCGACATTCAAAAAGCCATGGAGGAAGACTTAAGAGAATTTAGACGGGCGGGGGGCCGTGGCCTTGATGATAGGGCGTATGGCCGAGTATGGTTAAAAGTCCGACCGAAAGGCCAAGAAGATGAATTTGATCCGAGTCTGGACGATCGGGAAATCGATGATGATGCAGACGCCGCCGCCGCGCCGAGGGCTGCCGATGCAAAAAAAGAATATTCCTCGATCCGCGAAAGAAGAACTGCTTATCTTACTGCCGCTAGAAATATTTATTATAGCATACACCCAGCCTTAGTAAGGAGCATCGAAGAAAAAGGATACGATTTTGCCGATATGGTAGCTACCCTGTACCCGGACTATTCCTCCGACTCCGATGGTTTTATCTTTCCATCAAGAGTAAGGGCTAATTATCCAAAGCTGGATGATAACGATAGGCGGGGGCTTAAGGATATAATGCAAAATAAGCTTGGGTCAGATGCAGAACAAGAGGAATTTGCTATGCAACAATTAGGGCGGGCATACGCTATTTGGCTCATCGAAAAAAGCGGGCTCGACCCCAATCATTGGAAACGGGTCCTTTCTGGCAACAAAAATCCTAATTATACGCCAGAATTTCAAAGGCCGTTTTTTGATTTAGGCGCGGGCACTAATCCTATCTTCTGTCTGCAGAATCTTTTATCAGTCCGTAGTTACTTTTTTGTAGATAGCTCTCCTTTTGTAAGGACATTTTTGGATGAGGCTATAAATATTTTAGGATTAGACCGTAATAAAGTACAGGCGATACAAGCCGATATAACAAAACCGGAAATATTCGAATCTTATCTTAAAGAAGGTAGCGTAGGGACCTTAAGGATATCAAATATAGGACCTTATTTACAAGATCAGGAGATGCCAGAGGGTTGGTACGACAGGATTATAAAATGCATTGCTCCCGGAGGCCAACTTATTATAGAAACACTCGCACTTCGTGAGCCACTCATAGATACTAATCTACTAATTTTAAGAGAGTTTGAAAAGAGAACCGGTACAGGATGGACGCAGGAGTTCGGCCATTATGATGAGAGAGACGGAGAATTCATAAGAGGCCAAGATGGCTCTCATGCTACGCGGCCTTATTCCGCGTATGTTTTTACCCGGTCTTCAGATAAAAATGCCCCCGCGCCCGCCGCCGAGCCCGCGCCGCAGAATCTTTTTACTGTAGCCGAAATATTGGGGACGATGCAGAGAGATTCGCAATGGCGGTTTGCGCGTGACTACCACCGTTTAGATTTATATTCAAAAGCCTTCGTTTCTTTTCAATATAAAGCCAGAGACTTAATCACTGCAGGGCAAGAGTCTGTAGTAATAGAATTAGAAAACGGCAATATCCTGAAGATTTCCGCGTTAGACTTTTTTGGCAAAAGAGACTTTAATTCTGATTTCGATGCGGCCTGCCTGGAAAGTGGCAAATTTACCGTTAAGGAAGGACAAGACAATATAGATATTTATTACATTATTCAACCCAAACTCGAAATGACAGCTACCTTGGCAGATGCATGGCGTTTTATGGAAAGCCTGCCGTCAGGCTATAGAATGGGAGATATTCCTAAGGCAAGCAATATCGGATTTGATCCGGTTAAGAAGCGGTGGTTTTTGGTAGATACTTTTGCCGTTGAGGGGTCAGCCAGCGGCAAAGACAAAGATGACAATGATCCGCCGGCAGGTAGCTCAGCTATGCCAACAAGCACTAGGGATCCTACAGACCAAGGCCCTGGTGGTATCGACTTCCGCGCCTTAGCGATTACTATTCAGCCGATGACGGCTATTCAGGGGCAGCCTGCTTTAGGGACAGTCCCCTTCGGGGACAGTCCCTTATCTGGCGAGTGGCTGCAGATCCAGCAGATGGTAGATAGAGGCATTATGCCGTCGGTTGAGAGGATTAAGGATGAGCTTAAGGCGCGCTGTGAAGATGATAATTTTGACAAGAATGTGTTGGCGGCGCTCTCCTGTATAGCTTCGATACTGCGCCTTGAAGAGGATAACTGTTGCTCGACTAATGCCTCCTTGAGGGGGCTATTAGTTTTATTGGAATCAGGAAGATCAGCCGGCGAGTTGAAGCTGGCATTAGATAATCAGATTTAGGGGGGGTACGCGCCCCTGCCTTTTGGTTTATCAGCCGTAAAGGGTCAGATACGGCGCTACCCCTACCTAATTATTAAAGTGACCTATCCAGGCTTCTATATTGTATTGCCTCTGAAATATGCCCGGCCAGGATCATATCAGAATCTGCTAAATCTGCGATAGTACGTCCTACCTTTAGGATCTTATTGTATGCCCGCGCTGAGAATTCCAGCTCTGCCATCGCCATCTTCAGCAGTTCCTGCGCTGCATCCTCCAGAAGACAATATTTTTTGATCAGCCCTGTATCCATCTGAGAGTTGTAGAAGATCCCCTCTGACTTAAAGCGCTCCCTTTGCAGGTTATGGGTTCTTGCCACACGCTCCTTGATCATCCTGGAGGGCTCAGCATCTTTTTGATCGCTGAGCTCCTTATATTTTACAGGCGGGACCTCGATGTGCATATCGATCCGATCCATCAGAGGGCCAGAGATCTTACTCATGTAGCTGTGGATCTTAGTAGTAGAGCATTGGCAGGCCTTAGTGGGGTGGGTGTAGTATCCGCATGGGCAGGGGTTCATTCCTCAATTACAACCTCATAACCTTTTTCCTTCCAACAAGTTAAAAATCTCAATTCTCAGCATTTCTCCCCCGAAAGGAGAACCTCATGATACAGAATGATCCCAGGGTTAGGAATGGATTTGTTAAGCTCCCTCATAACTTTTTTCACATTACGAGAGAGCTATCGGTAGCGGAAAAGTTTTTTCTTGTCTATTTGTTAAGCATGGACAATTTTTTCGGCGATAAAGGAGAAGTTTACTTCACAGATGAAGAGGCCCGGAAGGATCTAAGAGTGGGGCGTAGCAGTATTAAACGATGGAGAGAGCGTCTCAAAACGACACTCTTTATTGATTATCTCCCCGGTAAATATAAAGGCATCGCAACGACTTACAACGTAAAGGGTATCAAAATGATGCTCTCTAATGAAAAGGAAAGGGGAAGGGTATCAAAACGAGACGCGAAGCGTGCCAAAATGAATCATAAAGCGTATCAAGATGAACCAGAGAGGGTATCAAAATGGCACAACACTAAAGAAGTAAAAGAAGAAGTAAAGGAAGAAGGAAAGAAAGAGCCAAGCGAAGGCTCGGCTTCGGCTTGTCTGGTGAGCCAAGCCTCGCCTTCCTTAGGCCAAGACCTTAAAAACGGGTCTATAAGGGAAGATCTTAAAAAGGAGGCAGAGTCTTTACTTAGAGACAAGGGTCCCGATGAAGCGATAGGGTTTCTTCAGGGGCAGGGTGATCTTACACACTCAGAGGCCTACAATACTATTCTTGAGCTTCGGGGCGCGCAAGGTAAATAATTTAATGATTTAGTATATTCTGAGACTTATGGGTAGAGAAAAGTGGTCAAGAAGGTATACGGTTGAGGATTGTGAGGTGATCAGCGTTACTGAACTTAAACACGGAGGACATCTTACAGATATTTCTGGAACTCTGCACGAGGTTCGCCTGCATTATTACCGGAAGATAATGGCTGGGGAGTTTGAAGAATACGATTATCGTATTAAGCTAGAGCCTACACCTTGCTTCTTTGGAGGGCGTAGGTGGTGGTTTATATGTTGTAAGAATCCAGATGGCGTTTTCTGTGGTAATAGGGTTGGTAGGTTATATCTGCCTCCAAGGGCCAGATACTATAGCTGTAGGCATTGTCACAACTTAACTTATACGAGTTGTAGGAAAAGCCACGATTTGGATAGCATATATAGATTAATAACTAGACTGGTAGGAGGAAAGGGGAGGATCCGGATATAATCCGAAGCATTGTAAAACAATGAATAGCAATAATCCTGAGTTTACCAACACTATAAAAAAGGTATGTAAATTACGCCTATTTACGGAGTTTAGTTACACTATAAAAAAGGGGGAAAGGTGGCAAACAATCCCCCCGGTCATTTATGAGGGGTTTTAACGAGGGGATATAGGGCAGTAAACAAACGAAGGTTTATTTAGAGAGGTTTGCTTTTAAAGCCTCAATGAGCTTTTGCCTTGCGAGTTCTTTATGTTCAGCGAGGAAACCTTTATATCTAATTATATTTGAACAATTGCATCTTGTCTGTCCATCATTTTCAATAATGTCTGAATTGCATTTTAAACAGTAAATCTTGGCTTCTACGGTATTGGCAATCTCATAAGGTGTGAGATGAGGATATTTATCAGGATTAGGGTAATAGAGGATTACCTGAGTACCCCCCCAATCATATGAGGTGCTGGTTTTCTCCTTGGGGCTACGCTCCTTGTTTAGCTCCTTCTTATAAAAAATAGCAAAAAAAACGGAGATTAGGAGTGCTAAAAAATATGCTAATCTGGGTATTGTCTTTAGGATTTGCTCTATGGCTGAGGCGTAAACAAATATATCGTGAGCAATCTTTGCTCTCAGTTCTTCACCAAGGAATAATGATAGGAGTGTTCCTACTATTATTCCAATTGTTGTTCCAAGGGCTGTGGATGTACTTCTTGACAGTATTTTCTTAAAAAAACTCATAGTCAATTTAACCACAAATTAACCCTTAAATCAACAAAAAGGGTGGTTTATTTGATAAGGAGGAACAATGGCTTTAAGCGGAGTAAACACACTTTGTAAGGATTGCATCCAAGAGTGCAAGCAATGGAAGCAGATCACGGTTGTCAGGTGTCCGTTCTATCAACGCAAGCCGGATGCCAAGTTTGAAGATGTGCAGATTCCAAGCACAGCAGAATGGCAAAGAGGCTCGTAGCGAGGCGATAATTAGGATTTAAGCGTTTATCGTATGTACGGCTTCTGGGGAGGGATCGTTCGTTGTAGGGCAGATTTAGGGCTATTGGCTTTTGCCGTACTCTCTTAATTGGTTCATGCCCTCTACTATCTGGTAACCAATTGCCATCCAAATTATCGGCCTAATAATGTTTCCCCAAGAAAATGAGGCAATCAAGAACCTAACAGACCAAGACCCTTCATAGAATCCGACAAAGCATCCGTAAGGGTAGGGAAGAAATACCATAAAGGTAAAAAGCATATTTCTCCAAGACCTTTTGTTATCAATAGTGACAGCCAGAAAAGTTATAATCCCTACAAACGAGAGCAAAGCACCTATTACGAGTGTCCATCCCTCCCAATCGTTAGAGCTGTATCTGAATAGGCGGATTAAGCCATATATAAATGGGGGAATACAGGGCACTATAGCTTTAGCACTTAACTCAGTAGTATCTGTTTTCATAAGTTAATCTTCTCTCCTGTAGGGCAGATTTAGGGCTATCGCTTAATTGTCCATCGGGTAAATCTTATTAAGGAGTAAGCAGGATAAGAAATTAATCCAAGAAGAGCAAGGAAAGAGAAGATTTGATAACAGATGCTTCTTATCTTTGCTATTTTTCTGTTGATGTTAAATCGCTTTTCCAGTTCCATTTGAACTTGTTGCTCAGGCATTCCATCTATGCTTTTGCCCAACACTCTCTCTATGGGCTTTTTATTCTCTTCTGTCATTTCTACTTTATAGTTTTCGTCTACCGTCATTGATGTATTGATATCAAACTCAGGGAGCTTGAAAGCTGATGCGAGACCAAAGAATAATCCAGCTAATACCAAAGATCCAACTATTAATGAGCCTTCTCTAATGAAAGTTTTCTTATGTTTCATAAATATATTCTTTAATTTAGATTTCACCCCTAAAACCTTTATCGCCCACATGACAAAACGGATGGCTCCATAAATAGACAAGACTAATATGGTATAGTAGAAAAAGCGATCCCGTCCCATGTTTGTGGAATAATAAAAAACAGTAACAATCTTTCTAATTACAATAATCCCTAATACGATTAGTCCTTCTTTGGCAATTTTTCTTTGAAGCTTGCTCTTATCCATATCCTAATTGGTTGTTTTTCTATTCTTTACTATTTTCATCCCGACCAAAAAAGTAATTATTACAAGGGGTATTGACAAAAAGCTATCAACTTTTTGTATATCAAAACTATTTTTTTCAAGGATTTTTAAAAACCTTTCAAAGCCAATAGCTAATATAAATAATACTATGCCTTTAACAAGACCTGTCCAAGTAGCTTTTAAGTTTTTAAAGGACACTTTTTTAATAAAGAAATACATGCCCCAACCAAACAGGATTAGGGATGATAGGTGTGATGGCAGATTCATATTTTAATTATACCCCCAAAGGAGCCTTATTCCAATAAAGAAAATTAGTTAGATTCCTTCATCCCCTGCGTCTATTGTATTAGGAGGTGGGGAGATGAAGCTTACCAGGAAGCTAATTCAAGAAACTAAGGCGCTGATCCGGCTACAACTATTCCTACAACACGAAGTAGGGCTAAAAGAGGATTTATCTCTTAAGGGCCTAAGGGTGCTTCTAAATGCCCTAAAACAGCAAAAAAAGGGTTGATTTTAGCATATGGGAGGAGGATAATATCATTTACTACAAAGGGGTAGTTATGGATTTAAATCGGGTAAATTTAAGGCAATTCTCTAAAAAGGGGGTTGTCTTTTTTATTTGGAAGGAGAGGTAAAATGAAAAAAATATACTGGTTGTTGTTGGGTGCATTATTTCTTACTGGTTGTTCTACCGCTGGCTCTCACCTGAAGTCAGTTCAATCTGATAAAGCTGATAGGATAACTGTAGGAAAAGTCCAGCGTGAAATCCGTATTGGAATGCCATCCGCTAAAGTTATTGAAGCTTTGGGGTCTCCCAATATTGTGTCAACCGATGAAAATAGGTTAGAGGTTTGGGTATATGATAAGATTGCTACTGATATATCCTATTCAAGCAGCGAAGGTGGAGTTTGGTTGATACTTGGTAGTGTCGGAGGAAGTTCAGGAGCAACCTCAACTTCCCAGAGAACGCTGACTATAGTTGTAAAGTTTGACGCCGATAATAAAGTTCGTGATTTCGCTTATCATTCATCAAGCTTCTAGGCGCAGCAGGCAATCATATGAGAAAAATTGTTAATCCTTTAAGGCGAGTCAGCATTATCATTATATGCTTAGGCATAGTTGGATGCGCAAGTATTCCTACGGGGTTTCTAAAGCCAAGCGAAGGGTATTTAGAAGCAAGAGAATTACAAATGAGGCAATATGATACAACTGAGCAGAAAAAGATCATAACTTCTGTTGCTGGGGTATTACAAGACTTGGGTTTCACTTTGGATGCAAGCGAAACGGAGGTAGGCTTTGTGGCGGCTTCAAAGAGAGCCGATGCAACTAGTAAAGGGCAGATGTTTTGGGCAGGATTCGCAGATGTTTTAAGTGCTTTAGGGGGCAGCTCTTCAAACGCGATGGCAGCGTGTGATTCTGTTCAAGTTATTAAGGCTTCAGTTATTAGTAAACTTAGTTTAGATGGTAGCAAAACAGTAGTGAGGGTGACTTTTCAACGCTTAGTCTGGAATGTAGGCGGTCAAATTAACAAAGTGGAAACCCTTAGCGATCCGGAAATATATCAAAAGTTTTACGATAACTTATCTAAAGCAATATTCTTGGAGGCCCAGAAAATATGAGGAAACTAAAAAATTATTGTGGTATCATTTTAACATTATTACTGATTATTACATTATCTGGATGTGCAACACCAGCTATTAGGGCTTTTGAAATGACTGAAAGCCAGGTTAAATTAAGAAGCATACAGACGAGAGCTTTTGATACATCTGATAAGAAGAAAATGATGCAGACTGTAATAAGCGCGATGCAAGATTTAGACTTTGTGATTGATAAGGCTGATTTAATGCTTGGTTCAGTAAGTGGTTCTAAGTTCCTTGGGTATGCGGTCGTTACTATGACTGTAATTGTTAGGCCAAGGGGGGAGAAGCAACTGTTAGTACGGGCAAATGCTCAGCATGGAATTAAATCTGTAGAAGATCCTCTAACATACCAAGATTTCTTTACTGTATTAGAAAAAGCTTTATTCTTAACGGCTCATCAGGTTGATTAAAAGTGGAAATCGGTTAGCAGGGTAGTATTAGATTTAGGGCTACTCTCTGTATGGGGGTTGCCTTATTTATTTGAATAAGGAGGGGATGATGAAAGAAAAATCTTTAATAGTATTATCTGTTTTAATGCTTTGTTTTACTTGTTTTGCTCTTGCGGAAGAAGAAACATCTGATATTCCATCTCCATTAGATATTACAATAGAAGGAGCATTGCGGGATGCAAAAAGAGAACCAGGCATTAATATCAATCAACCGATTTCAGTAGGAGATTATATTTACCAAGGAGCTCTTGGTTCAGTTATTAAAGCAGCCACATATATTTATGAAGGGGTTGAGAATAATGCAATAAAAACTAAAGTGAAATATTGTTCTCGGTTTAGTGATGAGTGTGACTTCAAGAAAGAGGCTAACTTAACGCAGTTAGATAGCTTTGGTATAGCTATTATGCGTGTTAGTGAAGGGGTGACCGTTGGTCCTGCGGGAGGTAGATGGTTGTTAGTTCAGGTTGTAGATGATACAAATAGGATAATCGTATTTGAGCTTACAATTAAACCAGACTCACGCATTAAATACGATAAAGAATATCAGGAACAATTATACGAAGAAGCTCTTACTCCAGATGTGTTTTATTAAATAAACTAATGGCACTCTATCAGAAAAAAGGTAATTGGTGTTGGAAGCAGTGGAGAGGGAAAAGGAGGGGATGATGAAGAAGATTATCTTAGTAGCTATTCTATTAGCATTACCTTTAGCTTGTTTTGCTGAGACTGTTACTCTTAAATCTGGTGAAACTATAGAAGGTAAGATAGTTGAGAAGACAGATAAATATATAAAGATAGATTTTGAGGGTGTGTCTTTGACTTATTGGCTTGAGGATATAGAAAGCATTGGTGGTCAGCCTCTTTTATCTCCAGCGATTACTATAGATAAAGAACATCCGATTGCAAAAACAAACACGAAAACGGAAGATTTTACAGAAGATTCAAGTAGGGTCATTTCCAATGACCATAAAGATATTTTTGAAGAAAGACTCACCAAATTCCTAAAACAGCCATCAGGTATAGCTGCTTTTATGCTTTTAAAGTTCTCTAAAGATTATCCCGATAGTAAATTTGCTCCTGACGCCGAATATTTTATTAAGTTTCTACAATATATTGGAGCTGTAGGAGCAAGGGATAAAGAAGTGGCTTTAAAGTATTACAAAGAAATAGAGGAATTCGTTAATCTTCACCCAGATGGTTCATTGGATGAATTCACTTGTAAAAAATATCTAGAGTTTGGAGGAGAAGGTTCATCTAGAACAGTATATATCCCTTATAGGAATATTTTGCAATTTATGCGTGGTGATATGGGGTTTTGGTTCATGGATCATCAGTCAGTCATTGATAATTTTTCTTTATTAAAAGATGAGCTGGACTTTAGTAAAGATAAGACAGGAATGCTTGCCTACGAGATTTATTTCCCATTAGCGACAGCTTACAAGCAAACCAATAGATTAAACGATTGGAATAATATTGCTAAAGAAGCAGCAGAAAGATTACCGAATACGCTATGGCAGAGAATACAAGGAGTTTTTGATAAAAATAAATCTCAATAAAGTATTCACTCGCTCCACCGTAAAGGAGCAGTTTAAGTAATGGCAATCTATCAGAAAAGAGGTAATTGGTGCTGGAAGCAGTGGAGGAGGAAAAGGAGGGGATGATGAAGAAAAGGTCAATAGTATTAACAGCGATTGGGTTGTTGTTAATCATTGTTCCTATTTCCAATGTCTTTATACATTTTGTTTGCTATCAAAAGATTGCACAACCAGTATTTGTAACAATTTTATTGTTTTGTATATCGGTTCTTTCTGGAGCAGGGGTATTGCTTCTAAAGGAATGGGGCAGGAAGTTGGCAGTTATCTTGTCTGTTTTTGGTGTCATTGTCGGTTTAGGAGCTGCTTTTGTAATTCCAGGGATGGTTTTAGGCCATCCACTGGGGTTGATAATTACTTTATCGGGGACAGTCTACTTTGGTTTAATTTTGTATTACTTAACCCGTCCCCAAGTAAAAATCCAGTTTAAGAAGGAGTAGCAGTGGCAATCTATCAGAAAAAGGGTAATGACTGTCCTAACGAAGAAACTATGGCTCAGTTTAAGAAGGAGGAGTGATGGGAAAGGGATGGATAAATAATCCTATTGTCAGAAGTATCGTTAGCGTTGCTTTGGGCGCAATAATTGGTAGTATAATTACAGGTACATATCAGATCTATATTTATAATAAACAAAAAGCAGAATTAAATAGCACCAAGATGGTAGTTGAAGATAAAAACCTAGAAATCGCCGAATTCAGGAAAGAGCTGCGCGAATGTCAAAAGAAAATGCCAGAGATGCCTGTTACAGTGGTAGATCCTGCTACCGGGAATCAGTTATATATCGGTAGGCCTATCGGGAAAGAGCTGCACTATGAATTTCCGATAACCCTAAATGACGGACAGGGTTCGTACAGGATAGATCAGTATAGGTTATTGAATGAATTTGAGGGCAAATTAATTATTCTAAGAAAGAAATGAAGAATCCTATGATTACGGTTATAGCTTCAGTTTTATTTATTATCTGGACTGTTCTTTGCGGAGGAATGGGGTATGTAATCAATCAATATCTCAAAGATAATTATTTTGGCGGATTTCCCTATGAGCATATTTTGAAAGCAAGTCCTTTTGTAGCACTTGTACTCGGAATATACGCAATATCAACCCTACTTAGAAGATTTCACCAGGAGAAATGAATAGAAATAGTCCATCAGAAGGCACCTTAGTTTCCGATAAACAATGGAGCGTGGTTGAGAGTGAGGTGTGCAGGGCTACTAATTTTGATGATACTGCTACCATTCAGATTGAGTGTAGAAAAATACCCCATAAGATAAAAGGTTTTATTTCTCACAAGGAAGACCTTATGCATCTAAGGGAGGCGTTTGATGCAGCAGATGCAAAGAAGGACTTGTTAGAGGTGTTGGTTATTTGGACGAAGACACACTATAAGAATGGTCTGTTTAGGCTTATGTCGTTTTCTATGCCCAAACTAATAGTATGGGTCTGTAAGAAGGGTGCCTATGAATTCATCAATTACCCAGCCCACAAGCCAGAATTACAAGGCGAAGCAAGATTTGAAATGCAGAAGCCAGTTGTTGAATTTAAGCCAGGAGTAATGGGGTAGACGATTAGGGTACTAAAGGAGAAATGAAATGAAAAGGTAGTAAGCTGGTATATTAGTTTTGATAGTGCTGGGCTGGACTTAACCGTTCAGCCCTTTTTTATTTAGTCTTTTTTCTTCAATTTTTTTAGCGCGTTTTATTTTACGAGCGAAGGAAGGATGGTTTTTAACAAGGAAATCCCTAAATAAACCCTCTGTTTTTTTATAGTTAGGGAATTTTTTTTCCATAAATTTATCTTCCAGTTCAAGCCAAGTATATATGTCAATATCCAGGTGTTTAATTATTTTTAGGAATGTTTCGGGAGAAGGGAGCTTGTAGCCTTTTTCAATTTGGGTAATATAGACAGGATTTACCTTGACCAGCTTAGCCAATTCGTAAACCTTTAATCCTTTTCTCTGCCGGTTAGAACGCAGTAGTTGACCGATTGTTAGCTTCCCCAAGACCTCTAAATCCCTTGAGGATCCTACCTTCTTTTTAATCATACCAATATTATACAAGAACAACCTAACCATTCAAGGCATTTATTTACTTGACAAACTAGCTAAATATATGTTATACTAACTAACAAGGTTAGGCAGTATCAGCTTGATAGACGAGGAAACAGGGGCAAGTCAACGGAACGCTGGGTCGGAAGGTAAAATTTTTTACCTTGGGCATTACGAAAAACATATTTTAAGGAGGTGAGGCTAGATGATAAGAGTAAATACAGCATTAAAGTTAGCTCGGATAAGTCGCAACCTTAGACAAATTGATTTAGCCCGGGAACTTGGGGTATCCGAAAATTTGGTTAGTGCTTGGGAGACTAGCAGGGCGATCCCCCTTCCTGATATGCGTTACCGAATAGCTAAGGTTTTGGGGTCAACCCCTGAGGTGTTATTCAAAGAGCGTTATTAACCTGGAGGCTATAATGAAAATCTGTTTGTACTGCAGGGTAAGTAAAAGATTAGGCCAAACAGTTGAAAATCAGATCCCAATTTTGGAGAATTGGGCTAAACAGCAGAGGTTTGACTATGAGATCTTAACAGAGGCTGAAAGCACTCGTAACGCAAGGCCTGTCAGGGAGAGCATTGTCCAGAAGTTAAGAAACCGAGAAGCTGATGGGGTTGCCTGCGTCCGGTTAGATCGCTGGCTGAGGAGTTTTACTGATGTAGTGGTGGTTAAAGAGCTTGTTGACCGGGGTTGTTCTTTCTACTTCGTTAATCAGGGCTTTCACTTCTGCCGGGATAATAATAACGCTATGACAAGCTTGCAGCTTAATATGCTGAGCGCATTCGCAGAGTTTGAGCGGGAACTGATCCGGGAACGCACCTTTGAGGGTTTAGACCGGGCGAAAGCTGAGGGCAAAAAATTAGGCAGAAAAGTCGGTAGTAAGGATAAAAAAGAAAGGCGTAAAAGCGGTTATTGGAGAAGATACAGTAAGGACAAATAGGGAGGTAAGAGATGGCAAGCAAACTTTCAATTAAGGTGGTAAGGACAATCAAGTTGCAAGATGGTGAACGGAAAAAGCGCAGGGAGAAGATTCTTGAAGCACTCTTAAAACAAAATGGCTAAGATTCAGGCGCTTTATAGTAGGGTTTCTACTGATATGCAGAGGGAGAAGAACTTTTCGGTTCCTCGCCAGAAGAAGTGGCTTGATGAAAAAGCTAAACAATTAGGCTTTAAGAACACCAAGCATTATACCGATAATGGCTACTCTGCAACAGATTCAGACCGCCCTGCTTACAGCCGACTTATTGAGAACATTGGGGTAGGATTAGTTGATACTGTATTAGTTTATAAAAACGACAGAATTGCAAGGGGGATCAGGGATTTAATAACTTTCTTGGATCTACTCAGCAACTATGGCGTAAAGTTTATCTCTATTACGGAAAACTTTAATACATCTACCCCTACGGGTAACGCAATGATGATGTTTGCTGGGGTATTGGCTCAATGGGAAAGGGATATGGTTGTTGAGCGAGTTAAGGACGCTATGTGGGATATGGCAAGAGCGGGGAAATTTTGCGGTGGGCAACCACCATACGGGTATGATGTTAAGGATAAAAACCTCGTTCCCAACAAGGAGCAAGCAGATATACTTAACCAGATGTTTAGAATGTTTCCTGAAAAAAAATCCTTTAGAAGCATTGTTCATTGGCTTAATAAGCAAGGATATACTACGAAGCGAGGAACTTCTTTTGCTCAATCAACGATACGCAGGTATCTTACTAACCCGATCTACAGGGGGTATTTTACATATGGCAAGCGAGCAGGGAATTCAAAGAAAGTTCTGCCAAAAGAAGAATGGCTTACTATTAAGGGTAGTTTTGAACCGATAATATCCGAAGAACTTTTTGATCAGGTACAAGCAATCATTAGGCAACGAGATTATGTAAGGCAAGACCTGACGGGTGAAGTCTATCTTTTGTCTGGCTTAATCAGGTGTGGTCAATGTGGTGGCAGGATGGCTGGATCTTACGCACAGAAAGAAAATGGCAAAAGATATTTCTACTATAAGTGCCATAACCATGATTCTAAGGGGGAATCAATTTGTGAGGGAAATACTGTAAGGCGGGATTATATTGAGGAGCAAGTGCTAGAAGAAGTCAATAGTTATGCAATCCAATTTGAAGAGGGCGAAGCGAAGAATATTATGGCTCATCACAATACCACAAACGAATTAAAACGGATAAATGCTACTATCAGTAGCTTGGAAAGGAAGCAGAATAAAGCCCTTGATTTGGCTCTTGATGGGGCATTACCTAAAAAACTACTCGTAAAGAGGATGGATGAATTAACAGAGGATCTTGATAGAGCAAAGTTACAGAAGGATAGGCTTACGATAGAAGCAGGAAATCACTCACGAAATAAGCGCGTTAATGTGTTGGAGCGGGTCAATCAGCTCAACGGAAAACTCAAAACGCTTCCAAGAACTACACAGAAAGAGATACTCAGGCAGCTAATTAAGGAAATTAGATATTATAAAACAGGGGAGATAGAAATTGAGAAATATGAGTTGTAAGCCCGTTCCGCATGGGCAGGGGTTCATTGCGCAGGCTAACATAAAGGAGGCAGGGAAGGTTAGCGTCCTGGCGATCCTTGAGACGCGCATGCTCCCATCCTCCAATGGCTGCCTTAGTGCCTCAAGGCACGCCCGCCTAAACTCAGGGAATTCATCTAAAAAGAGAACCCCGCGGTGGGCAAGGCTGATCTCACCCGGCTGGGGAAGTGAGCCTCCGCCGGTAAAGGCGGCGTCTGATATATTGTGGTGAGGGTTGCGGAAGGGCCTGGTGGCTAATATACCTTTTTTAAGGAGCCTGGCTACAGAGTGTATGGTAGTGATCTCCAGCGCCTCAGGTAAAGATAGCTCCGGCATAATGCTGGGGATCCTTTTTGCCAGCATAGTCTTGCCGCTCCCCGGAGGGCCGATAAATAGGATATTGTGCATCCCGCTAGCCGCCACCTCCAGCGCCCTTTTAGCCAGGCGCTGGCCCTTGACCTCTGCAAAATCCACCCGATAGTGTGCGTTGCGTCTAAATTGCTCCTGCCAGTTTATTCGGAAGGGCTTAAAGAGCCCGGGCTCATTTAAGAAGTGTACGCTCTCTGCCAGGGTCTTGGTTGGCCAGGCATTGATTTCAGTGATTATGGCTGCCTCCGGAGCGTTCTGCCAGGGCAGGATTATGTTCTTTAGGCTGCTCTTTGCCAGCGCCGTGCAGACCGGCAGGATCCCCGGGGTGGGGCGAAGGCTGCCATCCAGGGATAGTTCACCGAGGATACAGTATTCAGGTAGATGCAGGCTGTTCATTTGGCCGGTTGCAGCCAGTATCCCCAGGGCGATCGCCAGGTCAAAGCTTGCCCCCTCCTTTCTGATGTCAGAGGGGGCCAGGTTTATAGTGATACGTGCCTGCGGCCACTTGAACCCTGAGTTTTTTATGGCGGATTTGATCCGCTGCCTGCTCTCTCTTACGCAGATATCAGGCAGGCCCACCAGCGTTACCGCCGGCAGGCCGGAAGCCACATCTATTTCAATATCAACCGGATAAGCCTCAATTCCCAATAGCCCGAAACTCCTCGCTCTTGCCAGCATCCTTTCCTCCTTAATGAGCCCCGCCTTTGGCGGGGCGAATTAATCCCGGCGAATGCGGCAAAATTATCAAAGAGAATTTTGCCACGGCTTATGAGCCGGGAAGTTCGGACCGATGTTCTTACTTATAATAGACGTAGGGTAAGAAGTTTTCTAACGCAGGATTTTACCCTGCCAAAAAAGCCTTGCTTTTAGAGATGCCTAATATATAATATTGATACTTCGGCGGTTTCCAAATTTTTGCCTTTAGGCCGAAATAAGTAGAAATCGCTCAGTATCAACTCTGAGCAAGCCCCGAGATTAAGTCCCGAGGCGCGTCGAATGGGTTGATTTACGGAGAATAATGGATAATATCTTTACTCAGATCATCGAAAATAAGATCTTTATGGTTACCCTGCTTGCCTGGGCGGCTGCGCAGGCCATAAAGGTACTCATCGATATCATCCGCGAGAGGAGATTTGATTTCCGCTGGTTCGTAGGTACAGGCGGGATGCCTTCAAGCCACGCCTCGGGAGCAGCCTGTTTGGCAACAAGTATAGGCTTGTACTACGGCTTTAACAGCGTTTATTTTGCGTTGGCTGCCTCTTTTGCGCTTGTGGTAATGTTTGATGCGCAGGGTGTGCGCCGAGCTTCAGGAAGACAGGCGCGGATATTAAACCAGATCACTAAGGATATTTACTGGAAGGGAAGGATGCAGGAGGGGAGCCTGCGCGAACTTATCGGGCACACTCCCGTAGAGGTCTTAGCGGGATTCGCACTGGGTACTCTGATCGCCTTTCTGGCGCGATAGAAGGAGATTTCGTGAGGAATAAGTCAATAATCATCATTCTTGCGGTTGTAGTAGTTCTTGTAGCGGTATTTCTGCTCGCCGGAGTCAAGAGAGGGGCTCTTTGTCCGATACAGATCGGTACTGTTACTGAGCCGGCAGCGGGGCTGGTAAAGCAGGCTGAAGAGGCAGAAAACTCCGGTAATTTATTAGAAGCCAAGAGTATATATCAGGCGTTGGCAGATGACTTTCCCGGCTCAGGGCGCGCTATTGACTGGCAGAGTAAGGCTGAAGAATTGAATATACGCCTCCTCTTCTCTGCGACGATAACCCCGGGCAGCGAACTTTACGAGATAAAACCCGGTGATTCCCTTTCTAAAATCGCCAAAAAATTTAATACCACCGCAGGACTGATCCGGCGCAGCAACCGTATCACCGGAGACAAGATATACCCCGGCAGGAAGATCAAGGTCCGCACCGCCGGTTTTACGATCGCGGTGGATAAATCCCAGAATATCCTCTTTTTAAAGAGCGACGAAGAAATAGTCAAGACCTATAATGTCGCCACCGGCGAGAATAATTGTACTCCCGTCGGGACCTTTAAAATAGTCAATAAGCTTATTGATCCTCCGTGGCACAAGGAAGGCGTAGGCGAGGCCATACCTGCCGGGGACCCCAGGAATATCCTGGGTTCGCGCTGGATGGGCATTGACCGCCCCGGTTACGGCATACACGGCACGACCGACCCCGGGTCTCTGGGCAGGCAGGTCACCGACGGGTGCATCCGCATGTCTAACCGTGATGCCGAGGAGCTCTACGCAATCGTTCCTATGGGCACGGAAGTCACGGTATTCGATTAATCCCCCCAAAAATATGAACGGATTAGATTTTGAAAAACCGATTAATGAGCTTGAGAAGAAGATCAAGGATCTCAAGGGTTTTGTCTCTGAGAAGAAGATAGACCTTTCTTCAGAGATCGGGCGCCTCGACGAGAAGCTTCAGAGGTTAAAGAAGGATACCTACGACAGCCTCTCTGCCTGGCAGAAGGTGCAGTTGGCGCGCCATCCCCAGAGACCGCATTCTATGGATTATATAAATATGATTATTTCCGATTTTCTGGAGTTGCACGGGGATAGGTATTTCGCCGATGACCACGCTTTAATCGCAGGCTTCGGGACGTTAGAGGGGCGCAGGGTGATGGTGATCGGGCACCAGAAGGGCAGGGATATCAAGGCCAATATCAAATGCAACTTCGGCTGCGCGCATCCGGAGGGTTACCGTAAGGCATTGCGCCTGATGCGCCTGGCGGAAAAATTCAAGCTACCGGTAATGATACTGATCGATACTCCGGGAGCCTACCCCGGGATCGGGGCAGAGGAGCGCGGCCAGGCCCATGCTATAGCACTTAATCTGCGGGAGATGACCGGCTTAAAGATCCCGATTGTATCCGTCGTCATCGGAGAGGGCGGCTCAGGGGGAGCACTGGGTATCGGCATAGCGGACAGGGTCTGCGTGCTTGAGAACGCGTATTATTCAGTCATATCTCCGGAGGGGTGCGCAGCGATTCTCTGGAAGAGCGGCTCCAAGGCGCCCGAGGCAGCGGAGGCCTTAAAATTGACTGCGCAGGACCTCCTGGATAACCGGATCATCGATGAGGTGATCTCTGAGCCGCTGGGTGGAGCCCACCGCGATGCAGAAAAAGCGGCAGAGGAGGTAAAAGAAGCCCTGACCAGGAATCTGAATGAGCTGGAGGCATTCTCCGTCGATGAACTCCTGAAGCGCAGATACAAGAAGTTCAGGAAGATCGGATCTATACAATGATCGGAAACGAATTATTACTCCTGGGGCTGCTTAAGGAGGGCCCGAAGCACGGATATAAGATAAAGAGTAAAACCAGGGAGATCCTCTCTCTCTTTGCCGGAGTGGATTTAAAGTCTATCTATTACCCGCTGCGCGTCATGGAGCGTAAAGGGCTGGTGTCAAAACGCATAAGCAAAAAGGGCAGGCGTCCGCAGCGGTTAGTTTACGAATTGACAAGGAAGGGTCAGGCGCGCTTTCAGGAGTTGCTTAACAGGAGCTTCCTGGATTTTAAGCGGCCGCAGTTCAGCCTGGACTTGAGCCTTTATTTCTTAAGTTATGCTTTCCCCAGGGTAAGGCGCAGGCGCCTGCGCGGGCGCATATTTATCCTAAATAAGCTAAGCAAAGACATGAAGAAGATACTCAACAATAAGAAAGAGAAGGGCCTTCCAGCTAATCTTTTGCCGATCCTGCAGCACAATGTCAAGATGCTGGAGGCAGAATCCAGCTTTTTATCCCGCCTGGTAAAAACACTCTAACTTCAGAACCGTCCCCAGTTCTTCTTGACAGGGAAGATTCTATATAGTATACTTAATATAGTTAATAATTAAGGTAGTTAAATGTTAAGGGAGTTAAATATGGCAGAGCTATCTCTCACCGAATTTGCTGACAGGCTGAACAGTGTCATGCCGGCAGTGATCAAGGGGTTCTCTCAGCGTCAGGCGGTCGAACTATATAAAGGTATAATCACCCTACCCCAGTTTCTGGTGCTGGATTTCCTAAACCAAAAGAGCGATTCCCGGATGACTGATATAGCTAATTTTTTGAAGGTGACTACGGCGGCGATGACCGGAATAGTAGGGCGTTTAGTTAAATACGGCTATGTTGCCAGGGCATTCGATGCCGATGACAGACGGATCATAAAGGTAAGGCTTACCGGCAAGGGCAGTGACCTGGTAAGGAGGATCAACCGCCGGAGGAGGCGGATGATCATAGATGTCTTTGGCCAGATCTCAGATAAAGAGCGCAAAGATTACCTGGGGATCTTGATGCATGTACACCGGATCCTTGCCCAGGCAGAGAAGAGTGTTAGGGGATGAAGAGATTGATGATCCTTAGACAGATTCTGGCTGCTTTTTTACTTCTGGGATGGACGCAAGCAGCCCATGCTCAGGATAATCAGTCTTTTGCGCCACCCGTTGTAATTGAGTTGTCCCTGGATGAGGTGACTGATCTTGCCCTGGCCAACTCCTTAGATATTCAGATCGCCAAATACAATGCCTATATAGAGAGGACTTCGTTGGAGAAGGAGGAGTCTCTCTTCGATACATATTTTAATGCTGAGGCCTCATTCAGTCGGGACAGGGGCGAACAGGCGAGCAGTCTTGCCGCCGCAGAGGAGAAGAAGCACGCTCTGACCGCCGGACTGGAGAAGAAATTACCTACAGGCACCACCCTTGAGTTGGATCTGACCGATGAAAAGGTCAGGACAGAGAGTCCGTTTGCCACCCTCAATCCCTATAATGAAGCATCGGTCAAGCTCGCCGTGACCCAGGAGCTGGGGAAGAACTTTTTTGGCTTAGCCGACCGTTCAAATATCAAGATCACCAAGCTCGATATTGAAAATGCTGATTTTACATCTCTGGATGATATCGAGGACGCCATATCTGAGGTACAGAGATCTTACTGGAAGATAGCCCTTAAGGAGGCGCAACTTGCAATAGCCTGGGATATGCTCAAAAAAGCCCGGCAACTTTACAGGATCTATCAGGATAAGTATTCCCTCGGTACGGCTGAAGAAAGCGAGCTTCTGGCTATCCAGGCATTAGCGATCGCCAGGGAGAGTGAGGTCTTTATCATCGAGATGGAGCGGGATGCTGCTAAGAACGACCTCTTGTTTTTGATCAATAAGGGAGATTTCGAGCAGGATATTAGGGCAAAGGATGCCCTCACCTGCAGCGCAAAGAGCGTTTATCTGTATGAAGCATTGACAGAGGCGGTAGAGAACCGGCGTGATCACAGGCGTTTCAAGAATAAGCTTAAGAGTAAGAATATAGATATTGTGATCAAAGAGAACGCCCTCTGGCCGGAGATAGATCTCGAGGCCTCCTTTGCCCGCAATAATATCGATATTAGCCGGTCAGATGCCTGGGGAGAGCTGGCTAACAGCAGTAATGACGATATCTCGGTGAAGATAAAGTTCGAGATCCCGCTTGAAAACAGGGGGGCGCGATCTGCGCTTAAAAAATCAAGGCTCGAGAAATTGAAGTCGCTGGTCGAGCTTAAGCGCAGCGAGCGCTTGATCTTAAGGGAGATCAATGACAGGGTCAACCGGCTAAATACCATAGGCAATCAGGTCGAGCTCTTTGAGGAGATGGTCAAGGTACACACAGAGAAACTCCAAGAGCAAGTTAAGCGCCTCAATTATGGGCGCTCGGATTCAGATACCCTGATCCGCTATGAGGAGGATCTTCTGCAGGCGCGCCGCTCTCTCGCTAATTATCAATTTGATTACAGGGTAAGTCTTATAGAGCTTGATTCGGCAAAGGATTCTCTGCTTGCCAAATACTGGAAGGGGCCGTTATAAGAGGCGTAAGACAATGAAGATATCGGAATTTTCAGTTAAGCATTCGCTTCTGGTGAACATGATCTCGGTGTTCATACTGATCGCCGGATTCTACACCCTCTATATTTATCAGATCAGGCGGGAGGCGTTTCCGGAAGTTTCATTTGATATGGTGGTAGTAAGCACCGCCTATCCCGGCGCCCCTCCGGAGGAGACCGAGAAGCTGGTCACCGTCCCGATCGAAAAGGAGCTTAAGGGTGTTGACGGGATCGAAGAGATGCAGTCTGCATCGATGGAGAACTCTTCCACGGTTCTGCTTAAGATCAGCCAGGACGTAAAGGACAAAGATAAAGTCGTTGATGATATCCAGCAGGCAGTTGACCGGGTGCAGGACCTGCCCGCAGATGCCGAAGAGCCTTATGTCACCGAGGTGACATCGGGGGAGATACCGGTGATCGAAGTAGCCTTAAGCGGCAGCCTCTCCGAAAAACAACTTCAAGGGCTGGCAGAGGCCCTGGAGGGCATCCTTGAAGATATCCCCGGGGTCTCGCGGGTCTCCCGGCGCGGCTGGAGGGATAGAGAGGTCTGGGTGGAGGTCGATCCAGAGAAGATCAGAGATGCCTATCTGAGCCTGGAAGAGGTGATGGAAGCTTTAGCTAAGAGAAATATCAGTATCCCCGGAGGGAAACTGCGCGGAGAGAAGGAGTTCAGTATCCGCACAACAGGGGAGTTCTATACAAAGGAGGAGATCGAGAATGTGGTGATCCGGGCAAATGAGGCCGGCAACTGGCTGCGGATCAGGGATATCGCCTCCGTAAAGTTCGCCTTTGAAGACGAAGATGTGATCAACAAAAGCTTCGGGACCCGCTCGATTAATCTTACGGTGATCAAACGCGCCACCGGTGATTCGGTCAAGATCGTCAGCCAGGTAAAGCAAGAGACCGCGCAATTTTTAAAGAGTGCTCCATCCGGGCTAAAGGCTTCTTACATCAATGATATCGCATTTTACATCACGCGCAGACTAGGGGTATTAAAGAATAACGGGATCCTGGGATTATTTTTGGTCTGCGGGGTCTTGATGCTGTTCTTGAATCTGCGGGTAGCTCTTTTGACCGCCCTGGGTCTTCCGATCGCCTTCTGCGCCACCCTGGCGATCATGGGTTTCTTAGGTATCAGCGTGAACCTGATCACAATGTTCGGGCTGATCGTAGTCCTCGGGATGCTCGTCGATGACGGGATCATCGTTTCGGAAAACTGTTCGCGCTATTTGGAGCAGGGGATGGACCCGCGGCAGGCAGCAATAGTCGGGACCCAGGAAGTGGTCAAGCCGGTCACCACAACCATCATCACTACGATCGCCGCATTTGCTCCGCTTATGTTTATGGAGGGGATGCTCGGCAAGTTTATCTGGGGGATCCCCCTGGTGGTGATCATTGCTTTAAGCGCATCCTTATTCGAGGCGCTGGTGATATTGCCATCGCACTTTGCCGGCTTTGTCCGCCTGCGCAAGGGTTTCAAATCCAGGAAGGAGGCGCCCTGGTTTAAGAGGCTTTTAGGAGGATATACTGCCCTGGTAAAGGCAGCGCTTAATAAGAGGTATCTATCGATCCTGGGGCTTGTCTTGGTATTTATATCGACGATCTTTCTGGCCAGCCGGATGCGCTTTGTGCTCTTCAGCTCTGAAGAGGGGGTGGAGCAGTTTTATGTTCGGGTAGAGGCTCCGGTAGGCACCAATCTTTATACGACTAATAAATTACTCAGCGAGATCGAGAAGAAGATCGGCGAGTTGCCGAAGGATGAGTTAGACGCATATACTACGCAGGTCGGGACGCTGGGTGAGACCTGGATGTTTGATCCTTACGGCAAGTCCGGGAGCCACATCGCCCAGATAACTGTATTTGTCACTCCGCATCGGCAGCGCAAGAGAAAGATCAGCGAGATCATCGATGGCCTCCGGGAAGAGGTTAAGGACGTAAAGGGATTTGAAAAGATATATTTTGAAAAGGAGCATGAAGGCCCGCCGACAGGCAAGCCCGTAGCGGTCAAGATCCGCGGGGAGGATTTTTCTGTTTTGCAGCAGATCGCAGAGAAGATAAGCTCCTTCCTGGATAAGATGACGGGAGTAACTGATGTTACTTCGGATTATGAGGTGGGTAGGGGCGAGATCAGGATCATAATCGATGAAGAGCGCGCCACCCAGGCATATCTTTCGGTAAGAGAGATCGCTTCCTCCATCCGTAACTCCTTTAAGGGCGGGGTGGCGACATCGATCAGGCCGGTGAAGGCAGAGGAAGAGATCGATGTGCTGGTGCGTTTCCCCGAAGAGTACCGCGATAAAAAGGATATGTTTAACCAGATCCATATCCCCAACCGCTTTGGGAATCTGGTGCCGCTTAAAGAGATCGCCCGCCAGGAGGAATTGGTCTCTGTAGAGCGCATCCGGCACTTAGACGGCAAGAGGGTGATCACTGTCAGGGCTGATGTAGATAATAAAGAGATCACTTCTTTGAAAGCAAATCAGCTTTTGCAAAATGAATTTAAGGATGTTTCCCGCGAATTCCCCGGATACCGGCTGGAATACGGCGGTGAGCAGGAGGAGAACGTCCGCTCGATGAAAAGTTTTGCCAAGGCGTTCGGGTTGGCGTTCTTCCTGATATTTCTGATCCTGGCTACTAATTTTAATTCTCTGATCCAGCCGCTGATCGTGATGACCGCGATCCCCTTCGGCCTGATCGGAGTGATCTGGGCATTCTTCTTCCACGGGATGAGCATGAGCTTCTTTATGCTTATGGGCGTCGTGGGCCTCACCGGTGTCGTAGTAAATGATTCTATCGTCCTGGTAGATTTTATCAACAACCTGCGGCGCAAGGGTGTTGCCAGGCGCGATTCGATCGTGCAGGCAGGGCAGTTAAGGCTGCGTCCGGTATTGTTGACCACGATCACCACCGCCCTGGGGTTGACCCCTACGGCCTACGGCCTGTGGGGAGGGGATCCTTTCCTGCGGCCGATGGCGCTTACCATCGTCTGGGGGATCATTTGTGCCACTGTCTTGACTCTGGTAGCTATCCCCTGCATTTACGCGATCATCGATGATGTCGCCTTAAAGGTCTCCGGCCACGCAACGATAGAGAAAGATAGTTGAAAAATACCCTCCTGATGTTAAACTAATGGATACTATGCGCACGGCAGTCTATTACAGCAATAAGGATATCCGGATCGAGGATAGGCCCAGGCCTAAGGCCGGACCGGGAGAGCTGCTTGTCAGGATCGAAGCATCGGGTATCTGCGGCAGTGATGTAATGCAGTGGTATCGCATCCACAGGGTACCTTTGGTCCTGGGGCATGAGATCGCAGGCGTGATCGAAGAGGCCGGCGATGGAATCAGTGCCCATAAAAAAGGCGATAGAGTGACCTGCGCCCACCATGTGCCATGCGGTAAGTGCCGCTATTGCCTGGCCGGCCATGAGAGCGTATGCGATACCCTGCGTAAGACTAACTTTGATCCGGGAGGCTTTTGCGAATATCTGCGCCTGCCTAAGATCAATGTTGACCTGGGAGTGCTGGCTTTGCCAAAAAATGTATCCTTCGAAGAAGCCACATTCGTTGAGCCCTTAGCCTGCGTCTTAAGGGGGCAGAGGCTGGCGAAATTTAAAAAAGGACAGAGCGTTCTGGTGTTAGGTTGCGGTATCGCCGGGTTGCTGCATATCCGCCTGGCAAAGGCGATGGGCGCAGGGTTGATCATTGCTACGGATATCAATGATTACCGTCTTGAGGCCGCCAGGACGAGCGGGGCAGATAAAGCGATTCCTGCCAAGGATTATTCACCCGAGGAATTACGCGGCCTGAATGAAGAGCGGCTGGCTGACCTGGTGATCGTTTGCACCGGGGCTCTGCCGGCTGTAAAGCAGGCGCTTGATTCCGTCGAGCGCGGGGGCACGATCCTATTCTTTGCCCCTAGCGAAAAGGATAAAGAGGTCACGATACCTTTCAATAGATTGTTTTGGCGTAATGAGATCACCCTTACCAGCTCCTACGCCGGCAGCCCTGAGGATTGCAAGGGGGCACTGGGGCTGATAGCTGATGCTAAGATCAAAGTATCTGATCTGATCACGCACAGATTGGGCTTGACAGAAAGCTTATTGGGCTTTAAATTGGTGGCGGAAGCAAAAGAGTCGCTGAAGGTGATCATAAATCCGCAGAAGTAGAAAGGAGCATCATATGGATTGGGGAATGAAGAACCGGATGAAGAGGATCTTTAAGGATGATGGCAATACCGTGATGTTAGCGTTAGACCACGGCTATTTTTTGGGGCCGGTAAAACGCCTGGAAGAACCTAAAAAGACTATTGAGCCGCTGGTCCCCTATGTGGATGCGCTGATGCTGACCAGAGGGGTATTACGCAACTGCATCGATGCCGGGCACAATATCCCGGTAGTGCTTCGCGCTTCAGGCGGCAATAGTATTTTGAATCAGGAGCTCTCTAATGAGAGCATGGTCCTCTCTATCGAGGATGCGATCAGGCTTAATGCCTCGGCTGTAGCGCTCTCTATTTATGTCGGGGCTCCCCACGAGCACCAGACGCTCCTGGCTCTATCAGAGCTGATCAATCAGGCGCAAGGTTATGGTATTCCGGTTTTGGCGGTTACTGCCGTGGGCAAAGAATTAGAAAAACGCGATGCCAGATATCTTTCTCTATCCTGCCGGATCGCCGCTGAACTTGGTGCGCACGTGGTCAAGACCTACTATTGCGAAGATTTCCATAAAGTAGTCCAGTATTGCCCCGTCCCCCTGGTGATCGCCGGAGGGCCAAAGATGAAGAGCGAGCTGGATATCTTCGAGGTCGCTTATAACGCTATTGCCGCAGGGGCAAAGGGCGTGGATATGGGCAGAAACGTCTGGCAGTCAGATGCTCCAATAGCGATGATCTCGGCCATCCGCAGCATCGTGCATGAAAAGGCAACGGCAAAGAAGGCCTTGGAACTTTTTAAGAGCTTGAAGGATAAGGGTAGATAGGCGCCTGCCTCTTGGACGCAACTCCAACAGTATTATAAGCTTTCGTTCCTGCTAAAAATTCCTTGACAGGGGCTATTCCTTCCCCTTATAATGATAAAAATTAAATAGTAAAATTTTACTATTCCTGCCAAGGATATGAATCTAGCAAAGCGACTAATAGGCAATGCCGAAAAATACGGCGAAAGTCACGCCTTTATATTTAGGGGCCAACCAGTAAGTTTTATCCAGCTAAAAAGATCCTCCCTCAAGTTAGCCAACAGCCTCAAGAATCTGGGAGTCCAAAAGGGCGATAAGGTTGCGGTCTATCTGCCTAATTGCCCGCAATATATATATGCCTATGCAGCGCTCTGGTCTATCGGCGCAACCATAGTCCCACTGGACTATATGCTCACCGAGGAGGAGTTGGCATCCTGCCTGAGCCACTCTGGAACGAAGCTTCTTGTTACTAAACAAAAGACTCAACTTTCCCTTGATTCACTCAAAGCAAGATGCCCGGATTTAAAGGATATTGCCCTTTGCGATCAAGAGGCAGGAAAATTTTTATCCTTTGATAAGCTTATCGGCAATGGCGCGGAGGAAGAACTGCCCGCTGATATTAAGGATGAGGATTACGCCTGTATCTTTTATACTTCCGGTACTACCGGCAGGCCTAAGGGGGTCTTGATCAATTACCGCCAGGTAGGAGCGCCGCATCTTGCGATGAGGCATTTTGTAGGCTTGTGTGATCAGGATACTGCTTTGTGTGCATTGCCGCTTTCGCATTTAGGCGGCCTGGTTTTTCTGCAGAGTATGATATTTCTCGGATCAAAGATGATATTGATGGAGCGTTTCAACCCGGTAGAATTCTTAAAGAATATCCAGGAGCAAAAGGTTAACTGTTTTTGGCTGGTCCCGCCGATGTATTATGCGATCTTACAGCTAAAGGAATTCGAGAAGTTTGATCTTTCCGGCCTGAAATGGATCGTGGTTTTCGGAGCGCCCAGCTCTCCTGATCAGTTACGCAGGTTCCACAAGTATTGCCCCGGTGCGGATTTTGTTAACGGCTGGGGGATGACTGAAACGCAGGGCCCTGCAATAGTAATCCCCCGGGGATCCACAAAGATAGAAAGCATCGGGCTTCCTGCTCCCTGGATGGAGGTAAAGGTGTTCGATGAAAGCGATAAAGAAGTACCGCAGGGTGAGATTGGTGAAATAGTGATACGCAGCTGGGTGGTTACAGACGGCTATTACAAGGATCCTGAGGCGACAACCCGGGTAAAGCGTAACGGCTGGTTTCACACCGGCGACCTGGGTAGGGTCGATCGGGATGGGTACTTTTATATCGTCGGAAGAAAGAGGGAGATGATCAAGGTCGGCGGAGAGTTGGTTTTTGAACCCGAGGTAGAGTTCGCCATCCACAAGCACCCGGATGTTGCAGAGGTGGCGGTGATCGGTGTTGCCGATAAATTAAGGGGTGAAGTGCCCAAGGCGATCATTGCGATGAAGGAGGGTAAGTCAATAACTGATCAGGAAATGCGTCAGTTTTGCAAGAAACAGCTGGCTCACTTTAAGATCCCCCGCTATTTTGAATTCGCACCCAGCCTTCCCAAGAACCGCGCCGGTAAAATAGACAAAACTAGCCTTAGAGGAGAATTGAACCGTTGATCAAGAGGAAGATCACTAGATTTGTCCACTGGTTCAGCCACGGGCTGATCCGTTACCGCAACGGATTTCTGATCCTCTGTATTGCGATCAGTCTCTTCTTTGCCTACCAATTAAAGGACCTTTCATTTGAGACGAACCTGGGAGATTTTTATCCCCTGAGGCACCCCTATCTCCAGATCCAGAACCGCCTGAATGATGTTTTCGGCGGCCTTAATCAGGTCTCGATATCTATCGAAGTAAAGAAGGGCACGATCCTGAATCCGGAGACTTTAAATAAGGTCTGGCAGATCACTCAGGAGCTCTATCTTACCGAGGGCATAAACGCAGGGCGGGTGGTTTCTCTATCGGCGCGGAAAGTCAAATACATCGAGGCCGATGATGAAGGGTTTGTCACTGACTGGATGATGCATGATCCGCCTCAAGGGATGGGCCAGGTCGATGAATTGAGGCAGAGAATACTAAGGAGCCCGATGGTCTACGGCCCGATCGTCTCCGAGGACTTCAAGGCGACGATGATCCAGGCGGATTTTGAATCAGATGTTTCGGCGCGTAAGATCTTCAGGATATTGCAGGGAGTAGAAGAGCGCTACCGTGATAACAATCACAAGATCCACATCTCCGGACAGCCCGTGCTTCAGGGCTGGCTTGATTATTATCTGCCGCGGATGACCAGGCTTTCGGCGATCACCATACTGGTGATGTCCCTGGCATTATGGTTCGCCTTTAAATCCAAGCGGGGCGTCTTTCTGCCATTGATCTCTGCTTTTATGTCAACGCTTTGGGGTTTGGGCCTGATCTCACTCTTCGGATATAAACTTACTCCTTCAACGATGCTGGCGCCTTTTTTAGTCTTTGCCCTCGGGGTGAGCCATTCGGTGCAGTTTATCAAGCTGTATTATGAATACATGAGCAAGCATAAGTATAACTCAAAGGCAGCGGCGATCTACATCACCCGGGTTTTATTCGTCCCGGGGTTTACCGGCTTGTTTACCGACGGGATCGCGCCATTTGCCCTCTTGGCTGTCCCGCTGATGATGGTCAGGAGCCTGGCGGTCGCCATCGGTTTTGGCATATTAAGTATATTCTTCACTACGATCATCCTGGTACCGAACCTGCTTTCTTTTATGCACCCTCCTAAGCGCCTTGAGGTGATAAAGGAGGAGAGGACAACGTTGACCAATAAGATCCTTGCTTACTTTGCGAAGCTGGCTATAAACAAGAGATCCCGCTGGACAGTGATCCTCATCTTCTTTGCCCTGACCGGGGTGGCATTGTTCGGGACAAGCCTGCTGAGAGTAGGAGATAAGAAGCCGGGGACCTCCCTGCTTTACAGTAACAGTCCTTACAACAAAGCGGAGAAGTTCAATAGTGAGAAATTCGCCACTGCCGACCCTTACTATATCTTTGTAGAAGGAAGGGACGAGGATGCCTTGGTCAGTACAGAGGTGCTTAAAGAGATGGATAGCCTGCAGCGTTATTTGGAGCAGGAGGTCGAGGGGGTCGGGCGCAGCCTCTCTCTTGTAGAATATATCAAAGGTATGAATATGGTGATGTTTTCAGGCCAGCGCCGCGAATTCAAGATACCCGACAAGGAACAGACAGTCGCCGAATACCTATTTTTGTATTCCTTGACCGGATTCCCCGGTGATTTTGACCCGGTGGTAAATTACAACTATAAATTCGCTAATATCAAGGTGGACCTTCGCGACCACAAGACAGAGACGATCGATCAGGTGATAGAAAAGACTGAAGAGTGGATCAAGCAAAACCACAAGACAGAGTTGGCGGATTTCTCCTATGCCGGCGGGAGTATCGGGATGACCGCAGCAGTCAATGAGATAGTCGAGACGATGCTCCCCAGGAGCTCCCTTACTACTACGTTTCTCGTCTTCTTGTGCCTGATGCTGGCATACGGTTCTTTTGTCGCCGGCTGGCTCTTGATCATCCCGTTATTCTTCCGTACCCTCCTGGTCTTCGGGATCTTGGGTTTTATGAGGGTGGGAATGACCGCAGAGATGATCCCGATGGTCGCTTTAGGGATCGGTTTTGGGGATGATTTCGGATTGTATATCGTATCACGCGTTCAGGATGTTTTAAGAGAAGGAGGTGGTGCTTTAAAGGATGCGTTAGTGGAGGCGATGTCTACTTCGGGCAAAGCCGTATTTTTCACCGGCCTGACGCTTACCATCGGTATAGCTACTTGGATGTTCTCCGATATTCTGATGCAGGCCAGGCTTGGGGCGCTCTTGGCGTTTTTTATATTCTTCAACGCCATCGGCACTCTGATTGTTTTACCTTCGATGATCATGACGGTAAAACCGAAGTTTTTGAAAAGATAATCTAACCAGAGGAGGTAGGTATGAAGAAACTGATTTTGCTGATCGCGGCGGTAGCCTTGATCTCTGGCTCCGCCCTGGCCATGGACGTTGAGTATCATGTGGTCTGTAAGCCTAAAGCAGGCATGAGCGCCGAGGAGATCATGGAGATCAAGTATATCAACAAATATTCCCTGTTCGCCCGCGACTATGAGTCGATCGGTGACGTTATCTTCATCGAGAAGAACGGCCAGCAGAGGAACCGCCGCTTCCTCCGCCAGAGGATCATTCTGGGTAGGGGGACGGATGATGTATCTTATAAGGATATGGTCATGTTTACCCAGCCGACTTCCGTTAAGGGGCTGGCTACGATGAGCTGGAGCTATATGAACCCGCAGCGCGACCAGGATACCTGGTTGTGGCTGCCTTCTTTGCGTAAGATCCGCAAGGTCTCAGCCGGCCAGGCCGACGATTCTTTTATGGGCAGCGATTTTACCCAGGAAGAGATCACCTCGCGACAGTTCGAAGATGAAACATATGAGCTGATCGGCGAAGAAAACTTTAAGGGCTACACCTCTATATACGATGGGAAAACATATCACACAGGAGAGCCGGTTTATGTCATAGAATGTAAGCCCAAGAAAAGCCCCTGGTATTATTCCAAGAGAATCATCTATGTTTCTAAGAACTTCGGAGGCAACGTCCTTGATGAGATATATGATTCCAACGGTAAGATGTACCGCACCCTTTTCAGGGGCTGGGTGGTCATAGATGTCAACGGAAAAGAGTATCCTGCCCAGAACCGCGTAGAGGGTCATGATCTGAATACCGGGCATAAAACCGTGATCATCTTTGACGATATCAAGTTTGATCAGGGACTTAAGGAAGACATATTTACCCAGAAGAACCTGTCAAGGCAGAGATGGTGATCTTGAAGAAAAAGAATAGGAGGTGTTGTATGCGTTTTAAGCTCAAATTAATACTTCTACTGTTAGTCTCCTCCCTGCTTCTGGTTTCTACTGCCGAGGCGGCGCTGGAGATTGACAGGGGGCCGGTCTACGGCCTATTACGTAAGGCTCTGCCTTTTGAGAACCTGGAATTCGCTGGTTTCTTGAAGAATGAGACATCGTTGCGCATCGCCCACGGATTTGATGAGTTCATGAAGGAATCAAACATCGTTCAGCTTGAGGCGGAATACAGGTTTAATGATAATATCCAGTTTTTTACGATCCTGAATTGGTTTTACGATGCCACTCTCGAGCTGGAAAATAAATACGATAGCGATCCCAGGTGGGAGTCAAAGACCAATAAGAAGCTAAAATATCCGGAGAAGATGCAATGGCTAAGAGAGTGCTATCTGGATATTTTAACTGACCGGCTCGATATCAGGGCAGGAAAACAGCAGGTGGTCTGGGGTACGGCAGACGGCGTAAGGATCCTGGATATGGTCAACCCCCTGGATTACCGGGAGTGGACCCTGAAGAACTATATTGAATCCCGGGTTCCTTTGTGGATGATCAACATTGAGGGGCAGCTGATGATGAACGGTCACCTGCAGCTATTGCTGATCCCTGACTGGCAGGCGAATTACTACGCACCTGCCGGCGCGCCATTCACGTTAAGAACGGTAAGGATCGGCGCAGAGGGCGTAGCAGCGCTGACAGAGGCAGGTGTAACAGTCAGCACCTTTGATGAGAAACCCGCGCACACCATTGAAAACACCAAGATAGGCCTGCGCTGGCGCAATATCATCGAGGGGCATGCATTTGAGTACACCCTGAACTACCTGCACACCTACAACTTTGCATCTTCAGCTTATACGCTCTTCACATTTACCCCGCCTAGGCAGTTTAATTTCCGGCTCACCCGTCGCGTTGAGCAGATCGAGGTATTGGGGGGCACATTTTCAAAGACGATCACCGAAGGCGTCGTAATCCCCGGTTTAGCCAAGGGCTGGACATTAAGGGGCGAGTTAGCTTTTATCAAAGGTAACTCTATGAACTACGGAACAGACGAAAACATCGTAGGAACTGTAGATGTGGACCAGCTTAACTATGTCCTGGGTTTTGACAAGACGTTCTTGACGAATTGGAATTTCAGTTTCCAGTTCATACAGATGTGGGCTAAGGATAGAGAGGATATTGACGATAGCCGCTATACATTACTCCAAGGCCCGACCCGAGGTCCATTGGATGAGTGCGAGACGATACTGACGTTGATGGTTTCCACTGATTTTCTGCATGACAGGCTAAAGCCTCAAGTGTTGATCCTCTACGGAGATGATGACGACTGGCGCGTAAGCCCCAAGGTCAGCTATGAGATCAGCGACCAGTGGCTGGTGACCGCAGGAGTACACGTATTTTCAGGAGATGAACAGCATTTAAACGGCCAGTTTGACAAGAACGACCAGGTCTTCTGCGAGGTAAAGTACACCTTCTAACAACTAGGGACACCCAATTTGCCAATCGGGGGACACCCAATCAGCCAAAGCTAAGGGTGTCCCCCTTTTTCTTCTTTTATTATTTAGGGGACACCCCGCCGATTAGTTGATTGGGTGTCCCTGGCCATTGTGGTATAATAACGCTGCAAAAGCGAGGTGTGTATATGGATAGAGAGTGGCGGGGGTACTCTAAAAGGCTTAAGGAGCTTTTGGGTTTGGAGTTAAGTCCGGTGGCAGTCAGTTGCCTCAAAGATCCGGTTGTTCATGATGCCGCGAAGAAGGTGCGTATCTGCCGGGCGATCTTAGATGCCGGCAGGGGTCAGATCCTGCAGGTGGATAAAAAAAACAATGCCTGTTTTGGGGCAGGCTGGCATTTGGGACTTCATAGGCTTAAGGATCCCCTGATCGCAAAGATGGTAAAGAAGTTCGTCGTAGAAGGAGAGAAACTCTTCTCTTCCTATGATACCATGGATAAGTTGATCTTGCAGATGGGGGAGGTTCCGGATAACTCCGCCTCTTACTTTGTCCTGGCCCCTCTTGAGAAATGCGGCTTTGACCCGCAACTGGTGATCTTTATCTGTAATGCAGAGGCCGCCTGCCGCCTGCTCACTCTGGCTACCTTTATCGACGGGATGATGCCGAAGATCAAGATCGGAGGCCCCACCTGCAGGATGAGCATAATCTATCCGCTTCTCACAGGCGAGATCAATCTCTCTTTTTACGATTACACTGCGCGTAAGATCTGCGGCGTCAAAAAGGATCAGCTGCTGATCACTATTCCCTATAAAAAGATCCCGGGAATAGTCGATAGCATAGACAAATGCTCTGCCGGCACCGCAAAGATAGAATTTCCTCCGGAATTCCGCTCCTTCCTGCAGCAGGGCCTGGCAGGAGAAGGGAAGAGTTAAATGCAGGACATCAAAGAGCTTACCTCTAAGGAATTAGAGAAGGCCTTAGCAGCGTGGAAGGAATCCCCCTATCATTGCAGGCAGATACTCTCCTGGATTTATAAGAAGGGGGTCCTTGATTTTGGCAAGATGAGCGATCTCTCTGCTGTTTTGAGGGGGCGACTAAAGGAGAATTTCTATATATCGGCCCTGAGCCTCGTTGAGAGGGTAAGTTCAGCGGATGGAACGGAAAAATTCCTGCTCAGACTCAAGGATGGCAATCTGATCGAGGCAGTGGCCATCCCCGCCAAAGGCCGGCTTACCGGGTGTATCTCTACGCAGGCCGGATGCAGGTTCGCCTGCAGGTTCTGTGCCAGCGGCGCAGCCGGCTTTAAGAGGAACTTAAGCTGCGCAGAGATCATCGAGCAACTCTTATTCTTGAATAACCCTGCAGAGAATAAGCTGAGCCATGTTGTTTTTATGGGTATCGGAGAGCCGCTGGATAACTATGAGAATCTTTTAAAGGGCATCAGGATCATAAATTCTGCGCATGCTTTTAATATCGGGGCAAGAAGGATCACTATCTCGACCTGCGGCATCATCCCCGGGATCAAAAGATTGTCCGGAGAGAAGCTTCAAATAGAGCTATCTGTTTCCCTGCATGCCGGAGATGACAAGATAAGGTCAAGCTTGATGCCGGTTAATAGAAAATATCCCCTGAAGGACCTGATCGCTGCCTGCGGAGAGTACATCAAAAATACCCGCCGCCAGGTGACCTTCGAGTATGTATTGATCAAAGGGATAAATTCTGATTTGCAAAGCGCGGTAAATTTGAGTAGAATATTAAGAGGTCTGCGGCTTTGCAAGGTTAATCTGATCCCTGCTAACTATATACCGGAGTCAAAGATAGAGCCGCCGAATAAATTAGAGTTATTATTCTTCAGGGATCATCTCTTAAAACAGGGTATTAAGGTAACGCTGCGAAAACCGCGCGGTCAGGATATTACAGCTGCCTGCGGGCAATTGAGGCTAAGGTATGAAAAGAAATAGTTTGCTCCTTGCTGCGCTTTTAGGGTTGTGCATGCTGGCTGCCGGATGCACCAGATGCCCTGTCGCAAACATCGATTCTAAAGGTACACAGATCATCTGTTTTGGGGACAGCATCACCTTTGGTTACGGCGCGCACCCGGGTGAGGATTATCCGGCGGTATTGGCGGAATTAGTAGAGTATCCGGTGATCAACGCCGGCATCGACGGTGATACTACTGTTGAAGGGATCAAGCGCTTTAAGTCCGATGTGTTGGATAGAGATCCGCTCCTGGTGATCATCGAATTCGGGGGGAATGATTTCCTGCGTAAGATCCCTAAGCAGACGACATTAGCGAATCTCGAAGATATGATCGATAAATCTTTGGCAAGAGGCTCGATGGTTGCGATCGTTGACATTAGCGCCGGCCCTTTACTTAAGGAGTACCGTTTTGCCTATCGCCGTATGGCAAAGGAGAAGGGCGTTATATTCATACCGAGCGTACTCAGCCGGATCGTCACTAACCCCGAACTAAAGAGTGATTTTATGCATCCTAATGCCGGCGGTTACAAGGTGATCGCCCAGCGCATCCATCATTTCATTACTCCCCACCTTAACCAGAATAAGATCAAGAGGGAACTCCCCGAAAAATAAAAGGGACCCTCTTCCGATTAGCAAAAGGAGCGTCCCTTATTTTACAGTGGTGCCGAGGGTGGGAGTTGAACCCACACGAGGTTGCCCTCAACGGTTTTTGAGACCGCCGCGTAAGCCATTCCGCCACCTCGGCAATATTTAGTTGACGTAGTTCATTTTATATTCTAAAATAGCAACGGTCAATATAAATTATGGGGCTGTCCCTCGTACCTACAGGTAAACAATGGGTGCTCGGGATGCGCCAAGATGGAATTTAATACTTTGGTGGCTGTCCTTCGCGTCTTCAGTGTTTGAATGACGCTCAGGATGCGCCCCAGAGGTAACTAATAGCTATGGGGCTGTCCTCCGGAAATGATAGGGGTGGGACGCCCCAGTGATAACCAATAGATATGGGGCTGTCCTCCGGAAATGATAGGGGTGGGACGCCCCAGTGATAACCAATAGATATGGGGCTGTAGCTCAGTTGGGAGAGCGCCTGCATGGCATGCAGGAGGATTCGAGGGTTCAAACCCCTCCAGCTCCACTTTTTATTATTATTTCACCGATTGATTGTAGTTGAAATTGAAACGAAGTATTTGAATATTGTATCGCGCATATGCCTTTATAATCTCTCCGTAACGTAGGCTTTCCTTTGGTCCGCTTATCAGGCTTAGTTTTGAAGAATTGCTCTAGAGGTATCCCCGTTACATTTGACCAATATTTGTTGAGTTTTTTGATGTCTTGATCCCACCTATGCATTACTCGACAACGCAATTTATCTTCCTTAATATCGAAAAACCTTCTTAATAATCTAAGGAAACAACGTATTATAAGTGGGTCAGAATTAGCAAATATTAATCCCCTGGTAGAGGGATATTTTGCCCCTTCGCACAGGTATAATAAGCCGCAAATAAGTTTTCCTATTCCTGGATTCTGAAGAGATAATTGTCCGAAATGTTTTACCTCGTTTCTTATCCCATTTTTCCAAGTTTCCATCTTTTTCTTCAGACATTTTGCCGCTAATGGCCTGCCTAGCGCGGCACAGGTCAATTCTTTTTCCTTTATCCTTTTTCTTTGCTTTAAAGTAAGTCGAATATCTTTAACCCAACCAGAAATGGTATTCTTAGGGACGGCAATCTTTAAGCTGATTTCTCCTAGGGACCAGCCGTGGGCTCTTAAATGACGCGCTTTTTCTTTTTTCCTTCTTGAATATATCCTTGTCATTCTCTTCTTTACCATAAACCCCCCTATAATAATAGACGTAAAAAACCAACTTTTCTCACAAAAAATTATAGATTTTTTAAAATATTATTGTATAATATAAAAGTAGGTTGCTAGATATATTAATACATATATACTAATACGAATATACAATAAGTCAAGTTAAATGTTAGCGCAAAATATAAGAAAACTTAGGTTAAAAAAGGGCTTATCGCAGGAGAAGCTCGCCCGTTTGGCGGATATCTCAAATGCAACGCTCGTAAAGATTGAGTCTGGTGTTGCAAAGGAGCCCACCATTACAACAGTCGCAAAAATCGCTATTGCTTTAAGTATTTCTGTGGATGAATTAATTGGTAAAACAAAGAAGTAGAGTTAGGTTCTATTCGATTCTATGCTTTTAGGCGTACATATTTCTACCGGCGGCAGGCTCCACGAGGCTTATGACCGGGCGCATGAGCTGGGTTGTAACACGATGCAGATTTTTGCGCGCAACCCTCAGCGCTGGCGCGATAAGTTTCTCGATGCCAAAGACATAGAAGAGTTCGTGCGCAGGCAGGAGAGGTTTGAGATAAAGCCTCTTTTTTTGCACATTTCGTATCTGATTAATCTCGCCTCACCCAACCCCAGGCTTTATGAGGCGTCAATCGATGCCTATATTGAAGATATCCTGGAGGCGCACCTCTTAAAGGCAGATTATATTGTTACCCACATGGGCAGCCATAAGCAGACCTCGGAGGCAGCGGGGATCAAGAGGTTGATCAAGGCGCTGAATACGATCATAGAGAGGACCAAGAACACTAAGGTCGGGATCCTCCTGGAGAATACTGCCGGCTCAGGCTCCTGGCTGGGCTATAAGTTCGCACACCACAAGGAGATTCTGAACGGCCTGGAAAATAAAGAGCGCGTAGGTTTATGCTTCGATACCGCCCACGCTTACCTGGCAGGTTATAATATCGCCACTAAAAAAGGGCTTGAAGAAGCTCTTGAAGAAATCGACAAGTCGGTTGGCCTTAAGCTGCTTAAGCTCATCCATCTGAATGACGCTAAGGGTAAATTGGGCAGCCATCATGACCGGCACGACCATATCGGTAAGGGGGGTATCGGCGTGCAGGGGATGAAGCGGATCATCAATCACCCAAACTTAAGGAATTTACCCTTTATTCTTGAGACGCCCAAAGAGCACGAAGGAGTGGATGAAAAGAACCTGGAAGTTGTCAGAAGCCTGAGGAGCAAATAAAAAGGAGAGATCCATGGCTTATAAGTTATTGCTTGTCGATGACGATAAGGAGATCATAGAGACTTTAAGGCCTCGCTTGATAAAGGAGGGTTATGATGTGGTGGTGGCCTATGACGGGGAGGAGGCGCTTTTAAAGGTAAAGCAGGATGATCCTGATCTCCTGCTGTTGGATCTGATGATGCCTAAACTTAATGGTTTTGAAGTGCTAAAAGAGGTAAGACAGAAGTGCAAGGATAAATGGAGGCCGGTGATTATTATCAGCGCTCGCGGTGAATTAGAGACGGTAGAGAAGTGTTACGATTTGGAGGCTGACCACTATCTGAAGAAGCCCTGCAGCATTGATACTATCCTGCGCGGTATCCAGACGATGGTCTCCCTGATCCCGTTAAGAAAAAAACAGGAGTAAAGTGAGTTATCCCTTCAAAAGAATCGAACCTAAGTGGCAGAAGTTCTGGCAGAGGAAGGGGATCTTCCGGGCTAAAGAGGATCCCAAGAGGAAGAAATACTATCTTCTGGAGATGTTTCCCTATCCATCGGGTAAGATCCATATGGGTCACGTGCGCAATTATACTATCGGCGATGTGGCGGCGCGCTTTAAGATGATGCAGGGATTTAATGTGCTGCATCCGATGGGATTTGACGCCTTTGGCCAGCCGGCTGAGAACGCCGCGATCAAGAACAAGACTAAACCCGGCACCTGGACACATAAGTGCATCGATTGGATGAAGAAGGAATTAGGGAAGATGGGTTTCTCTTATGATTGGCAGCGGGAGGTCTCTACCTGCGACGATGATTATTATAAATGGAATCAGTGGATATTCCTGAAGATGTTCGAGCGCGGCCTCGCCTATAAAAAAGGGTCTAACGTAAACTGGTGCCCGAAGTGCGAGACTACCCTGGCCAATGAAGAGGTAGTCGATGGAGGATGTTGGCGCTGTAACGCCTTGGTCGAACAAAAAGACCTGGAGCAGTGGTTTTTAAAGATCACCGATTATAAAGAGCGCCTCCTGGATGATCTGCAAGAGTTAAAAGATTGGCCGCAGAGGGTAATCTCCATGCAGAGGAATTGGATCGGCAGAAGCCAGGGTGTCCAGATATACTTCTCCATTAAAGGCAGTAAAAAGATCATCCCTGTTTTTACTACGCGTGCCGATACGATCTTTGGCGCGACATATGTGGTCCTGGCGCCCGAACATCCTATCGTAAAAGAGTTGATCAGGGGGAAGACGCAGGAGAAGGATGCCTTAGAATTTATCGAGAAGGTCAGTAAAGAGAGCAAGGTCGTACGCACTGCAGGTGACGTAAAGAAGGAGGGCGTCTTTACCGGAGCATATGCCGTTAACCCTGTAAATAACGAGGAGATACCGATCTGGATAGCGGATTATGTATTGATGGAGTACGGCACCGGCGCGATCATGGCAGTTCCCACGCATGACCAGAGGGATTTTCTCTTCGCCAAAGAGCACGATCTTTCTATGCGCCTAGTAATCCAGCCCCGTAACTTAAAACTCACAACTTGCGACTCATTGACCGAAGCTTACGAAGGTGACGGTGTGCAGGTTAATTCCGCGCAGTTTGACGGATTACCAAACCAAGAGGCAAAGATAAAGATCGCCGAGTGGATGGAGGACGAAAAGACCGGGAAGATCAAGGCGCACTGGCGTCTTAGGGACTGGTTAATCTCGCGCCAGCGCTACTGGGGGACACCGATCCCGATCATCTACTGTGACAAATGCGGTATTGTGCCGGTGCCCCATAAAGACCTGCCGGTGAAATTGCCTAAGGATGCTCCCTTTACCGGAGAGGGGGGCAGCCCCCTCGGCAAAGTAAAAAAGTTTGTCAATGTAAAGTGCCCCGGATGCAAGTCAGCTGCCCGCCGGGAAACAGATACCATGGCTACCTTCTTTGATTCCTCATGGTATTTTTTAAGGTTCTGTTCTCCTAAATCCAGTAAAGCGCCAGTTGAACGGGATTCGGTCTCCTACTGGATGCCGGTTGACCAGTACATCGGAGGGATCGAACATGCGATTTTGCATCTTCTTTATGCGCGCTTCTTCACCAAGTTCTTTAAGGACTTAGGAGAGATCGGATTTGTAGAACCTTTTAGCCGTCTTTTAACCCAGGGGATGGTCTTGAAAGACGGCGAGGTGATGTCGAAGTCACGCGGTAATATCGTTGACCCCGATTCGATCATCAAGAAGTACGGGGCAGACACCTTAAGGCTTTTTATCCTCTTTGCCGCGCCTCCGCAGACGGAACTGGATTGGGATGACCGCGGCATCGAAGGAGCATTCCGCTTTTTAAACCGTGTTTGGCGCATCAAGGATAATCTTAAAGAAGAAACTCAACCCCAGCTGACCAAAGTGATGCATAAAACAGTAAAAAAGGTCAGTGAAGATATAGCAAGTTTTAAATTTAATACCGCTATCGCGTGCCTGATGGAATTTGTCAATACGATCTATCAGCTGGGGGCTGATAAAGAGGTGTTCTCTAAATTGATCCTTCTACTTGCCCCCTTTGTTCCGCATTTCTCCGAGGAACTATGGCAGTCCATCGGCAATAAAGAGAGCATCTTTAAAGCAGGCTGGCCTGAATATGATGCCGCAAGCCTGGTTGAAGATACCGTTACTATCGCGGTGCAGGTCAACGGTAAACTACGCTCCAGGATCGATGTTCCTACCGGCATCCCCGAAGATAAGCTTAAGGAATTAGTCTCAGCCGATGAGAGGCTGCAGCCATGGATACAGGGAAAGCCGGTTAAAAAATTCATCTACGTCCCCAACAAACTCCTCAACCTCGTCGTATAACTCCACACCTCAAGAACGTTTCTTGTGCCAATCGAAGAACTGCTTATTAAAGTATTATTATAATCACCAGGGGAACATTTCTTCCTTTGGCATGAGAAACGTTCTTGCCTTGGGTTGAGAAACGTTTTTAGTTAGATGGGGGGTATTTTTGCGTCTATTGGAATCGAGGGGGAATTCTATGTTCAGTTTGACCAGGCAGGAGCGCGGGGTAGTCCTATTCTTGGTGACCGTAGCTCTTGCAGGCATAGGAATCAATTATCTGCGCAAGAGCCATCCGCGGGTCAAGGCGCTTGCCTCGGCAGAGTTTTCTTTTGATAGGATAAATATCAATAAGGCGGATCGCGAGGCGTTGATGAGTGTCTCAGGGATCGGGGAGAAGTTATCAGAGCGGATAATCGACTATAGGCAGGAGCATGGTGGTTTCAGGGGCACAGAGGAGATCAAGCAGGTCAAGGGCTTTGGCGGATACCGTTATGAAAAGGTAAAGCAGTATTTGACGGTCGAATGACGAAACATCCTTTATGCGCTTTGGCAATTGCTTTGACATCGGGGATCTTATTTGTCAGCAGGGTCCGGATATCCTTCCCCTTCTTCTATCTGATTTCTTTGATAATGCTATTTTTTTCTTTCTTCTTTTTTAAAAAGGATAAAATCTGCGGTTTTCTAACGCTTACCATGATATTCCTATTGGGCGCACTGCTGATGAAGAATACCTATCTACTCTCTCCGGAGCATGTTTCCAGGTTGATCCCGTATAAGAGCAGCGATGTTGTAGCAGCAGGGATTATTGATGACGTATCCTTTAAGGAGGGCCTCCCTTCTTTTGTCCTTAGAATTGAAAGCCTGAAATCTCATGGAAAATGGCGTAATAGCTCAGGCAAGATCCTGATAAGAGTTGGGAGCAGATATTTAGGCCCTAAAGAGGATCTTTTTTACGGTGACAAACTGCTTATACAAGGTAAGATCCATAAGCCGTATTATTCTGCCAAGGGCAGCCGGCTCAATTACGGGCGATACCTAAGGGACAAAGGTATCTATGCTATCCTCAATCCCCAGAGAATAAAAATATTGTCTTCAGGCAACGGGAATCCTGTGCTCGGAAGAATATTCCGGATCAGTAGGAGTTTTAAGCGGAGGATGGAAGATAATTTCTCTCCTTTGACTGCCTCTATATTCTGCGCGATCATCCTCGGGCAAAGGCAGGACCTGGATAGGCCGGTCAAGGAGATACTGGTCAGGACCGGCACTATGCATATCATCGCTATATCGGGCCTGCACCTTGGCATTGTTTCGTTTATCATCCTGCTGATCCTGAAGATCATGAGGTTTCCGCGCAGGGTACGCTTTATGCTCACAATATTCTTTCTGTTGTTCTATTGTATCCTCACCGGATGCAATACTCCGGTATTAAGGGCCACTATAATGGCTTCGATTCTCCTGATCGGATATACTATCAAGCGTGATGCGGATATCCTGAATTTATTAGCGTTTGCCGCGATAGTGATATTGTCAATTAACCCCCGTCAGCTCTTTTCGCTGAGCTTTCAGCTTTCTTTTGCCAGTATAATCTCGATCGTGCTCCTGACGCCTAAGATAGAGCTCATTTTCGGTTGCCTTAAATGGCCGCGCAGCCTGAATCTTGTGCCTAAGGCTCTTTCAGTCTCCCTGGCTGCCTGGCTCGGCCTGACTCCTCTGATCGCCTATAACTTCAGGGTAATCTCACCCATTGCCATACTGGCAAATGTCATAGTAGTCCCTTATCTGGGCCTGGTGATCGCCTCCGGATTCACCTTTTTGGCGGCCAGCTATCTCCTCCCGCAGCTTGGCCCAATATTGGCTTCCAGTGCCGAAGTATCGATCCTGGCGCTCTTGAGATTCCTCTATTTCCTAAGCTGCCTACCCTTAGCCTACCTTCGCCTGCCTTAATTACATTGCCCCGCTTTTCTTGCCAGTAATATCCTGGAAAAGCGGGGTTGACAAACCTATACCCCTGTGATAGATTTATCCTACTATGAAGCGGCTGATTTTGATCGTTATCTGCATGGTTTTGTTCTCCGCAACCCCTGCGCATCCCTTCTGGATCTGGACCCCCAAGTCGAAGAAGTTTGTCAACCCCAAACACGCCCCAAGGTCAAGTCCCTCGGAGCAGTTTGATTACGCAAAAGGCCTCTATGAAGGGAAGGATTATAAGGAGGCAAGGGTAGAATTCATCAGGCTGATGCAGAAATACCCCAAGTCATTTGAGGCCTCGGAGTCACAGTATTATCTGGGCTTGATCGAGGAAGCCCAGGGCAGGCTATACGAGGCATACCTGGCTTACCAGAAGGTAATCGATAAATACCCGTTCTCCGAGCGGATTCAGGAGATCATTGAGCGGGAATACGAGATCGCAGAGAGCTTTATAGAGGGGAAGAAACGCAGGGCGCTGGGGATCAATCTGCCGGTTGAAAACCCGGCTATAGAGATCTTATCCCGGGTGATCGAGAACTCCACCTACGGGTCCCTTGCTCCCAAGGCGCAGTATAAGTTAGGGCTGGTATTAAAGAGTCTCTTGCGCTATTATGAGGCTGAGGAGGCCTTTGAAAAGGTAGTCTCAAATTATCCTGACAGCGAGTGGGTGGGTGCGGCAAAGTTCCAGATTGCCTCCTGCCGCGCAGCAGTATCCAGGGGGCCAGATTATGACCAGGAGGCGGTAAGGGAGGCTAAAAAGCAATTTGAAGAGTTTGTCATTGAACACCCCGATGCGCAACTCTCCGATAAGGCATTAGAGAATATAGGGCAGTTAGAGGATAAAGAGGCGCAGAGTAGTTATGAAATCGGCAGGTTTTACGAAAAACAAAGAGCCTGGGAATCAGCCAGGATGTATTATCAGGGTGTGATAGATGATGCGCCGGAAAGTATCTGGGCCATAAAGTCCCTGGAGAGGTTACAAGCCATGGAGAAGATAAAATGAGACGGTCAAGATTATTAGTATCGTTCCTGCTAAGTTTTCTGACAGTTCTTGCCGCAGGCTGTGGCTATACGACCCGCTCGGCGATCGTCAGCAGATTTCAGAACATCTATGTGGCGCAGTTCGTCAATAAGATCGATATCACCCAGGATAGTGACGTTGGAAACAAATACCGGATCTACAGGCCGATGCTTGAAACCGATATCACCAGGGCGGTGATCAATAAATATCTGCTTGACGGAAATCTGCGGCCGATAAAAGAGGAATCAGCTGATGTCAGCCTGACAGGGGAGCTGGTAGAGTTCCGTAAAGACCCACTAAAATACACCGATAATGACGAAGTCGAAGAGTACCGGGTGAATGTGGCAGTGAATCTCAGGCTTTGGGATAACAAGTCAAATGAGCTTGTCTGGGAGGAAAACAGGTTCACCGGGGATGCGACCTATTTTACAAGTTACTCCAGGACAGAGACCCCTACCTCCGAGAGCGCGGCGATCACTGAAGCGATAACTGATCTGGCGCGCAGGATCGTCGAGCGCACTGTCGAAGAATGGTAAGAAAAGACCCGCCCGCATACCTTTTAATCGGCCAGGATGCCCCCGCCAAAGATATAAAACTCAATAAGATCAAGGAAGAGCTCATCTTTTCGGATACCCGGGATTTTAACCTGGATATCCTGCATGCCAGGAAATTGACCCTGAAAGAGCTGCAGGAGAAGATCCTTTATCTCCCCTTTGGGCCTAAGAAGAGGCTTTTGGTGATCAGGGGGGCGCAGGATCTTAAGGACGAGGTCAAGGATTTCATCATCAAATATTTAAGAGGGCCGGATCAGGGAGTGGTCCTGGTCCTTGACATGCTAAGCTATAATCCAAAGGATGGATTCACGAAACAGCTGGAAAGATTATCCCAGGCTTATCGTTTCCGCGAACCCCTGCGCCCGGATACCTTCGCCTTAAGCAGGCAGATAGAGTCAGGCAGGGCCCAGGCGGCGCTGCGCATGCTCAGGCAGTTGCTTGATAGCGGGAACCGGCCGGAGCGCATATTGGGTGGGCTTAGATACAGCTGGGAGAGGAATGCCGCTAATCCGCAGGAGAAGAGGAGGCGGATCAGTGTCCTCTTAAATTGTGATATCGACATAAAGACGGGAAGGCTTAAGCCCGAATTTGCGCTGGAGAAGCTTGTGGTGAGGCTATGTTGTTTTGCGTAGTCTTTTTGTGAGGCGGGATTTCCTGCGCCTGGCCGTATTGGTACGGAGAATACCTTTCTTAGCCGCTTTATCAAGTTGAGAATATACTTTTTTCAGGTACTCCTTAGCCTCATTGGCGCTCTTTGCCGAAACCAGTTCATGGAACTTCTTTAAAGTCTTTTTAAGCTGCCGTTTTATCCTGATATTACGAAGGTGCCTTGTCTTATCTGCTCGTTTTCGTTTCAGTGAACTTTTACGCCTTGGCATATTAATCTCCTTAAATAAGTTTCGCTAGAATCGAAACTTATTTAACCATAATTACCTATCCATGTCAACAGGCAAATCTCTCCTGAAATCAACCGGGATCATCAGCTCTGGTAATCTTTGCTCCCGCATCTTAGGGCTTATCCGGGACGTGGTGATCGCCCGGGTATTCGGTGTTTATATCTATGCCCAGGCTTTTGTCATTGCCTTTAAGATACCTAATCTCCTGCGCAATCTGGTGGGGGAGGGAGCGACTAACGCGGCATTTATTCCGGTTTTCAGTGAGTACGCCGCAAAGCGTAGCAAGGAGGATTTTTGGGAGTTAGCGGGTGTCCTTCTTAATCTGCTTCTGGTGGTTTTGGCAGGGATTACGCTTTTGGGGGTGATCTTGGCTCCGGTGATCGTCAGGGTGATCGCCCCGGGTTTTATCCAGGATCCGCTTAAATTAGAGACGACGATAAGGCTTACCCGGATCATCTTTCCCTATATTATCTTGATCAGCCTCTGCGCCTATGGCGTAGCGATACTTAACTCGCTTAAGCACTTCACGGTCCCGGCCTTTGCACCCTGCCTTTTGAATATATCAATGATCGTCTTTGTTTTGTTATTCAATAAAGGTATAACCGGCCTTGCCTTAGGAGTTTTGGTTGGGGGAGTCTTACAGCTTTTGGTCCAGCTCCCTGTTCTACGCAGAAAGGGTTTTAGGCTGAAAATCAGCAGCAGATTCAGGCATCCTGCAGTTAACGAGATAAAGAAATTGATGCTGCCAAGGATCTTTAGCTACGGGATCTATCAGATAAATAATCTTGTGGATTCGATCTTTGGATCTTTGGCGTGGATCGTGGGCACGGGGGGTGTAGCGGTACTCTATTTTGCCTACCGGATAATCCAGTTTCCTATAGGGGTCTTTAGTAACGCGCTTGCGCAGGCGGTCCTTCCTGATCTCTCGCGCCAGGCGCAGGATGAAGACCGCCAGAAGTTAAAAGACACCCTGTCTTTTTCTTTGCGCAGCGTTTTCCTGGTGTTGCTGCCTTCATCCATCGGCCTGATGACGTTAGCTGGCCCGATCATCTCCGGCCTGTTTCAGGGTGGGAGGTTCGACGCCTATTCCACTCAGGCAACAGCCAGCGCCCTCTTCTTTTACAGTGTCGGGCTCTGGGCCTACGGCGGTAAGAAGATCATCCATTCGTGTTTTTTTGCGATGAAAGATACCGCCACCCCGGCAAGGGTATCTTTTCTGGCCCTGCTGATGAATGTTGCCTTAAATCTTGTGCTGATGTTCCCGTTAAAGATCAGCGGCCTTGCCCTGGCCACTTCTATATCCGGGATCATCTCATTCCTGATCCTCTTACATATATTAAATAACAGGCTCAAGGCCCTGGATCTGGCGTCGATGGTCTCATCTTTTGCGCGCATCCTGCTGGCAAGCTTATGCATGGGGGCAGTGTGTTATTTCTTCTCAAGAAGGTTTTTTGTTTTAGCAGATACCATCCCGCAGAGGATAATCAATCTGGCAAGCCTGGTCCTCTTGGGGGTGGCATCTTATATTGTTTTTTGTTTTATCTTTAAGATCCGCGAGATGCAGGAGTTGTGGAAGTGGTTGGCAGAAAAGAAGCGCGCATAAAAAGGAAGGTCAAGGCAATACCAGAGAGTTGCGGCGTTTATATATTCAAAGATAGGCGCGGCAGGATCCTTTATATCGGTAAAGCCAAATCCCTAAAGAAGCGCGTAAAGTCATATTTTACCCGTGACCTCTCATCCAAAACTCAAGTTCTGGTCTCTAAGACCGCCGGTATTGAATACCGGGTCACCCGCTCTGAGCACCAGGCGCGGATGCTTGAGGCTTCGCTCGTCAGAGAGCTTCAGCCCCATTACAACATAGACCTGAAGGATGACAAATCTTTCCCCGTGGTCAGGTTTAGCGGTGAAAAATTTCCTTTAGTCTCCATCTGCAGGACGCATTCACTAAAGGGAGCGCAAGGGGAAGTGTATCTTGGCCCCTTTACAGATGCTAAAGCCCTGCGCTCGACCCTGAAGGCGATGCGCCGCGTCTTTGGCTTCCGCTCCTGTAAGAGCCTACCTAAGAAGCCATGCCTGTATTACCGGCTTAAACTTTGTCCTGCGCCCTGCATTGGTAAGATCAGCGCGATGGCTTACGGGGAGACGATGAAACAGATACAGTTATTTCTGGAATCAAAATACGAAGATCTGATCGATAGGCTCTCCGCAAGGATGCAACGCGCGGCAAGGGCTCACAGGTTTGAAGAGGCCGGCAGGATCAGGGATCAGATCAGGACCTTGAGCGTGGCGGGTGAAACCGGTGGAAAGTTTTGGCGGCAGACAAAAGGTGTAAGATCCGGCTGCCGCACGGAGGTAGAGGACCTAAAGAGGCTGCTTAGATTAAAGAGATTGCCTTTGCGCATAGAGGCCTTTGATATATCCAATATTTCTGGAAAAGAGGCCTGTGGCTCTATGGTCAGCTTCTACCTGGGCTCGCCCGATAAGGATAATTACCGGCGCTTTCGCATAAAAACAGTGCATTCAGTCGATGATTATGCGATGCTCAGAGAAGTGATCTTCCGCCGCTATTTCAGGGTAGCGAGGGAACGGCTTATTTTAGCGGACCTGGCGTTGATCGACGGAGGCAGGGCGCATCTTTTGACTGCCGCAGGCCAGATCAAAGGGCTAGGCTTAAAGATTCCAGTAGCCAGCATAGCCAAGGAGAAGGAGAATATCTATATTCTCGCTAAGTCTACTCCGATAAGGCTCAAGAATGATACGCCGGCGCTAAATCTGATCCGCAGAATACGCGATGAGGCGCATCGCTTTGCAATCAAATACCACCACTTGTTAAGAAGAAAGAAGCTTATCGGTAAGTAAATTTACGACTAGATGCTTGTTAAATACTAAATTGTAAATCCCAATCTTCCAAACAAATTCCAGTTTAGAACTTAGAGCTTAGAATTTGTTTAGGATTTCGTGTTTAGGATTTAGAATTTAAGATATGACCGACTTCGCTAAAAAAGTATATAAGATCGTTTCGGGCATACCGTTAGGCCAGGTGCGTACCTATAAATGGGTGGCTGAAAGATCCGGTAGCCCGCGCGCCTGCAGGGCGGTCGGCCAGATATTAAAGAAGAACCCGTATCCTTTGATCATCCCCTGCCACCGGGTGGTCAAATCCAGCGGAGAATACGGCGGATATTCGGGGGGTAAGGAAAACAAGAAAAATATTATAAATCTTGAGCGACAAATCAGAAAGTTAATGCTATAATATAGCCGGAGGTGGATGATGAGCATAAAGAGTCTTTTGAAGCAGATGGTTGAGAGGGATGCCTCAGATGTCTTCTACCGAGCCGGCGGTCCGCCGCGCCTGAGGATCGATGGAAACGTAGTAGCCGCAGGTGATAAGGATCTAAGCGTCGAAGATTTAAATCAGGCGGTCGAGGATCTGGCGACCCCTGAGCAGAGGCAGGCCTTCAAGAAGAAATTAGACGTTGATTTCGGCCTGTATCTGGAGGGGCTTAAGCGGCGCTTCCGGGTGAGTATCTTTATGCAGAGAAACTGCCCCTCTATCGTTATCAGAAATATCCGTGATTTCGTAGCGACCTTTGAGGAGCTCAATCTGCCTGCAGATATCCTGAAGAATTTATCCCTCGAAAAGAGGGGGGTTGTACTGCTTACGGGAAGCGTGGGTAGCGGAAAATCTACCACCCTGGCCAGCATGATGGAATATATGAACAGCAATTGCAACCGGCATGTCCTGACGGTAGAAGAGCCGATCGAGTTTACCTTTAAAGACAAGAACTGTATCATCAACCAGAGAGAGTTAGGGGTGGACGTTACTGATTACGAGACTGCATTGCGTGGTTTCACGCTGCAGAGCCCCGACGTTATATATATCGCTAATATCAGGGATCAGGATACGATGTCTGCTGCGATAACCGCAGGGGAGACCGGAGTCCTGGTCTTAAGCACACTGCACACGGTAAATGCAGCCCAGACCGTAGAGAGGATCATAAATTTCTTTCCCCCTCACCAGCACCACCAGGTCAGGATGCAGCTTTCCTATCTTTTAAAGGGCGTCGTCTCTCTCAGGCTGGTGCCTTTAAAGTCAGGGACGGGCAGGGTCCCGGCATATGAGGTCATGCTGCTTACTCCGACGATCAGCCGCTTGATCAGGGAGGATAAGATCTTTGAGATCCCTAAGTATATCGAAGACGGGTCTATCTTCGGTATGCAATCTTTTAACCAGTCCCTGGTAAGATTGGTACAGGAAGAAAAGATCAGCAAAGAGCAGGCGATGGAATTTGCGGATAGTAAAGAGGAGTTTTCCCTTGCCTTAAAGGGGATCAGTAAGAGATAGAAGGAGACGCGATAATGTTGGAAGGGATAAAGTCAAAACTTACGTCGATTAAGAAACAGCTTGATAATTTAAGAGGTTATCTTTGACATAGATAACAAGAAGCAGAGGATCGAAGAGCTCTCCCGCCGCATGTCCGACCCCGGATTTTGGCAAGATTCCGCCAACTCCACAAAGACTGTCAAGGAACTTAAAATTCTAAAAGGACTTGTTGAGCCCTGGGGCAAGGCCTTTAAGAAATACCAGGAGCTTGAAGAGTTATCAGGCGTTTTGAAGGGGGAGGATAAGGATTTGATCGGTGAGCTTTCGGCTGGCGTTGAAACGCTCTCGGGAGAGACCGAAAAGCTGGATTTCAAGGCACTTTTTTCCGGTGAGTATGACGGCAACAACGCGATCCTCAGCATCAATGCCGGAGCCGGAGGCACAGAATCATGCGATTGGGCCCAGATGCTCTTGCGCATGTATACCCGCTATGCAGAGGGGCAGGGGTATAAAGTAAAGCCAATAGATATCCTTTACGGCGATGAAGCAGGTGTCAAGAACGCCACGATCATGATCGAAGGCGAATATGCTTTTGGGAACCTGCAATCAGAGCGCGGCGTGCACAGGCTGGTGCGGATATCTCCTTTTGATGCAAATAAGCGCCGCCATACATCCTTTTCTTCTGTGGATGTGATCCCCGAGATCGAAGAAGCTGCGGATATTAAGTTAGAGGATAAGGACCTGCGCATCGATGTCTACCGTTCTCAGGGGGCGGGGGGGCAGAGTGTAAATACCACCGACTCTGCGGTGAGAATCACCCATTTGCCCAGCGGTATAGTAGTCCAGTGCCAGAACGAGCGCTCGCAGTATCAGAATAAACAGACTGCGATGAAGGTCTTGAAGGCGCGCCTTTTTGAATCAGAGCGGAAAAAGAAGGATGACCAGCTTCAGAAACAATACGGCTCCCAGAAGAAGAAGATCGAGTGGGGAAGTCAGATCCGCTCTTATGTGATGCATCCTTATAGCCTTGTGAAGGACCATCGCAGCGGATTTGAAAGCGGGGATGTGGCTAAAGTCATGGACGGGGCGATCGGGGGATTAATCGAAGCGTATCTTAGAAAATGGACTGCAGATAAATCAAAATAATGTTAAGCTACATAAAGAAACTCAGCCTTAAGCGCAAACAAAACACGATCAAAAAGAGATTCCCTTCGGTTAATATCGCGCTTCATCCGGATATGCCCGGGCCCTCTGTGGCTAAGATGGTAGAGCTGGCCAGTAGGGTGGCGGAGGTGAATGCGCTGGAGCCTGTGATCAGCGCCCTCTCCGACGCCCAATTAAAGGCAAAGAGCGAGGAATTCAGAAAACATATCTTAAAGAAATTTAAAGAGCAGGAGAAGGTTTTTAAAGAGTTGGAGGAGGCTTTATCCCAAGTGGCGATCCCCGAGGAGAAGGATAAGCTTAAGGAGAAGTTAAAGATCAGCAGGAATAGGGTCTTTGAAGATATACTTCCTGAGGCCTTTGCCGTAGTAAGAGAGGCCTCAAAGCGTACGATCGGCCTGCGGCATTTCGACGTTCAGATCGCCGGAGGAATAGTCCTGCACGAGGGAAGGATCGCTGAGATGGCCACAGGCGAGGGAAAGACCCTGGTCGCCACGCTTGCTGCGTATCTCAACGCCCTCCTTGGCCGGGGGATGCATATCATCACAGTCAATGATTATCTTGCTCACCGCGACCGGGAGTGGATGGGCCCGATCTATGAGTTCTTAGGCTTAACGGTCGGGGCAATTCAGCATGAGATGTCGGATGACCAGAGAAAGCAGGCGTATTCCTGCGATATAACATACGGCACGAACAATGAATTCGGCTTTGATTATCTGCGCGACAATATGAAGTATTCACTCGACGACCTGGTGCAGAGGCTACCCTTCTATGCTGTCCTTGATGAGGTAGACTCCATATTAGTCGATGAGGCGCGCACTCCGTTGATCATTTCCGGACCGGCCGAGGAATCAACCGAAAAGTACTATACTGCAAGAAGCATCGTCGGACAACTTAAGGGCAAGCGCATCACCGAGAAGGATGAGATAGAAGCTAAACATAAGGGAGAGGATTTATCCCAGGGGTTTGACTATGTGGCCGATGAGAAGGCGCACACCGTTGCCCTGACCGATGACGGAGAAGATAAGGCAGCGCGCTCCTGGGGGATAGAGAGCCTACACAGTATAGAGACGATGGAGTACCGCCACCATACGATCCAGGCGCTGCGCGCTAAGGAATTCTTTAAGCGCGATGTGGATTATGTAATAAAAGAGGGACAGGTAGTGATCGTCGATGAGTTTACCGGAAGGATGATGCCGGGCAGGCGCTGGTCTGACGGCCTGCATCAGGCGGTAGAGGCTAAGGAGGGGTTGAAGATCGAGCGCGAAAATCAGACTCTGGCCACAGTCACCTTCCAGAACTTTTTCCGCATGTATGAGAAATTAGCCGGTATGACCGGTACCGCATACACCGAGGCAAATGAATTCAAGGGGATCTATAGGCTCGATGTTGTAGTTATCCCCACTAACAGGCCCCTGATGCGCACCAATCATCCGGATTGCGTTTACAGGACGCAGGGTGAGAAATTTAAAGCGGTCGTCGAAGAGATCGCCGAACTGCACAAGCTCGGAAGGCCCGTACTTGTGGGGACGATATCTATCGAGAGATCAGAATTTCTCTCCGAGATGTTGAAGCAGAGCGGTATCCCGCATCAGGTGCTCAACGCCAAATACCACGAGATGGAAGCGCAGATCATCGCTCAGGCAGGCAGGTTCCAGGGGGTTACCATCGCTACCAATATGGCTGGCCGCGGCACCGATATAGTGCTTGGCGGCAATGCCGAGTTTATTGCGCGGAATCTAGCCAGGGATAAATTAAAACCGCATGATCCCGCCTATCAGCAAGAGTACGCTAAATTATTGGAGAGATTTAAGCAGGAGACCGATACAGAGCATAAGAAGGTCGTATCGGTGGGAGGCCTGCATGTATTAGGTACAGAGCGCCATGAGGCGCGGCGCATCGATAATCAGCTGCGCGGCCGCTCAGGCAGGCAGGGAGATCCCGGATCATCGAGGTTCTATGTCGCATTAGAGGATGACTTGATGCGCCTTTTTGGTTCAGAGAGGCTGATCGGGATGATGGATAAGCTGGGGCTTGAGGAGGGGCAGGTGATCGAACACCCCTGGGTGAGTAAATCCATCGAGATCGCCCAAAGGCGCGTAGAGCAGCATAACTTTGAGATCAGAAAGCAGCTCTTGGAGTATGATAATGTGATGAATAAGCAGAGAGAGGTGATCTACGGGCAGCGGCGCCACATTTTAGGGGGAGCATCTCTGAAGAATGATATCCTGGAGGCATTAGATAAATTCATAGATGAATCTTTGGCAATTTATGCAGCCCAAACCCTCGATCCTGCGGATTGGGATTTCGCAGGGATGGTCAACAGCCTCAAATTAAGGTTTGGAGTAGAACTTGATCAGGGGGCCCTGGAGGGGATGGCCAAAAAAGAGATCAAGGAGAGCCTCTTAAAGAGATTCACTGATTTTTACGAGAAAAAGGAAGGATCTGTCGGCAAGCCGATGATGCGCCACCTGGAGCAGATGGTCTTCCTGCAGGTCGTAGACAGTAAGTGGAAGGATCATTTATTGGCTATGGATCACCTGCGCGAGGGAATCGGCCTGCGCGCATACGGCCAGCGTGATCCGCTGATCGAATACAAGCGCGAGGCATTCACGATGTTTTCTCAGATGGTCTCGAGTATCGAGGATGAAGCGATAGAAGCGGTATTCAAATTGCAGCCGGTAAAGCCCGAGAGGCTGCGCGGAGTATTCAGCTCCCTCTCTAAGGAGCTCTCTCACCCTGAGGTAAAAAAGTTTGAACAGGCCGCTCAACATCCTGTTGCCCAGGATGGTCCTCCTGAGTTGCCGCAGCAAAAAATCACGCCGGCAAAAACATCCGGCCCTAAAGTGGGACGTAACGACCCCTGCCCCTGCGGCAAAATAGATCCTAAAACAGGCAAGCCGCTAAAATACAAAAAATGTTGTTACCTAAAACATGGATGAGGAGATTTTTGTATCTTAATGAGTTTCTTTTGAAGACGATATATGTCTTTTCTGCTGTTTAAACTAAAATTTCCTTTAGTAACAAGCGTGTGGCAATTAGGGCAGAGCACCATTAAATTGTTGATTTTATGCAGGCCGCCCTTATTTTTGGGTATAATATGATGACTCTCAACGACTAAGCTATATCCACAGAGCTCACATTTATTTCCATATTTTTTTATCGCTTGCATACGGACCCAAGCCCTGTGCTTTTTTATGTCACCACAAAGATATTTTTTGATTCCTAATTTTCTTCTGCGGTATCTTATCGTCCATTGAGTAGCTCCTTTAAAACCATTCTTTTTTAATTCTTTAGCGATTTCTTTATCAAGCGATCGTTTACAGTTTTTGCGAATAAAGTCATCAACAACGGGATGAGGTAATTTTTCTAATTTATGGAAATTTTTTTGTAGACCAGGATGTCCGTGGCGCTTAATTCGAGCCAAATGCATAGGACAATAAATCTCTCTTGTTTCTTTGTATCTTGTAGTCTTTGAACATCCTTTTAGCGTGCACTTAGGCATACGTAATATTATAGTACGTTATTTCAACCTGTCAACAATGATCTTTAAATTTTTAAAATATAAGAAATGTTGTTAATAATTGGCTGTTAATACGAAATAATTTTTGTAGGAGAGTTACAGTGCGATTGAAAAAAATCTTTATAATGGTAAAATACTAACCAATGAAGAGGAATACTTTTTTTGTTTTTCTTTCCGCCGTACTCTTAACCCTTTCTTTTTCCAACTTTAAACTCTGGGTTTTAGCCTGGTTTGGGTTTGTACCCCTGCTTTTTGCCATAGAAAATAAATCAAAAACAAAAGCTTTTTTCCTTTCATACCTTACCGGGATAATCTTCTGGTCGGGTACAATCTATTGGTTGATCCATGTAACACTCCTCGGCACGATCATACTTGTTTTATATCTGGCTTTGTTTTTCGGATTATTCGGGTTAATCGTTACGAAATACGAAATACGAAATACGAAGTACGCAATCGTATTTATTCCTTCAGTCTGGGTTATTTTAGAATTTATCCGGGGGAATCTCTTTACCGGATTCCCGTGGGCGCTCCTGGGCTACTCTCAGTACCTGAATCTTCCGGCGATCCAGATAGCAGATATCACCGGGGCCTGGGGGGTCTCATTCCTGGTGATGATGGTCAATATTACAGTTTATTCGATCCTTGATACTCGATACTCGATCCTGGCCGGGAAGAGAAAATATTTAACGACGGTTCTTGCTGTAGTCGTTGTTTTAATATACGGTTATTATAGGATTTATCACAGACCGGGGGGAGGGCCACTTCGGCGCTAAGCGTAG
>JBHPGR010000006.1:0-61708 GCA_042570405.1 Candidatus Omnitrophota bacterium
CGGCCCCTTAAGATTGCCGATGATCACCCTGAGGGGCGCGCCTGGGCGGGGTTTTTCCGGGTTATGCAGCTCCAGGTCAATTTACTTGAAAAGGCCGGGCTATCAAGGCAGACGGCCGAGCAGCTTGTCAATGAAAGGGTCCAGGAGGTGGAGAGAAGCGTCTTACCGAGGAATCATATGCAGGCAGTAGATGCTGCAAGGCTATTAGATATTCCCCTGATCTGCGTGCATACACCGGCTGATAACCACGCGGCAGATTTTATCCAGGGATTGCTAAATAAAAAGAAGCCGAAGAGGCTTGCCGGTATCGTAGATATCCTGGAGCAGGTGCCCGAGTATAAAGAGGCTAAGAAAGACCTCTTCGGCCCAAGGGTGATCATCGGCAATCTTAAGGGGCCGGTAGGTAAGGTTTTTGTCGAGATGACAGGGGGTACTGAAGGGCCGAAGAAAGCAATAAAGAAACTTAAGGCCTGCGGGGTGCGTACGCTGGTAAGCATGCATCTGAGCGAACCGCACTTTAAGGAAGTAAAGGATGCAGGGCTTAACGTAGTGATCGCCGGACACATCTCTTCGGATACGCTGGGGATGAACTTATTGTTGGATCGGATCGAGAAACGCAGCAGGGAGAAGCTTCAGGTGATCAACTGTTCGGGTTTCCGCAGGATAAAAAGGTAAGGGATGAGCATAGGGCGCATACCGGAAAATATATTGGAGGATATCTTAGGAAGGGTCAATATAGTCGAGGTGATCGCCGGATATATTCCATTGAAGCGCGCAGGAAGAAATTTCAAGGCGCTCTGCCCCTTTCATCACGAGAAGACCGCATCTTTCATGGTCTCTGCCGACCGCCAGATCTACCATTGTTTTGGCTGTGCAAAAGGAGGAAACGCATTCCATTTTCTGATGGAGTACGAGCGGATGGAGTTCCCCGAAGCAGTCCAGTTCCTGGCTAAGAAGTGCGGGGTAGCTTTGCCTGAGAGGCAGGACGCAAAGACTGTCAGCACGACAGAGAAACTTTACAAGATAAACGAGATCGCAGCGAATTTCTTCCAGCAGGCCTTAAATTCCCAGAGCGGCGCAAGGGCCAAGGATTATCTGATAAAGCGCGGGCTTTCACCGGAGACGATCAAAAGCTTTAAATTAGGTTTTGCCTATGACCACTGGGATGCCCTGATGAACAGCCTGAGGCAGAAGGGGGTCAATCTTTCCCTGATCGAGAAGTCAGGATTGATCCTTTCTAAACAGGGCGGCGGATATTACGATAGGTTCCGCAAGCGGATCACCTTTCCGATATTTGACATAAGATCGCGCGTGCTTGCCTTCGGCGGCAGGGTGCTTGATCAGACATTGCCGAAATACGTAAATTCTCCCGAGACCCCGATATACATCAAGGGCAGGAATCTTTACGGATTAACCTTTGCTAAAGAGGCGATCCGCCTTAAGGATCAGGTGGTGATCGTCGAGGGGTATCTGGACCTGATCATGCCATTCCAGCAGGGACTAAAGAATATAGTAGCCTCCCTCGGCACTGCCTTGACTACCGATCAGGTAAGGCTCTTGAAGAGATACACCTCCAACGCGGTGATGGTCTATGATGCCGATAGCGCAGGGGAGATCGCTACAATGCGGACTCTGGATATATTGATCGAAGAGGGGATGGATGTGCGCGTGGTCTCTCTTCCTAAAGGGTATGACCCGGATTCTTTTGTGCGCAGGCAGGGAATAGAAAAGTTTACTCAAATGATAGAGAACGCAGAGAATCTCTTTGATTATAAGCTAAAGGTGCTAAAGGTGCGCTTTGACGCAACGAGCATTGAGGGTAAGGCTAAGATCTCCTCGGAGATGCTTTCGAGTATCAAGAAGTTTAAAAACGAGATCTTGAAGTCCGAGTATATTAAAAAGCTGTCTTCAGCCTTAGATATTAATGAGGGGGCGCTTCTCTCGGAGCTCAAAAAAACAAGTTCTGAAAAGCGTTATGCCCGGGAGTTTCAGCCTGCCGTCAGTAAGGCCAAGCCGATGAATCCTACTGAGAAGCTGCTGATAAAACTGGTTTTAGAGGAGAATACTCTGATAGATCATATCAAGGAGAGCCTTGACTTGGGCGATTTCCGCGACGAGCGTGCCGCGAGGATCGTGGCAGTGATGTTTGATCTGGTCAGCCAGGGTAAAAATATTGACCCAAGGTCGCTGACCAGCCATTTAGACGAAGACGGGATCCAAAACGTGATCAGTGAAACGACTTTTCTTGCCCCAATACCGGAGCAGGACCGTGAGAGGGTGGTAGAAGATTGCATACAGAGGATGAAGTCAGAAAAAGAGAAGACGGTCAGGCACAACTTGCATCAGCAGATAAAAGTCGCTCAAGGTCAAGGTGACGATGATAAATTAAATAGATTGATGGAGAAGTTTCATCAATTAATTAAAAAAGGATAGCCGGATGAAAAAAGAAAGAAAAAAAAGAAAGTGCACCAAGAAGGAAGTCGCCGCGATCATCGTCAAGGGTAAAAAGAAGGGGTATCTTACTTTTGACGACGTAAACGACATGCTCCCTGATAATATTTCAACTTCTGAGGATATTGACCGTGTCTTTGAGATCCTTGGAAGCGAAGGGATAAAGGTGCTTGAGAATCAAAGCGAAAAGGATTTTAAGAGTACGGGTGCGCAAACCCAGAAGGCCGAAGCGCTTAGCCAGCAGTCGCGCGTTGAGGAGAAATTCCTGCCGCTTGATGATCCGGTTAAGATGTATCTTAAGCAGATGGGTTCGATTTCACTGCTTTCAAGAGAGAACGAGCTGAAGCTGGCAAAGAAGATCGAGGAGGCAGAGAACAATTTTAAGCGTGAAACGCTTAAGACCAGATTCATCCGTAACCTGATCCTCGAAGTAGCGGATAAGGTTCTGGAGGAGAGGTTGAATTTTGAAGAGGTCCTCAAGGAGGATGTCAAGATCAGCAGGACAGGGATCTTGCGCAAAGTCAAAAGGCTGATCGACAGGGCAAGGAAGACGCGGAGCGTAAGAAAAAGTATCGAGTCCTTGATGGGATTTACGGCTGTAACTTCGGTGTTTGAGGAGGCATCACGCGCTCTTAGCGCCCTGATCAGGGAGTTTGGTTCCCTGAAGAGGCGTCAGAGCCGTACTAAGGCTAGCCGTCTGCGCAGACAAATGATCCTCTCGCAGATCGGAGAGCCATACTTGCAGACCAGGCAGCAGATGAAGATGATCAGGCTTACCCATATGAAGTTTAACCGCGCAAAGAAGCAATTGGTCGAGGCAAACCTTAGGCTGGTAGTGAGTATTGCAAAGAAATACACCAACAGGGGGCTGTCGTTTCTGGACCTGATACAGGAGGGGAATATCGGCCTGATGCGCGCAGTGGAGAAGTTTGAATACAGGAGGGGATACAAGTTTTCTACCTATGCGACCTGGTGGATAAGGCAGGCGATCACACGCGCCATAGCTGACCAGGCGCGTACGATCAGGATCCCGGTACACATGACCGAAACGATCAATAAGATCATCCGATTTTCGCGCGTCTTTGTCCAGAAGCACGGAAGAGAACCGACGCATGAAGAGATCTCTCATAAGATGAGCCTCCCGCAGAATAAGATCAAGGCGATCCTGAAGGTGGCACAGGAGCCGATCTCTCTGCAGACACCGATCGGTGACGAAGGGGATACTCATTTCGGTGATTTTATCCAGGATAAAAAGGCAGTTTCCCCGGCTAACGCAACCGTACACACGATGCTCAAGGAAGAGATGGGGGCTGCTTTGAACACCCTTACCGAACGTGAAAAGAAGATCCTTCTCTTAAGGTTCGGCGTGAATGACGGCTCCTCGCGTACATTGGAGGAAGTGGGCAATATATTTAAGGTGACCCGGGAGAGGGTGCGTCAGATCGAGGCAAAGGCCCTGAAGAAACTTAAGCATCCTACGCGCTCCAGAAGGCTGCGCGCATTTCTGGATATGACACTCGTCCACCAAAGGGATTAACCCGCCAAAATTTAAGGGGCATTCTACTTTTCGTAAAATGCCCCTTAAAAGACCACATTAAGGTTTATTCTTCAGCTTTTGCGTCGAAAACGTAATCTGGCTTAAAGAGCGGCTCGTAGCCTGCTGGCGCTGCTGCCGGGAAGGTTACAATATCCCAAACTCCTGAGAGGATACGCATGGCAGCACAGCCAGTACCTTTGACGAGGCCGGCAAAGATCCCTATCGCAGCATTATTGCTTGCTGTCCACTCTTCATCAATGGTCTGCGGGATCTCGAAGATTGCCGTATAAATATTACCGATACCGCGGGCGAGCTTGTCAGCCGGGCCCTTTGCATAAGCCATTGAGGATATGCTTAAAATTAATACAACTACCAGTATCAAACCTAAGGTCTTTTTCATCCTTCGCCTCCTTTGTATACAGGTTAGCATAGGTTATTTTTTTGTCAATAGAATTAATTTATACGCAGAAGGTAATTTTTGTCTTGCCAAAAGCCGGCAATAATTGTATTATATAGTATTAAGTTTCAGCAGGTTAAGCAATTTCGGGCCCTCCCTCGTTGCTGATTCAAATTAGAGTGCAACTCGGGATGGGCTAATGAACTAATAGAGGGCCCATGGTTCGACTCCGCTCACCATTGGGCTCTGGAAGTTATAGCGGGCCCATAGCTCATACATTAAATTGATAGCGCAGTATGGCTATGGTCCAGCAACTAATAGCGGGCCCATAGCTCATACATTAAATTAATAGCGAAGTATGGCTATGGGCTTAGGAAGCAATAGCGGGCCCATAGCTCATACATTAAATTAATAGCGAAGTATGGCTATGGGCTTAGGAAGTAATAGCGGGCCCATAGCTCAGCGGTAGAGCAGGTGACTCATAATCACTTGGTCGGAGGTTCGATCCCCCCTGGGCCCAGTTGATAAATTCGTTGAAGGCCAAGGGGTTTAGGGCGATTGGCTCAGTTGGTTAGAGCGCCACACTCACATTGTGGAGATCGGAGGTTCGAATCCTCTATCGCCCACCATTAAAGAAAAAGGATGTCAAATACAGACCTTAAGTCACAGATAAAGAACCTCGTGCAGTTGCAGAAGGTTGATTCTCAGATCCACGACCTGAAATACAAAAAGAGCCAGTTTCCCCAGGAGATTGAGGCGATTACCGCTTCCTTTGAGGCAAAGAAGCAGAGTCTGGCCGAGCTTGAGAAGGCGACCCTTGACCTGGAGGTCAAGAAGAAGGAGGGGGAGGTGGACCTGGCATCAAAGGAGGAGCAGGCAAAGAAATTTCAGGGGCAACTTTATTCGCTGAAGACCAACGAAGAGTATAAGACGATGATGCAGCAGATCGAAGGGATTCATGCCGATGCCTCTGTCGTGGAAGATAAGGTCCTGGAGCTGCTTGAAAAAATCGAAGAATCAAAAAAGGCTATCGTTAAGGAAAGAGAGAGGCTCAAAGAGGAGGAAAAGTTATCTGGCCAAGAGAAGGCTAAGATCGAGGTGCGGATAAAGGAGATCGACGGTCAACTGGCGCAACTGGATGCACAGAGAAAACAGCTCTCTCCGGGAGTAGATGCCAAGATCCTTAAACAGTACGAGAGGATCCTTGCAAACCGGGACGCGCTGGCGATAGTCGATATAAAGGATAACGCTTGTCATGGGTGTAATATGTCCGTGCCGCCGCAGGTGGTAAACTTGATCAGGATGTATGAACGTATTGTGACCTGCGAGGTATGCAATAGGATATTATATATAAAGGATGAAGAAGCTTAATATCTACATTGACGGAGCGTCTAAGGGTAACCCCGGTCCGGCAGGGATCGGGGTGGTGATCTCTTGCGACGGTGAAGTTTTAAAGAACATATCCGTTAATATCGGGATTGCTACGAATAATTTTGCAGAATATACAGCTTTGATCTATGCCCTTCAAGAAGCGCTGATCATGAAGGCGGAGGAATTATATATAAAATCCGACAGCTTGCTGCTTTGCAAGCAGATAAACAGAGAATATAAGGTTAAAAACGTAAATATCATCAGGCTTTATAAGCAGGCGCAGCATTTGATCACGGCCTTTAAGCAGGTAAAGGTCAGCCATATCCGGCGCGAGTTTAACAGCGGCGCTGATAAACTGGCAAACCAGGCCGTGAAGAAGGCTTGAAATTCAGGAGGCAGGCGGAGAGTGGCCGCTCCCCCGCCAATTGGTGAGGGAGAGGAAAGTCCGGGCTCCACAGGATAAGCGCGCTCTGTAACACAGAGCCTCGCCGCAATTCGTGGCGGGAGGGAAAGTGCCGCAGAGAATAGACTGCCGATAGTCCGCTACTGCGGACATGGCGATGGTGAAAAGGTAGTGTAAGAGACTACCGTTGGCTGCAGCGATGCGGCTTGCACGGAAAACCCCGCGCGGAGAAAGGCGAAATAGTCCCGTCAATCCCATATTTAATGGGAATAAAAGTGGTCCGCTTGAAATCCGGCATTCGCCGGATTGACGGGAGGGTAAGCTGCTTGAGTCCCGGCGGCAACGTCGGGATCGAGAGAAATGGTCACTGCGGTTGCGGTTAATCGCACCAAGACAGAACCCGGCTTATTCCGCCTGCTTTCTGATAATAAATATTCAACTAGCAAAGGTGCTTAATAAGAAAAAGGAGGGGTAATGTCAGGCCATTCAAAATGGAAGACGAATAAATCGAGGAAGAATGCGGCCGATGCCAAGAGGGGGGCGGCCTTTACTAAGATCATCAAGGAGATAGTGGTCGCCGCACGCGAGGGGGGCGGTAATCCTGAAGTCAACCCCAGGCTGCGCACAGTGATCTCCCGGGCAAGGGAATTGAATATGCCCAATGATAACGTAAAGACAGCGATCATGCGCGGCACAGGAGAGTTGCCCGGCATTACTTATGAGAGCGTCTCCTACGAGGCCTACGGACCTGCGGGAGTAGCTATCCTGATAGAGGCGCTTACCGATAATAAAAACCGTACCACAGCAGAGGTACGTAATATCATGTCTAAGAAGGGTGGAAACCTTGCCGGGGGAGGTTCGGTCAATTGGATGTTTACCAAAAAGGGATATATCCTGATCGAGAAGAGCCAGATCGGAGAAGACGAGCTGATGACAATCGCCTTGGATGCCGGCGCCGAGGATTTTAAGGCGGATCAGAAAAACTACGAAATATTCACTTCAGTGCAGGATTTTGAAAAGGTCAAAAAGGCGATCCAGGATAAGGGGATCAAGTGTCAGTTCGCAGAATTGACGATGATCCCGTCATCTGTGGTCAAGGTGAGTGGTAATGACGCCAAATCCCTGTTGGGCCTGATCGATAGCCTTGAGGATCACGATGACGTACAACAGGTCTATGCTAATTTTGATATCCCTGATGAGGTCCTGGAGAAGATGGGCAGCAGCTCATAGAAGATGAAGATACTGGGTGTTGATCCTGCCATTGCGATTACAGGTTACGGACTGATCAGCGCGCAGAAAAAAAAGATCTCTTTGATAGAGGCGGGCATAATCAAGACATCTGCAAGCTATGGCCTTGCCTGCAGGATGGAACGTATTTACACCGGGATCCGCAGATTGATCATCCAGACAAGGCCCGATGTCATTGTGCTTGAAAAGCTGTACGCGCATTACCGGCACCCGGCTACTGCATTTCACTTGGGGCATGCGCGGGGAGTGATAGTTTTGGCTTGCGCGCAGGAGAAGGTGGCTTTAATCGAGTACGGCGCTACCCGCATCAAGAAGGCTGTCGTTGGCAGGGGCCTTGCTACAAAGTACCAGGTGCAGAGGATGGTCGCCGGGATGATCGGGTTAAAGAGTCTGCCTAAATATACCGATGTTACGGATGCGCTGGCTTTAGCAATCGCGCATAGCCATATAGTAAGGGCCAAAGAAATATGATCGTAAAGATTTCAGGTAAGGTCAGGCAAAAAAACGCAAACGCTGTTGTCGTAGAGGTCTCAGGGATCTCTTACGAGGTCCTGCTTCCAACGGCCGTAATGCAGAGACTGCAGGATAAAATTGCCGGTCAGAGCGATGTCAGCCTGATCACTTATCATTATCTTGCCAGCGAGCCATCGAAGAGCACGCCGGTGCTGATCGGCTTCTTAAGTGAAGTCGAGAAAGATTTTTTTGAAACATTTATTACGGTATCCGGGATCGGACCGCGCGCAGCCTTAAGGGCATTAAGCCAGCCGATATCACTGATCGCTCATGCGATCGATGACGGCAACACGGAATTCTTGAGGTCACTTCCGGGAATAGGCCAGCAGCGGGCAAGGGAGATCGTAGCCAAGCTTCAGAATAAAGTAGGAAGGTTCGGCTTGATCCGGGATGATAAATTACAGCAGCAGGAGGCCAGGGCCAGCGGTGCCGAGCAGGAGGCGCTGGCGGTTTTACTGCAGCTGCAGTATAAGAAGTCCGAGGCAGAGGTGATGATCCAGAGAGCGCTAAAAGGAGAAAGGAAAATCGATTCTACGGAAGAGTTACTTAACGAGGTATATAAACAAAAAAAGCATGTCAGATAATAACGTTCATCCGGTAATCGAGGCGGTACTTTTTTCCAGCGATAAGCCGGTCACCCTGGAGCAGCTTAAAAATACGCTTGAGTCGATGGCGCCTGATGAGATCCGCAGTGCGATCGAACAGTTGATGTTAGAATACGAAAAGACTAACCGGGGGATGCGGATCATTGAGATCGCCGGCGGCTTTCAGATGGTCACATCATCCGGAGTTGCACCGTTTTTAAAGAAGTTCTACAAAAAACGCCACGTTGAACGGTTATCAAAACCGGCCCTTGAGACCCTGGCGATCATCGCTTATAAGCAGCCGTCGACAAAACTTGAGATAGAGGCCTACAGGGGGGTAAACGTCGACGGAGTGATGTATAATCTACTGGATAAGGGGCTGGTGCGTATCTCGGGTAGAAGGAAAGCGCCAGGTAGGCCTTTTGTATTCTCGACCTCCAGGCAGTTCCTGGAATATTTCGGACTTAAATCATTGGAGGAGCTTCCTAAGATGGAAGACTTTTCCGCATTGGTCGCAGCAAAGGAGGGGACAGATGAAACTGAAAAATCTGCGCCACCAGATAAACAAGCTTGATAAGAGTATTGTCGGTCTTTTGAACCAGCGTGCCGGGATCACCCGAAAGATCGGGACTCTTAAGCGAGGCAGCGGAGGAGGCGTCTATTCGCCTGACCGGGAGCAGGATGTATTAAAAAGGATCTCTTGCCAGAACCGCGGCCCCTTGACCAGCGATGGCCTGAAGGCGATCTACCGTGAGGTGATGTCATGTTCGCTCTCTGCAGATAAGAATCTCCGGTTAGCTTACCTAGGCCCCGAGGCGACCTTCACCCACCTGGCAGCGCTAAAGAGGTTTGGTTCACAGGTAGAGTACATGGCTTGCAAGAACATCTCGGATGTCTTTCTAAAGGTGGCAAGGGATAACGCCGATTACGGAGTCGTCCCGATAGAGAACACGATCGAGGGAGTAGTCAGCCACACGCTGGATATGTTCATCGATTCTGACCTTAAGATCTGCGCCCAGATTATCCTGGATGTTTCGCACAACCTGATGGCGAACTGTTCAAAAAACAGCATCAAGAGGGTGTATTCCAACCCGCATGTCTTCGGGCAGTGCAGGCTCTGGTTGCAGGAGAACCTTCCATGCGCAGAGCTGATAGAGGTCTCAAGTACGACCCGCGCAGCCCAGATCGCCGCTAAAACTAAAGCAGCCGCTTGTATCGGGTCTTCTCTGGCTGCCAGAGTCTATAAACTAAAGATCATCGCGCGCGGTATCGAGGATTCTCCGCACAACATAACGCGCTTCTTAGTAATCGCTAAGATCGATGTCCCGGCAACCGGCGACGACAGGACATCGGTGATGTTCTCGATAAAGGACAGGGTGGGAGCCCTACACGATATGCTCTTGCCTTTCAAGAGGAATAAGATCAATCTGACCAAGATCGAATCGAGGCCCTCTAAAAAGAAGGCTTGGGATTATTATTTCTATGTGGATTTTAAGGGCCACAAGGATAATCCGCGCGTGCGAATAGCGCTGTCGCAGTTGGAGAGTAAATGTAAGTTCTTAAAAGTCCTCGGGTCATACCCGATGGGAGAGTAGAGTATGCTTGAGTTTGTCAGGAAGAATATCATCGGTTTAAAGCCTTATATCGCCGGAAAGCCTATAGAGGAGACGAAGAGGGAGTTTCGGCTGAAGCAGGTGGTAAAACTTGCTTCAAACGAGAACCCGATCGGACCTTCTCCAAAGGCAAAGGTTGCGATCAGAAAGGCATTGTCGGGGCTGAACCGTTATCCGGACAGCCAGGGGTATTGCCTTAAAAAACGGCTGGCGCGGATGCTTCGCGTCCAGGATTCCAACATCGTCTTAGGCAACGGTTCTGACGAACTGATCGACGTGATCATTAAGACCTTTGTCGAGGACGATCAGAATATCGTTACTGCCGATGTGACTTTCCTGGAGTACGCAATCATCTCTCGTGTCAATGACCGCAGGGTGATCACGGCGCCCCTGCGCTACTTTAAGTTTGACTTAGAGGCGATAAGGTCGAAGATCGACGCCAAGACCAAGCTTGTGTTTATTGCTAATCCCAATAATCCGACCGGTACTTATGTCGGCAAGGTTGAGTTGAAGGAGTTCCTCGGCAGCATCCCGAAGAGTGTCTTAGTGGTGCTTGACCAGGCATATGATGCCTTTATTGACGTCGATGATTTCCCGCTTAATTTGGACTTTCGCAGGTATAATAACCTGATCGTGTTAAAGACTTTCTCCAAGGCCTTTGGCCTGGCGGGATTGCGTATAGGGTATTGCATCGCCCGCCCGGAGTTTGTCAATTTCATGGAGCGGGTAAGACAGCCATTCAACGTGAATTCACTGGCTCAGAAGGCCGCACTTGCCGCCCTTGACGATAAAGCCTTCCTCAAAAAAACGCGCAGAGTAATCCTTAAGGGGAAGAGTTACCTTTACCAGCGCCTGGCTTCACTGGGAGTCAGCTATGTGCCCAGTGTTGCCAATTTTATCTTAGTTGATGTCGGGCGCGACAGCAGAGAAGTCTTTAAGGAGATGCTTAAAGGAGGCGTGATCGTCAGAGATATGCGCCAGTACCGGTTGAAGAACTTTATCCGCGTGACTATCGGAACAAAAAAAGAAAATCGGAAGCTGATCAAAGTTTTAAAGAGTGTACTTTTAAAGAAGTAAAAAAAGCGAGGAAAAAAAGATGATCATAGTCCTGAGGCCTGATGCCACAAAAAAACAAATAGAGCATATAACTGAAAAAGTCAGCAAGCTGGGTCTAAAGCCCCATGTTTCTAGAGGGGCACAGCGTACGATCATCGGAGTAATCGGCCCTGAAGATGTATTGCGCGTGACGCCGCTTGAAGTCTTCCCGGGCGTTGAAAAGGTGATGCCGGTATTAGCTCCCTATAAGCTTGTTTCGCGGGAGTTTAAGCCCAGGGGCTCGGTAATTGACGTAGGCAAGGGCGTCAAGTTCGGCGGAAAGACGATCATAGTAATGGGCGGGCCGTGTGCGATAGAAGATCCGCAGACGCTGGGTGAAATAGCAGCTGCAATCAAGAAGGCGGGAGCTGTGGTGTTGCGCGGGGGGGCCTTTAAGCCGCGCACCTCTCCTTACAGCTTTCAGGGGTTAGGTGAAGAAGGCCTTAAGTATCTTTTCACTGCGGGCAAAGAGCAGGACCTGGTTACCGTAAGCGAGGTTATGGATACGCGCGACGTAGAGTTAGTCGCCAGGTACGTGGATATCCTGCAGATCGGCGCGCGCAATATGCAGAACTTTGACCTGCTTAAAGAGGTAGGCTCTACCAGGAAGCCGGTGCTTCTGAAGCGCGGGATGTCTTCAACGATCAAAGAACTGCTGATGTCGGCTGAGTATATCCTCTCCGAGGGTAACTTTAACGTGATACTTTGCGAACGCGGCATAAGGACCTTTGAAGACCACACGCGAAATACATTAGATGTCAGCGCTATTCCGATAGCAAAGCAGCTTTCGCATCTTCCGATCATCGCCGACCCCAGCCACGCTGCCGGTAAATGGGGATTGGTTGCGCCGCTTTCAATGGCGGCAGTAGCTGCCGGGGCAGACGGGCTGATCATCGAGGTGCATACGCACCCGGAAGACGCTGCCTCTGACGGAGCACAATCATTATATCCGGAGAATTTTGCCACTTTAATGCAGGAGCTGAAGAGTTTATCAAAGGTTATAGGCAGGCAGATCTGATGAAAGTTTTTAAGAAAGCGGCGATTATCGGCACAGGATTGATCGGCGGCTCGATCGCCTTGGCATTGAAGAAGAAACGCCTTGCCGGGGAAGTCGTTGGTGTTGCCCGTAGAAGATCCAGCCTAACAGCCGCTAAAATGATCGGAGCAATCGACCGGGGTTCGCAGGATATCTCTATCATCAAGGGTGCCGATCTTGTGATCCTGGCAACTCCGGTAGGATTGATCAAGCGTTTTGCTCCCAGGGTGCGCAGGTTGATCAATGATAGGTGCCTGGTCATTGATGTGGGCAGCACAAAGCAGGAGATCGTATCATCTTTAAGCAGGGAATTCGTGCGATATATCGGGTGCCACCCGCTGGCAGGCTCTGAAAAACAGGGAGTAGCAAATGCTGACGCCGGAATCTTTAAGGGGTGCCTTTGCATATTGACACCGACGGCAAGTTCAAATCCAGCTGCCTTAGCCAGGACAAAAGAGTTGTGGCAGGTTTTAGGCGCAAGGGTCGTGAAGATGTCTGCGGCAAGCCATGATCTGGCGCTGTCTTTCATCAGCCATCTCCCGCACGCAGTTGCTTTTTCGCTGATCGATACGGTCCCTGCAAAACACCTTTTGCTGGCTTCCTCCGGACTAAAGGATGCTACCCGGATCGCAGCATCGGACAGCCGTTTATGGGTGGATATATTCTTAAGCAACCGTAAGAACACTGCCGCTTCGATCAAGGCCCTCCGAAAGAACCTTTCAATACTAAGGTCAGCGATCATTAAGAATGACAGCAAGACCCTAAAGAGATTGATCAGCCGCGCCAAGACTAAAAGAGACAGCCTGCAATGATCGTTGCTATTGACGGCCCCGCCGGCGCAGGCAAAAGTACAGTCGCAAAGAGAGTCGCGGAAAAGTTAAACTATCTTTACATCGATACCGGAGCGATGTACCGTGCCCTGACGCTGAAGGCGATCGAGGAGAAGATCGAGATCTTCGACACAAATGCCCTGATCGGTATCGCCTCAACTTCCCTGATCGACCTAAAGAACAATTCAGCAGGCGAGATGGAGGTCTATATCGACGGGCGAGATGTCTCAAGTTCGATCAGAGAACCGAGGATCACAAAGCTGGTCTCCGATATTGCTAAGATCAAGGAAGTAAGGGATGTGATGCTGAAGCTTCAAAGGAGGCTGGGCAGACAGAGGGACAGCGTCTTAGACGGAAGGGATATCGGGACAGTGGTCTTTCCTGATGCCAATAAGAAGTTTTATCTTGATGCTGAGTTCAACGAGCGGGTAAAGAGGAGATTTGAGGAACTAAAGAAACTCGGGCAGGATGTGACGATGCCGGAAATCGAAGCGGATCTGGAAAATCGCGATACTATAGATTCCACCCGCAAGGTAGCACCACTAAAACAAGCCAAAGACGCTATCTATATCGATACGACTACGATGTCGGTCGAAGAAGTGGTCGGTAATGTATTAGGATACATCAATGGATAAGTCTTTGATCAGGAACTTCAGTATCATCGCGCACATCGACCACGGCAAGTCTACCCTGGCAGACAGGATCCTTGAGTTGACCGGAGCCGTCGACAGGCGTAACAAGCGCGACCAGCTTCTGGATGATATGGAGCTGGAGCGAGAGCGCGGGATCACGATCAAGGCTTCGACGGTACGCATCTCTTATCCTGCGGATGATTCAAAGACATATACGCTGAATCTGATCGATACGCCCGGGCACGTTGATTTTACTTATGAAGTCTCCAAATCCCTTGCTGCGTGCGAAGGTGCGGTTTTAGTAGTCGATGCAGCTCAGGGGATCGAGGCGCAGACCGTGGCTAATTTTTACCTGGCAAAGGAGAATGATCTGCGCGTTATTCCCGTGATCAATAAGATCGATCTTTCATCTGCGGATATCGCTCGGGTAACGAAACAGTTGGTAGAAGTGTTAGGTTTTAAGGAAGACGAGATCATTACCGCTTCCGCCAAGGAGGGTACTGGCGTAAAGGAAATACTGGAGAGGATCGTAAAAGAGATACCTCCCCCCTCAGGAGAGACGTTAAGCCCCTTGAAGGCGTTGGTCTTTGATTCCCGCTTTGACACCTTTAAGGGTGCGGTGGTTTTTGTCAGGGTCGTAGACGGCCAGATTCTACCCCATACCAAGATCAGGTTGATGAACTCAGGCAGGGACTATAAGATCGAAGAGCTGGGCGTGTTTAAGAATCTAAAATATGCATCGGCTGATTCCCTGGGGTGCGGTGAGGTCGGGTATCTAACCGCTAATTTCCGCGACCCCAGAGAGGTCGTAATCGGAGATACAATAACCGACATAAAGAATCCCTGCGCTGCGGCGCTTGCGGGATACCGGACACTAAAACCGCTGGTCTTCTGCGGTATCTATCCTGTCAACCCGGGTGATTTTGTGCATCTGCGCGAAGCGATGGATAAGATGAAGCTCTCCGACGCTTCTTTTGTATATGAACCTGAAAGTTCCCAGTCCTTCGGCCCGGGATTCCGCTGCGGATTCTTGGGTCTTTTACACATGGAGATCGTGCAGGAGCGGTTAAGGAGGGAGTATGACCTTAGCCTGATCCTGACCGTGCCTAACGTGGTTTACTGGGTAAGGAAGAGAAACGGTGAATCGATCGAGGTGGATACCCCCAGAGATCTGCCTCCGTCGCAGGATACGCAAGAGACCCTCGAGCCTTTCGCAAATCTCTTGATGATCGTCCCTATTGATACGATTGATCCGGTCTGCGAATTCGCCAAGTCCAGGCGCGGCATCTTTAAATCCAATGATTATCTGGGGGAAGACAGGATCAAGTTAAATTACGAGATGCCGCTTTCGGAGATCATCGTTGATTTTTACGACCGGATAAAATCACTGACTAAGGGCTTTGGTTCCCTGGATTATGAATTTAACGCATATTATCCGACAAAACTGGTAAAGTTAGATGTGATGCTAAATGGAGTCGTCTGCGATGCCTTCTCATCTCTTTTGCATAAGGATAAAGCAAGTTCCCGGGCGCACGCAATAGTGAATAAGCTTAAAGAGCATATTCCGCGGCAGGTCTATGAAGTGGTGATCCAGGCAGGGATAGGCAATCAGATCCTGTCTTCGGCAAAAGTCCGGGCATTAAGTAAGCATGTCACGAGTAAATGTTACGGGGGAGATATCACGCGTAAACGCAAACTCTGGGAGCTCCAGAAGAGGGGGAAGAAGCGGCTGAAGCAGTTCGGTAAGGTAGAGATCCCGCAGGAAGTCTTTCTGGAGGTACTGAAGATATGAGCGCGCATAAGAAATCAGTCATCCGGGAATGGGCCGAATCGATCATTATCGCTTTTGTGATGGCGATGATCATACGGGCTTTCGTGATCCAGGCTTTTAAGATCCCCACCGGATCGATGAGGCCAACGCTTATTGAAGGAGATATTATCCTGGTGAATAAATTTATTTACGGCGCTAAGATCCCCTTCACCAACCTGAGGCTTCCGGCTGTCCGCCAGCCAAAGAGAGGGGACGTGATCGTCTTTGTATATCCTGATAACCCGAAGAAGGATTTTATAAAAAGGTTAGTTGCGGTAGGAGGGGAGACCGTCGAAATCGATAATGGAACGATCTATGTCGACGCCGAACCCCTGACGGGATCTTCATTCAGCCAGAGGTATTATTACAACCGCGGTGATTTTGCCGGGGAAGGGAGAAAGATCAAGGTGCCTGAGGATAGCTATTTCGTCCTTGGGGACAATTCCGCTTCCTCGCAGGATAGCCGATATTGGGGTTTTGTGCCAAGGGAAAATCTTCTGGGTAAAGCCTTAGTGATTTACTGGCCGCCGCGGAGGATAAGGATGATACGTTGAATTTCGCTAATAAAATCTCCACTTTCAGGATATTAAGCGTTCCTTTCTTTATCGCAAGCCTCGTCTACTATACACCCGAGAGCGATTACTTGAGGTTTGTGGCATTGGGGATCTTTTCCCTGGCGGTGATCTCTGATGCTGTAGACGGATACATCGCCAGGAGATCCAAGCAGCTATCCAAGGCAGGACTAGTGCTGGATCCCTTAGCCGATAAAGCGCTGTTATTGAGTGCTTTTGTCTGCCTTCATCTAGTCGAAGGTCTCCCCAGCGGAATAAGATTTCCTCTTTGGGTGATCCTGATCGTGATCAGCAGGGATGTGGTGTTGATCTTCGGGTCGGCAGTGATCTACGTAGTCAAGCAGAAGATCGATATCCGTCCTACGAGACTGGGCAAGGTCACTACGATCCTACAGATGATAACAGTGATCAGCCTGCTCCTGCAACTTGATTTCTCTTTTATTTTTTGGTGGATAGCAAGCCTGCTTACTGTCGCCTCAGGCTTTGATTATGTCAGAAAGGGGTTAAATACGCTCTATGCTCCCGATAATCACCGCAATAATAGCTAGTTATCTGATCGGCTCCATACCTACGGCCTATATATTCGTAAAGCTTATAAAGGGCGATGATATCCGTAAATATGGTTCCGGGAATGTCGGGGCGACCAATGCTATGCGGATATTAGGAAGAGGGCCGGGAATTACAGTGCTGCTCCTGGATATCCTTAAGGGGGTTGCCGCGGTAGTATCCGTTGGTGGAGCCCTGGCGATGAGGACATCCTTATTGCCGGCTGAATCATTGTGGCTGATCACAGGCCTTGCCTGTATCTGCGGACACAACTGGCCGGTATTCCTCAGATTCAAGGGGGGTAAGGGGTTTGCTGCTACACTTGGCATATTCCTTGGCTTAGGGATCAAAATCCCGGGGCTTCTGCCCATATTTGCAATGATCATTCTCACCTGGCTTGCCGTATTTATCTTGACTCAGATAGTTTCTTTAGCCTCGATCGTCACTGCCATAGCTTTGCCGTTATATTCTGCGCTTTTTAAAGAGTCCATGGCATTAATCGCCGCGAGTATCCTGCTTTGCGCTTTCCTGGTCATCCGCCACACAGCCAATATTAAGAGGCTCTTTAAGGGTACCGAGCCAAAGACCTCCTTCAGAAAGTAAACCATTCCCTGTCCCTCAAGAAAACGCTTTCAAAACAAGCGTTTATAGCCTTGATTTCTTCTCGAAACAATTGCATACTTTAAGTGTAGAAAAGTCTTAATGAATCCCCACCAGCCACAGGAGAAGGTGAGGGATAGCCGGGTTGCTAAGCTATATAATGGCTTAATATGCAACCCGGCTCCTAATTTAAGGTTTTATAAAGAATGCTTTGGGGGGTGGCCAAGGTGAGAGACCTGGTCTTTAAGAACCTTACATCTCGAAATAGAAAACGCAGGGTCCTGGCCAGCTCTGAGATCACGGATAAGCAGGGCGTGCGCAGCACTATCCACCGCCACTTCATCTGTATTATGAAGGAGGTAGACGCAAAGAGCATGCAAAAGCCGCAGCCTTGCCTGTATGTCTTAAAAAAGCACAGCAATAAAGAGCGCAAAGAGAAGTTCTTCTGCAGGATCAAGGGAGGGGTGCTGGCGGTAAGTAACGGAAAAGTCTTTATGATCCAGTTTATGCATTCTCTTAAGATCAGCTTGAAGCCTACACCGGTATTTGAAACTGGCGGCAGGCCTAATTAATATAACACCTTATAAATAAAGAAGTTAAAGAGCCAAATCAATTATGGTTTGGCTCTTTTTTTTCACAATATTTTTATTGACAGGAGAAGAATTGATAATATAATAGATATTAAAGATGATTAACAAAGTCCAATATTTAACGATTATTACTTTACTACTGGTGTTGGTGCCTGTAGCGGCTGCTCCGGTTTATGCCGCATCGGAGCTCCTGAGCGCCGATACTACTGATTACCTTAGACTTGCCGAAAGAGATCAGGCCATAGATGCCACATTTAAAAGGCTAAACGCAGAGCGTCATCCAACAGGGACCTTAAATGAAGAAGAGTCCGGGGATAGGCCCGGGATCAAGGTCTCCGGTGAGACCCAGTTAAGCGCCGGCATTACTTCAAATGATGCTGTCTGGCAGAGCGCTAATTATGACCTGAACGAAAGAAACTGGCGAGTGCTCTCTGGGGATGCGCTTAACAGGCATTTTAACACCTATGATCCGAGAATCTTTGAGAGACTAAGCGTCGATCTTGATACGGAGAATGAGGAGGGTTTTAACTTCCACAGTAATATTGTGGTAGACCCCTGGAGTTTTACCGGCAAGGGCCCTAAGGTGACGGTCACCAGCGATTTCGACGATATAGCCGAGGTGCAGTTAAAGTACTGGTCAAATACCGATTACACGATTAACGAGACTTACTTTACTAAGTTATTGGGGAATTCATTTTCCGTTCCCGAACTTAAGGTCTCTGACGGCAGTACTAAGGCATTCAGGGCAATCGGCGCCTTTGATCCCCGTGACACCTTTGATTTTTCTGCGATGCAGATCCATCACGAATTTCAACCGGTGCGAGAAGTCTGGTTTGAATATGCTAACGATGCATTTAATTTCAGGTTTTTCCCCATGGCCTACCAGGATCAGGCGCTTATTTCCGATGATCCCTTAGGGATAGCTAATCACCATGAATGGTGGGAGGAGAGCCTCTGGTTGAGTAAGTATACGCCGGGGATCTATAACTCTGGTGTAGCGGCCCCTGACTTTACCCAGGGGCGCTGGGATGACTCATTGGCTTTTTTGACCAGGGATTCTAGCGGGGTGTACCTGACTGCCCTAAGGGGGATGTCCTTCTCATGGCAGCCGGAGGATGGCACAAGTTTCAGTACTACGATCGCTTCTCCCAAGGACCTTTGGCAGGACTATGAAGAGGTGGATAATCTCAGCCTGGCCAGCAGGCTAAAGCATTCAGTCGGCGATAATCTTGACCTGGGAGCTACCCTGACATCCCGCTTTGGCTTTGAGCCTGACGGTTCAGAGACTGATAGTAAGAACTACGTGGCAGGATTTGACCTCGGGTATGAGCTCTTTGACGGGTTGAAGGCAGAGGCGGAGATTTTGACCTCAAAGTCTTACTATGATTTAAATAACCTGCAGTACAGGACTAAATCAAGGGGGCATGCCTTCTATTTCTCTCTGGTTTCGCGTTATCCGCGCAAGAGCATCATCGACCTGGAGTTTGGTTATAACGATATAAAGCTGGAAAAGAGCGAGGACTTTCTGGTAAAAAGCAGGTTTTATGGCGCGCATATGGATCAGGGCTTTGAGAGCTCATTATCGAGTTTCCGCGAAACACGCAATGACGAACACTGGTCAAGGCATATACATTTTAGAAATCCCGGTGAATATTATTACGGAGGTATGCGCGAGACGAACGTTAACTGGGACGATGTCAGCTCAACCCGTATCGGCGACGGGATAGATACCGGGCGCGATGTCCTGGGATTCAGGCTGGAGATGGAGGAAAGTGATAAATTCAGCAATCTTTTTGATCTGCGCAATGTCCATGATGTCGACGGAGATTATATTGAAACCGTAGCCCGCGATGAGATCACCTATAAGGTAAACCCGAAGCTTACCGTAAAGGCGCTTGGCATCTATCATGACCTGCCTAAGACCGATACCGGAGTGGATCCCTTTATCTTTGATCCGGATACGGGTGAGTTTGCCGAGGATCTTTCAACAAATCCGATCGACGGCGATCAGGACCCTACCTTAAAGAGCGGATCAGTCGGTTTAGAATATGGTTTCTTTGACTGGATAAAGGCATACGGGATCTATGAGCGGACCAATGATTATACGCTTGGATACGGCAATTTTCCGCGCAGCGCCTTTAACGGCCAGCAGCGCTCACGGCTTTTTTACGAGAGGGATAACGCCTACAGGGCAGATCGTTTTTATCTTTATGATCAACAGCTCTTTCCCCAGCCTCCCTATAAGTTTTACAATATTTTTAAATTAGGAGTGACCCTAAGCCCGATGGATAAGCTGCAGATCTTCCTGGATTACACCCGCAATGAATACGAGATCGCGGGGCAAAATTCTGACAATATCAACCATATAGGTTTTGAGATAAACTATATTCCTACGGAAAGAATCGGGTTTATGCTGAAATACACATATTCCCGCTGGAAGGACATCACTCGATTGGAGGGTGGGGTGACCGATCCTGCGGGCTACCATAATTTCTTCGCTGAGATAAGTTACTTTGCTTCCAAGGACGACGAATTCATCCTGCAATACGGTGAAGGCAATACCAGCCCGGTAGGCAATATGACATTTGATCCCTACGGCGGAGGCCTGCTAACCCTCGATACCCAGCATATCATCAGGGCATACTACCGCAAGAAGTTCTAGCTCATCCTAATTTAACTTATCCTAAGAATATATCGGCGTGCTTGATCTGGCGTGCCCTAAACTGCTGAGCATAGGGTGAGGCAAGCGTGCCTGAAGAGATCTCTACTTGCCTGCCGTCTTTATCCTGGAAGGCGATTCTTTTGATCCTGGCCGCATCCTTACCAAAGGTATTCTTTCTCTTTGGATTATGATATACGATGCGGATCTTACTTAAGAAATTAAAGGAGTAAGTATTGTCTTTGGCAAAGAGCCAACGGGCAAGTATTGGTTTAAATCTCAAGCTTAATCCTGCCTTACTATCGATCCAGAAGGGCCGGGCCCCCACATTCATCAGCAACCAGATATTGATGAATTCCGCGGTCGATCCTGATAGACGGGCGGTGAAGCCGTTGCCCCAGAGGGATCTGTCTGTATGGGCGCTGCTGACGATAAATGAGGTGTTCTCCAGAGTGCTCCTGCCGTAGATCTTCGGGTCCTGGAAGGGGGGCAGCAGATTCTTAAAGTCCTTATAAAATTCTTCGTTTAGGCCCCCGCGCAGGAGCTCAAGTAGATACTTATACTCCATATGCATCCAGATAGATTCATTCTCAAGCCAGCCCGGGGTAAATGCGCGGCACCTGCCGATCTCCTGCGGCATGCCTTTTAAGGACGCAGTTACCTTGTACATCTTTAGATTCCTGTCAAAGAGCGCACTTTTTCGTGTGGCGCGATGTAAGGCTAATGCGCTCTTTTTATTCTCCGCAAGCCTGAGAGCGTGCACCTGGCCTTCAAGGAACAGCGGAAGCCTTTTTTGCCTGAATGCCTTTGCCTTAATGTAGGGAGATTTTAAGGGTGTGGATCTAGTGATTTCGTTGATGAAGTAGGCGCAGTAGACGCCGGTCTTGCGATCCCTGGCTTTTTTGATCCCGGCTTCAAGTTTCTTTAAAGCGAGCTCAAGAATTGAATCTATCCTTGCAGAGGTAACGCGTTTTTCCTTGCCGCTGAAACCTAAAATCGTCTTTGCTCTGTAAGCCTCCTTAACCGATGCGCTTCTATCCCAGTATCTAAAATCTCTGTCAGGACGGTTACTGCGCAGGTTCTCACCGATCAATCTATGAAGGGCATCAAGCAAGCGGGAGGTTTCCAGGGTGATCTTAAGGCTCTTGATACCGCTTGAACCCAATGATTCCCTGACAAAGATGATCAGCCTCTTCAGTTCAAAGGTCTCATTAAGCGATGAGCCAAAGAGCGCAGGCAGGCCGTTTAAAGCGTCATACCAGTTAGGTTTGCCGGCTTCCATCTCGATCCCCACGCCGAAGGGGTCAAGCGTTGCCAGTTTATTCCCGATCAGGCAGAGTAATTTATTTATAAGAGTAGTTTTATAGATCTCGCCCTTACCGTACCGGGTTCTTGAGGTATTGGCAAAAGTCGTTCTTTTTCCGATAATCGTCGATTTTGCCTGGTGAAGAGATACAGCGGATAGCTGCCGGAGCTTACCCTCTAAAACCTGGTATTTATGCTTCCTGGGATTGACGGTCTGGGCGCTGTCAAAGAAAGTGAAGACTTTTTTGTTAAAGATGATCTCGCTTTTCTTCTCCGGATAGATACTCAGGTAGTTTTCAAGCAGGTCGAGGTTGTACGTCCAGTGGTCGGTCCAGAAGCCCTCCCTGTGTTCTGCCTCCTGGTGTTTGGCGCAATCTGCAAGTAGTGTCTGCAGGAACCTGTCTATCGGCACGTTAAGCTTGACTCTGTGGTTCTTAAGAAAGAAAGCCAGCTCACCGGGCGTAAAGGGCCCGTCCAGGAAAGAGAGGATCTTTTTAATCGATCGCGCCGGGGCGAGCCTGCTTAATTTCTTTTTAAGGGAGGATCTGCTTCTGGCGCTGAAACGGGCGACCTTGACTACCAGCGGATTATAGCCGTCTGACTGAAGCAAGTTGCACAAAGTGATCAGGTTTTCATCTCCTACTTCAGGATTAAACCATACATCGCATCTGCGGTTCTGGTTTAAGTCGCGGTAGTTTCCGTCACCTTGTGAGAAATAGCTGGACTGGATGTGAAACTTATTGTAGTCCCGTTCGAGGTCACCGTGCTTCCTGGAGTACATATAAAACACATTTTTACGCTTCCCGTTGCTCAGGATCACAGGATATCCTCCGCGCATTATATTATCCAGGTATGTCTGTTTCGCGTAATGATTGAAGCGGCTGCTTGATGATCCGGTATCAATATCCGATTGAAGCTTAAGGATCAGGTCCCGGTTCTCGCGCCTCTTCTTATCCAGGTAGCCTCGCCCGGTGATCCTGTTTATGGATGAATTAAGCGCGGCTGGAGAGTGCATGCTTCCGATCAAGGAATGGATATCTTTACTCTCACCGGGAGCGAGGGTAACTTTAAGAAAGGCAAAACCGCAGGGCATCTGGCTGCGGGTGATCTGGGTCTTGGGAAGGGTAAAATTCCTGCAGCTGATAAATTCGTGCGGACAGGAGAGGTCATTGGAGGGGCCGAATATGTACTTAGGATCTACGACCGCCTCAAGGACCTTAGGGCGTTTACCGTTATAGTGAAAGGGAAGATAAAAATTTCCCCCCTTTATATGGATCACCTGTGCCCTATCAACCGGGTCGACATCGATCTTATAGAAGGGCACCCCATTTTCCAGGTTTTTGACTCCCATCCAGGCCTCGATCGTGCGCCCTAACTTCTTTAAGAAGAGGTTAGCGGTTCCGTAAGGGACTATCCTGGGGAGTCCGTCTATTAATTGAAGGCTGATCTTTTTCTTTGAGTTGTTCCTTAACGAAAGGGTCCTGGCAAGAGCCCCATAGGAGTCATTGGGTATGGTAAAGTATTCGACATCGACCTCAAGGCCCAACGTACGGTTGGTCTCTTTTAATCTTAGGTCGTAGGGGGTAATCGAGATATTGTTTGAAAGATGGAAGCCGGCATTAGAGAATCCGTTATGAAATGGTTCATAGAAGAGTTGTTTTGAGCCCTTAGAGGTTCTAATAAAGGTCCGGAATCCCAGAAGATGGGTAAACCTCCAGGCTTTATTTGCCGGAAAGAATTCAAGGATCGAATGTTCCTTATCCTTACTGCCGAATGCCGAGACCCCTTGCCCCCTGTTGACGTAAAAGACCCAGATCGGGATACCATATCTACCTGCTATACCGGGGAAGAAGCTGGCAAAGGGCTTGGAGGAGTTAAAGTTACTGATCGAAAACTCCCCATTTTCCTCAATGCTATATTTTACGGATCCTCTGATATGGCCTTTGCTCATGTCTGTTTCATTATTTTACACAAATTAGGGCTTTTGTCCACATAAATCTTGGCGACAATTCTTGACTTTTAGGGGGTTTGATGTTAGTATTAAAATCTAATACAGGAGGCAAGATGTCCCTATCCAAAAAGACGGTCGAGTACGTAGCGCACCTTGCTCGTATCGACTTGAAGCCAAAGGAATTAGAGAAATTATCCGGCCAGCTGAAGGGGATCATCGATTTTATCGGCAGGCTCAAAAAAGCCGATGTGAGCAAGGTCGATCCTACGAGCCATATCCTGCCGATAAGTAATGTCTTGCGGGAGGATGAGCCGCAAGATTCTTTATCCAGTACCCAGGCCCTTGAGAACGCGCCAGAGCTAAGGGAAAACTTCTACGTGGTCCCCAAGATAATCGAATAAATGGAGCTTGCATACCTTTGCGCCCACCAGTTAAAAGAAAAAATAGCTAAAAGCGAGATTTCGCCTGAGGAGATAGAGTCTGCTCTTTACGGGCGGATCCGATCTGTGGATAGTAAGGTCAAGGCCTACGTACGGCTGGGTGAGAGATCCGCGCCAGCGAAAACCGCAGGGAGCGGCATCCCGGTAACTATAAAAGATAATATCTGTACCCTTGGCCTCAATACCGAGTGCTGCTCCAGGATCCTTGATGGCTTCAAGCCGCCGTACGACGCCACAGTAGTCAAGAAGCTAAGCGAAGCAGGCCATCCGGTTCTACCGCTGAAGACGAATATGGATGAATTTGCATTTGGTTCATCCACGGAGAACTCCTGCTTTGGCCCGACACACAATCCCTGGGATTTAGATCGGGTACCGGGAGGTTCATCCGGGGGTTCTGCGGCGGCAGTTGCTGCAGATCTAGCGATCTGGGCGTTAGGCTCTGACACCGGCGGCTCAATCCGTCAGCCGGCTGCGTTTTGCGGGGTAGTAGGATTGAAGCCCACATACGGAAGGGTCTCCAGATACGGACTGATCGCTTTTGCTTCAAGCCTTGATCAGATCGGGCCGCTGACTAAGGATGTCAGGGATGCGGCAATTTTGACCGGGATCATCTCCGGGCATGACCCGAAGGATTCGACTTCAGCAGTTAGGGATGTCCCGGATTTCACTAAGATATTAGGGAGAGATCTAAAGGGTATCAGGGCGGCTGTGCCAAGGGAATATTTTGTCAAAGGGATCGACCCGGAAGTAAAGGCCAGAGTCAATGATGCAGTCGTTGAGCTGAAGAAGCTAGGGTGCGATGTAAAGGAGGTCTCTTTACCGCATACCGAATATGCGGTACCGGTCTATTATATTGTAGCGACTGCAGAAGCAAGCTCTAACCTGGCAAGGTTTGACGGCGTTCAATATGCCTTCCGCGCCAAGGAGCCTCTTGGCATGATCGATATGTATAAAAAGACTAGGGGCCAGGCCTTTGGAGATGAAGCTAAGCGGAGGAATATTCTGGGCACCTTTGTCTTATCACACGGCTATTACGATGCCTATTATCTTCGCGCCTTAAAGGTACGCACACTGATCAAGCAGGATTTTGATAAGGTCTTTGAAGAATTCGATTGCATCGTCGCCCCGACCGCACCGACTCCCGCATTTAAGTTAGGCGAAAAAACACAAGACCCCCTGAAGATGTATCTTTCGGATATCTACACGATCTCAGCGAATTTAGCAGGGATCCCGGCGATATCAATACCTTGCGGCTTTACTAAAGATGGATTGCCGGTCGGACTACAGCTTTTAGCTAAGGCCTTTGATGAGGAGATGCTCTTTCGGGTAGCCTATGCCTATGAGCAGGGCACGCCCTGGCATACTAAGAAACCAAAATTATAAATGGAATACGAAGTCGTTATCGGACTAGAGGTCCACCTTCACTTAAATACTAAGACCAAGGCCTTTTGCGGCTGCTCTACTGAGTTTGGCAAAGCCCCTAATTCGCAGGTCTGTCCGGTATGCCTTGGTTTCCCCGGGTCTTTGCCTGTACTAAACGGCATTGCCCTGGATTACGCAATAAAGGTGGCTCTGGCCTTAAACTGCGAGATCCAGGAATTCACTAAATTCGACCGCAAGCATTATTATTATCCTGATCTGCCGAAAAATTATCAGATCTCTCAGTATGATTTACCGGTGGCAAGGGGCGGAAATCTTAATATTGAGCAGGAGGGTCTTAGTAAACGGATCGGGATCTTGCGCGTACACCTTGAGGAGGACGCCGGCAAACTGATCCACGAAAAAGATTCGAGCTTAGTTGATTTTAACCGTGCCGGTATTCCATTGCTTGAGATAGTCAGCCTCCCGGATATTAATTCGCCTCAGGAGGCGCACGCTTATCTGAGCAGCCTAAAGACCACGCTTGAATACCTGGATGTATCGGACTGCGATATGGAAAAGGGTTCGCTGCGTTGTGACGCAAATATTTCGTTGCGCAAAAGCCAAGCTAAGCAGTTAGGGGTAAAAACAGAGCTAAAAAATATGAATTCTTTTAAAGCGGTAAAGGATGCCTTGACTTACGAGGTAGCGCGTCAGACCGAATCATTAAAATCCGGTAAAAAAATCGTTCAGGATACCAGGCTCTGGGATGCCAAAGAGGCAAAGACACTTTCTATGCGCTCAAAAGAAGAGGCGATGGATTACCGCTATTTCCCTGAGCCGGACCTTGCGCCATTTCTGATCTCTAAAGAGAAGATCAAAAAGATCTCTGCGGAGATCCCGGAGTTGCCGGCGATGAAACTGAAGCGTTTCATCAGGGAGTTCGGCCTCTCTGAATATGATGCCGGGATACTTGTGGCCTCCAGGCCGGATGCGGAATTCGCACAAAACTGTATAGAAGCATATCCGGAAAAGGATAAAAAACCTGTGGTTAACTGGCTGATCGGCCCTGCACTCTCCGAGGCAAACGAGCGCAAATGCAGCATTCAAGAGTTAAAATTAAGACCGGATGCCTTAATGAAGCTGATCGGCTTTGTGGCCAGCGGAAAGATCTCAAACTTGGCGGCTAAAGCGGTATTTAAGGAGATGGTCGATGCCGGAAAGGGCGCAGAGGAGATCATCAAAGAGAAAAACCTGGGGCAGATCTCAGATGCAGGCAGCCTGAATGACCTGATCGAGGAAGTGATCAGGGAGAATAAGAAATCAGCCGATGATTTTAGATCAGGAAAGGCTAATGCGCTGATGTTTCTGGTGGGACAGGTAATGAAGAAGAGCAAGGGAAAGGCTAATCCAAAAACGGTGCAGGAACTTTTAAAGCGGAGGCTTACTGATGCGTAGGAAGCTTATAATCTTTTGTGTGTTATTGATCTTGGTTGCGCTGGTAGTCTTTGCAACCAGGGCGATATCGGCCATGGAGAAGAAGAATAAAGATGACCTCTTCAGGCAGGTCAGCCTCTTCTCTGATACGATCGCGATCATCCAGTCGGAATACGTAGAGGATGTCCCCTCTCAGGATCTGATCTACGGAGCCCTGAAGGGATTGCTTTCGGCACTGGATCCGCATAGCCAGTTCCTTGACCCTGATTCCTACAAGGAATTGAAGGTTGAAACTGAAGGCAGGTTCGGGGGGCTGGGAATCGAGATCACGATCAAAGACGGGTTACTGACTATAATCACCCCGATAGAGGATACCCCTGCCTGGGATGTCGGCCTTAAGGCTGGGGACAGGATAGTCAAGATCGAAGACGAATTAACCCGCGACATGACGCTTATTGATGCGGTAAAGCGATTGCGCGGCAAACCCGGGGATGCGGTAAATATTACGGTTTTACGTGAGTCTGAAAAAAAGCTTCTTGATTTTAAGATCGTCAGAGCGATAATCAAGATAAAAGATATCAAGGACGCTAAGATATTAGAGGATGGCATCGCTTACATCAGGCTTGTGGAATTCCGCGAGAATTCGGCAAGAGATATTAATAGGGCCCTGGGGGCTCTAAAAAAAGAAGGGATGGATTCATTGATTCTGGATCTGCGCAATAATCCGGGAGGCCTGCTTGATGTGGCTGCAAAGGTTGCAGGAGGTTTTATAGAGAAGGACAAGATGATCGTCTATACCAAGGGGAGGAGGGGAAATCAGGATCTTAAATTTTTCTCGCGCGAAGATTCACCGCTCCTTGAATTGCCGATGGTGGTTCTGATCAATGAAGGTTCGGCTTCAGGCAGCGAGATCGTCGCCGCCTGCCTGCAGGATCACAAGCGGGCTATTATCCTGGGAATTAAATCCTTTGGAAAAGGCTCCGTGCAGACGGTGATACCGCTGGGGGATGGCTCGGCATTGAGGCTGACGACAAGCAAGTATTTTACACCGCTGGGCAAGGAGATCCATGAAAAAGGCGTTCAGCCTGACATTGTCGTAGAGCAACCTCCGGCGCCGTCTCATGCCGTCGATGAAGAGAAAGATGCGCCCGGTAAAATATTTGATCAGCTGGAGGTAGAGAAGGAAGAAGAGACAGGGCTTGATGAAAAAGTCAGGGGCGATCATCAGCTTGTCAGGGCGATAGACGTGATCAAGGCCCTGAAGATCTACAGAAAGACAAATAGCCGGTGAAACGGATCTTATCGTCAAAGAATCTTGTCGTCTACAAAGCGGCCGTTATCATCCTCTCAACGGTAGTCCTGCTGCAATGGGCGCTTTTTTTCATTTTTATCCGGCCCAGGCTTGAGGGTGTTACTCCCGCGCCGTTTAAGGGTAAGATCGCTATCGTGATCGACGACTGGGGTTACAGCCTGCAAAACATTCAGACGATCAGCCAGTTCAGCTTTCGGGTCACAGTTTCGCTCCTGCCGAACCTGAAGTTTTCAAGGGTGCTAGCTGAGAAACTTCACGGGATGGGGCATGAAGTGATCCTGCATCTTCCGATGGAGCCGCAAGAACCTAAGCGGCTGGAAAAGAATACTATCCTCACCTCAATGGATGCATCTACGGTCAGAAATATATTGGCCGATGACCTGAAACAGCTGCGCCGGGCGATAGGAGTATCCAATCACATGGGCTCGAGAGCAACCGAAGACACGGAAACGGTCACCGTTTTGTTCAAGGAGTTAAAACGGAGGAAGCTGTATTTTCTCGATAGCCTGGTGAGTACGAAATCCGTATGCCAGAAAGTAGCGGCGAGCCAGAGATTGCGATTCGCTAAGCGAGACGTATTTCTTGATAATCGCTCTGACCCGGAATACATCTTGGCCCAGATAGAAGAATTAAAGGAGAGAGCCGTTGCCTTTGGCATGAGCATAGGTATCTGCCATGACCGCCGTAATACTCTTGAGGTCCTAAAGAAGGTAATGCCTGAACTTGAAAAGGAGGGATTTGAGCTGGTGGTCCTCTCGGAGCTGGTGAAAAGGCAATGAATGTCCTGGGGATCGAGACCTCCTGCGATGAGACGGCTGCTGCGGTAGTGCGTGACGGCAGAAAGGTCCTCTCTAATGTCGTGGCTTCAAGCCTTGCGCTTCACAAAAGATTTGGCGGAGTGGTGCCGGAAATAGCCTTCCGCAAACAACTGGAGACGATCACGCAGGTAGCAGACAGCTCGCTGGATAGGGCAGGGCTGAACTTAAAAGATATAGGATTGATCAGCGTTACCTCTTCACCAGGGCTTTTGGGGTCATTGCTGGTCGGCCTTTCATTTGCCGAAGGTGTTTCTCTAAGCAGGGGGATCCCGCTTTTGCCTATAGATCATCTTCAAGGGCACATTTATGCCGGCTTTCTTAACGGTGAAAAGATCCCCTTCCCCTTTGTTTCTTTAGTCGCCTCAGGCGGGCACACCAGCCTGAATCTGGTAAAGGATTTTAGCCGGATCGTTCCGTTAGGAGCGACCCGGGATGATGCATCAGGAGAGGCCTTTGATAAAGTCGCAAAGATCCTCGGATTAGGCTATCCGGGCGGACCGCCGATAGAACGGCGGGCCCGCAGGGGAAATCGCGAAAAGATCAAGTTCGCCTGCAGCAATACCCCGGATCCGCTGGATTTTAGTTTTAGCGGCATTAAAACAGCCGTACTCTATTATTGCCGAGATAAAAAGATTAAGCCGCTGGCGGGTAAGCAAATCTCGGATGTTGCCGCTTCCTTCCAGGAGGCGGTGGTAGATACCCTGGTCAAGAAGTCCCTTTTTGCCTGCGCAAAGACGAAGGCCAGGCACCTGGTGATCGGAGGGGGGGTGGCTGCAAACCAGAGGCTAAGAGAAAAGTTCCATTCAGGGGGAGCTTTAGCGGGGGTAAAGTGCCACTTTCCGCAGAAGGCCTACTGTATGGATAACGCCGCGATGATCGCAGGGCTAGGATACCGTCTTTTTAAAAAAGGATACCGAGGAGGTAGCTATGCTTAGTGAATCCCAGATCATAATCAGGTTAACGCTGGCAGGGGTGCTCAGCGGACTAGTGGGCTTGGAGCGGCAGATGCACCGCCGCCATGCGGGCCTGCGCACTCATATCCTGGTCTGTCTTGGGTCATGTCTAATAATGTTGACATCCTTATACGTTTTTGATATATATATAAACAAAGTCCCTCTTGACCCGGCCAGGATCGCAGCAGGCGTGATCGCCGGTATCGGCTTTCTGGGGGCGGGCACGATCATCAGGGAGAGCGACCGGATCAGGGGCCTGACTACGGCAGCAAGCCTTTGGGTGATCGCAGGTATCGGCCTGGCGGTAGGTTGCGGTTTTTTTACGGGAGCTGTTTATACTACGCTGCTGGTATTGGTGGTTTTATTTTTCTTAAGGCGCCTGGAGGCGCAAGCCAAATTAAAGGAAAATCAAGCTAAGAGGAGGTGAGCTAGGAAAATGGCTTTTAAGAAAAAGGCGGATGAAAAAATACTGGATGTGGATGCAGCGATGCAGGGGTCCCTTAATTTTAAGGATCCGGTGAACCTGCGGATAAACGGGAAGTTCGAGGGTACCCTTGAGACAAAGGGGAACTTGACCGTGGGCTCTACCGCTACGGTTCTGGCAGATATTATCGGCGATAATATCGTGATCGGCGGCAGGGTGAAGGGTAAGGTTACAGCCAAAGAGAGGCTGACGCTTCTTCCTACGGCGATCATCGAAGGTAATATCTTCCCGGCAAAATTGAATGTCGCAGAAGGCGCGATATTCGAGGGCAAATGCACGATGCTTCACGATTTTCTGACCTCAGAGGAGTTATCCCGGTACCTTGATGTCGATCTGAATTCGATCATGGACTGGGCTAATTCCGGGAAAGTCCCTGCTTTAAAGGAAGGCGAGGACTGGAGGTTTGAAAGAAAGGCGATCGATTCCTGGGTCGCGACCGGCAAGGTAAAGAAGTAAGCCCACCGATCAATAGAACGGCTTAAAAATGGCTGATGAGAAACTTTTGACCGTCAGGGATGCCGCTGCCGTCTTGGGCATCGCTGAAAAAGAGATCATGGATCTGGCTGAAAATGGCTCTATCCCCGCGTATAAGATAGGCGGAGTATACCTGCGCTTCAAGCCTTCGCAGCTGGAACTTTATCAAAAGAGCATTAACCCCGCAGCGCATAAAAGCAAGCCTGCGGATACAAGGAGCGCGGGTAGTAAGCTTTCCGACTTTTTGTATTTTAATGATTTTTATATCATAGCCGCAGCGGTGATCGTCCTGCTCTTTGTGATCATTTTTAGAGGGTCTTAGCAAGTGGAGAAGGTCGGAATCTGCGATCTGGGCTTTGCAAAGATAGACCTGGAGAGGCTCAGCAGGAGAGGATTCTCCGAGGCCATATATTGCACCGGAAAGAGCAGGGAACAGCTCAAAAAGATCTGTCTTGGGCTTTCTAAAAATGAACAGGATCTACTGCTCACCAGGCTAGAGAAGAAGACTTACCGATACCTGAAGCGTTCCTTTAAGCAACTTAAATATAATCCTACCGCTAGGATCGGCTATACACATAAGCTTGAGAAGGGCCGGGGCAAAGGGTCAGTCTTGGTCGTCACTGCCGGTACATCTGATATGCCGGTAGCTGAAGAGGCGGCGGTGACGCTTAGATTGATGGGGAACAGGTGTGAGGTGCTCTGCGATGTGGGCGTTGCCGGAGTACACCGGTTGATGCGAAACCTTAAAACCCTGAAAAAAGCGAAGGTGATCGTCGTAGTCGCCGGTATGGAGGCAGCGCTGGCAAGCCTGGTAAGCGGGCTGGTGAAATGTCCGGTGATCGCGGTACCGACAAGTTGCGGTTACGGGGCAAGTTTTAAAGGCCTGGCAGCATTGTTGGCGATGCTCAACAGCTGTTCTCCGGGTGTTGTAGTGGTAAATATTGACAATGGTTTTGGTGCGGGATATTTTGCGGGCCTGATAAATAAATGATAAGTCGTAAGTAGTAAGTCGTAAGTAATGAGTAAAAATAGAGTAACTTTAGAAGAGGCGGAAAAATTTCACGGTCATTTAGGCCCGTATTTAATATTAGGCATTATAGCAGGTGATATAGCTTTAAATAACCTTAGATGTAAGAAGTACTTTGGTTTAGAGGTTAAGGTTTGGGGTGTTAATAGAAAACCCAAGTCTTGTTTAGTAGATGGCCTACAGTTATCTACAGGTGCGACTTATGGTAAAGGAAATATTATTAAATTAAATAGCCCTATGATTAAAATAGAATTTACTAATTGTAAAAATCGAAAAAAAATCGTCCTAAGATGCAAGGGTGATCTTATGAAAAAGTTAGAATCAACAAAAAACCACAGAGATTGCGAATCATTAGCAAGAAGATTGTATAGTACAGATTGCGGCAAGCTTTTTAACTTGCAACTTACTACTTAAAACTTACGACTAAAGATGGCGCTATCAGGATTAGATATCTATAAGCTATTGCCCAAGACTAACTGCAAGGAGTGCGGATTTGCTACGTGTCTGGCCTTTGCCATGCAGATCGCAAAGAAAGCCGCAAGCCTGGATAAGTGCCCTCACTTGACAGAAGAGGCCAAGTCAAAACTTGAAGAATCAAGTCAACCCCCGATAAAATTGATTACTATCGGCGCGGGCGAGAATAAATTAGAGGTAGGTAACGAAACCGTCCTTTTCCGGCATGAAGAGAAGTTCCATCATCCATGCGGCATAGGTTTTATCATTGAATCGGACCAGGCAGAGCCCGTGATCAAAGAGAAACTCAATAAGATCGATCAGCTGAAATTTGAGCGCGTCGGGCAAGAGATCAGTGTCAACCTGGTAGCGATAAGGCAGAAGGGCACGCCCGAAGGCCTGCTTAAGGCGTTAAGAATAGCCCTTGAGAATACGCAGTTAGGGCTTATCTTGATGACGGATGACCCCGGGGCTTTAAAGAGCTGCCTTGAGATCTCAAAGGAACGTAGGCCTTTGATCTACCGGGCAACAAAGGAAAATGCTGCGTCGTTTTCAAAGTTGGCCGCGGAATTCAAGTCTGCGCTTGTAGTCAGCGCAGAGGAGATCGAAGGACTTTCTGCACTGACTAAAGAAGCGAATAACCAGGGCGCGCAGGAATTAATCCTGGATACCGGGGAGAAGGGCGTGGCGGAAAAATTATGGGATTTTACCCGGATCAGGAGACGTGCATTAAAGAAGTCTGACCGCAGCTTAGGGTATCCGGTTTTGGCGGTGATCGAGAAAGATGACCCCTTTGAAGAGGCGATGGAGGCAGCTACATTTATCTGTAAATATGCCGGAATCGTGCTGATGAAGAGCATAGAATCATGGCAGGCCTTATCGTTACTGACTCTCAGGCAGAATATATACACTGATCCGCAGAAACCCCTGCAGATCGAGCCTAAGCTTTATGAAGTCGGACAGGTAAGCGCGGGATCCCCGCTTCTGGTGACCACTAATTTTTCCCTTACCTATTATACTGTCCTGGGAGAAGTCGAGGCAAGTAAGATCCCCTCCTACATCTTAAGCGTTGATACCGAGGGGATGTCTGTACTTACTGCCTGGGCAGCAGAGAAGTTTACACCGGAGAGCATCAGCAAGGCGATCACAAAGTTTGGGGTCAAAGATAAGATCTCGCACAAGAACATGGTCATCCCGGGTTATGTAGCTGTCTTAAGCGGCGACCTGGAAGAAAGCTCAGGACTTAAGGTTACCGTCGGCCCAAAAGAGGCTGCCGGCATCCCAAGTTTTTTGAGGAATCTTTAAAGATATGGAAAAATTCAAAGTAAGGTTTTATCCGGAGGATAAGACTGTCGAGGTTCCTAAGGGCAAGACCATACTTCATGCCGCTATATCGGCGGGCGTTTATATCAATACCAGCTGCGGGGGTGACGGAGTCTGCGGAAGGTGCAAGGTGATCCTGAAGAAGGGGAACGTCAGCTCACAACCTACAGGAAGGATCAGCGTCAAACAGAGGAAGCTCGGATATTACCTGGCATGTCTTACCACCGTCCAAAGCGACCTTGAGGTCGAAATACCCCCTGAATCAAGGCTCGAGCTTGAGAAACTTTCCGGTGAGGATCTGGACCTGAGATTAAAAGGACTTTATTCAGAGAGCGAGAATATAGAGCCTCCCAAATCAATACTCGGCGAGCAGTTCTTTGCGCATTCTCCGCTGGCCACAAAACTATACCTGGAGTTACCCAAACCATCCCTTGATGATAAGATCTCGGACCTCGAGAGGCTCTACCGGCAGATCAGGCGCAAACAGGATATCCCGATCATGCAAACAGGCCTTGCCAACATCAGAAGGCTGGGTGGACTCTTACGCTCCTCGGACTGGAAGGCCACAGTTACCCTGGGCAAAAGAAACGGGACGACCGAGATCGTACTGATCGAGCCGCACGATACCTCAGGAAGTAATTATGCTCTTTGTTTTGATGTCGGCACTACGACTATCTCCGGCCAACTGATCGACCTCAACGAAAAGAAGGTCCTTGGCACAAAGGTCACCTATAATAAACAGGCAAGCTACGGAAGCGACGTGATCACGCGGATCATCTATGCCAGAGAGAAGGACGGCCTTGAGAAACTGCATCACGCCGTAATCGACGGCTTGAACCAGATGGTCCAGGATCTTGTGCGGGAGCATTCAATAGACCTGATCAATGTCACCGCTGTCGTCTGCGCCGGTAATACCACTATGGTCCATCTCTTATTACGGGTAGATCCTGCCAATATCAGGAGGGAGCCATATGTGCCTACGGCTAATTTCGTACCGACGGTACGCGCCGCAGAATCCGGCTTGAGAGTAAACCCGAGAGGCCTCCTCTACTGCGTTCCGGGCGTTGCCAGCTATATAGGAGGAGATATTACTGCCGGGGTCCTCGCCTGCGGGATCGATTCTGCCGAGGACTTAAGCCTTTTGATCGATATCGGGACTAACGGAGAGATCGTCTTAGGAAGCAAGGATTTTCTGATCTCGGCGGCTGCATCCGCCGGTTCGGCATTTGAGGGGAGCGGGATGACGTCCGGAATTCGGGCCACAAAAGGGGCGATGCAAAAGATCAAGATCACGGCAAAGACTCTTGATGTAGCTTTTGAGACGATCGGAGGGAGCAAGCCGCTTGGCATATGCGGTTCAGGGTATATTGATCTGTTGGCAGAATTGCTTTCCTGCGGCGTGGTCGATAAAGACGGAAAGATAAAACCGCTGGAGAATAAACGTATCCGCAGCGGCGAATCGGGCCGCGAATTTGTGATCGCTTTTAAAAAAGATGCCGATGCCAGCCAGGATATTGTGATCAGTGAGCCGGATATCGAAAACCTGAAGCGGGCAAAGGCTGCGATCTATTCTGCCGGTGCAACCTTGATCAAGCACATGGGACTTGAATTTTCCGGGATCTGTAAAGTATTTATCGGGGGCGGCTTTGGCACGTATATTAATATAGAGAATGCCGTAAGGATCGGGCTGCTGCCGGATATCGATAGGTCCCGGTTTGTTTTTGTGGGAAACTGCTCTTTGACGGGAGCGCGGCATATACTGCTTTCATATGAGGCGATGAAGAAAGCGGAAGAGATCGCAAAGAAGACTACCTGTTTTGAGCTATCGGTCGATGCCGGATACATGGATGAATACATGGCAGCGATGTTCTTTCCGCATACGGATTTGCAAAGATTCCCTAGCGTGAGAATATAATTACCCTATACTCTATGGGTTACATAATCGCACTAGCTGGTAAAGGAGGGACAGGCAAGACCACGGTCGCCTGCCTCCTGATCAGGCTGTTGAAAGATAAAAGGGCTGGTTCGATCCTGGCGATCGATGCCGATCCAAACAGTAATCTCGCTGAGGCTGCCGGAGTGGCTGCATCGGACTCGGTGGGTTCTATTCTTGAGGAGATCTCGAAGGACCCAAAGTCGATCCCTGCCGGGGTTTCAAAGGACAGCTTTATCAATTATCAGGTACAGACAGCGATCAGCGAAGGTGAGGGATTTGACCTGCTTACCATGGGCAGGTCCGAAGGCCCCGGCTGCTATTGCTACGTTAATAATGTGCTCCGGGGGATCATTGAGCGGACGACCAAGGACTACGATTACATAGTCATAGACAATGAAGCTGGCCTTGAGCATCTCTCGCGCCGCACCATGCGAAGAGCAGATGCTTTATTGATAGTTTCGGATCCCAGCAGGATAGGCCTCAAATCCGCACAGCGCATTGATGCCCTGGCAAAAGAGCTTGAATTCAAGGTGGCAAAGCGCCTGCTGATCACAAACCGTGCTGATCAGCGGATCAAGGATGAGCTGCTTAAGGAGTTGGGATTAGATCTGCAATATCTGGGGAATATCCCTGAAGACCATTATATAGGTAAGATCAGTCTTAACGGCGCCTCCCTGATGGAACTGGATAGGGGGAGTAAGGCCCTACAGGCGTTAGAAGAGATCGGAGGCAGGATTTGGCAAGCTTGATCAACACAATAACTATAGGGGCGACAAAGGAGGAGGGGGGTACCCGTTCAAGCGTGATCAAGGCGGGTGGCCAGAATACCCTGCCCCTCTTATTCAGCGATGGCTCAATCCCCAATCAACCGACAGTCGCCTTTGAGATCTGGGATATCGCGCCCAATGACTGGCCCGAAGAGCTGGTTAAGTCATATAGCAGCGTTTTAAAGGACCCGCTATCCTGGGCGAAGATGTGCGTAAATGATTATAAAGCCCGGGCAATATGTATAAGGCTAAAGGGCGCGCATCCTGAATTCGGCAATAAAGGCGCTGACGAAGAGGCCAGGCTGATCTCTGAGCTGTTGAAGAATGTAAGCGTACCATTGATCATTCTGGGGTGCGGTGACGATGAAAAGGATAACCAGGTCCTGCCTGCCTGCTGCCAGGCCGCAAAGGGCGAGCGCTGCCTGATCGGAGAGGCGGTCCAGGATAATTATAAGACGATCGCCGCAGCGGTCCTGGCTGACGGCCATAATATCATCGCGCAATCACCGATCGATATCAATATCGCCAAACAGCTGAATATCCTGATCTCTGATATGGGGATGCCTTTGGAGCGCATCGTGATCAATCCAACGATAGGTGCATTAGGTTACGGCCTTGAGTATGCCTATTCGATAATGGAGCGGGCAAGGCTGGCCGCACTTGCCGGAGATAAGACTATGGCATTGCCCTTCTTCTGCTTGGTCGGACAGGAGAGCTGGAGGGCAAAGGAGGCAAAGGCTAAGCTTGAGGAGTTCCCGGCATGGGGCCCGCAGGCAGAGCGCGGAGTGATCTGGGAGGCGATAACCGCAACCGCCCTGATCCAGGCAGGTGCGGATATCCTGGTGATGCGCCACCCCAAGGCAGTAGAGAAAGTCAACGGGTACATAGAAGGCCTGTATGAAAATCGTAAGCACTAAATCCCAAACTTTAGAATTTTTAAGCTAGAGGAGCTTAATCATGTTTATTATAGGCGAGTTGATCAACGGGATGTATACTGATATAGGAATTGCGATCAAGGAGAAAGATAAGTCAGTGATCCAGAAGCGCGCGGTCGAACAGGTCAAGGCGGGCGCTGATGCGCTTGATGTTAATTGCGGGCCGGCGTCAAAGGATCACGAAAACGATATCCAGTGGTTGGTCGAAACCATACAGGAGGTCTGCGATAAACCACTCGCCCTTGATTCCAGTAAGCCAAAGGTGATCGAGTCCGGGTTAAGGGTAGTAAAGAACAAGGCGATAATCAACTCTACTACAGCGGATCCGGAGAAGCTTGCAGTACTGATCGGGCTTGCTAAGCAATATAACGCCAGACTGATCGGGATCACGATCAGCGCAAAGGGGATCCCCCAGAACAAGGACCAGAGGCTTGAGCTGGCAGCAAGTATAGTGGCCGCCTGCGTTGAGCAGGAGTTTCCGGTCGAGGATCTTTATCTGGACCCGATCGTCCTTCCGGTAAATGTAGCACAGGCGCAGATGCCTGATATCCTTGAAGCAATACGGGAATTTAAGATCATCTCTGACCCCTCACCTAAAACCATAGTCGGCTTAAGTAATGTTTCGCAGGGGACTTGCGAGCGGCCGATCATCAACAGGACATTCCTTACTATGGCTCTTGCCTACGGCCTTGACGCAGCGATCCTTGATCCTCTGGATCGGGAGTTAGTCGATGCCGCTATCACCGCGGAGCTTGTCTTAAACAAGCACATCTACTGCGACTCATTCTTAGATGCCTACAGGAAGAAATAGGGTGATGCGCAGTAGGGTATATCCTTTTTGCAAGGAGGTTGATGAAATAATGAAGAGATATGTGTTGGGATTGATGTTTCTTTGCGCGGGCTTCTCGGTTTGCTTCGCGCAGGTAACCGCTGGCTCGATCCAGAGGAGCGAGAAGTTGATAGAGAAGGAGAAGGAGTTAAGGCAGAAGGTCGAGGTCCCGAGCAAGGTCTTTCCGATAAAATTCATGGTAGAGGGGGTATCATTGCTTACCGCTGAAGAGATCGTGGGAGTCGCCTCTGCCTATAGAAATAGATGGCTTGGTGAGAAGGAGGTAAACGAACTATTTGACCTGATCCGGAAGGCCTATGAGGAGAAGGGGTTCAGCGGGCAACCGCAAGAGATCTCCTATAGGATGAGGAGCAAATATTTTATGGTGATCATCGTAGAAGAGGGTAAGGATTAACGTTTGACAGATTCGGCGACAAGCCCCAATGCTTGGCCTTGGAAATCCAGAGCCGTAAGCCTGAAGGGCTGAATAGGCTTGTCGCTCTCACTGTCAACACTGAGTATATCCAGAATAAATCCAGAAAACATACCATGATGGCAAGTTTCGGGGAATACGAATGTGTTGACAAGCCAGGGTGTTTATACTAAAATGCTTTATAAAGTCACTAACTTAAAGGGGTGCTAAAAATGAAGAAAATCGGAATTATTTTTTTGGCGGCTATGTTTTTCGCTTCAGCATACATGCCGCTATACGCAGAGGAAGTGGAGCAGCTGGAGAAGATCGACAAGGATATCCAGCGCGACAAGACACTGATAGAGCGGATCTTCCGAAAGAAGGAGAAACCTGCGGTTGAAGAAAAATTGCCGGAGGGCGTAGGCGCTGCGGTATCCGGTGAAACCGTATTGGTGAAAAAGATCAATGTCACCGGTACCAGCTTGCTTGCGCAAAAAGATATTGACGCCATAGTGGTGCCTTTCCAGAACAAGAATCTTACCTTAAGAGATATGCAGAAGGTCGCGGATCTGGTCACTGATGCATACCGCCAGAAGGGGTATGTCACTTCACGCGCATACCTTCCTCCGCAAAGAGTCAAAGGCGGGATATTAGAGATCAGCGTAGTAGAGGGTATTACCGGCTGTATCACGTTCAGGGGAAATAAGTATTTCGAGACCTCGCTATTAAGGAGGAAGATTAACCTTAATACGGGTGACCCCTTTGATTATGATGAACTGAGAAAAGGATTGACTAAGATAAATGAGCAGCGGGACAGGTACGCAAAGACAGTGCTTGCTCCGGGATCCGAGCCGGGTACTACTGACATAATCATCGATGTGGAGGACCAGTTGCCGATACATCTCGGCCTGATTCTTGATAACTTCGGGTCCAGGTATATCGACCAGGAGCGCCTAAGGACCACACTCGTCCACAATAATCTATTCGGCCTGGATGATGTCTTCACATTGCAGTACCAGGTAGCAGAGGGTGAGAACTACAGGTTGTTAATGGCCAGGTATCTTTTGCCTATACATGAATATCTGAAGGTCGGTTTTCTTGCCGCGCAATCAAAGTTAAAACTCGGGAAGGAATACGAAGCGCTTAATGCCAGGGGAAAGAGCGAGTACTACAGTATCTTTTTGATCCAGCATCTCTTTGACAGGGAAAATATTGACGCAAACCTGAACCTTGGCTTTGATTATAAGGATGTGTTTAATTTTCAAAACAATCTCGAGATCAGCCGTGACCGCCTGCGTACCGCAAAGTTAAGTCTTGACTTCGATCTCACTGATGGTTTAGGCAGGACCATAATCGTAAACGAATGGAGTTACGGCATACACGGAATAATGGGAGGGCTTGAGGAAGTTGACGCCAAGGCCTCGCGCGCCGGTTCAGGCGGAAAGTTTTTTAAAGACAACTTAAGTATTTTAAGGCTGCAGAGAATGCCTTTTAATTCGACCCTTCTATGGAAGAACGAGTTTCAATTTACCCCATACATACTTACCGCTACCGAACAATTTCAAATCGGCGGCATCGTTAATGTAAGGGGATATCCCCCGGCTGAAGTTGTCGGAGATAAGGGGTATTCGATGACCTGGGAGTGGTCAATGCCTGTTTATCTTCTTCCCAAAGACGCCAAGGTCCCGTTTTCAAAAGCAATGTGGTATGATGCTTTAAGGATGATCCTCTTCTATGATTGGGCAAATGCAAATCTGCGCAGGCCGGCAGCAGGAGAAGAGGAGAGCACCACGCTTAGGTCTGCGGGTTGCGGTTTTCGTTTTAATCTACCCGAGGATTTTTCTTGCAGGATGGAATTTGCCTGGCCGCTGGACAGGACTCCCTCCGACGGAGACCACATGCATATGTGGTTTGAGGTGACTAAGACTTTTTAAGCCACTTTATAAAACCTCATTTTAAAAGATTTTTTACTTGACAAACCTAGTTTTAGTGTTATACTTACAACAAGTTCTTTTAAACAGAAACAAAAGCCACACAGTAGCAGTAGGTTAGGGTCAGGCCGAAGGGCCTAAATGAAAAGTAAAGTAAAAATCCTCGCAACAGTAGTTCTCGCCGTTTTAATTTTCCCGGTTATTGCGCATGCATTACCTGAGGGAGAGAGTGTGGCTCATGGCAGTGCAACTTTCGTTCGCATTGATGATACTTTAAATATAAATCAATCTACGCAAAATGTAATCGTAAATTACGATAGCTTTAGTATCTCTCAACAGGAAACAGTAAATTTTAACCAGCCATCTTCCAGCGCGATCGCGCTAAACCGCGTAACAGGCGTTAGCCCTTCTGAAATTTTCGGGACACTCACCGCAAACGGCATAGTCTATCTGATCAATGAAAACGGCGTAACCTTTGGGCCGAATTCACGCGTTGATGCGGCTGCAGTACTTGCTTCAACCTTAAATATCTCTGATAGTGACTTCCTGGCAGGCAAAAGTATTTTTTTGGCGGGAAATGAAAACGCTTTCATTTTAAACCAGGGTAATATAAAGGCAAGCAACGGTGGTTTTATCGTATTACTTTCTGCTGCGGTAAAGAATGAAGGATTGTTAGAAGCAGAGCTTGGTACGGTAGTTTTGGCTGCCGGCGAAAAGATCACCCTGGCCCTTGATGACCTTAATGATATCTCCGTAGTAATCAATGAAGGAGTGCGGGAAGCGGTAGCGGGCTTTGACAGCGCCATTGCAAACAGCGGAACGATTTCAGCTGATGGCGGTAAGGTAATCTTATCCGCAGATGTATTAAACGATGTCTTTGATCAATCAATAAATAATACCGGAATCATAGAAGCAGGTTCCATTCAGAGCCAGAACGGAGAGATTCTTCTGGTTGGAGCCGGAGCACCTGTTACTAATATAGGTAAGATATCCGCAAGCGGCACTCAAGAGACAGCTGATGGCGGTAATATTTCAATAATCGGAGCTTCGGTATTTCAGAGTGGCATCCTCAGCGCAAACGCAGCCGAGGGTGGGACAGCCGGGGAGATAATAATCGTTGCGGAGTCAGACGTGACCCTGGATGCCGCCTCTACAACCGAGGCCACAGCAGCAGTGCTGAATGGAGCCGGAGGCAGGATTAAGATTAGCTCAAGCGCAGGAAGCGTCATCGCAGCTGGAGCAGTGAATGTTGACGGCGGCCTGAATTCAGGCAACGCCGGAACGATAGATATCAATGCATATGAACAATTGGAAATGAGCGGAATAATTTCCGGAAGAGCGCCTCCGGGATTTGAAATTTCTACCGTTCTTTTACAAGTTAACCTTCCCAATGACCCATCCAATGCACAGCTATACACCCTGATCTCTTCAGGCGTTATAGTTGCCGGTAAAGTAAGCTTTTCCACAAACCAAAGAGCAGATATTTCAGGTGTTATAGTCGCTTTTGATAGCGTAACTATAGATTCCCAGGGAGCAAGATTTTACGGTGTTATAGTCACGCATCAAGGTACCTATAATATGAATAACGGGGATATTTTGCTTTCCGGAGGCTATATCGGCGACCAGTCCTGGACTGATAACGAGCATATTACGGTAAACGGCCTCCTGATCGTAGACGGCGACATATATATATCCGCAGATAACGATAATAACGGCTCAGGCGACTTTACACAGCTGGCAGGGACCCTAATAGTAGGATCCGGAAATATTGCTATTTTGGGTGCTAATCTTACCCTGGGAGATATCGTCTTTGGCGGTGCCGATTTTACCGGTATGGCTAAAAGCGGTGGGATCAATGTCTTTGGCCTGATCGTTTCCAGGGAAGTAGATGTGGTCACTGATATAATACGTATTACTGACACTCTGCTGCTTCCCGTCAGCGATGATTCCTATACAAACCAGACCGATGGCAAGAAGGATGATAACTATGGATTAGACCCGCACCTGATGGTAGGCAGCGGTTACGGTAATGAGCAGGACAATAACTGGGCTTGGTTGAAATTTGATTTATCTGCTCTTCCTTCTGGTACGATAATTTTAGATTCGATTTTAACTCTATTTGCCTTACATGATCAAGACGCTCCGATCGGGGCTTATCACGGAAACGATTCTTGGGGCGAATTGACCATCACCTGGAATAATCAGCCCTGGAGTTCGGACACACCCTCGTATATTCTCCCCGAGATTGACCAAAACGAAAATAGTTGGCTACTTCCAGGCAGCATACTTACAGGTGATTTAGCGGATGGTTATTCCACTTGGGTTCTTAAGGTAATCGATGATAATATTGAAAATCCGACTCCTGCAAAATTTTGGTCAAAGGATAACCGTGCAGGCAAGCCGATCCCGAGCCTTTTACTCACCTATTACACTGAGGAAAAGGTTGTCACCGGCTATATAATCGGCGACCTGCAGGACGGGACTATTACTCTAGTAGCCAATGTAACCAGTGCGACAGCCGTACCTGACGACATTACCTTTACTGATCACGGCCAGGCAGTAACACTTGGCCGGGTTAATATCGGCGCGCTCACAGGGGCAATAATCAACCAGACTTCCGGGATTAATGTAATCGCTGATGAGCTGGTAATGAACGCAGTTGAGGGTATCGGCTCAAGTAATGCGATCAAGACCAGGATCAACAAGCTTCAGGCTTGGAATACGACTTCCGGCAACATCGGGGTCCACAACTACGGACTGGATCTTTACCTGGTAGTTCTGGAAAGCGCTGGATTTGCAGTGCAAAACGATGCTCCTTGCGGAGAAATAGAGATTTCAGTCTTCTGCCTTAATTACGCTTACAATGTTGACGGCGACATCACCGACTGGGGTATTTACCTGTATAATGCCGGTGGCGAAGTCATCGGATACCTGGATACTAATCTCCCATCCGGCGGGAATGATATCGATTATTGGACTGAAGATAATTGTGATGTCTATCACCAGGTCAGTCATTATGTCGGGCCTGGGCACAGCATGAGGAACCTCTATGATGCCGAGGCTCTTTATTTTGATAATGACGGGACTAACCTCTACTTTGTCGTAGTAACCGGAACAAAGAATGGCTTTGAAGCCGGCGATATCGGTATTGATGTAGACGGCGACGGTATTTATGAATATGCCGTCCTCCGGAAAACTACTAGCTATGGCCCAGGACCGTACCTCTGTAGCGTAGCGGGAACACCTATATATAAACCTGGGGAGAAACTAGGGTGGCTCCCCACCGCCGGAGACAGGGATAAGTTTTGGATTGTCTATGATGGTTTTCCTATTGCTCCGGTAGAATTTGTTTATAGCGAGAATCAAAACAGCCACTATGTGATGGAAGGTAAAATCCCCTTATCATTATTGGGCTTGGATCCTCTGGTTGCCAAAGATGTAGGAGTGCATTGGACGATGAGTTGCGGTAATGATATTGCTGAGCTGATCGGCGATATCACCCCCCTTGGTTGCGGAGTTAATTTAATCGTCCAGGATCATGTTAACGGAAAAGGAGATATTGATTTCCACGCTGACGGTGATATCATCCATCTTTCTAACGGGATCGTAACGATTGACCAGTCACCCAGCTTGATCAATCCTCCCCAGATAGTAAGGAGCACCTCACATGATATCAGGGTCTGGTCTCCTGACAATACTATCGACGTAGAATGGAATCTTCCTGAGCAGGGGGCAGTTTGCGGGCATTATACTGCCACCGCGCTTGATGAATATATTATGAATAGAGGCTCAGCGGTATACACCAACGGCGGAGATGCGACGATCACTGCCAATAACGACATCAAGCTAACCCTGATCGATGCGCAGAACGGCGACGTTACGATTACTTCAAATTCTGGCTCGATCATAGACGGCGATGGAGGAGTTGTTTCGAAAGATTACGATGTTATCGGCCATACGATAGTTTTAACGGCTGCCGGAAGCGTTGGCGGTCCTTCACCGGCGGAGATCGATCTGGGATATCCAACATTAGGTTTTTCCTATCTTTGGGATATGGTCAGCACCACTGACCCTGACGATATTGCGGAAACAGATTATTCGGCAGTATTCAACCCTTACGGTAATAATGAATGGTGGTTCCAGCATACTTCACCGGCTTTATCCCCTGATAGCGATAATTGGTTTTTCCATATCGCGACTTTAGGCAGTCAGTCAACGACAGCTCATTTAGGGCCGTTCTACATCGATACTACCGCGCCGATTATAACGATCACCTTAGATCCTGCAACACCTAACGGCTCAAACGGCTGGTATATTACGTTTGTTGATTCAAGTGCTACAGCCAAAGATCCTATGCCCGGTTCTGATATTAACGCCGGAACCTTTCAATACAGCTACAATGGCGGGGTATGGACTGCTTATTCAGCAGGCGCAATCGTTCCCCTTACCGATGAAGGCGTGGTCACTATCGCCTTCCGTATTAATGATAACGTCGGACACTTAGGCACAGCTTCAGAGACTGTTAAGATTGCTATCCCCGTAGCTTTTTCGGCTACCGCGGTTTATGGGCTGACCATTAAATATTACTGGCCGCCCCAGGAAGAGCTGGGCGGTGTAAACGTAGAACCGACAGATATCATGAGTTCAGATGCTATCGCCGGCCCGGTATTCTTCTACCATCCGTTAACGCCTTCGGATATGACCGGGTTTGAGGAGTTCCTGCTTGATGAGGGTCTCTACGAATTTATCGACGGAAACCTTAACTTCCTTGAGAATACCCCCTTCTTCATGTTCATGGAGGAGGAGAAAAAGAAGCAGCAGCAGATTTAAGACATCACTGTCAGGTTTTAAGTTCTTAGGGGCAACGAAAAGTTGCCCTTTTTTTATAGAATTTTGCCCGGAATATAGTATAATGAACTTCTAGAAAGAAAGGAGCAAAAAATGAAAAAATCACTAATGATCCTCTGCTTGATCTTCTTTGTCTTGGGGTGCGGCAAAAAGCCGGCCCGCGGGCCTCAGGACCGGATCCTGGCCAAGATCAATAACTACGAGATCTCGCTTGGCCAGTTCGAAGATGAATTTAGGCAGTCGAGTTACTCGATGGCCAATACCCTTGCGGCGAGGAAAGAGTTCCTGGATATCCTGATCATCCGGAAACTGATCCTGCAGGATGCCCAGAGCAAGGGTTTGGATAAGGACCCTGACTTCCTGAAGATGATCGAAAGATTCTGGGAGCATTCGCTGCTTAAGCTTACTCTTGACCAAAAGAGTGACCAGATCAGCGGAAAGAAGCTGGGCAGAAAAAAAGAAGCAAAACTCCTGCAGGAATGGGAGGAGAACCTGCGCAAGAAGGCATGTATAATAGTAGATGAAGGCCTGATAAAAGAAAAAGAGTAGGAGGTAACTCAATGGATATCAAGAGAACCTTTAATAGGCGGCGGATCTATTTTATCGAAAAGAGCTTTCAGACAAAGTTTATCCTGAAGTTTTGCGCACTGGTGGCGCTGGGGGGGCTGCTTACTACGGCAATCATTTATCTCCTGGCGATGCATTCAACCACTGTTTCGATCATTAACTCAAGAGTGGTTGTACGCAGTACCGCGGATTTTATGCTTCCGGTACTGACTCAAACGGTGCTGGTGGTGATGATCCTGGTGTCTGCGGCAACGGTCCTGGTGACTCTTTTTGTTTCGCATAAGATCGCCGGGCCCCTCTTTCACTTCAAGAAAACGATGCGGGCACTTGAAAGCGGGGATTTCTCGTCGGAATTTTCACTGCGTGAACTTGACCAGCTTAAGGAGCTTGCCGAGTCATTTGACGCCATGATCAAGAAGATAAAGGCTCAGCTTGTGATGCTAAAGGAATGTCAGGCGAAACTCTCCGGAAGCCACTCCGAACAAGAGCTTAAGCAGGCAATAGCAGAACTCAAAAGTATCCTGGACTACTTTAAAACTTAATGCTCAAAAAACGCCTAATTTGCCTAATCTCCGTTTCGCTATTACTGTCGGTGCTTGCCACGTGCGCCCACTGCTTTAATGACGGGTTCGGCAACGCAAAAAAGCTTACCGGTGACCACTTCACTGTTTACTGCGCTTCGGGCATAGATCCGGCTCAACTGGCTGATAATCTCGGTATCGGGTTGATCGATGAGTTGTTAGCCGGAAAATCCGTAAAGACAGGGTCCTCGGCAAAAAGCAGCCTTACCGGGATGCTGGATACCTTCTTTGCCCAGATAATCGATATCCTTGATATGCCGCTTTACAGTTATAAGGGCAATATCAAGATCTGCAGGGATGATGCGCAGTTAAGCCAGGTATATTACAGTCTGTTCCGCAGCAAGATCAATAAACGCAAGGCTTTTTATGTCCACGATCTGAATACGGTCTATATTTCCGCAGAGAGCTTCACCCGTGAGGTGCTGGGGCATGAGATCGCGCATGCGGTGATCAGTAATTATTTCGTGGTTATGCCCCCGATGAAGGTGCAGGAGGTCCTGGCCGGTTATGTGGAGTTTCAGCTTCGAAAAGTCCGTAGGTAATTGACAATTTATTAGTTTGGCGGCGTAGCTCAGCCTGATAGAGCAATCGGCTCATACCCGACAGGTCACTGGTTTAAATCCAGTCGCCGCCATAAACTTGTAAGCGACGCAATCCTGAGGAGACGAAGGACCTCTCGACGCCATTAGATCTCTAACTAATCTTTACCGGAGATCTAATCCCGAGTAACCAGCTATTGATCGCCTGTTACGAGGGACAAAACCCAAGGAGAATGTTATGGAAGAAAATCAGGATTCTCAGGAAGCAAAGGGAAAGTTAAGTGAATTTGCAATCGCAAGCCTGGTAATCGGCATCGCCTCATTGATCAGCCTGGCCGGCCTGGAGAAGGCGATCATCGCGATCATCTTCGGTGCGCTTGCGCTAAAGAAGATGGAGAAGAACGAGCAGCTTTCCGGAAGAAATCTTGCTACCGCAGGAATCGTTGTAGCGCTATTCTCAATCGTAATCACAGCTACCTTCATCATTAAATTCCTTCCCAAGTTAAAAGAGCAAGTCAAGCAGTTGCAATCCCAGGAGGCTGATCGCCCTGGCAATGCCGCTGGTACGGGTCTTAAGACAGAGCCTTCCCCGCAATCAAAGCTTTACTAATTTTTTTAAAAGGAGAGGGAAAATGCCTAAAAAGATATTAATCGCCGACGATGAAGTCGATGTGCTGGAGATCATGAAGAAGAAACTCGGGGAAAAGGGCTACCTGGTCACAGCCGTATCAAACGGCGCTGATGCGCTGAAATCCTGCATGCTTGATAAGCCGGACCTGGCATTATTGGATATCGCCATGCCTGATATGGATGGATATTCGATCGCCTCCGAGCTTAAGAAAGACAGCGCGCTTGCTGAAGTCCCGATAATCTTTGTGACAGGAAAAAATTTAGACCATAAAGGCATGGAGGAGCGTATCTCTGAACTAGGGGCATACGATTACATAACTAAACCCTGCGAATTCGAAGAGATACTCAGCAAAATCGAAAAGGTCTTGAGGTAAGCCCAGTGTTTGCGGAAAAAGTAAAAGCTACAATAAAAAATTACAGGCTTTTTAAAAGGGGTGAGAAGGTCGTGGTCGGTGTTTCAGGCGGCCCTGACTCGACGAGCCTGCTTTACGTGCTGCATGGACTAAAGAGCAGCTTTGGCCTTAAATTACACGTTGCACATCTTAATCATATGCTGCGGAAGAATTCAGGAGATGATGAAAAGTTCGTAGCCTGTCTGGCTGCGAAGCTTAAACTTCCGGTCACCTGCGCAAGGGTCAATCTTAAATCAATCCCCAAAAAGGGTTCACTTGAGGAGATCGCCCGTAATGCCCGGCTGGCTTTCCTGTTTAAGGTCGCACGAGATATAAAGACCGACAAGATCGCCTTAGGCCACAACCTGGATGACCGCGCAGAGACTGTGCTGATGCGTATCCTGCGCGGGTGCGGCCTCTACGGACTTAGCGGGATCATTCCGGTCAGGGATATCCGCGGATACAAGATCGTGCGCCCACTCCTGGAAGTCACCCGCAAAGAGGTGGAGGGATACCTTAAAAAGAGGAAGATCAAGCCAAGGCTCGACGAGAGCAATTTAGATGATACTTTTTTTAGAAACAGGATCAGAAACCGGCTGCTCCCGCTCCTTGAAAAAGATTACAACCGGAATATCCGCAGGGTCCTGGCCACTACCGCTGAAACCGCAGGTTATGATTACGAATATCTCACCCGCTGCGCAGGCAGATCGCTTAATGGATCCGGGAAAAAGCTTTCGCTAAAGATGATCTCCGGGGCTCACCCTGCAATGCGCAGGCTGCTGCTGAGGATGATCATCGCCAGGGTAAAGGGAGACTTGCGCAGGATCGAATTCCGCCATATCCAGGAGCTTGAAGAGCTGATCTTTAACCGCCCCACAGGTTCTGTTGTCGACCTTCCGAAAGGTATTTCAGCAGTCAAGAAGAAGAAACACCTCTCCTTTAGCAAGCCTCAGGATCCCTAATAAATACTTGATTTCGCAACTGTTTAGATTTATAATAAGGTCTCTAAAAGAGGGAAAAAATGCCTAATAAAAATGTTCCTAAGTCCAAAAAGAACAACATGTTCAAACGATTTCCTTTCGGTTGGGTATTCGCAATAGTAATCTTCTATCTTTTGGTCAGTTCGCTTAATGTCTCTCTTACCGGCGTCCCTAAAGAGTTGGCATACAGCGAGTTCTATCATCTTTTAAAGGATAACCCCGGACAGATACGCTCCGTGACAAAGACTGAGACCATCCTCCAGGTAGAGCTTGCGGATGATCTGCGCTACTTTGTAAATATCCCCGATGACGACAAGGATCTGTTGAGCCTGATGCGGGAGAACTTGAGCCGCTTTGAGGTCAAGCCGGCGCGGACATTCCTGGCTAACCTGTTCTTCTCGATAGGGCCGGTGGTCTTGTTGATATTCTTCTGGTGGCTGATGATGTCGCGCGGACAGCAGATGGGTAACAAGATCATGGGGTTTGGAAAGCTTAAGCCTAAGATCCACAGCGAAAAAGACGGCAAGAAAGTGACATTTAATGATGCCGCCGGGGTAGACGAGGCAAAGGAAGAACTAAGCGAGATCATCGAGTTTCTTAAGGATCCGAAGAGGTTTCAACGGCTGGGAGGGAAGATCCCTAAGGGGGTCTTACTGGTGGGCCCGCCGGGGACCGGCAAGACTCTTTTAGCGCGCGCAGTTGCAGGAGAAGCAAGTGTCCCGTTTTACAGCCTCTCCGGTTCTGATTTTGTTGAGATGTTTGTTGGAGTAGGCGCCAGCCGGGTAAGAGACCTGTTCGAACAGGGCAGGCGCGCGGCAAAGACCTCTGGAAAGGGCGCGATCATATTTATTGACGAGATCGACGCAGTAGGACGCCTTCGTTTTTCAGGTATCGGCGGCGGTCATGACGAACGCGAGCAGACGCTGAATGCCCTGCTGGTTGAAATGGACGGGTTTAACACCGGAGAGGGGTTGATACTGATCGCTGCGACTAACCGGCCGGATACCCTGGATCCTGCACTTCTGCGCCCCGGAAGATTTGACAGGACTATCGTAATCCACCTGCCTGATATCAAGGGAAGAGAAGAGATACTTAAGGTCCACGTGCGTAATATCACTCTTGACCCAAAGGTAGACCTGAAGGCGATAGCGCGGCAGACGTCTTTATTCTCCGGAGCAGATATCGCTAATCTCTGCAATGAAGCCGCTCTTTTAGCAGCCAGGAAGAATAAGAGCGCGGTAGAGCAGGATGATCTTGAGTCTGCGATCGAAAGAGTGATCATGGGCCCGGAGAAGAAAAGCAGGATTATGTCTAAGCGCGATAAAGAACTGACTGCTTTTCATGAAGCGGGACATGCGATACTCTCGCTGCTTATCTCAGAGGTCGACCCGATGACTAAGGTGTCGATCATCCCCAGGGGGATGGCTGGTGGATACACCCTGATCCCGCCTCGAGAAGATAAAAAGTATCCTTCAAAGAAAGAGCTACTGGCAGAAATTACTGTGGCTCTGGGCGGCAGGGTTTCCGAAGAGATAAACTTCGGCGACATTACAACCGGCGCTTCACAAGACCTTAAGATGACGACTCACTTTGCAAGAAAGATGGTCTGTGATTTCGGTATGAGCCAGCGCATGGGGAATATCACCCTGGGTAATCGTCATGGCCCTGTATTCCTCGGGAGAGACCTGGTTGAAGAAAAAAACTACAGTGAAGAAACCGCCAAGATTATAGACCAGGAGGTAAAATCGATCATAGACAGTTGCTACCAGAGGGCAAAACAACTGATCGAAGCAAACAAAGACAAAATAAAACTTCTTGTAAAAGTACTGATTGAGAAGGAAGTGTTAAGCGTAAGCGAAGTCAGGCAGCTGCTTGGCTTCCCGGAAGATAAGCAGCACGCCTCTTAATGGTGGATGGATAGACACGGCTTTACGCTGGATCTTGGCAGGTACAAACTAAAGCTGAGCGAGCGCAGAAGCCGGATAATGGGGATCCTTAACCTCACCCCTGACTCCTTTAGCGGCGACGGGATGTATCCGGCGCCTGTAAGCCGGATAGTGGACCGCGCGCAAAGGATGGTAGGGGAGGGCGCCGATATTCTGGATATCGGCGGGGAATCAAGCCGTCCGGGCGCAATGGCGGTGCCTCTTAAGGAAGAACTGAAGAGGACGATCCCTGCGATCAGGGCCTTGAGTAAAAAGGTAAAAGTCCCGCTATCAATAGACACCTGCAAGCCGGAAGTAGCAAGGGCTGCTCTGGAAAATGGCGCCGTGATCGTAAACGATATTTTGGGTTTTAGAAACCCCAAAATGGCCAGGTTGGCAGCCAGGAAGAAGGCGGCGGTTGTGATCATGCATATGAAGGGGATGCCGCGCACGATGCAAAGGAATCCCTCTTATAAGTGCCTGATCAAAGAAATAGCGGGGTTCCTGGCTGATGCTATAAAGTCTGCTATCGAACAGGGCATCGACAGAAATAAAATCATCATCGATCCCGGCATAGGTTTCGGCAAGACCCAAGAGCATAACTTAGAGATAATCAAAAAACTCGAGAGTTTTAAATCGTTGGGCAGGCCGATTCTTGTCGGTCCGTCCAGAAAGTCGTTTATCGGTAAAGTATTAAAGACTGCGCCCCAAGAGAGGCTCTTCGGGACGGTCTCCGTAAGTGTTGTCGCGGTAAAAAACGGCGCCGGGATCGTCAGGACACACGACGTCAAAGAGGTCAGGCAGGCCCTGAAGATGCTGGATGCACTGAACAGGACAAAATGATGAATATTGCAGATCTGCTCTTTCTCTGGAAACCCCTGGTCGAAGTAACCATACTCTGGTTTGTTATTTACCACATCATGCTTTTCTTCGAGGGGACGCGCGCGGTATCAGTGCTGCGCGGAATAGTAGTCCTGATCGTTGCGTTTTTACTCTTTCAGATACTGGGTTTGCACATCCTTGACTGGATGCTGACCAAGATATTCGCAATCTCGGTAATCGCGCTCCTGATCATCTTTCATCCCGAGATCAGACAGGGGCTGTCCAGGCTTGGTAGACAGCGTTATCTTTTCGGCGCGGCTTACCTTGGGCAGGAAGAGCTGGATTACGTGCTCAAGCAGGTGACCGATGCCGTTGATCAGCTTTCCAAAAATAAAGTCGGGGCGCTGATCGCAATAGAAAAGAGCGAGCCGTTAAATTCTTACGTTGAGAGCGGGGTAAAGGTAGATTCTCTCGTTTCTTCGGAGCTGATCCAGACGATCTTTACGCCCAACAGCATGCTTCATGACGGTGGCTTGATCTTACAGCACGACCGCATCGTTGCCGCGGGATGCCTTTTTCCTTTAACGAGTAATCCTTATCTAAGCAGGATCTACGGCACACGGCACCGCGCTGCGCTGGGCTTAAGCGAAGAGACGGATGCGATCATAGTCATCGTCTCGGAAGAGCGGCGGGAAATCTCCCTGGTATATCAGGGAAAGCTTGAAAAAGATTTAAAACGCGAGGACATATTCAATAAGGTCAAGGAGATCATCAAAACTAAAAAGAAGAATGACTAAAAAGAAACCGGATATAAAAAGTATTTTCTTGCATTTTTTCACCCATCATCCCTGGCTTAAGTTCATCTCACTGGTTCTGGCTGTGATCGTCTGGTTTTACGTCAGGGGAGAGATCAGCCGCTTTAATTATTGACCGATGCCGCTACTCGGAGTAAACATCGACCATGTTGCGACCCTGCGGCAGGCGCGCAAGGGTAAAGTGCCTGAGCCGGTTGCCGCTGCTTGTATCTGCGAGTCCGCCGGAGCTGATTCCATTGTTGTACACTTACGCCAAGACCGCCGGCACATCAACGATAAAGACGTTTATGGGTTAAGGGAGGCGGTTAAAACCAGGTTAAACCTGGAGATGTCGACATATCCGGAGATCGTGGATATTGCCTGTGCGGTAAAACCTAATCAGGCAACACTGGTGCCGGAGAAGAGGCAGGAGCTGACAACGGAGGGTGGCCTTAACGTGGTATCAAACCTTGCGAAGATCAAAGATGTCGCGTCGAGGCTGAAGCAGAATGGTGTAACCGTAAGCCTTTTTATAGACCCTCAAGAAGAACAGATAGATGCTTCCCTGAAGGCCGGCGTAGATATGATCGAACTGCACACCGGACGCTACGCCGATGCTGCCGGAAAAAGTGAAGAGGATAAATATTTCAGAGAGATCGAGTCAGCGTTAAATTACGCATTGGGTAAGGGGATGACCGTGAATGCCGGGCATGGCCTGGATTATTCAAATACTGCGCGCATCGCCGCAATAGTGGGGCTAGAAGAGCTTAATATAGGTTATTCCATTGTATGCAGGGCTGTTTTTACAGGTCTTGAGCGCGCCGTCAAAGAGATGAAGAAGCTTACAGAGCGGACATGATCATTGGAACGGGAGTCGACATTACCGAAGTAAGGCGCCTGCGTCATGCGGTAGAAAAGTGGGGCGAAGAATTCCTGGAGCGCATCTTTACCAAAAGTGAACTTAAGAACGCAAAAACCAGAGGCAGTCTCTACCAACATCTTGCCGGAAGATTTGCCGCCAAAGAAGCGGTCTTTAAGGCGCTGGGGGATAGACACCTTAACTGGAAGGATGTCGAAATACTGAATGACCGGGATGGTAAGCCGGTTTGCGTTGTCTCCAACAGTAAAGAAAAAAGAATCGACGTGCAAATTTCCATCTCCCACGTAAAGACCTATGCGGTTGCCAACGCGATTATTACAGAGAAACGCTAAGTCGCATAAAGGCCACTTCGGGCATCTTTTCGCAATAGCCGGTTCAGCAAGATTCTCGGGGGCAGCGGCTCTTTGCGCGGAGGCAGGTCTTCGCTGCGGCGCAGGGCTTGTGACCCTGGGGATACCAAAAAGCCTAAACAGTTCTTTGATAAAGATTAAGCCTCTTGAGGTGATGACCCTGCCGCTTCAGGAAACGCCTGACAAGAGTTTAAGCCTATCGGCCCTGAAGAGGATCAAGGGTTTTGTTAAGAAGGGACTTATACTTGTTATCGGGCCGGGCTTAGGCAGGAACGGATCAACGCAGCAGCTTGTGCGCAGGATGATTTCAGAGATACGCTCCCCCATGGTGATCGATGCCGACGGGTTAAACGCTTTAGTAGGTCATCTAGAGCTTTTACGAAATAACGAAACAACGAAAAAGCGAGAAACGGTCTTAACTCCCCACCCCGGTGAAATGTCGAGGCTGACCGGAGCGAGCACTAAGGCAGTGGCGAAGAACAGAAGAAAAGCCGCAAAGAAGCTGGCGCGCGATTACAGGGTTACGGTTGTTTTAAAGGGGCACAATACGGTAGTCGCTGATTGCCGTGGTAATTTATACGTCAATAAGACCGGGAATCCCGGGATGGCCAAAGGCGGAAGCGGAGATGTACTGGCCGGAATGATCGGTGCATTTTTGGGGCAGGGCTTGAAGGCTTTTGCTGCGGCAAAGTATGCGGTTTACTTGCACGGCCTCGCCGGCGACCTGGCGGCAAAAAAGAAGACTCAGGTCGGGATGATCGCAACAGATATAATCAAAGAAATACCTGCGGCGATCAGGAAGTGTTCTTAAAATTAGGGGAGTTTGCCGGCGTAGCTCAGTTGGTAGAGCAGCGGTTTTGTAAACCGCGGGTCGGGGGTTCGATCCCTCTCGCCGGCTCCAGAAAAAGAGATGTTGTGGGCAGGTACCCAAGTGGCCAAAGGGGACAGACTGTAAATCTGTTGCGCTTGCGCTTCAGAGGTTCGAATCCTCTCCTGCCCACCAGCTTTTGTTTCGCAAAAGCGCAGTCCCGAAAAGTAATAATGCAGGAAAAGAAGGGATTCAGTTTAGTCTATTCAACTCCGAACTCCGCGCAGGTAGCGATCATTAAATCTATTCTGATCGGTACCGATATCCCCTTCTTTGTAACTAATGAGAATTTTCACAACCTTTACGGAAGCGCAAACGGGCTTACGGCGATGGGGATCATGGTCGCAAGCGAAAGGTTGGAGGAAGCCAAGGAATTACTGGGTAGTTTTATTGATCCTAAGGCAAAATAGCAATCTGCGGGCATAGCACAGCGGCAGTGCAGTAGCCTTCTCCCGCTACGATATTGATTGATGCGGGGTTTCGCCTTAAGGTATGATATACGAAGGCTCAACAAGCTACCAAGAGAAGGGGGATTTGCGGGAGTAGTTCAGTGGTAGAACAATAGCCTTCTCCCGCTTCGGTATTGATTGATGCGGGATTTCGCCTCTAAGTGTAATATGCGAAGGCTCAACAAGCTATATAACAAGTAGTGCGGGCATAGCACAGCGGCAGTGCAGTAGCCTTCCAAGCTACCTACACGGGTTCGAGTCCCGTTGCCCGCTCCAAGATAAAGATGGCGCACACACAGAGAGAATTCTTAGAGCCGGTTTTTATAGACGCCTTTGACCTGGACGACGCCTGGTTTCAGGCCCTTAACTGCATCCTTGATAAGGGGCATGTTTATACGATCACAAAAGGCAGTTATGAGGGGCAGAGGCGCCTGGAGTTTGATTTTGTGGTGGTGCGCGTGCGCAAGCCATCGCACCAGATCATTCCGATAATCCCCGAGGGGATGAGTATACCCGCCCCTACGGATATGGATTATATACAAGGTTACCTGGGCTATCTGATCACCGGGGCAAAGACCGAGACCGAAGACTACACCTACGGCGAGAGATTGGTCGATCCGAAAGTAAAAGCAAAAGTCGAGGTAGGCGGTAAAGAGATGGTCAAGGAGATGCCGCTTCAGGTCAACCAGATCGAAGAGATCATCAAGATTTACAAAGAAAAAGGCCCGGGAACGAACCAGGCGATCATGGAGATCGGAATGCCATCCGATATAAAATTAACTGATCCGCCCTGCCTGCGCCTGATCGATACCCGGATCCGCTACGGTAAGCTGCATTTTATACTCTATTTTCGCTCATGGGACCTCTGGGGCGGTTTCCCCTCAAACATGGGAGGGTTGCAGCTGGTAAAGCAGTACATCGCAGAGGAGATCGGCGTCGGAGACGGAGAGATCGTCGCTGTCAGTAAGGGGCTGCACCTTTATGAGTACAGCTGGGAACTGGCAAAGATCAGGACAAATAAATACAGCATGGAGATAGGCTAAGGGCTATGTTTGCGATGAAACGAAAGATTAGAATCTCAATATTAGGAGACGGCGGCTGGGGGACTACACTGGCGATAATCCTTCACCGCAAGGGCCACGCAATAAGTTTATGGAGCGCATTTCCTAAGTATGCCGCTTATTTAGACAAAAAGAGGCGTAATCCTAAATTTCTTGCGCAGGTAAAGATACCTAAGGGAATAAAGATCACCCATAAGATCAGCGAGGCTGCCCGGGAAGCCGAGATCATAGTCTTGGCTGTTCCCGCACAGTATCTGCGCGCAGTATTGAAGAAATTCAAACGGGTAAATTATCCGCGCAGCGCGTTGTATCTGAGTGTGGCAAAGGGTATCGAGGTCGGTTCGCTGAAAAGGGTCTCTGAGGTGATCCATGAAGAGCTGGGGAATGTGCAGCTGGCGGTACTCTCAGGGCCGACTATCGCAAATGAGATCATCAAAGGGATTCCCACAACCGCGGTAGTCGCATCCCATAAAAAGGCGCTGAGGACCCGTCTTCAAAGGATCTTCATGTCTGAAAGATTTAGAATTTACACTAACAGCGACGTTGTCGGAGTTGAATTAGGAGGCAGCCTGAAGAACGTCATCGCTATCGCCTGCGGCATCTCAGACGGTCTTAGGTTCGGCGCAAATACAAAAGCGGCCCTGTTATCCAGGGGGCTTGCCGAAATCGCAAAGCTAGGGAAGGTTATGGGCGCCAGGGCCCGCACCTTTAGCGGTCTCAGCGGGCTAGGGGATCTAGTAACTACCTGTATCAGTCCGTACAGCCGCAATAGATATGTAGGCGAAGAGATCGGCAGAGGAAAAAACCCCAAGCGCATCGCTAAAGGTACCCAGATGGTGGCGGAGGGTGTTGCCACTGCCAAATCTGCCTATGGATTAAGCTGCAAATTCAGGGTGGATATGCCGATAACCCGGCAGATATACCTAGTACTTTATAAGAATAAATCTCCCCTTAAGGCTGTGAATGATCTAATGGGTCGGCGGGGGAAAGAGGAATAATTAAGTTATAATAATTTGTAACGGGGCGTAGCTCAGTTTGGCTGGAGCGCTTGAATGGGGTTCAAGAGGTCGACAGTTCGAGTCTGTCCGCCCCGACAATTTTAAGGGAGGTTGAAATGCTGTACACAGGCCAGGAAAAAAGAAAGCACCCGCGCATATCAGCCCGCTTCATCGTATCTTACCGGATGGTGGATGAAGCAAATAATATTGACGTAACCCAGACGAAGAACTTGAGCCTGGGAGGCATGCTCCTGACTACCAACAAGGTATTTAGTCCCGGGACGACCCTGGCGCTTGAGATCAGACTCCCCTTTGACCCAAACCCGATCATTATGACGGGAAAAGTAGTCGAGTCAAAGGAAGTCACCAAAGACCTGATCTATGATACCCGGCTCCAATTCCTGACGGTAGATGAAAAACATAGGAATATAATGTCTAAAACTGTAGATTACTATATTAAAAAAAGGAAATAAGATGAAGAAGATCAACGTAGGTTTAATCGGACTGGGAAATGTCGGCAGGGGCGTAGTAAAGATCCTTGCCGATAAAAGACGGCTCTTGACGGACAAGATCGGTATGGAGATCAATATCAAGAAGATCTGCGATAAGGATCTCTCCGCAAGAAGAGGTTTGCCTGCAGGTAAGTGCGTTTTTGTGAAGAACCCAACCCAGGTATTAAATGACCCGCAGATCGACATCGTCGTGGAGCTGATCGGGGGAATACATCCGGCAAAGGAATATATCGGGCTTGCCCTTAAAAATGGTAAGAGTGTCGTCACCGCGAATAAAGCACTGCTTTCCCGGGAAGGTAAAGAACTCTTTAAGCTGGCAGAGGAGCGCGGCAAGAACATCTATTTTGAATCCTCGGTGGGAGCAGGTATCCCGATCATAAAATCCCTGCGTGAAGGGCTGGTGGCAAACAGGTTTAATTCGATCTTTGGCATTGTAAACGGCACTTCTAATTTTATGCTTTCGCAGATGTCAAACAGGAACTGTGCCTTCAGGGAAGCGCTAAAAGAAGCCAGGCATAGGGGTTTTGCAGAGAAGAATGCTGCCCTGGATATCGAAGGCATTGATTCTGCGCATAAACTGATCCTTTTGACTTTTTTGAGTTTTGGAAGGCTGGTGGATCTAAGCGATGTGTACGTTGAGGGGATCTCAAGGATATCCCTGGATGATATCAATTACGCTAAAGAGCTTGGGTTTGAGATCAAGCTCCTGGCTATAGCCAAAAAGGAGGAAGGAGAGCTGGAGGTAAGGGTGCACCCTACCTTTCTCCCTAAAGAACACCTCCTGTCTTCCGTCAGCGGAGTAAACAACGCGATCTATGTCTCCTGCGACCTTGCCGGAGACCTGCTCTTTTACGGGCCGGGAGCCGGACAGAGATCAGCAGCTTCGGCGGTTGTGGCAGACCTGGTGGATCTGACCCAGGATATCAAGGCAGGCCTGTTCAGGCCTACCCTAAGGAGTGTTGCAGACGGGTCTATAAAGAGATTGCGCAAGATCGATCAGGTGGAGAGCAAATACTATATCCGCTTTATGGCCGCAGATAAACCCGGGGTGCTGGCAAAGATTGCCGGAGTCCTGGCTAAGTTTAAGATCAGTATCGCCTCAGTGACCCAGAAACAGAAGAAGGGAAGAAGCAGGATAGTACCGATAGTCATGGTGATCCACGAAGCCAGGGAGAAGAGCCTGCACAAGGCCCTGGAGATAATCGGATGCTTAGGGGTGATAAAGGAAAAACCGGTAGCGATCAGGATGGAGGAGGTGTGAGCAAGAGAACAGAGAACAGAGAACAGAGAACAGGGTATAAGGGTGTAATTGAAAAATATAAAAAATACCTTCCTATAACTGAAAATACCCCCATAATTACTTTAAAAGAAGGGAATACCCCTCTTCTCTATGCGGCGCATCTAAGTAAGGCCGTGGGTAAGAACTTCCGGGTCTTTCTTAAGTACGAGGGATTAAACCCCACAGGTTCATTTAAGGACAGAGGGATGACTCTGGCTATCTCTAAGGCCTGCGAAGAGAAGGCAAAGGCCGTGATCTGTGCCTCTACAGGCAACACCTCAGCCTCAGCAGCCGCCTATGCGGCCAAGGCAGGGATGAAATGCGTGGTCTTGATCCCGCGCGGGGCGATCGCGCTGGGAAAACTAAGCCAGGCGCTTATCCATGGCGCCCTTGTCCTGGCAATAGACGGAAACTTCGATGATGCTTTATCTTTAGTCCGCCAGATCGCAGAAGACTATCCATTAGTCCTGGTGAATTCCCTGAACCCTAACCGCATTGAAGGACAGAAGACCGCCAGTTTTGAGGTCTCGGATGTTCTGGGCCAGGCTCCGGATTTCCAAGTGATGCCGGTTGGAAATGCCGGAAACATTACTGCTTATTGGAAGGGGTACAAAGAATACAGGGCGTTAAAAAGAAACGCAAAATTACCCAGGATGCTGGGATTTCAGGCGGCAGGGTCAGCACCTATCGTCAAGGGTCGAGTGATAAAGAATCCTTCCACTATCGCCACTGCGATCAAAATCGGTAATCCTGCCAGCTGGAAGCAGGCTGAACTCGCCCGGGATGAATCCGGGGGATTGATCGGAGAAGTCAGCGACAAAGAGATCCTGGCCGCCTATAAGTTACTGGCCGCAAAGGAAGGTATCTTTGTCGAGCCTGCCTCAGCAGCCTCTGTAGCCGGAATGCTAAAACTTGCGCGCAGGGGTTATTTTAAGCGAAAAAGCGCCGCATCCTCTTCGGCGGTAAAAATCGTGTGCATACTTACCGGTCACGGATTGAAGGACCCGGATAGGGCGATAAAGAGCGTTAAAAAACCAAAAGTGCTCAAGGCAAATATCAAAGCGGTATTAAAAGAGATTGGCTATTAGGAATAAGCGGATCCTCATAACTGCCGGACCCACATGGGTGGCCATTGACAAGGTCAGGGTGATCAGTAACACCGCTACAGGCGAAACCGGGATCCTGATCGCAGAGAGGCTGCAGAAGTGCGGGGCTAAAGTCACCCTGATCTTAGGGCCGGTGGATGCGCGCCTGATAAATAGCGGAATAAAGGTCATCCGTTTTAAGTTCTTTGGAGAATTAAAGCGAATCCTTGAAAATGAATTAAGGTCAAGAAGGTACGATCTACTGATACACTCTGCAGCGGTCTCAGATTACAAGCCAAGATCCAGGCATAGCGGCAAGATCAGGTCAGGAAAAAGACAGTGGCGGTGCGTATTAGTACCGACCCCTAAGATCATCGACGGGCTTAAAAGAATCGATCGTTCATTGTTCCTGGTGGGTTTTAAATTTGCTCCTCTTGCCGGAGCTGATCAGCTCTTCAGGGAGGCTAAACGCCTGCGCAAACGGGCTGACCTGGACCTTGTGGTTGCAAATAGCCGCAGGAAGAACAAGTACTGCGCATATTTGATCGGTCCCGGCAGGGAAACGCTTCGACCGATCAGGAGCAAGTCAGAGCTTGCCGGCAGGTTGATTAAACGCTTAAAGGTATTATTATGAAGTACATCGTTTTAGTCGGAGATGGTATGGCCGACTACCCATTAAAAGAGCTGGATCAGCGCACCCCGTTGGAGGTGGCGCGAACCTCAAATATGGATTTTATCGCCCAGCACGGCAGGTTAGGGATGATCCGGACCATACCTGAGAATATGGTCCCTGCCTCGGATGTGGCGAACATCTCAATACTCGGATACGATCCAAAAGAATATTACACGGGACGTGGCCCCCTTGAAGCGGCTAATCTGGGGATAAATCTTGGCGACGACGATATCGCTTTCCGCTGCAACCTGATAACTGTCTCGGCCGAAAAAATAGTAGATTACAGCGCAGGGCATATCAGCTCTAAGGAAGCGCAGATCCTGATCAGCTCAATTGATAAGGGGCTGGGGACTAACCGGATCAAGTTCTATCCCGGAGTAAGCTACAGGCACCTGATGGTAGTCAAGAGGGGCATGGAGGAACATTATCAGGATCTGACCTGTAAGGCTCCTCATAATATTGTGGGACAATCGATCAAAAAGAACTTGCCGAGGAAGAAGATATTGTCAGCTGCTACCCTGAAAAAGCTAACCCTGGACTCTCGCTTGATCCTGGAGGGGCATGAAATAAACCATGTGCGCATAGATTTAAAAGAGAACCCTGCGAATATGATCTGGTTATGGGGACAGGGGAAGAGACCAAACATGCCGAAGTTCTTTAAGAAATACGGGCTAAGCGGCAGCGTGATCTCCGCAGTAGATTTGATCAAGGGGTTAGGGAGGATCCTGGGGTTAGAACCGATAAATGTCCATGGCGCCACCGGCTATTATGATACTGATTATGAGGGAAAGGCGACTGCTGCCCTAAAGTCTCTGGAGAAAGATGATTTTGTGTTTTTGCAT
>JBHPGR010000007.1:0-40693 GCA_042570405.1 Candidatus Omnitrophota bacterium
CCGCCGATCAGGATCGCGTCGCACTTGGGAAGCAGATTTTTGATCACTCCGATCTTATCCGAGACCTTTGCTCCGCCCAGGATGATCATAAACGGAGCCTCTGGGGATATTCGAGATCGAGCCTTTTAGCAGGGGAACGCAAGAACTGGCCAAGTTCCTGGCAGGGCTTGATGCTGTCAAGATCATCGGGGGAGGGGATACAGCAGCTGCAGTAGCGAAATTTAAGCTAGAGGATAAGATGACTCATATTTCAACCGGAGGAGGGGCAAGCCTGGAGTTCCTGGAGGGGAAGATCCTTCCGGGGATCGCCGCGCTTAGCGATAAATAACATGAGAAGGATGATCATCGCCGGAAACTGGAAGATGAATAAAAATATAGGAGAGGCGCTGGAGCTTGCCAACGGCCTTAAGAGGCAGCTCTATGATTTTAAGGGAGTCGATATCGTGATCTGCCCGGTATTTACCGCCTTAAGCGAGGTAGCTGAGGCGGTCACCGATTCAAATATCCAATTGGGAGCGCAGGACGTTTATTGGAATGATCAGGGCGCCTTTACCGGAGAGATCGCGCCTACTATGCTTAAGGATGCCGGAGCTAAGTTTGTGATCATCGGCCACTCAGAGCGCAGGCAGTTCTTCGGCGAGACCAATGAAACAGTAAATCTTAAGTTGAAGGCTGCCTTAAGGGCAGGCCTTAAACCGATAGTCTGCGTCGGGGAGATGCTTGCCGACAGAGAAGGTGGTTTGACTTTTAAGGTTTTAGACGATCATATAAGGGGCGGCTTAAAGGATCTAAGCGCAGATGACTTGCAGGAGCTGATCATCGCATATGAGCCGGTCTGGGCGATCGGTACCGGCAAGACCGCTACGGCATCACAGGCCCAGGAGGCGCAAAAATACATTCGCGATCTGCTGGTAAAGCTGTATAATAAGGAGTTAGCAACTCAAGTGAGGATCCAATACGGCGGAAGCGTCAAGCCTGAGAATACAAAGCAATTGATGGAGCAACCCGATATTGACGGAGCCCTGGTAGGCGGAGCAAGCTTGAAAGTTGATTCATTTTCACAGATAGTCAAGGTAGCAAGCGAGGTAAAAAAATGTTAACGGTTATCCTTACGATACATGCGATCGTCTGCGCGTTACTGATCGTGTTTATCCTTATCCAGCGGGGCAGGGGAGGGGGTCTAGTTGAGAGCTTCTCCGGAGTCGAGTCGATGTTTGGTACTAAGACCAGTGCCCTGCTGACGCGCATGACTACGATCCTCTCAATAGTGTTCTTTTCTACGTGTCTAATCCTGGCATTGATGGCGGCAAAACGGAGCAAGTCTTTGATGCGCAGCGTCACCCAGGAGCAAGAGACGACGGATGCAGTCCAGCAGGAAGCCATACCGGAAGCCGATATGCCATTGCCCGAAGCTCAGGAGGATCCCGGGGAGAGCGCGCCTGCGCCTTTGGAAGTACCAGAAATAGAATAGTTGATGCTGAGGGTGTCACTTCAGGAGGGAGGACTATCGCGAGAAGGCGGTAGTCCTTTTTGTTAGATGAACAAAATAAATAAGAAACTTTTTTGGATATTCACCTTAAGCGGGGTGGTTTATTTTACCCAGGGTATAGAAGCATTGCCCTCCCAGGCGCTCTTTTATTATATGAAGGAGACGTTGAAGTTTTCTCCCGAGAAGATCATGTTTCTAAGCAGCATCACGATCAGCGCGTGGCTAGTAAAGCCCTTCATCGGCTATGTCATAGATAATTTCTTCAGTAAAAAGATCTGGATCTTCCTATCGGTAGCCGCTGACATCATTACCTGTTTATTTTTAGGTATTTTTAGTTTTCCTATTTTTACTATCATCGCCTTGCTTTTATTAAATTCCGCTAATTCTGCCTTCAGGGATGTAAGCGTGGACGGGATCATGTGCGTGGAGGGGAAGAAGCTCGGTGTGACCGGAAAGATCCAGAGCGTGCAGTGGATATCTATTTCTATCGCGGGGCTTTTTACCGGCATCGGTGGCGGAGTTATCGCCGAGAAGTGGGGCTACAAGGCCGGTTTCTTATTGTTGATACCGGTTTATCTAACAGTCGCCCTGGTCGCTCATCTTTACCGCGAGAAAAGCCCTCAAGGGCCTCAAAAGAGATCCTCCTTAAAAAGCGATATGAAGAGGTTGTTTTCCGATAAAAAGCTGCTCTATTTGGGCGTTTTCATTTTTCTCTATAGATTTTCCCCCTCTTTTGGCACGCCGCTTTTGTTTATCCAGAGGGATGCCTTTAAGTGGGGCAAGATCTGGATCGGCACCCTTTCGACGATAAGTACACTTTTTGGGGTGGCCGGAGCGCTTCTATATTATCGCTTCAGCACAAAGATAAACATCAAAAAATGGCTTTATTACTCGGTATTCTTAGGGGCGGTGGTTACTTTAAGCTACCTTTATTATACGCCGGCAACCGCAGTGGCGTATCACATCATCTACAGCTTTATCGGCATGTTCGTCTTTTTAATGGTGATGGATTTTATGGCGCGTAATACCGCTTCCGGCTTAGAGGCTACATCCTTTGCCCTGCTTTGCAGTTTCAGTAATCTCGCGCTGGTTTCAAGCAGCCTCTCCGGAGCGGCTCTTTTGCCGGTCGTGGGATTAAAGGCCCTGATCGTACTCTCCTCTCTAGCCAGCTTTCTCTGTCTTTTTCTGATCAAAAAGATATAGGTTGACCGTAAGAAATCAATCTGTATAATATTTAAAGTAAAAGAGCCAAAATAATGGGGAATAATTTGATCAGAAAAGCAAAGATCCAGGATATAAAGGCGCTCCACGCGCTGATCAACTCCTTTGCCGGGGATGACCTGATGTTGCCCAGATCCCTGAGCGAGCTATATGATAACCTCAGGGATTACTGGGTGGCGCAGGAGGGGCGCCGGATCGTAGGCTGTTGCGCTTTGCACGTATCCTGGGGGGATCTCGCCGAGGTCAAATCTTTGGCTGTTGCCAAGAGAAGGCAGAAGAAAGGTATCGGTGGACTGTTGCTTGCAGCTTCTCTTGATGAAGCAAAGGAACTTGGCGCAAAGAAGGTATTTGCGCTTACGTATGTGCCCCGTTTTTTTTCAAAAAATGGTTTTAAGAGGATAAAACACGCGCAGCTCCCGCATAAGATCTGGGCGGAGTGCATCAAGTGCCCAAAGTTCCCTGAGTGCGACGAGATCGCGATGATAAAAAATATAAGCTAAGGAGGCCTTCTCATGGATTATCTGTTGACTGAAGAACAAAAGATGGTGCGCGACCTGGCGCGCAAGATCGCCAAGGAGAAGATCACCCCGGTTGCCGCGAAGTACGACCAGAGCGAGGAATACCCCTGGGATATGATCAAGTTGATCGCTGATGCCGGGCTATTTGGATTATTCATCCCCGAGGAGTACGGCGGGATGAGTACCAGTGTTTTAGATCTTTGTATTGCAACCGAAGAGCTGTCCAAGGCCTGCGGGGGGATCGCCGTATGTTACGCGGCCTCGGCTTTAGGGACATTCCCGATTTTACTATTTGGTAATGAAGCGCAGAAGAAGAAGTATCTGCCGGATCTGGCCGCCGGCAAGAAGGTGGCTGCATTCGGCATTACCGAGCCGGAAGCCGGTTCCGATGCTTCAGCGATCAAGACCACGGCAAAGAAAGAAGGCGATCATTACGTCTTAAACGGCTTGAAGCATTTTATTACTAACGGCGGAGATGCAGAAGTTTATACCGTGATCGCGATGACGAATAAAACAAAAGGCGCAAGGGGCGCAACTGCCTTTATAGTCGAAAAGGATACGCCCGGTTTCACCTTCGGCAAGAAAGAGGAGAAGCTGGGGATCCGCGCCTCCTCGACCAGGGAGCTGGTGTTTACGGATTGCAAGATCCCCAAGGAAAATCTTTTAGCCAAAGAGGGGATGGGCTTTATCGTTACGATGAAGACATTTGATAAGTCCCGACCCGGAGTGGCTGCCCAGGCGCTGGGTATCGCCCAGGGTGCGCTGGATGTAGCGATAAAGTACGCTAAGGAGAGGCATCAGTTTGGAAAATCGATCTCGAGCTTCCAGGGTATCCAGTGGATGCTTGCAGATATGGCTACAGAGATCGAGGCGGCAAGGGCCTTAATCTATGCCTGTGCCAGAGAAATCGATTCCGGAGCCAAGAATGTGGGTAAGGATTCTGCGATGGCAAAGATGTATGCCTCTGACGTTGCGATGAGGGTCACCACAGACGCAGTGCAGATCTTAGGCGGATACGGATATATGAGGGATTACCCGGCTGAGAAGTTCATGCGCGACGCCAAGATCACCCAGATCTATGAAGGGACAAATCAGATCCAGCGCAACATCATCGCCCTCCAGTTGATCAAGGAGATGGCGAAATAATACCAGATAACGAGTAAGCAAAACAGCGACTAAACGAACGATGAATATAATAGTCTGCATTAAGCAGGTCCCGGAAACCACTGAAGTCAGGATCAATCCTGAGACTAACACCCTGATCCGTGAAGGGGTCGCTTCCATTATTAACCCCTTTGACATGTATGCGATCGAGGAGGGGATCCGCCTGAAGGAGAAGACAGGCGGAAAGGCGATCGTCGTCACGATGGGGCCGCCTCAGGCAGATTCAGCTTTGCGTGAGGCTCTATCTTTAGGTATAGATCAGGCGATATTGATCTCTGACCGCGCTTTTGCCGGAAGCGATACCTGGGCCACCAGTTATACCTTAGCCTGCGCGATCAGGAAGATCGAACGGGATATGCTAAAGTACGATCTTATCCTCTGCGGAAAACAGGCCTCTGACGGCGATACCGCTCAGGTCGGTCCGGGGATCGCAACGCACCTTGATATCCCGCAGATCACCTACGTAAAGAAGATCGATGAGATCAAAGAAAAATCTATCAGGGCGCAGCGGATGACCGAAGAGGGATTTGAGATCATCGAGGCGCCGCTACCGGCACTCTTTACCGTGGTAAAGGAGATCAATGAACCGCGGCTGCCGTCGCTTAAAGGGATGATGAAGTCAAAGAGCGCCCAGATCACCAAGTGGACAGCCGATGACATCCAGGCGGCATCTGAGAATATCGGCCTTAACGGTTCTCCGACTAACGTAGTAAAGATATTTACTCCTGCGCCGCGGGAGGGCGGCCAGATCCTTGCGGGGGATACCCAGGAAGTAGCTGAGAGATTAGTAGAATTAATTAAAAATGAAATTCCTTAGATTAAATCCTAAACGGGCTTCGCTTTGGAATTTAGGATTTGTGATTTGTTTAGGATTTCGAATTTAGAGTTTAACTGATATGTCGATCAAGATCATCCTTGAAAAATGCACGGGCTGCACCTTGTGCGTCAAGGCCTGCCCATTTACGGCCATCAAGATCGTCGATAAAAAGGCGGTGATCGACCTTGACCAGTGTAATCTTTGCGGGGCCTGCGTGCCGACCTGCAAATTCGACGCGATATTATTAGAAAAACCCAAGGAAGAGACAGTTAAGAAGGATCTCGGCGGATACAAGGGGGTCTGGGTCTTTGTCGAACAGAAGAAGGGGAAGATCCAGTCGGTTTCATTTGAATTATTAGGTAAGGCAAGAGAATTAGCCAAGAAACTGAATACCTACGTCGGCGCTGTCTTTATCGGTAATCAGATCCAGATCCAAGCCCCGGAGCTGATCGCCTGCGGCGCAGATACGGTTTATTTGATCGAAGCCCCGGAGCTGGCGAACTACCAGAATGAGCCGTATACGAAGATCCTGGTCAAGCTGATCAATAAGTATAAACCTGAGATCGTGCTCTGCGGCGCAAGTTCTATCGGAAGGTCGCTGGTCTCCCGGGTCGCAGTGCAGATCGATGCCGGGCTTACTGCTGACTGCACGGCGTTAGATATCGAAGACGAGCGGAAATTACTGCTTCAGACGCGTCCGGCATTCGGCGGGAACATCATGGCAACGATCATCACCCCCAACCACCGCCCGCAGATGGCGACAGTCAGGCATAAGGTGATGCTGCAACCCGAACCCGACAGGAAGAGGAAGGGTAAGATCATCAAGGAGAAGTTCAGCGGCGATGATCTGGTTTCGCGCACAAAACTCTTAGATATCATAGAGGAGGCCGAAACATTAGTAAATCTTTCCGAAGCTGATATCATCATCTCCGGCGGCCGCGGTTTGGGCGGCCCTGAGAATTTTAAAATCCTGGAGGAGTTGGCGCATACTTTAGGCGCTGCAGTCGGTTCATCGCGCGCAGCAGTCGATGCCGGCTGGATTCCCTATTCGCATCAGGTAGGCCAGACAGGAAGGACAGTCGCTCCAAAGATCTACATCGCCTGCGGTATCTCAGGCCAGATCCAGCATCTAGTGGGGATGCAGTCCTCGGATATTATAGTAGCTATAAACAAAGACCCTGAAGCACCGATATTTAAGATCGCCACCTATGGCATTGTCGGCGATCTCTTCCAGATCGTACCCGCCCTCACCAAAAATTTCAAAGAACTCAAAAAATAGCGTCCCTATTGTTTTTGGTTATGAACGTAAGGATTGCAGTTTAAAGCAACTAAATATACCTATTTGTTTAGATATGTTAAAGAATGTTAAGATTTTCCTTGACAAGGCCGTTTTCGTAACATATACTTGTTAGGAAAGTTAGGAGAGGGAATGATCGCAAGCAGCGGACTAATGACTATTGATGATGTAGCCGATTACCTGAAGGTCACGCGCAGGACGATCTATGAGTGGCTCAAGCTTAACAAGATCCCTGCGGTGAAACTTGTCGGCCAGTGGCGCTTCAGGAGGGATAAGATCGATGCCTGGATCGAGAATAAATCACAAACTCAATAAAAGGAGAGGGCTATGTACTTTAAAAAATTAGAGATCATCGGCTTCAAATCGTTTTGCAACAAGACAGTCCTGCACTTTGAGCCGGGGATAACCGCGGTGGTAGGCCCGAACGGCTGCGGAAAGTCGAATATCTTTGATTCGATCCGTTGGGTTTTGGGCGAACAATCGGTAAAGTCCCTGCGCGGCTCCTCAATGGAGGATGTGATCTTTAACGGAACAGATTCCAAAGAGCCCTTAAGCATGGCTGAGGTGAACCTTACCTTTGACAATTCAAACCGCTTCTTTGGAGTGGATCATGAGGAGGTAGTGATCAGCCGCAGGCTCTTCCGCTCCGGAGAGAGCGAGTATCTGCTAAATAAAAGCCCGGCCCGGCTTAAAGATGTGCTGGATCTTTTACTGGGTACCGGCATCGGCGCAGAGAGTTATTCGCTAGTGGAGCAGGGAAAGATCGACCTGGTCTTAAGTTCAAGGCCGGAGGACAGGCGCCTTGTCTTTGATGAAGCGTCAGGGATCACTAAATACAAGTCGCAGAAGAGGGAGGCGACGCGCAAGTTAGAGGAGACGCAGCAGAACCTTCTGCGCGTCAATGATATCATCACCGAGGTAAAGCGCCAGATCGGCTCTCTTGAGCGACAGGCTAACAAAGCGCGCAGGTATAAGGAGGTCTACGAAGAGCTAAAGGCAAAGGAGATCGCCCTGGCGATCCTGCAGAAATCTAAGCTCCTTGCAGAGAAGGACGGGATCATCAATCAATTAAAGGAGCTGGAGGATCAGGAGATGAATTTCCTGGACATGATCAAGGAGCAGGAGGCCAGGATCAGCAACCGCAATACCGAGATCAAGGAACTGGAAGACAATATCATGGCGATCAAGAACCAGATCCTTGAGTTGAATAATACCGCAGTGACGAGCAATCAGCAGATCGGTATAAATAAGGAGAGGATAGCCGAGCTTGAGAATAATCAGGGGTATCTTATTAAGCAGAGCCAAGAGATCAAGGGCAAGCTCTCTGAGGGCGAGGATAAGTTAAGCAAGGTAAGGCAGGAGTATGAGAGCATAAAAGGTAATATAGAGGAAAGATCAGCAGCGCTTAAGGATAAAGAGGAGGAGCTGAAGCAGATTGGATTAAATATCAGGAAGTCCCTGGAGATGATCTCAGTTTCAAAGCAGACGATCATTGACTCAGCAGCCAGGATCTCAGGCGCTAAGAATAATATCAACGATATACTGACCAGGGAGCAGACGCATCTTGCGCGCAAGAAACGATTAGCGCTTGAGATGGCAAAGGTCAGGGAGGAGATGGGTTCAGTCGATCAGGAGCTGACCGCCCGCACTAATGAACTTGAGGTCCTGCAGGGGGGCTTCGATCAGCTAAATCGTAAGAGCTCCGGCCTAAAGCAAGAGCTTCAAGAGGTGAAAAGCTTAAGGGATACGATAAATTCGGATATCGCCAAGATCGATAAGGAGTTATCATCCCTGGAATCTCATAAGGAGTTCATCCAGAACCTCAAGGCCAAATATCAGGATCTGGGTGATTCAGTAAACGCGGTGATCTACCTTGATAAATTACCGGAAAAGGAGATCAGCGGCCTGGTGGTAAAAATTAATGATATGCAGAAGAATGAGTTGAAGCTCTGCGGAGAAGCAAAGCCGATAGACCTGGATCTGGTTAAGATTAATAATAAGATCACTTCGATACAGGGCGAACTTAATGGCTTAAGTGAGGCAAGAGCCAAAAAAGAGGAAGATATCGGAAAGTTTTCCGGATTGATTGAAAGTCTGGCGCAGGAGTTAAAAGAGAAGGAGATCGAGCTGGCTAATAAGAGGCTCTCTCATGAAAACGTCCTCTCCAGACTTAACAGGTTAAAGGAGGAAGAGGAGATCGCTACCCTGGAGCTGGGAGAGATCGAAAAAGAGATAGCCCAGACAGAGGAAAAATTGAACCGGCTGCGGGACGAATTGGCAGAGATGGAGAAAGATCATGCGGCAGCCCAGGAGACGATCGCCAACGAACAGGGTAATATAGAGGAGTGTAACGTCCGCAAGGAGAAGGCGCTGGTAGCGATCGCGCAAATGCAGGCTGAGGTCGAGGCGCTTAAGAGGCGCACCTTCTCTGATGAGGCGACGCTGAAGATCCTTGAGGATGCTTACAGGCGCGATAAAGAGAATCTCGCTGACAACCAGGCCCGGATCCAAGAGCTAAAGGAAAAAGGCGAAGCGCTTACAGGGGGGATCAGCGAGGCTCAAGAAATGATCAAGGAAGCCAATCTTGAAGAAGAGGCCCAGAAGCAGGCCTTAAAAGAGGCGCAGGGGAAATATGAGGCGGCTTCAGGCGGCATCGGTGATATAGTCAAAGGGATCGAGTCGGACAGGAAGGCCTTTGACGCCCTGAAGAATAATCTGCACAAACTCCAGATGCAGGATAAGGACCTGGATTTCAACTACCAGAGCATCAAAGACAGGATGCTTCAGGTCTACAAGATAGACCTGGATATTTTAGAGTCCAGGCACGAAGAGATCGATCAGGCAACGCTTTTGCCTCTGATCCAGAAGTTAAAAGAGAAGCTGGATTCTTACGGTAATGTAAACCTGGTTGCGATCGAAGAGTATGATGAATTAAAGAAGCGTTATGATTTTCTTACCGAGCAGCAGAACGACCTGCTCTCGGCAAAGGACCGGCTGCACGAAGCGATCCTTAAGATCAACCGCACCACAAAGAAGATGTTCCTGGAGACCTTTGAGAGCGTGCGAAAGGAGTTCCGCAATTACTTCCGCCTGCTCTTCGGCGGCGGGGATGCGCAGCTCTTCCTCACCGATGAAAATGACCCCTTAGAATCAGGGATCGAGATCATCTGCCGGCCTCCGGGAAAGAAGTTGCAGAACGTATTGCTCCTCTCGGGTGGTGAGAAGTCGATGTCGGCGATCGCGCTGATCTTTGCGATCTTTAAAGTAAAACCATCGCCCTTCTGTATCTTAGATGAGATCGATGCGGCGTTAGACGAGGCCAACATCGATAGATTCGGAAGGATGCTGCAGGAGTTCTCCAGGGATTCTCAGTTTATCATGATCACTCATAATAAAAAGACTATCTCAAACGCCAATGTGATGTACGGCATAACCATGGAGGAGTCAGGCGTATCAAAGATAGTTTCGGTTAAATTGAGCCAGAATAAGGAACCCAAGAAGGACACAGCGCCGGACGCAGTGCCCGTATGATTTTGGCTTTCCTACCCGGAAACTTTATCCTTTCCTTTATGCTTTGCCTGATATAGGCCTTTATCCGAATGGGAGATCAGCGATGATGGCGAGTCTCCATCAATAGGGAAGGCTGAAACACCTAAACTTACCGTAAATTCCTTTTCAGGAAGGAGTTCTTTATTTGGGAAGTCGTATTTACGGACATCCTGATTTAACCGTTTAGCGATCAAAAGCGCCTCTCTTTTATCCGTCTCAGGCAGGATCACCACAAATTCCTCTCCGCCGTAGCGGCAGACAAAATCCATCCTGCGCGACTGGTTCTTTAAGAGCTGGGCCAATTCCTTCAGCGTCCTGTCTCCGGCCTGATGCCCGCATTTATCGTTGTAGACTTTGAAGTCATCGATATCAAGCATGATCAGGCTTAAGGCTGATTTAGCCGCCCTGGCCTTCTCGACCTCTGTGCGCAGCAGGTACTGGAAGTAACCGTGGTTCCACAATCCGGTAAGGGAATCAGTCTGGGAGCGCACCACCGCCTCTTCAAAGAGCTGAGAGTTTTCTATCGCTAATCCTGCCTGTGTGGCAAGCATGGTGAGCATGCGCAGGTTATCTTTAGTAATCTGCCTTTTAGTGACAAAGTTGTCCGCCACAATGATCCCGTTCACCCTATCCCTGGCTTTTAGCGGCACGAGGATAAGCTCCTCTGAGTCCAAAAGCTGTATCAGCGGGGTGTGCTTGTAAATCTGCACGGTCTCGCGGGTTAAGTGCAGAGGCATCCTCTCCAGGGCTACCATTGCCAGGAGGTTATCGCTTTTATCCTGAAGCGGAATTACGAGATTGCGCACCTGGCGGTTAAATTCCGATTCCAATAGGTGCTTTGAGACCCGGTAGGTGCTGATCAGTTCATTCAGATCAGTCTGTTCGTTTTCGATCTGATTCCAGATACGGTCAGCCTCAGCATTGCTCTTAGGCCCTAGAGCCATCCTTCCCTCGATCAGGCCCTGTTTTTCATCCACCAAGAAAAGAAGGGCGCGGTTGAAGCTTAAACCGGAGTGCGCAGTGACACCGGTAAGGATGATGTAGAGTATCTCCTCAAGCTTGAGGGTAGTACGCATGGCGTTTGAGATCTCGTATAACACCCTCAGTTCTGTTTTTACTTTCGCCAGTTCTATTTGTAGCTTATCGAGTTCTTCCATAGTTAAGAGAAATGTAACATATTTCACCGGCAGTGTCAACTTCAATGGCAGATTTATGGGTTAGGGATTGGCCTGCTTTTCGTCTATTGTAATAGGCGCTCAGGCTCAATATTCGTTGACAGAAATATGTTGCTGGGATATAATTAAACTTCTCCCATTTGGACTTGGGGTTATTTCTACAAAAATCCGGAGGCAGAGATGAGTCAGGATAAGAAGGCACAAAAGGCAGTTGATTCTAGGAATACAAGCGACCGGGAGAAGGCATTAGAGCTTGCCCTGGCTCAGATCGAAAAACAGTTTGGTAAAGGCTCGATCATGAAGATGGGCGCGCATGTAAAGGCCGATGTCGAGTCGATCCCTACGGGTGCGCTTAACCTTGATTTAGCCCTTGGCGTTGGGGGGCTTCCCCGCGGCAGGGTGATCGAGATCTTCGGGCCCGAGGCATCAGGAAAGACTACACTGACTCTTAGCGCCATAAAGGAGCTGCAGATGAAGGGCGGGGTAGCTGCCTTTATCGATGCAGAGCATGCCTTTGATTCTGCTTATGCCAAGAAGATCGGGGTCAACCTCGACGACCTTCTGATCTCGCAGCCCGATACCGGGGAGCAGGCGCTTGAGATCGTGGAAACCCTGGTGCGCTCAAATGCGGTCGATATGATCGTGATCGATTCAGTGGCGGCGCTCACCCCCCGCGCAGAGATAGAAGGCGACATGGGTGATTCGCACATGGGCCTGCAGGCAAGATTGATGTCACAGGCGCTGCGAAAGCTTACCGGCGCGATCAGCAAGTCCCGGACATGTGTTATTTTTATTAATCAGATCAGGATGAAGATCGGCGTGATGTTCGGCTCTCCCGAGACTACCCCCGGAGGAAGGGCGCTTAAATTTTACTCTTCGGTAAGATTAGATTTAAGGAAGATCGCCACTCTTAAAAAAGATGATTTGGTGATCGGAAACCGCATCAGGACAAGGGTGGTAAAGAACAAGGTCGCGCCTCCCTTTCGGGAAGCGGAATTTGAGATCCTGCACGCCGAGGGGATCGCTAAAACAGGCAGCATCATCGATGCCGCAGTCAGCTGTGAGGTGATGCAGAAATCCGGGGTCTGGTTTTCTTTTGCTAACGAGAAACTCGGGCAGGGCAGGGATGCCACTATAAAGATGTTAAAGGAACAGCCAAAATTGCAGGATACTATACAGAAGGAAGTAAGAAAGAGGATAATGGTATGAAGAGAAAGAGCATATTTGTTTTTACTTTGATATCATTTGGCCTGGTGATCGGGCTGCTTATCGCCGCGAAATTTGATCTTTCCCCCACAGTGCAGAGCCAGACTCGCAAGGCAATCCTCGAGCCGCAAGAGAGCGCTCCTCTGATCACCGGAATGAGCATCGAGAGCGCGGTGATCGATGTCGCCGATATGGTGGGTGAAGCGGTAGTCTCGATCAGTACGGAACAGATCAGGCACCTGGGGGGCAGAAGGGGCAGCTCTTTTGGCCAGCCCAACGGAAAATCGCCATTCGGAGAGGATGAATTCTTCCGTAAGTTCTTTGATGATTTTCTCGGAGAGATGCCTGAAAGGGAGTACCGCCAGATGGGCCTTGGCTCGGGAGTGATCATTGACGCCGGAGGTTTCATACTTACTAACGAACATGTGATCAGGCAGGCGGATAAGATCACCGTGACCCTGGCTGACGGAAGAGAATTTAAGGGTGAGGTCAAGGGGCGCGACACGCGCTCTGACCTTGCGGTGATAAAGATCGCGGCACTCAATCTTCCCTTCGCAAAGCTGGGGGATTCTGCCGCTTTGAGAATAGGCCAGTGGGTAGTGGCGATCGGCAACCCTTACGCCTTTGCCATGGATAACCCTGAGCCGACGGTGACCGTAGGAGTGATCAGCGCGCTGAACCGCTCTTTAGGGAGGATGCTTTCCCGTAACCGCGATTACAGCGATCTGATCCAGACTGATGCTGCGATCAACCCGGGTAATTCCGGGGGGCCGCTGGTCAACCTTAAGGGTGAGATCGTGGGTATCAACGTAGCCATATTTTCTACCAGCGGAGGATATCAGGGGATCGGTTTTGCCATCCCCGTCAACAATGCCAAACGGATCATCTCGCGCCTGATAGAGGGAAAGAAGATACTTTACGGTTGGCTGGGTGTTACCGTTCAGGACCTGACTGACGATCTGGCTGAGTACTTCGGGCTTGCGGATAAAACAGGGGTGCTGGTAGCTAAAGTACTGGATGATGGCCCTGCCAAAGATGCCGGGATGAAGGACGGGGATGTGATCAAGAGTTTTGACGCTAAGCCGATAGATAACGTCAAGGAGTTGCTGGCAGTTGTGGCGAGGACCGAAGTAGGGCGCAAGGTAAAGGTCGAAGTTGTACGCGAGAAGAAGAAAGTGAAACTTGAGGTGAAGATAGGTGAAAGGCCGGAGAGCATTGAGGAGAACCAGGAGTCTACTCCTAAGGAGGCAGCCGAATCCAGTGTCTGGCGGGGGATAAGGGCGCAGGATCCTGGTATGCCTGCCTTCGGCAGGCAATCCCAGCATGGGGTGATCGTAGTAAGTGTTGAGCCGGGAAGCCCCGCGGATGAAGCGGGAATAGTTGCGCGGGATATAATCCTTGAGATAAATAAAGTTGTGATTAAGGGGGTCTCGGATTACCGCAAGATCACCTCGGGCCTTAAGGATAAAGACGCTCTGATCAAGACGGAGCGCGGTTTCTTCCTGGTAAAGGAAGAGAAGCAGAGTGAAGAGGAGTAGTTTAGAGCGTCAGGCCCGGGCCAAAGCCTATTCTTTCCTGCTTTTGAAGTTCAGGCAGCGGAGCGTTAAAGAGTTATCGGCGCGCTTAAAGAAGAAGTTTGATGCCCAGACGGCCAGAGAGGTCGTCCGTTTTCTTAAGAAGAAGGATTTTATTGACGATTCACGTTTTGCCAGGGATTGGATCGCCTCCCGCCTGAAAAAGCCGTTAGGCCTTAAAAGGATAAGAAGAGAGCTTAAAATAAAGGGTATCAGTGAGAAGATCATCGACCTGCAGCTGGAGCCTTTGCAGGATTCTTACTCTGAGGAGGATGTGATCTTTGGGCTTGCCTGTAAGAGGTTCAAGTTGCTAAAAGGCGTCGAAACTGTCAAGGCAAAGAGGCGGCTCTTCGGGTATCTTGCCCGCCGCGGTTTCTCATATTCTGGGATTATAAATGCTATCAAGAACTTATGAAAGCCGACATAATCAGGGATAAATTCCTTGAGTTTTTTAAATCCAGGGAGCACAGGATAATAGAGAGCGATTCCCTGGTGCCCACAGACGACCCTACGGTCCTGTTTACCCCGGCGGGGATGAACCAGTTCAAAAGGGAATTCTTAGGTTTCGATTCAGGTTTCAAGCGCGCGGCTACTTCCCAGCGCTGCCTGCGTACCGATGACCTTGAGAAGGTGGGCCTGACTACAGCGCATCACACGTTCTTTGAGATGCTGGGTAACTTTTCATTCGGTGATTACTTTAAAGAGGATGCGATCACCTGGGCCTGGGAGTTCCTGACCAAGGAGATGAAGTTAGAAGAAAATAGTCTTTGGGTCTCCGTATATAAGGATGACGATGAAGCCTATGCTATCTGGAAGGATTTGATAAAGGTCCCAAAGGAAAGAATCGTAAAATTAGGGGATAAGGAGAACTTCTGGCCATCAGAGGCAAAGAGCAAGGGCCCTAACGGTCCCTGCGGACCCTGCTCTGAGATCTTCTTTGACCTGGGTGAAAAGATCGGCTGCGGCAGCTCAAACTGCACCCCTGCCTGTGATTGTCAGAGGTTTGTCGAAGTGTGGAACCTGGTCTTTACGCAGTTTAACCGTATGGAGACAGGGTTATTGGAGCCGCTGCCGCAGAAGAACATCGATACCGGGATGGGGCTTGAGCGGTTAGCTGCGGTGATGCAGAAAGTCAAGAGTAACTTTGAGACCGACCTGTTTGCGCCGATCATCGATGAGATCATGCAGGCCGCTGATCCTGATCGTATTGATGAAAAAAAGAAGATTTTTGCCGTAGCCGATCACATCAGGGCAGTGGCCTTTGCGATATATGACGGTGTTCTACCCTCTAATGAGGCGAGAGGCTATGTGATCAGAAAGCTGATCCGTAGAAGCGTCCTTCATTTAAGGCGGTTGGGGATCGAGAAGCCATTTTTATATAAATTAGTGCCGGTTTTATCAGAGACGATGAAGCGGCCCTATCCGGAATTAGAAGCGCGCAAGGAGAATATATCCGGGGTGGTCCTGGCCGAGGAGAAGACCTTTATCGCTACCCTGAAGGCAAGTCCCAGGATCTTTGAAGAGAGGTTCGCCGGTCATAAGAATAAGAATGATCCTGAAGGGGCGGGAAGGATCGCCTTTCAACTCTATGATACATACGGTATCCCCATTGAGCTGACCAAGGCATGGTTAGATAAGAAGCGGATCATTTTTTCTGTTAAGGTCTTTGAGCAGGAGTTATCTCGTCAGAGGGAGCGTTCAAAACTTAAGAGCGGGATGAAGGGGGATGTCTTTGACGCGGATAAGCTTCGGATAGGCAGTGAGGAGACTCAATTTTCCGGCTACAAAGATGATTCGCTGAAGTCGAAGATCATCAAGATTATGCAGCATGGAAAACAGGCCAGCCGGATCGATAAAGGAGATCAGGGGATGGTCGTATTAGAAGAGACGGTCTTTTATCCTGAATCCGGGGGCCAGGTCGGAGATAGCGGCCTGATAAAAAATAGCAAGAATCTATTTGAAGTCGCTGATACCAGGAAGGCCGGTAAAATGATCATGCATATCGGCAGGGTCAGGCAGGGCAGCTTCAAGGTGAACGATCCAGTAGAGGCGCGGATTGATTCAAAGAGGCGGCTTGCCATAGCCAGAAACCACACAGCCACCCACCTTTTGCAGGCGGCATTAAGAAAGGTCCTGGGAGAGCATGTCAGGCAGCAGGGATCCTTAGTGGCAGAAGACAGGCTGCGCTTTGATTTTACCCATTTTAAGGATATCAGAGGAGAGGAGCTTGACCGCATCGAAGAGATCGTCAATGAAAAGATCTCAGCTGATCAGCCGCTTGATGACAAGAAGATGTCTTTGGCCGAGGCCAAAAAAGCAGGGGCACTTGCCTTCTTCGCAGAGAAGTATCAGCAGGAGGTGCGAGTAGTATCTATAGAGGATTTCTCAAGCGAGCTTTGCGCAGGAACGCACCTTAAATCTACGGGAGAGATACAGCTTTTCAGGATACTCCATGAGGGCTCTATAGCTTCGGGGATAAGAAGGATAGAAGCAGCCACCGGCAGCGCTGCCCAGAAGCTTATTAAAGATGAGGAGGCGTTGATCAAAGAGGTTTCCAGGGAGCTGGGGGTCCAACGGCAGGATCTGGCAGAGGAGCTAAAGAGCAGGCTCTTAAAGATTAAAGAGATCGAGAAGGAGTTAAGCCGCAGGCGCCTGGATTTATTAAAGGGTTCAGTGGATCAGATCCTTAAGGAGAGCGAGACTATCGGTGGTAAGAAGGTCGTCACTAAGCTGATCGACAACCTGGATATGAACTCGTTGAGAAAAACAGTTGATATGATCAAGCAAAAAACGGATAATACAATAATCATCTTAGGCGGTAGGAGCGGGGGGAAGGCCTTATTGGTAATCGGGGTAACAGAAGGTTTAGTTAAGGGCGGCGTGGATGCCTCAAGCCTGATCGCCGGCGCCGCAAAGATCATCGGCGGCAGCGGAGGCGGCAGGAAAGATTTTGCCCAGGCAGGCGGAAGCAGTCCGGAGAATTTCGCGCAGGCTTTGGCGGAGCTCAAAAATACAATTTCAAAGCTAAAATGAAGATCATACGATCATCAAGCAAGAATCTGGAGAAGATCTACAACCGGATGTACACCAGGCGCAGGCGTATAGAGGAGCGGGTCAAGAAGATCATCGAGGATGTACGGCTTTTTGGGGATGATGCCCTGATCAAATATACCAGGAAGTTTGATGGTGTGAAGCTCTCACCCAGGCAGCTGAAAGTCTTTGAGATCGAGATCAGCGGCGCCTACCAGAATATAAGCCCCAATTTCATCTCGAGCCTTAAGGTGATCATTGAGAATATCAACCGATTTTATAGAAAGTCATTAAAAAAGTCCTGGAAGTCCAGGAGCGCTGACGGCGTTGTCTTGGGGGAGAAGTATACTCCGTTAGAGAGGGTCGGAGTCTATATTCCTGCAGGTACCGCACCCCTGGTCTCTACGGTTTACATGACTGTGCTCCCGGCAAAGATCGCCGGGGTGAAGGAGATCGTCCTGATCAGTCCTCCGGATAAATCGGGTAATATCAACCCGCATATCCTGGTAGTGGCGGATCTGTTAAAAGTGGATGAGATCTACCGCGCGGGCGGCGCGCAGGGGATCGCAGCGCTTGCCTACGGGACAAAGACTGTTCCGCGGGTAGACAAGATCGTCGGCCCGGGAAATGCCTACGTCAACGAGGCGAAGAGGCAGGTCTTCGGGATGGTGGATATTGATATGACCGCAGGCCCTACGGAGCTGGTGATCATCGCCAACCGCTACAGCGATACCAGGTTTATCGTCGCCGATCTTAAGGCTCAGGCAGAGCATGCTAAAGGCTTAGCGATATTGATCACTAATTCAAAGAGCCTGGCTAAAGAGGTCAAGAGCCAGACGCAGGATACAAACGGGGTGATCATCCTGACCAAGAATTTAAGGGAGACCGTGCAGATCTCAAACCGCATAGCTCCTGAACACTTAGAGATCATGGTAAAGAGCCCGCAGAGGCTGATCAGAGAGATAACTAATGCCGGTGCGATATTCCTCGGGCCGTACAGCCCGGTGGCGTTAGGGGATTATGTCGCCGGACCCAGCCATGTTTTGCCTACTGAAGGCAGCGCCCGGTTCTTCTCAGGGTTATCGGTATCTGATTTTACTAAGAGCAGCCACATCATCAGTTACTCAAAGAAGGCCCTGGAGAAGATCAAGGAGCCGCTGGAGAAGATCGCCGATATCGAAGGCCTAAAGAAACACATGGATTCGGTCGAGGTCAGATTCCAGTAAGAGAAAGTGAGAGCGCTAAAATGAAGAAGAGGATCGCAAGTGAAGAGAGGAAGAGCAAGGAGACCGAGATCTCGGCCACCCTGAATATAGATGGCGCAGGAAAGGCAAAGATCCATACCGGTATCGGTATCCTTGACCACATGCTGGAGCTTTTTTCCTTTCACGGCCTATTCGACTTAGAGGTCTCAGCTAAAGGCGACCTAAAGGTCGATATGCACCATACCAATGAGGATATAGGGATTGTCCTAGGGAAAGTTTTTGACGAAGCCTTGGGAGACAAGAAGAGCATCAAGAGGTTCGGTTCTGCCTCCTGCCCGATGGAGAAAGTGGTAGCTAATGTAGTAATAGATATTAGCGGGCGGGGAGAGTGTAACTTCGTGGAGCCGAAAGAAGTGTATCCGCAATCACGGGATGAAAAGAGCGGCTATTCGTTAGAATATGCTAAGCACTTCTTTGATTCATTTGCCAAGCAGCTGGGCGTAAATCTAAATATCAAGATCGATCCCGTCAGTCCCGATCTACACACTACCTTAGAGCCGGTATTCAAGGCTTTTGGTATTGCTTTAGATCAGGCGACTGCGATCGATCCGCGCAGGAAGGGTATACCTTCGACTAAGGGGATAATCGATTAAGATGATCGCCGTTATTGATTACGGGATGGGAAATATCCACAGCGTCCGTAAGGCGCTTGAACTAAGCGGCGCTAAGGTTAAGGTCGCCTCACAGCCCGATGACATAAAGAGTTGCCAAAAGTTAGTCCTGCCCGGAGTAGGGGCTTTTGCGGATGCAATGCAGGAGCTTGCGAAGTTGGGTTTAGTTTCGTTATTGCAAAGCCAGATCAAGCTCGGCAAACCTTTTCTGGGGATCTGCCTGGGAATGCAGCTTTTATTTGAGAAGAGCAGCGAGGCCAGAGGTGCGTCAGGTCTAGGGATATTAAAGGGGAGCGTTGAAATCTTTGACCGAAAGGCGGCCAAGAAGGTCCCGCATATGGGGTGGAACCAGCTTAAGATCGCCTCAAGTGAGTGTCCTTTGCTAAAGGGGGTGAAGGATAATTCTTACCTTTACTTCTGCCACTCATATTATCCAAAGCCTGCGGATAAGGAGTGTATTGCAGCGACCACGGATTACGGGGTTGATTTCCCTTCTGTGGTCTGGAGGGATAATATTTACGGTGTGCAGTTTCACCCTGAGAAGAGTCAGGTAATAGGGTTGAAGATCATTGAAAATTTTGTAAAATTATAGTGATGAATCACTTTCGGATTTGCTCGCACACTGAAAACTTTTGCCGTGTGCTGCGGTTTACGCCTCGCTCCCGTAGGGACTTACGTGAAGAAGCTTTCCGTACTCCCGCTCGGCGTAATTCCTTGCACACATTTGGCAAAAATTTTCTAACGTGCGCTCTCAAACCCTCAAGTGATTCATATTTTTAAAATGTTGGTAATTCCCGCTATAGACTTAAAAGACGGATGCGTTGTGCGCCTTGTGCAGGGGAAGAGGGATAAGAAGGTCTACTCGCGCGATGCGCTAAAGTGCGCCAGGCACTGGGTGAAGCAGGGAGCGAAGATGCTGCATGTCGTGGATCTAGACGGCGCCTTCACCGGTATACCGCGCAACCTTGATCTGGTGGCGAGCATCACAAAGAACGTCGATGTTCCGGTGCAGTTCGGCGGAGGCGTAAGAAGTATGGAGGCGATCAGGAAACTTTTTGCTTTAGGAGTCTCGCGGGTCGTGCTTGGCACAAAGGCTATAGAGGATGAGGCTTTTTTGCGCAGAGCCTTTGCCGCCTTTAAGCAGAAGATCATCGTCAGCCTTGATACTAAGGCAGGCCGCCTGCAGATCAAGGGCTGGAGGGGTAATTCTAAGCTAAAGGATGCGCTGAAATTCAGCGCCTCGCTGCGTGAAATCGGCTTTAAGCAGGCGATCTTTACCGATACCGAGAAGGATGGCACCTTAAAGGGGCCTAATATACAGGAGGTAAAGCGTTTCTTAAAGTCAAGCGGCCTGAAATTGATCGCCTCCGGAGGGATCTCGTCGCTTGATGATATATTCAAGTTAAGGCTGCTGGAGAGATCGGGCCTTACCGGAGTTATCGTCGGCAAGGCTCTGTATGAAGGAAGATTTTCGCTCAGGCAGGCCTTGAAGGTAGCCTAAGAAAGGGGAGAAGATGTTAAGGAGAACAGTGTTGCTGGCGGTGCTGTTGGTTTTTTTGTTTTCACTTACCGGTTGTGCTTCCTGGGGGAGGAAGAAGGACCTCCAGATCCATGGCCTAAAGAATGAGGTAAGCGTACTGAAATCGCAACTCTCCTTGCGGGATGAAGAGATCCGGAGATTAGGTGATGACCTGGATAGACTTGCGCGGGCAAAGCAGCTATTATCGAAGAGCGCCGGCAGGAAGGCTGCCGCAGAGGTAAAGTCCCGGTCAAAGCCAAAAGATATACAATTAGCCTTAAAGAACGCAGGATACGATCCCGGTCCGATCGACGGTGAGATCGGGGCAAAGACACGCGATGCGGTCAAAGCCTTTCAGGCGGATAATAATCTGAATGTCGACGGCAAGGTAGGCAAAGAAACCTGGAAAGTATTAAGGGACTACCTTTATAGAAAGACAAAATAATGTTGGCCAAGCGTATCATCCCCTGTTTGGATATCAAAGAGGCCCGGGTGGTAAAAGGGACGCGCTTCCTGAACCTGCGCGATGCCGGGGATCCGGTGGAGGTGGCAAGGATCTACGATCAGCAGGGAGCGGATGAGCTGGTCTTTCTTGATATCACCGCAAGCCATGAGAAGAGAAAGACATTAGTCGATCTGGTGGAACGGATCGCGGAGAATATCTTTATGCCTTTTACTGTAGGCGGAGGGATCAGGGATATTGCCGATATCAGGGACCTTTTAAACGCCGGTGCAGACAAGGTATCGATAAACACATCATGCGTAAAATATCCGGAGTTGATCAGGGAGTCTAGCCGTAAGTTTGGAAGCCAGTGTATTGTGGTGGCGATCGATGCAAAGAAGGAATCTGACGGGAAGTGGCAGGTCTACATAAACGGCGGCAGGACACCCGCGGGGATTGATGCCCTGGAGTGGGCCAGACAGGCGGCCGCTCTTGGAGCCGGTGAGATCCTGCTGACGAGCATGGATTATGACGGCACAAAGGATGGCTATGATCTTGATCTTACGGGCAGTGTCGTCAAGCAAGTTACAATCCCGGTGATCGCCTCGGGAGGCGCAGGGAAGCTAGAGCACATAGAGGATGTATTTACTGAGGCAAAAGCTGATGCGGCCCTGGCCGCTTCGATCTTTCATTATGCAGAGTATGACGTAAAACAAGTAAAGGAGTTTTTGAAGAAGAAAGGTATCTGCGTGCGATGATGAAAAAGGTTAGAGTCAGTTTAAGGGGGTTTAAGTTTGACAGAAGCGGGCTTCTGCCGGCCATAGTCCAGGATTATAAAACCAAGAAAGTATTGATGCTGGCCTATATGAACAGAGAGTCTTTGCGCCGCACCATAAGAAGCGGCAGGACCTGTTTCTGGTCCCGCTCCAGAGGCGAGTATTGGGTAAAGGGGGCGACCTCAGGCAATTATCAGTATGTAAGATCAGTCTATTATGACTGTGATCAGGACGCAGTCCTGGTGGTGGTAAGACAATCCGGAGTCGCCTGTCACACCGGCAAACGCAGTTGTTTCTTCAGAAAGTTAAAATAAGATGTATTCACCGTCACTAAAAGAATTCTTAAGGCTGTCAAGAGGAGCGAACCTTGTCCCGGTTTATAAGGAGATCAATGCCGACCTTGATACGCCGGTCTCTGCGTTCCTGAAATTAAGAAGACAGGAGTACGCTTTTCTGCTTGAGTCAGTCGAGGGTGAGGAGAAGATCGCGCGTTTCTCATTTTTAGGGAGCGCGCCGCATTTGATCTTTAAGAGCAGGGGCAGGAATGTCCGGATAGATTATCCCGGCAGGAAGCGCTGCCGCAGTTTTAAGGCCGCAGTCGATCCGCTCGATGAACTTAAGAAGATCATGCGCGGGTTTAGGGCAGTACGTGTTGCGGGGTTACCCCGCTTCTTCGGGGGGCTGGTCGGCTACATGGGCTATGATATGGTCAGGTTTTTTGAGAAGCTTCCCGATAAGAATCCTGATCAGCTGAAGCTTCCTGATTCGGTATTTATCCTGGCAAAGGATATCCTGATCTTTGACCACATCAAGCGCAGGATCAAGATCGTTTCAAATGTGATATTGCCTCAGAAGAAGAGGCTCTCTAGGGTCGCGGCTCTGAGGCTTTATAACCAGGCGCTAAAGACTATTGAAGATCTACACGGTGACCTGGTCAGGCCGCTTGAGCTTAATAAGATCAGCCCGTATTTATCTACTCAGCAGGCGAAGCGCAGCAATAGCAAGATCTCCTCAAATCTTAGTAAGCTTGCGTTTGAGGGGATGGTCAAAAAGGCAAAATCCTATATAAAAAAGGGGGATATCATTCAGGCGGTGTTATCACAGCGCCTCAGTTTGAAAACAGCAAAGGCGCCTTTGAATATCTACCGTTCGCTGCGCAGCATCAATCCCTCCCCCTATATGTTCTTCCTGCAGTTTAAAGACCTTTTTTTGATCGGCGCTTCCCCGGAGATGTTAGTGCGCTGCGAAGATGGCGTGGTGCGCACCAGGCCGATCGCTGGTACCCGGCCGCGCGGCAGGAACCCGGCCCAAGACAGGCGGCTGGCCAAGGAGCTGCGCAATGACGCCAAGGAGAAGGCTGAGCATTTGATGCTTGTCGACCTGGGCAGAAATGACTTAGGCAGGGTATCTTGCGCGGGGCACGTGAGGGTCGATGAGTTTATGAAAGTGGAGAAATATTCACACGTGATGCACCTGGTAAGTGAGGTAAGGGGGCGTCTTTTAAAGGGAAGCGATGTCTATGATACCTTAAGGGCCTGTTTTCCCGCCGGCACGGTAAGCGGCAGTCCCAAGATCCGCGCTATGGAAATAATCGATGAGCTGGAGAATCTTAAGAGGGGGCCCTATGCCGGCTGTGTAGGGTATTTCAGCTTTTCGCATAATATGGATACCTGTATCACTATCCGTACGGTGGCGATCAAGGATTCAGTCGCCTACATCCAGGCAGGCGCCGGGATCGTAGCGGATTCAGTCCCGGCCAGGGAGTATCAGGAATCGCTAAACAAGGCAAAGGCCTTATTGGAAGCAATCGTTAACTAAGGAGGTTTAATTCGTCCAGACAACTTACGTTCATTAAGTATCCCTCGCCTAAACGCTTGAAAATTCCTTTGGAATTTTCTGCACAGGCTTCGGGATTAATTCGCGCAGTTAACTTACGTCGCGCTTACAGCGCTTCCGTAAGTTAAGCGCTCATTAAAAGGAGGCAAGTTTATGGCAGTACGAATTCGCTTAAGAAGGATCGGTAAGAATCCGAAAAAGAGGCCGCATTTCCGTATCTCGGTCTTTGATGAATCCAAGAGCCGCGACAGCGCATGTCTTGAGGAGCTGGGGCATTATGACCCCTCAAAAAATCCGCCGTTCGTAAAACTAGACCTGGTAAAATACGATGCATGGGTCAAGAAGGGGGCATTGGCCTCAGAAACGATAAAGAGCATAGCCAAGAAGCTGAAGAAAGGAGCAATCAATGCAGGGTCCTAGTCCTTTGATGAATTTCTTCCCGTTGATCCTGATCTTTGTGGTTTTTTACTTTCTCCTGATCAGGCCGCAGAAGCAAAAAGAGAAAGAGCACCAGAAGATGATATCAGAGCTGAATAAAAACGAAGCGGTCGTCACCTCCAGCGGCATCCACGGTACGATCGTCAACGTCAAAGATAAAAGCCTGATCTTGAGGGTAGACGATAACGTAAAGATAGAAATAGAAAAAAATTGCATCGCTTATAAAAAGACTTAAGAGATGAATAGGAAGCTGGTCTATAAAGTAGTCCTGATCTTAGGTATTCTGGGGCTTTGCCTTTATTTTGCTTTTCCGTTAGATAAGCGGATAAACTTAGGGCTGGACCTAAAGGGCGGGATGCACCTGGTATTGCGGGTGGATACAGAGGGTCTTGCGGAGGAGGCGAGAAAAGATGCTACCGACAGGGCGATAGAGATCATCCGTAACCGCATCGACGCCTTCGGGGTGAGGGAGCCCTCTATTCAGAAGCAGGGTGAAAATGAGATCGTCGTCCAGCTTCCCGGTATAACTGACAGGGGCCGGGCAATAGAGTTGATCGGGAAGACCGCTCTATTAGAGTTTAAACTGGTCTCTTACGATGTAGATTTGCTTAAGCAGGCGGTAGAGGGGGCGATCCCGCAGGGCTTCCAGCTCCAATATACATTGGATGATCAGGAAGCGCTTCTGATCGAGGAGACGGCTGTTTTAACCGGTGATGCCCTTGATAATGCCTTTGTGCGCTTCGACCAGAGCCAGTTCAATGAGCCCGTGGTTGCGCTGGAGTTCAATAGCGAAGGGGCAAAGAAGTTTGCCCAGGTCACGCAGGATAATATAGGTAAAAGGTTGGCGATCGTTTTAGACGGTAAGGTACAGTCTGCCCCGCGTATCAGGGAGGCGATACCGTCGGGCCAGGCAGTGATCACCGGACGCTTTGATGCCGAGCATGCGCAGGATCTGGCGATCGTGCTTCGGGTGGGCGCTCTGCCGGCTCCGATGTATATAGAGGAGGAGCGGACAGTGGGGCCGCTTCTGGGTGAGGATTCGATAAATAAAGGAGTGCGGGCTACGCTGGTGGGAGGGATCCTGGTAGTGGCTTTTATGGCTTTTTATTATCTTATCGCCGGTATCGTTGCTAATATAGCGCTCTTGATGAATCTTTTATTGATCCTGGGCGGCTTAGGGATGCTGCCTGTTTTATTCCCGGGGATCTCTGCGACACTGACGCTTCCCGGTATCGCCGGCATAGCGTTATCTTTAGGTATGGCAGTGGATGCTAATGTTCTGATAAACGAGCGCATCCGCGAGGAGCTGCAGGCGGGAAAACCTTTGCGCACGGCAATAGCAAACGGCTATAATAAGGCCTTCCGGGCGATCTTTGACGCGAACTCGACCACCCTGATCGCGGCATTTCTCTTGTTTCAGTTCGGCACCGGCCCGATCAGAGGGTTCGCAGTCACCCTGACTATCGGGCTGATCGCAAGTATGTTTACCGCGATTGTGGTGACGCGCACGATCATCGAGTTGATGCTCAAGATAGGCCTGCTTAAAAGCCTGCCGATGCTGAGGTTGATCAGGCCGACGAAGATGGATTTTATCGGCAAGAGGAAGATATTCTATGTCCTTTCGCTTTTGGTGATCGGCATCGGGCTGATCAGTTTTTTTGCTAAGGGCAAAGACGCCTACGGTATCGACTTTGCAGGAGGCCAGCTTCAGGAATACCAGTTTAAATCCCCTGTCCCGGCCGATGCGATACGCCAGGTATTAACCGAAGTTGGCCTTCCCGATGCCTCGATCCAACAGTTCAGTGATAACCCGAGGGCGGTCCTGATCAGGACAAAGGCAGGCCAGGAGAGTGACGTGATCTTTGATAAGCTTAAGGAACGCTTCCCGCAGGAGGATGCGCAGATTTTGAGGATCGAGAAGGTAGGCCCGGTCGCCGGCAGGCAGCTTAAGGGTAAAGCCCTGCAGGCCTTGTTCTGGGCGCTGATCGGGATCCTTACCTATGTCGCCTTCAGATTTAAACACATAAATTTTGCCATAGCAGGGATCATCGCGCTCTTTCATGATGTCCTGGTCACTTTGGGTTTTCTGGCTTTAACCGGCAGGCCGATAGATTTGCTTTCGGTGACCGCATTCCTGACGATCGCCGGTTATTCGATCAACGATACGATCGTGATCTATGACCGCCTCAGGGAGAACAGCCATCTGATGAGGAAGCTTTCCTTAAGGGAACTAATAAACTTAAGTGTTAATCAGACACTGAGTAGGACTGTCCTGACCTCGGTACTTACCCTATTGGTCGTAGTCTCCATTCTCTTCTACGGGGGCAGCGTACTTGGCAATTTCGCATTTGCCCTCTTCGTAGGCCTGATCTGCGGCACATACTCGACGATCTTCATCGCTTCACCCCTGGTCCTTGCCTGGCAGAGGAGAAGGGCCAGCGGCTGATCGAGCGTGATGTTTAAATCCCTTAAAATATATATTGGATGTCCCGTTGATTTGGAGGGGCTTTATGTCCGCCTAGTTGAATTCGGCTATAAACGGCAGAAGGCCTGCAGGGAAGAGGGGGATTTCGCACCCCGCGGCTCAGTAATCGATATTTTCCCATCCACGTTTGAATTACCGGTGCGCCTGGAGCTTGATAACAATAAGGTCGTATCGATCAGGACATTTAATCCATCCGACGGAACCCCCTTATGGGCGCATAAGATCGTGATCGTCCTTCCCTTTGAGGCGCGCCGCTGCCACCGCACAAAGGTCTTTTCAGAGGAGTTTCCTCTTGATAATTTCGTCGACCTTGAGGTGGGAGACTATGTTGTACACAACCGTTATGGCATCGGCCGGTTCCGGGGGCTCAAAGAACTTAAGGTCAAGGAAGAGCGTAAGGATCACCTGGTGATCGAGTATCATGGCGATGACAAGCTTTACGTTCCGGTCGAGTCGATGCATCTGGTGCAGAAGTATATCGCCTTTGCCGCAAGGCACCCGAAACTCAACTCGTTAGGCAGTAAAGAATGGCAGAGAGTCAAGGCCCGGACCAGGAAGGGGATCCAGAAGCTCGCCTGGGACCTGCTTACTCTTCAGGCGATGCGGATGAGCACCGCCGGCTTTAAATATTCGCCTGATACCGACTGGCAGGAGGAGTTTGAGGCAAGTTTCCCTTATAAAGAGACCCCGGACCAGGAGAAGGCAGCCGCTCAAGTCAAACTTGATATGGAGTCTCCCCGCCCGATGGACAGGCTGCTCTGTGGCGATGTAGGATACGGAAAGACCGAGGTTGCCATGCGCGCCGCCTTTAAAGCGGCGATGAATAATAAGCAGGTAGCAATCCTCGTGCCTACGACGATCCTGGCCGGGCAGCATTACCAGAATTTTATACGGCGCATCGGTGAATTTCCGCTGAACTGCCAGATGCTCTGCCGCTTTAAAACCAGGCTCGAGCAGGCCGAGATCGTGAAGGGGTTAAAGAGCGGCAGGGTTGACATAGTAGTCGGGACGCACAGACTGCTCTCGGATGATATTAGTTTTAAGGACTTAGGCCTGGTGATCATTGACGAAGAGCAGCGCTTCGGCGTCAAGGCAAAAGAGAAGCTCAAGGCGGTGAGGCTTGCCTCGGATGTGCTCACCCTGACCGCAACGCCGATTCCGCGCACCTTATATATGAGCATCATGGGAGCTAAAGACTTCTCTATTATCAACACCCCTCCCCAAAATCGGTTGCCAATAAAGACACTTGTGGTAGAATATGACCAGGACCTGATCGCTCAGGCGATCATGCGGGAATTAAGAAGGAAGGGGCAGGTATATTTCGTCCACAACCGGATCGATGATATAGATAAGGTAAGGAAAAAGATCTCAAGTCTTCTACCTGCAGGCGTAAGGATCTCTACCGGCCACGGCCAGATGCACCCCAAGGCGCTTGAGAGGGTGATGGCCGATTTTTTAAACGGCGAGACCCAGGTCCTGATCTGCACGATGATCATCCAGTCGGGAATCGATATACCCAATGTCAATACGATCATCGTCAATAATGCGCAGGATTTTGGTTTATCAGATCTGCACCAGCTGCGCGGAAGGGTAGGCAGGTTTGACCGGCCGGCATATGCGTATCTAGTTACTCCGCGAAAGGCCGCGTTTGATCCTGTTGCCAGGAAGAGGCTTGAGGCAATAGAAGAGCATTCGAAACTCGGCTCGGGATTTAAGATCGCGATGGAGGATCTAGAGATCCGCGGCGCGGGAAACATATTAGGCACACAGCAGCACGGTTTTATCGCCGCGGTCGGTTTTGACCTTTATTGCCGTTTATTAAGGGAGGCAGTGGGGACATTTCGTAAGATCGGAGTCAAGATTTAATGCCTAAAGTCTTTTTGATCATATTCGGTGTGTTTTTATTGCTTTCGCCCCTGGCCTTATCGGCGCAGGAGGCGATCGTTGCCGTCGTCAACGAGGATATCATTACCGGCAAAGACCTCAATGATTTTCTCAATTTTATGCGCATGCAGCTCTCGCAGGAGTATCAGGGCAAGGAACTGGAGGAGAAGATCCAATCGATGAAATTAGACCTGATCGATAAGTTGGTCGAAGACCGTCTGATCCTGCAGCAGGCAAAAAAAAGCGGCTTGTTTATAGAAGAGGCAAAGGTCAGCGCAAGGATCGCTCAGGTGCGCAGCCGCTACGCCAGTGACGCTGATTTCCAGGCTGCCCTGCAGGCGCAGGGGTTAGTCCAGGCCGATATTGAAGGGAAGATCAGGGATCAGATGTTGATGTTTGATATGATCGAGGCCAGGGTCAGGGCGAGGATCAAGGTCAAGCCCAGCGAGGTCAATGACTTCTACGCCGCTCATAAAGAGGAATTTAATATCCCCGAGCAGAAAGAATTCAAGGCCGTAGGTACCGACGATCAGGCAGCCGCAGAGGGTATTTTTGAGCGTGCCAAAGGCGGGGGGGACTTTGAAGCGATCGCCCAGGATTATTTGCTCTCTACGAATACAATGCGCACCAGCGGAAAGGAAGAACTCCGGGAGGATATCGAGAAAGTTATCCTGGAGCTTGAAATCGGCCAGGTTTCTGCTCCCGTAAAGATAGATGACGTATATTATGTTTTTAAATTAGTAGATTTGATCTCTGCGCGCCAGGAGAGTATCGCAGAAGCTCAGCGGAAGATCAACGCTTACCTCTTAGAACTGAAGATGCAAGAGGAGCTCGCCAGGTGGTTAGATGAAGTCAAGAAAGAATCCTACATCAAGGTCTTCCAGGACTAGGGTAGGTATTACCCTGGGGGATCCCTCCGGGATCGGACCATCCATAATTCATAAGGCATTAGGCAGGTTGAAGGGCCTGGCAGAATTCACGGTGATCGGAGACCGCTGGGTCTTTGAAAAAGCAAGGCCAAGCGGAAAAGCCGGCGCTGATCCTGACTTCATAGACCTGAAGAACGTCTCCCGTAGGGGTTTTTCCTTTGGAAGGGCCAGCAAGGCATGCGGAAGGGCCTCGATAGAATATATCGACCGGGCGCTTGAGTTGATCAGGGCAGGCCACATCGATTGCCTGGTGACTTGTCCGATCTCAAAGGAATCGATTGCCAAGAGCGGTTTTAAGTGGCCAGGCCACACCGAATATCTTGCCCGCAGAAGTAAGGCCAGAGATTTTGCGATGATGCTGCTTAACCGGAAGTTAAAGCTGACCCTGGCTACCAGGCATATCCCGATAAAGGATGTTGCGCGGCGCTTGCACGCTGAACAGCTGCGCAGGGCGATCATTCTATCGGACAAAGCCCTTAAGGAGCTGTTTCTGATAAAAGATCCCCGGATAGCAGTCTGCGGACTTAATCCCCATGCTTCTGATAACGGCCTGATCGGCAGCAAGGAGAACCGGCTGATGAAGCCGCTCTTAAAAAGGCTTAATCAGCCCCGGACAATTGTCGACGGGCCGTATTCTGCGGATGTAGCGATTCAGCGGACCTATGCCGGAGATTACGACTGCGCGATCGCCATGTATCATGACCAGGCACTGATACCCCTTAAGATGCTCGGCAATCAGGGGGGGGTGAATCTGACCCTCGGCCTTAGGTTTATCAGGACTTCCCCGCTGCACGGAACTGCCTTTGATATCGCAGGCAGACATTCTCTTTCTGACCCCGCTTCCCTGACTGAAGCGGTAAGACTCGCTGTAAGATGCTCCCAAAACCTAAGAAAAGACTAGGGCAGAATTTCCTGATTGACGCGAATATCCGCTCCAAGATCGTTGATGCCTGCGGATTAAAAAAAAGCGATACGGTCATTGAGATCGGCGCAGGGAGGGGGGAATTGACCTGCGCCTTGGCAGAGAGGGTTTCCTGCGTATACGCCGTAGAGCTTGATCACCGTTTATATGCGGATTTTCAAAGCCGCTTCAACAAGCAGAAGAACGTCAATCTGATCAGGCACGATATACTAGAACTTGACTTATTGCGGATGCTGGGCGCAGGAAAAAAGAAGATCAAGGTGATCGGTAATATCCCTTATTACATCACCACTGCGATCATCACTCATCTCCTTGAGTTTAGGGAGATGATCGATACTATATTTATCAGCGTACAGAAGGAGTTTGCCGAGAGGATCACTGCCTCCAGCGGTTCAAAGGTATATGGCTCTTTTAGCTGTTTTATAAATTATTATTTCCTGCCGCAGATACTTTTTCTTATAAAGAAATCATCCTTCAGGCCTGCCCCTAAGGTGGATTCTTCTTTTTTAAGCCTAAAGGTGCGAAAAGAACCCGCCGTCAAGTGCAGTAATCCGCAATTGCTCTTTAAGATCATCAGGACGGCCTTCAATCAGAGGAGAAAGACGCTGCGCAACAGCTTAAAAAAGGCCATCCCTAAAGAGAAACTGGAGGGGTTCATGGAAGAGTACGGAATCGATCCAGATACCCGCCCGGAGCGCCTTAGCCTGCAGGATTTTTCCCGCCTTACTGATTCCTTATAATTGCAAAAAATCCCTTGACAAAGAGATTATTTTTAGTAAAATAGAATTCTTGTTGCCTTTTCGAGTAAACCACCATTTATTGTGGCTATTACTCTACTAGCCATTTTTTTTTATAACTTATTATAGTCAAAGGAAGATATGCTCCAGATAAAGAAAATCGAAGCGTTATATAAAAAAGGGCTTTCTGCCGCAGAGGTAGGAAGGGTCTTAGGGGTATCTTGGCGTAAGGTGATCTATCTTATGGATAAGAACGGTATCAAGCGACGCTCCCGTAGCGAGGCTACTTATTTTAAGCATAATCCTAACGGTGACCCATTCAAGATAAAGAAGCAGCTTACCCCTGATCAGGAGCGTTTAAAGGCGCTGGCTCTGGGGTTATTCTGGGGGGAGGGTTCTAAGCATAGCCCGATCTCCATACGCCTGACTGATTCCGACCCGCAGGCACTAAAGACATTTATCAGATTTTTACGGGTGATCTGTGGAGTTGACCGGGAGAAGCTAAGGCTTTGGCTGACCATATATTCAGATACACCGGTCAGGAAGGCACAGCAATACTGGAGCCGGCATCTTAATATGCCGGCATCTTTTTTAGACAGGACGGTGGTTGCGAACACCCACGGGAACAACGGGAGTCATAAGAGCAGGTCTATTTACGGGGCAGCTACGGTTTGTGTGCACAATATGAAACTCAGGAAGATTATCCAGAGATGGTTAAAGGATTATGCCCACGTAGCTCAGATGGTAGAGCACATGCATGGTAAGCCTGTGGTCACCGGTTCGATCCCGGTCGTGGGCTCTGTTAAGATAGTTTAAGAGGTAAAGCTTATTATGCGCGAGATCATTACGCTGGAATGCAAGGACTGCAAGAATAGAAATTATACCACGACTAAGAATAAAAGGTTGCATTCGGAGAAGCTGGAGATGAGCAAGTACTGCCGCTTCTGCCGAAAGCACGTTGACCATAAAGAGATTAAGTAAGTGAGCCCGCGACTTATGGAGCGGAGCGAACATAAGTCGCATGGGCGAACTCACCCCGAGTTTAAAGCTATTGATAATAAGAAACGAGGGGTATCCCTCGCAACCGGGAACTGATCGTTGATTGCTCGGGATTAATTCGCACCTATAACTTACTCGCACTTGCCGCACAAGCGGCACACCGGCTGTTCCAATACAGCCGGGTGTCAAGTGCTCGTAAGTTATGTGCTCATTAATAGGAGCGTCGGTTAATGGAAAACCAACGGTCTCCAAAGCCGTGACTGCAGGTTCGAGCCCTGCCGCTCCTGTTTATTTAGGGTGAGAACCTAAAAAGAGGATTCTTAAGGAGAGAAGACCGTTCTCTCCTTAAGCTCGCTGTTCTTTAATTGCTAAGGAAGGGGTGACAGGTCGCGAAGCGACCGCCAGAGGGGAAACCATATGGGTTTCCCTATGGGGAGCCCGGAACGAAGTGAGGGCGACAGGTTCGTAGCCCTGCCGCTCCTGTTTATTTAGGGTGAGAACCGTTCCTGCTTTTTAACAGCTCGAAGGAAAGACCAAAGATGAATCTTTTCGTCAAGGGGATAAATTTTTTAAAAGAAGTAAAGGTAGAGCTGGGTAAAGTCAGCTGGTCCAGCAGGCAGGAGCTTCTCGGCGCTACCTTTATCGTGATCACGGTGACTGCGATCATGGCGGTATATATCGGCGGTATAGATGTCTGCCTATCAAAAATATTAACCATGTTATTTAGATGAAAAGTTGGTACGTCGTTCATACACAGACTGGTTTTGAGGAGAAGGTAAAGACTTCGCTGGAGAATAAGATCTCCTCTCAGGGGTTGCAGGAGTCGATCTCAAAGGTCGTCATCCCTACGGAGCAGGTATCTGAAGTGCGCGCCGGTAAGCGCCGCGTCTCGCAGAGGAAGTTCTTCCCCGGATATATACTTGTCGAGATGGAGCTTGATGAGACGACGTATTTTCTGGTAAGAAAGACTCCCGGCGTCACCGGTTTTATCGGCCTGGGCAAGAAGCCGATGCCTTTGCCGCAGGCAGAGGTCGACGGGATATTAAAGCGGACTCAGGAGACCAAGGCCAAACCCAGCCCCAAAGTGATATTTGAGAAGGGTGAGCAGGTCAGGGTGATAGAGGGTCCTTTTATGAATTTTAACGGTTCTATCGATGAGGTGCATCCCGAAAAGGGTAAGGTCAAGGTAAACGTCTCCATATTCGGTCGGGCTACACCTTTAGAGCTTGAGTACTGGCAGGTAGAGAAAATATAAGGCTATGGCTAAAAAAGTCAAAGTACAGATTAAGTTGCACGTACCCGCAGGGCAGGCAAACCCGGCGCCTCCGGTAGGGCCGGCATTGGGCCAGCATGGAGTAAATATCATGCAGTTCTGCAAGCAGTTTAACGAGCAGACCAAGGGCAAGGGGGACGGGCTGATCTTGCCGGCGGTGATCAGCGTATACGAGGACAGGACCTTTAGCTTTATTATCAAGAGCCCTCCCTCCTCAGTGCTTCTGAAGCGTGCGGCAAGCCTTGCCAAGGCTTCCGGCACAGCCGGTAAGGAAACGATCGGGACAGTCACTAAAAAGCAGGTGGAGGATATCGCCAAGCAGAAGCTCCAGGATCTCAATACAAAGGATCTCGTCGTTGCCTGTAAGGTGATCGAAGGTACGGCGCGCAGCATGGGTATTACGGTAGAAGGGTAAAAAGAGATGAAGGGAAAAAGAAGCAAGAGGTATATTGAGGCCCGGAAGCAGGTAGAGAGCGAAAAGGCCTATCCGCTAAAAGAAGCGATCTCTACCTTGAAGAAGATGCCCCAGCCGAAATTTGATAATTCAGTTGAGTTGCATTTTCATCTTAACGTCGACCCCAAGAAATCCGACCAGATGGTGCGCGGGACAGTAGTGCTTCCGCACGGGACCGGCAAGAAGGTCAGGGTGGCGGTATTCTGTAAGGGTGAGCATGAGAAGGCAGCCCGGGAGGCAGAGGCAGATCACGTGGGGGGAAGCGACTTAATAGAGAAAGTATCTAAAGGTTTTATGGATTTCGACTGTGCGATCGCCACACCCGATATGATGAAAGAGCTTAGCCGTTTAGGGAAGGTCTTAGGGCCGCGCGGATTGATGCCAAGTCCTAAGACCGGCACCGTAACAAATGATATCGCCAAGGCGATCGAGGATGTCAAGAGGGGGAAGGTCGAGTTTCGCGTGGATAAACAAAAGGGGATACATTTAAGCGTGGGCAAGATCGCCTTTGGCGAGGACAAATTGTATGAGAACGCATCCCGGGTGATCGATGCCCTTCAGGAGGCAAAACCGGCAACCGTCAAGGGTAAATTCTTCAGGAGCTCTTATATCGCTGCCACGATGAGCCCGGGTTTAAAACTTAGCATTTAACGATTATGAAATTAGGCTTATTATTTAAAGAGACATCCGGTAAACTGATAAAGGAGAGTGTCAAGGAATCAGAGTCTGTCTTTATCGTAAAATACCCTGAGCTTGCCAGCCCGGATCTCTCCAGCCTACGCCAGTCTTTAAGGGATACTAATGCCAGGCTTCTGGTGGTGCAGAACAGCGTTGCCCGGCGCGCGCTGAAGGGTTCCGGGATGGAGGATATCGTAAAGTTTATCGAAGGCCCCTGCGGAATGATCTTCGTCAAAGAGGAGCCGGTTGAGACCTGCCGGGTCTTAAGTAATTTTTCTAAAAAGCACGAAGAGCTCAAATTGGAGTGCGGATTCTTTAACGGGGAAGTCCTCGAAAAAAAGGACATCGACATTTTAGCCAGCCTACCCTCAAAGCCAGTATTACGGGCACAGGTTGTGATGACGATTAAGGCGCCGATCACGGGGTTAGCCATAGCTTTAGCCCAGATCATAAAGAAGTTCGTTTATTGTATAGATCAGGTAAAGAATAAGAAGGCAGAACAGCCACAGCAGAAGGCAGAAGAGAAAGCAGGAGAACAGGCACAGCAGAAAGCAGAACAGAAGGAGGCACAAGATGGCAAGTGATAAGTTAGGCACCCTGATGAAATCCATCGAAGAGATGAGCGTGATGGAACTCTCGGAGTTTGTCAAGGCTCTGGAAGAAAAATTTGACGTCAAGGCGAACATGCCGGTTATGGCAGCTGGCGTTGCCGCACCGGGAGCTGGCTCAGCTGCCGCCGCAGAGGAGAAGAGTACATTTTCGGTAGTCTTGACCGCTGCAGGGGCAAATAAGATCTCCGTGATCAAAGAGGTAAGAACAATGACAAGCCTGGGCCTTAAAGAGGCCAAGGACCTCGTTGATGGAGCACCCAAGCCGGTAAAAGAGGGTGCGACCAAGGAAGAAGCGGAAGAGATGAAGAAGAAGCTCGAAGCCGCTGGCGCAAAGGTAGAGTTAAAGTAAGCTAAACTCAAGAGCAGGAAAAGGGATAAGATGATTAAACGCAAAAACTTTGCAAAGTTCAAAGAGGTCTATGATCTACCTAACCTCTTGGATCTGCAGCTAGAGTCCTACCGGGACTTCTTACAGCTGGATGTCCGCTGCGATCAACGCAAACATGAAGGCCTGCAGGAGGTCTTCGAGGATATGTTTCCTATTGAAGACTCAACCCGTTCGGTAAAGCTGGAATTCATCAGCTACTCCTTTGCTAAGCCAAAGTACGATGTCGATGAGTCCAAGAGGAGGGCGGTGACCTTCGCGGCAGCACTTAAGGTAAAATTCCGCCTGATCACCTCCAAGGAGACCAAGGAGCAGGATGCTTATTTCGGAGAGATACCGCTGATCACTCCCACGGGTTCCTTTGTGATCAACGGCGATGAGCGCGTTGCGGTAAGCCAGCTGCAGCGTTCGCCGGGAGTATCCTTTGAGGAGGAGCCGCATCCTACGGGTAAGAAGATATTTTACGGCAGGATCATACCCTACCGCGGCGCCTGGCTTGAATTCAAGCACGACCTTTCAGAGACGATCATCGCCTACATCGACAGACGCAGAAATTTCCCCGCCACTCAGATCTTTCGGATCTTGGGCTTTTCAAGCGATCAGGATATACTCTCAGCCTTCGGTAAGGATTATCCTGAGATCACCAATACCCTAAAAAAAGACTATACGAAAAACAAGGAAGAAGCATACCTGGATTTTTACCGTAAGATGCGCCCCACAGAGCCGGTGACCAGGGAGGGCGCCGAGAACTTATTCTACCGCCTCTTTTTTGATCCAAATAGATATGATCTGGCTAAGGTAGGCAGGTTTATCCTGAACAGGAAGCTGGGCATGGATGTCCCGCTTGACAAGAGGATATTGGATTCAGCCACGGTGATCCGCACGATCGAGTACCTGATCAAGCTTAAGGATGGCGAGGGCAAGATCGATGACATAGACCATTTGGGCAACCGCCGGATAAAGACCGTGGGCGAGCTGGCACAGAATCAGGTGCGTATCGGCCTTTCCAGGATGGAGCGTTCGGTGCGCGAGCGTTTGAGCATATTAGGTGATTTTGATAACGTAAATGTGCATTATCTGATAAATTCAAAATTATTCTCCAACCAAATCAGGGATTTCTTCGCCCGCAGCCAGTTATCTCAGTTTATGGACCAGGTAAATCCTCTGGCAGAGATGACCCATAAGAGGCGCTTAAGCGCCCTGGGTCCGGGAGGCCTTTCGCGCGAGCGTGCCGGTTTTGAAGTCAGAGATATTCATTCTTCGCATTACGGTCGGGTCTGTCCGATCGAGACCCCGGAGGGCCCCAATATTGGTTTGATCGCTTCGCTGGCCAGTTACGCCAGGGTAAACCAGTTGGGGCTGCTGGAGACTCCATATCGCAAGGCACTTGACGGCAGAGTCTCCCGCAAGATCGAATACCTTACCGCAGATATCGAGGAGGATAAGGTGATCGCCCAGGCAAATGCCCCTTTAGACAGTGATGGTAAGTTTTGCGAGCGTGAGATCTCCTGCCGCTACAAGAGCGATTTCCCTAAGGTCGCCCCTAAAAAGGTAGAATATATGGATGTCTCCCCCAAGCAGTTGGTCTCAGTAGCCGCTTCGCTGATACCATTCTTAGAGCATGACGATGCAAACCGCGCACTGATGGGTTCAAATATGCAGCGTCAGGCAGTGCCCTTGATGATCACCGAGCCGCCGGTCGTAGGCACGGATATGGAGGAGAAGGTGGCGCGTGATTCCGGTACCGTAGTGGTCGCCGAAGCTTCAGGCAAGGTCACCAAGGTGGATGCCTGCGCTATTACGGCGGGTAAGAAGACGTATCATTTAAAGAAATTCAAACGCACTAACGCCGATACCTGCCTTAATCAACGGCCCTTAGTAAAGCTAGGTGACCGGGTCGAGGCAGGGGATATCATCGCAGACGGGATGGCGACAAAGAATGGGGAACTTGCCTTAGGCAAGAACCTGCTTTGTGCATTTATGCCCTGGAGGGGATATAATTTTGAGGATGCGATCCTGATCAACGAGAAGGTGGTAAGAGAAGATCTCTTTACCTCTATTCATGTAAAGGAGTTTGAACTTGAGGCGAGCGAGACGCGCCTTGGCAATGAAGAGATCACCCGCGATATACCCAATGTCAGCGAAGAGGCCTTAAGCGATTTAGACGAGAGTGGCGTGATCCGCCTGGGGGCAGAGGTCGAGCCCGGAGATATCCTTGTCGGCAAGGTTACCCCTAAGACCGAATCAGAGCTTTCTCCGGAGGAGAGGCTGCTGCGCGCTATATTCGGAGAAAAGGCATCGGATGTCCGCGATACATCTTTAGCGGTGCCCCCCGGAGTAGACGGGGTTGTGGTCGATTTGCATGTCTTTACGCGCAAGGAGCGGGGGAGAAAATCCAAGGAGGAGAAGTCAAAGGAACTGGCCAAGATCAAGGAGATCAGGGCATATTATGTCAAGGAAGTTGAGTTCGTGCAGAAGGAGAAAGTGGCCAGGCTTACCCGTCTTTTAGGTATCGATAAGAAGAAACTGGCAAGTTTTGATTTTGTTGATCACGAAGAAGCGAAGGTGCTCGCCGACTCCTTTGACGGGCAGGTCAATGAGCTACTGGCAGAGGAGCAGCAGGAGGTCGAGAAGGTAAAGCGCGGAGATGAACTTCCTCCGGGAGTCTTAAAGAGAGTAGTCGTCTATGTCGCTTCCAAGCGCAGATTACTTGAGGGTGATAAGCTCGCCGGAAGGCACGGCAACAAGGGGGTAGTCGCTCAGATCATCCCCGCAGAAGATATGCCCTACCTTCCTGACGGCACAGCGATCGATATAGTGCTTAATCCTCTGGGTGTTCCTTCGCGTATGAACGTCGGCCAGATATTGGAGACGCATCTTGGCTGGGCAGCCAAAGCCTTAGGGTTGCATATTAGTTGCCCTGTTTTTGACGGGGCCACAGAACCTGAGATCAAGGATATGCTTAAGAAAGCAGGATTGCCTGAGGACGGAAAGATCAATCTTTTTGACGGATACACCGGAAAACCCTTTGACCAGAAGGTTACCGTCGGGTTTATTTATATAATGAAATTGATCCATCTTGCCGAAGAGAAGATCCATGCCCGTTCTATCGGACCGTATTCTCTGGTCACTCAGCAGCCCTTAGGCGGCAAGGCGCAGTTCGGCGGGCAGAGGCTGGGAGAGATGGAGGTCTGGGCTTTAGAGGCGTATGGCGCGGCATTCACCCTGCAGGAGATGCTCACAGTCAAGAGCGATGACGTAGCCGGAAGGACCAGGATCTACGAGGCGATCGTCAAGGGGGAGCAGACGCTTTCACACGGGACCCCGGAGTCGTTCAACGTGTTGATAAAGGAATTACAGGGTCTTTGTCTGGATATTAAAGTGGAGAAGACAAGGTAATGAAGACGATAAAGACGCAAGAGCGCCAGGAAGCCAATATCTTCGATTCGATAGGCATAAAGATCGCTTCACCACAGGTGATAAAGTCATGGACTAAGGGCGAGGTCAAGAAGGCCGAAACGATAAATTACCGTACCCTTAAGCCGGAAAAGGATGGACTCTTTTGCGAGAAGATCTTCGGCCCGGTCCGCGACTGGGAGTGCAACTGCGGGAAATATAAAGGAATAAAGTTTAAGGGTATTACCTGCGATCGCTGCGGCGTGACTATCGACCGCTCTTCGGTAAGGCGCGAACGCATGGGGCATATAGAACTGGCGGCCCCCGTTACGCACATCTGGTTCTTTAAGGCAGTGCCGAGCAGGCTTTCGGCTTTACTGGATATGACGCTGCGCGAGATCGAAAAGGTGATCTATTACGAAGAGTATGTAGTGATCGACCCGGGCAGCACTTCTTTAAAGAATAAGGAGCTTTTAACCGAAGAGAAATACCAGGAGGCGCTTGCTAAGTTCGGCAGTAACTTCAAGGCCAAGATCGGCGCAGAGGCAATACGTGATCTTTTAAAGGAACTTGACATTGAGGCGCGCTGCAGGAAGTTACGCCGCGACCTTGAAAAGTCCAAGGAGGCGCTGGGAAACCGTAAGTCGCTTAAGGCGCTGCGCCTGGTAGAAGACTTCAAGAAATCAGGCAATAAGGCTGAGTGGATGGTGCTGGAGATCCTTTCAGTGATTCCACCTGACCTGCGGCCTTTAGTCCCGTTAGACGGCGGAAGATTTGCCACATCAGACCTTAATGACCTCTACCGCCGGGTGATCAACCGCAACAACCGGCTCAAGAAGCTTATGGAATTGAGCGCTCCTGAGATCATCATCCGCAATGAAAAGCGGATGCTTCAGGAGGCGGTAGATGCGCTTCTGGATAACGGAAGGCATGGCCGGCCGGTGATGGGTGCCAACAACCGTCCGCTGAAGTCACTCTCGGATATGCTTAAGGGGAAACAGGGACGTTTCCGGCAGAACCTTTTAGGTAAACGCGTGGATTATTCCGGCCGTTCCGTGATCGTGGTCGGCCCGCAACTGAAGCTCTCTGAATGCGGTATCCCCAAACAGATGGCGCTGGAGCTTTTTGAACCGTTTATCATCAAAAAATTAAGAGAAAAAGGTTTTGTGCATACGATTAAAGGCGCGCGCAGGATGGTGGAGCGCGGTAAGATCGAAGTCTGGGATATACTGGATGAAGTGATCCAGGATCATCCGGTACTCCTGAACCGTGCGCCTACTCTGCATCGCCTGAGTATCCAGGCCTTCCAGCCTATCTTGATCGAAGGTAAATCGATAAAGATCCATCCTTTAGTCTGCGCCGCTTTTAACGCCGATTTTGACGGCGACCAGATGGCAGTGCACGTTCCCCTGTCGCTTGAATCACAGCTTGAGACTAAGATTCTGATGCTTTCGGTAAATAATATCTTTTCTCCCGCAGACGGCAGGCCGGTCGTCACCCCTACCCAGGATATCATCCTGGGTACTTCATATATGTCCAAGGAGGAGCCGGGAGCAAAGGGCGAGGGTAAGAGCTTTGCCGGTATCGATGAGGTGATCGTCGCCTACGACGATGAAGTAGTCGATCTGCACGCCAAGATCAAATTACGCGTTGACGGCATATTCAAACTGGAAGAGAAGAAGTATATACCCGGCAGGCAGACGATCGTAACTACTCCGGGGAGGGTAATATTCAATGATGTTCTTCCGGAAGGTTTCGGTTTTGTAAATACAGAGTTAAATAAATCTAACGTCAGGGAGATCGTTACCGAGTGCTACAAGCGTTTCAGCCACCAGCACACGGTGAAGCTGCTTGATGATATCAAACAGCTGGGTTTTGAGTATGCAACTCTGGGCGGGATATCGATCGGAATAGAGGATATGACCATCCCCAAGGAGAAGAAAGAGGTATTAAGAGAAGCAAAAGAAGAGGTCTTAAAGACGGAGGATCAGTACCGCAGGGGCGTGATCACCG
>JBHPGR010000008.1:0-40467 GCA_042570405.1 Candidatus Omnitrophota bacterium
GGTAGGAGTCACGTGATAGGCGCCATCAATATAGGCCGTAGCGCCCTGCGGGTAGGAGTCGATCTCTACATACTGGCTGTCTCCATGCATTATGGTAGCACAGCCTGAGAGTAGCAATACTGCACACACTATTACCAGATACTTAGTCATCTTATTCATATCATATCTCCGATTCTTTTACCAGTCTGCGGTAGTATTCTACGCACTTATGGCAGGTCTTATCATCCTTCTTCCACTCGGGGTGGTCCTTGCGGATCAGCTCCATCAGGTACTCTTCGGCCTTGACATGGGCAATAGCCGCAAAATCATCTACCTCCCTTCTGCAGATCTTGCACTTATACTTCATAAGATCCTCTCCTTGATTTATACCTTGTAGACTATATCCCCGTGCCTGACCCTGAAATTAGACAAGAGCCCCACTTCAGCGCCCTTCTTGGCGGAATCTACAGGCACGCGGTCGATCTGTAGTGAAGTTACTGTCTGGCGGAAATCCGTGGTGTGGCCCTTGATCTTGATGATCTCACCGACCGTAAGGGTGCCTTTAAGTTTGATTACCGCTGCCCTGACATGGGGGAAGTAGTGTGTGACAAGGCCTATAATCTTGCCTTCGGCCTTTTTGGCGGGTTTTCGCTTGGCTGTTTTTCTCTTGGTTGGCTTTCTTCTTTTGACGGTTCTTTTCTTTGCAGGCTTTCTCAAGGCTCTCTTTTTCTTCTTCTTAGCCATATCGCATCCTCCCTCCTGCTTTATACTTCGACGGCGCCATAATACTATTTATGGGCGCCGCTCAGTATTTCATCCTGAGCGTAGTCGAAGGATTTACTTACCCGGTTTTGCGGTTATCTTTATCAGGGAATCCATCTGCCCAAAGGGATTCTTCTCCTGCACAGGGTTGTCAGGGTCTTCCATCCATTTTCCGTCCACTACAAAACGGTAATGATACTTACCCGGCCTAAGCGAAATCCTCTTTGACCAGACCCCGTTGTCGTGATCCATGCGGCTGGCCTCATCCAGCCTCCATCTATTGAACTCTCCGGCCACATGGACGTTCTTAGCTTCCGGGGCGCGGATCGAGAAAGTCACATCGCGCATCTTGATCAGTTTCTCCTTGATGATCCGCTCGATCTCTTTGCGCAGACGTCCGGTCGTTACCGGCGTCTCTCGCTCTTCGATAATGATCTCCCGCGAAAGGCTGAAATAGTCCTTGGCCCCGCGGCAGTATTTATCAAAATTAAGGATATGCGTACTTTCGTTCTGTGCCTCTTTTAATTTGACGTTGACATGGATGATCGTATCGAATCTCTCCTTAAAGGAGTTTTTGATCTTCTCTTTCATCGTGAATGAGTGGCGCAGGCGGGAATCGAAGTTAGTCATCAGGATCCTCTGTTTTACCTTGTGATTCAGCCTCTCCTGGATCAGGTTGATGATCTCTCTGAGCTGATTTAATCCTTCCAGGGAAAACCTGCTCGCCCCTACAGGGATGATGATCTCGCCTGAGGCGCGGATCGCATTTATTGTCAGGATCCCCAGGTTTGGAGGGCAATCGATCAGGATGTAATCGTAGTCGGCGTTAAAGCCATCTAATGTCTCGCGCAGGCGCGCCTCCCTGCCGATCTCGCCTGTCAGCTCCTGCTCCAGGGCGCTTAAGATCACGCTGGACGGTGCCAGATCAAAGTTCTTACCCACTCTTTTGATGATATCCTTAAGTTTAGCTCTTTTGGGGGTGCTCTTTGAAAGGACGTTGTAAACGCTCATCTCCGATTCTACGCCTAAGCCTAAAGTAGCGTGTGATTGCGGGTCAAGATCGATCAGCAATACTTTTCTATCGTTTGTAGCCAAGCAGGCAGCCAGGTTAGTAGCTGTCGTAGTCTTGCCACATCCGCCCTTCTGGTTGGTGATCGAGATAATGCGCATTGATAAGGTCCTCCTTATTTTATGAGGCTTACATTATCGATGTAAACGACACCTTTGTTATTTCTTGTGTTCCACTCCTCAACGATAAAGGCGAGCTTCTTCATGTGAGACCACCTGATCATGGTCTTAAACTCCGAAAGGTCGATCGTATGCTCCTGCCACCTGTGCCCGATATCGCTTAAGTATACCTCAGAGGTCTCGTTAAATGAATTGGTGAACTCGACCCGCAATGATACCGTGTCCGTATAGTCGGCTTTCTTCATTGTGAACCTAAGCTTCTTGTAGCCTCGCATGTTCAGGCTGTTCAGGTTTATAGAGAAGATCTCTTTCTTGGCGGGGTCAAAATCAAAATTTATCTTTACCGCATCGTATGAAAGCATTAAAGCGACCTGGGAATCAATATTCCTTCCCTTGACGGTCAAGACAAGCAGGCCGATCAAGAGGGCCGATGGCAGGCCGACCAGCAGGGTTTTCTTTAAGTGGTGCAGCCGCCCCTTCTTCTTCTCTCTCTTGTGCGCTTCAAGGTGGGCGTCAAGGTAGATCCTGGCCAGTTGTTCGTAGACTGATTTCTTATCCATATGTGTTGTTTTATATCAGAAAAACCATTAGCTGTCAAGAGGTTATGGGATTTTGTCGATACTTAAAAAAAATCCCCGCCCCGCATTTTGCGGGGCGGGGATTTAGATCACACGAGTTGTCTTAGAAGGTTACCTTCATAGAGCCAATAATTTCCGACATAACGGAATCATTGTCTTTCATGAAGGAGCTTCCTGGGATGAAAAGTCCACCCATCAGGCCGAACTGGACATCTTCAGTGTAGTCGTATGTAAGCGTCATATCCAATTCCTGTCCGGCATGGCTTTTTCCGTCCATTACGATGGCAGCAGCAGTATCTCTTGCTGTGGCAATAGTCGCGCCTTCAGGATACTTGCTTGCCCACCAGTAGGTATAATACTCACCCTTAAGATTGACATCTTCCATGATGTTGGCTGTAACAATGCCGCCAAGGATGTGAGCATTGCTCTGGGGAAACAGAGCATTGGCGATATGGCCGGAGACCTGATTTTCATACATCGGATCCCAACCGCGCCAGGTACCCAGGTCGTTGTTAGAAACGTTGTTCTCATGATTACCGCTGAAATAAGAATACAACGCGGTTACTGTAGGAGTATATTTCATCTTGGGAAGACCTAAGGTGGCTGCTGCTTCCAGCGCCCATGCCTTACGGTCTACAGTACCGGCGGTAGTGGTGTTTCCGTCACCCGCGGCCGGAACGCGTTTTCCAAACTGATATGCAGCTTCGATCTGAGTAGTCAGATTCTCCATCGGCTCGGAGACTAAACGAGCGCCGACTGTCTGCACTCTGTCGGAGTTTTTGTGGTCGTTGGTGAGGATGCCGCTGACTTGCAGCTGGTCTCTTCCGGTAAGTTTTTCAAAGTAGTAGAGTTCCGCAGAGCTGTTTTTCTCGTCGCCTAAGTCATAGGCGAAGTTGATACCGTAGAGATCTTCATCATCTGTTCTTCTGAGCACCCTTTCCTGTACCTTTGCCAGTATCATATCGATGACCAGCGGATCATAGTCCAGTGTCGCGCGTATTGCATCAAAAGACTTGCGCGCGCTTAGGTCTGCATCGCGTATATTTGCAGCGCCAAGCGGGCTGGCTGTATCAGCCGCGAGATTTGTATCCGGGTCGCCGACGATCATGTCGTTGCCAAAATGCAGCTCCTGGCGTCCGACAGTCAGGGTAAGAGGTGAATAAAGGAACTCTTTCATTGTGACGCATGCCAGGTCTATGCTGATGCCTGAGTTAGTTCCGCTTGCGTCATTGAGTACATCTTCTCTTCCCCAATATCTTTCGTTAAGCAATCTCAATGTTGTAGTCACGTTATCGGTAAGGTCGGCGTCGACTCTCAGACGGGTGATGCTTACAAGGTATTTTTCCCTGTAACCATATAATCCGTCAGGATCAACATTACTACCCCTGGGATTAAGCATTCTGCTGACTCCCATGGCCGTGATGTCGCCGCTTACCTTGACGTTCTGTACTTCTGCGTATGCGGCACCGATTCCCACCGCAAGCACAAGCGCCAGAACTAGGATTAAGCGTTTACTCATTTTTGATTTCCTCCTTGTGATGATTTCTTTGTACATATATCAACTAGGGTTTTTTACCACTAGGGTTTACCATTTATATTTATATCACCGGATTTCACTGACCTCAGGCTTTATTTATCCTTCACCTCCTTTTCGCCTCAGATTAAAGTCACATCCAGTGCTATAACCTATAATATTGTGAACAAAATACCACATAACCCCTTGCTTGTCAAGGGCTTTTTCTCCTTCTATTATTCAATTTTTTTATCGGCTTTCCGGAGCGAAATCCGCGATTTCGGGCCCAGGGCGAACACTATATCTACGCTCCTGCCCCTGGGGATTATATTGATCACGCAGGTCTCATCCTCACGGTCAAAGTTGAGGATCCGCTGGCCGTATTCTACGGTATTCAGGAAGCGCCAGTCGTACATCACCATCTGGTCCTTGAAGAAGTTGACCACCTGGTTGGCATCAGCCCTGCCTCGGTACTTGAGCATCCCTACGCGCACCCCTGCGCCTTCAAAGGAGTAGGAGTCCTGCGGCACTAATTTAAAACCTGCCGGAACAGGGATATCCGGGAATTTCACCAGGATCTGGGATTCCAGTATCGCTTCGCTCTCGGTGGGCCTGCCCTTCCCAAAAATTGCGCAACCCGCGGATGATATCATGCAAATCCCAAGCAGCGCGATAACGCACGGCTTTCTTAGCATCTAACTTTCCTCCCCTTCAAAAACTTCTTCGTCTCGAAATAAATATTATCTATTTCTTTAAGGCTTAATCCGGCCCTGCGCGCATTACTGATGATCATATCGGGTGTGATAATATCTTCTGGGGTGTGGCTATCGGTATTCAAGATCAATTTTGCACCTGACTTTAATCCCCGCTCAACCACATGCGCGTTAGTTACCTTGTGCCCTCTGCGCGCAGTGACTTCAAGGAATACCTTCTTCTTTTTAGCAAGCAGCGCATCATTATCGCTGATCAATCCCGGATGAGCCAGGATGTCGATACCTGCTTCAAGGCAAGCGCGGTTAGTCCCCTTTGTTACCGGTTCATTGACTGTTTCGCCATGGGCAACGATCACCTTTATTCCCTTTGCCCGCGCGTATCTTGCCAGCGGTTTAAACTGATTTAGCGGCAGGTGGGTGAGCTCTACTCCGGGGAGGATCTTTATCTTTGCATCCTCTGGCCAGTTGCGGCAGAACTCTGTGATCGCGCTGACCACTGTTTTAATATTACTGTAGTCGACATGATCAGTGACAGCGATCACCTTGTAGCCGAGCTTGAGATACCGCGTTGCCATCTCTGACGGAAGAAGCACCCCGTCGCTTAAGAGTGAGTGTGTGTGTAGGTCGTACATAATCTAAGTGCCCCTGGCAGGAATTAAGCACCGCATGCTTTTATCCAGCGAAATCCTTCGAGCCCGCCAGGAATTTATTCTTAGGGCGAAGGTGGACGAACACGCTCCCTGCCATATAGTCTAAGTGCCCCTGGCAGGAATCGAACCTGCCGCACACAGTTTAGGAAACTGTTGCTCTATCCTTATGAGCTACAGGGGCATGGTTGTCGTCAAAAATAATCTCGGGCTTTGCTCGCGTGCTGAAATTTTTTTCCGTGTGCTACGGTTTACGCCTCTCTCCCGCAGTGACTTACGTAAACCCTGCGTGCTCCGTTCGGCGTAAAACCTTGCACACTTTTGCAAAAAAATTTTTAACGCACGCTCACAAAACCCTTGTTATTTTTGACTAATACTTTATTAAAGAACTAATAGGATATCCCTTGAGTTTATCCCTACCCTTTAGAAACTCCAGTTCGATCAGGAAGGCGATTCCTGCCACCTCACCCTTTAACTGCTTCACCAGGTCACAGACCGCCTTACTCGTGCCGCCCGTAGCCAGCAGGTCATCGATGATCAGGATCTTATCCCCGGGTTTAATCGCATCTTCGTGGATCTCTAAGGTATCCGTTCCGTATTCGAGGCTGTAGGTTATGCTTTGCGTCTTTGCCGGGAGCTTCCCCTTCTTTCTTACCGGCACAAACCCTGTCCCTAGCTTTTCGGCGATAGCGCCGCCAAAGATAAAACCTCTTGCCTCCACTGCCAGGACCGAATCGATTTTTTGGTCTTTGTACTTATCCGCCAGTGCGCGAAGTGCTGCGGCAAAGGCATCTTTATCTTTGAGGAGTGTCGTGATATCTTTAAAGATTATGCCCTTTTTTGGAAAATCAGGGATATCGCGGATGTAGGCCTCTAATTTCATCGCTGGCCCTTATTCTTAAACATCTCCTTATCCTGTTGTTTTATAAATTTTCTTAGTTTCAAAAGCGCTTGGTCTTCTATCTGGCGCACCCGTTCGCGCGAGACCTTCTGTTTCTTGGCTACCTCAGCCAGCGTGTGCGTCTTTCCGTCAGGAAGGCCAAAGCGCATATCCAGCACCTCTTTCTCCCTCTCGGTCATGATCTCTAAGAGGTCAGCCACCCTCTCCTTATTCATCATCTTCTCTATTGCCTTATCCGGAGAAGAAGTGCTTTCGTCTTCGATCAGGTCCATCACCTGCCCCTCGCCCTCATCTCCTACCGGCGCATCAAGCGAAGAAGTCTTAGTGGAGAGCCAGAAGTTTATCTCCTCTATCTTTTTCCTTGGCAGCTTCAGCTTCTTGGCGATCTCATGATTATGCGGGATCCTTTTTAGCTTATGAGAAAGGCGCTCTTTTGTCTTCTTCCACTTTGTGATCAGCTCGTTCATATATACCGGCAGGCGGATCGTCTTTGACTGATCTGCGATCGAGCGGGTGATCCCCTGCTTTATCCACCAGGCGCCATAGGTAGAGAAGCGGAAGCCCTTCCTGTGGTCAAATCTGTCTACCGCTTTCATCAGGCCGATATTTCCCTCCTCGATCAGGTCAAGGAATGCAATGCCTAAATGCATGTATCTTTTAGCGATATTGATCACCAGGCGCAGGTTGGAACGGATCATCTCCTTGCGCGCCTTTTCATCACCGCGCTTTATCCTTTTGCTTAATTCTACCTCGCGCTTTGCAGTCAGCAGGGGGATGTTCCTGATCTCTTTAAGGTATGTCTTTAAGGCTTCCTGCATCTATTTCTTACCTCCCTTGGCATCATTTAAGGCAGCTTGCGCTGCGGCTAACTTTGCGATCGGCACCCTAAACGGCGAACAGCTGACGTAATCCATCTTGACGCGGTGACAGAACTCTACTGATCTCGGGTCTCCGCCGTGCTCTCCGCAGATACCGACCTCAAGGCCTTTGCGCGCGCTTCTCCCTTTTTGGATACCGATCTTGATCAGCTCCCCGATACCCTCCTGGTCTATTGTCTGAAAGGGATCGTCGGCAAGGATACCCTTCTGGATATAATCCGGCAGGAACCCTCCTACGTCATCGCGCGAGAATCCGAATCCCATCTGGGTCAGGTCATTGGTGCCGAAGGAGAAGAACTCCGCTACTTCGGCTAACTGATCGGCTACGAGTGTCGCGCGCGGGATCTCGATCATCGTACCAAACATGTGACGTAAATTTTTGAGTCCATACTTAGCCAGCACTTCTTCGTAGATCTTATGCGCTAAAGCAAACTGATTATCCAGCTCTTTGCGGTCGCAGACCACCGGGATCATGATCTCAGGGTATGGCTTCTTCCCAACCTTAACCAGCTCAGCAGCTGCCTCAAGCACTGCCCGGATCTGCATCGAGCTTATCTCAGGGAAAGTCACGCCTAAACGGACTCCCCTGTGACCCATCATCGGGTTAGATTCATGCAGGAGATCCGAGCGCTTCTTTAGCTCCTCAAGGCCGATATTTAATTCCTTAGCAAGCTCGGCTAACTTCTCCTCCTTACGCGGCACGAACTCATGAAGCGGCGGGTCGATCAGGCGGATCACAACAGGCAGGCCATCCATCGCCTGCAGCGTCGCCTTGATATCTTTCTTGACGTAGGGAAAAAGTTCATCAAGCGCCTTCTCCCTCTCCTGCGGCGTTTTTGAGACGATCATCTTACGCAGGCAAAAGAGCGGCTCTTGCGACTGCTTACCGTAAAACATATGTTCGGTCCTAAAGAGTCCGATACCTTCGGCTCCGAAGTCCAGCGCCCTTGATGCGTCCTCAGGCGTGTCAGCATTAGTCCTGATGCCCAGCCTCTTTATCGAGTCGCAGAGTTTAAGGAAATCACTGAGCAGCTTATTTTCTTTAGCTGCATCAGCCATAGTAAGCTTTCCTTCATAGACATTTCCTTTTGTGCCGTTTAATGTAAGCCAGTCGCCCTCTTTCATCGACTTATCGCCTACCCGCAGCTCCTTCTTTGCAGCGTCTACGTGCAGGGCGCCGCAGCCGACAATGCAGCACTTCCCCCAACCGCGAGCCACTAATGCCGCGTGCGAGGTCATCCCTCCGCGCGCCGTGAGGATCGCCTGGGCAGCGCGCATCCCCTCTACATCTTCAGGGTTTGTCTCCTCGCGGACAAGGACGACCTTCTTTCCCTGCCGAGCCTGATCCACTGCATCCTGAGCGGTAAAGACTATCTCTCCTCCCGCGCCACCCGGGCCGGCAGGCAGCCCTTTTGCTAAAGGCCTATGCTTCAACTCTTCCTCAGGATCGATGATCGGGTGAAGCAGTTCATCCAGCTGGTCGGGGGTGACGCGCGATACAGCGGTTTTTTTATCGATCAGTTTCCCTTTATACATATCCATCGCCATACGCAGCGCAGCCGGGCCGTTGCGTTTTCCAACCCTGGTCTGGAGCATGAACAGGCGCCCCTTTTCGATCGTAAATTCCAGGTCCTGCATATCGCAGTAGTGCTTCTCCAGGCGCGCCTGTATATCAAAAAGCTCCTTGTAGATCTTCGGCATCCCCTGCTCCAGGGTCTTTAGATCCTTATTCTGTTCGGACCTTGAATATTCATTTATCGGCGCAGGCGTACGCGTGCCGGCGACCACATCTTCTCCTTGCGCGTCATTAAGGAATTCTCCGTAGAATTTGTTTTCGCCGTTGCCGGGATTGCGGGTAAAGGCGACTCCTGTGGCAGAGCCCTCTCCCATGTTGCCGAAGACCATCGTCTGGACATTGACTGCAGTGCCCCACTCGTCGGGGATCTTCTCGATCCTGCGGTAACTCACCGCCCTCTTGCCGTTCCAGGAGGAGAAGACCGCGCCGATCCCGCCCCAAAGCTGATCCTGGGCATCGTCGGGAAATTCCCTGCCGAGGACCTCCTTTATCTTGGCCTTGTACTGCAAGCAGAGTTTCTTAAGGTCGATAGCGGTGAGGTCGGTGTCGCTCTTGTAACCCAATTCCTTTTTCATCGCCTGCATCAATTTTTCCAGCTGTTTACGGATCCCGGATTCTGCGTCTTTGGGTTCTATTCCCGCGGACTTCTCCATCACTACATCAGAATACATCGTGATCAGGCGCCTGTAGGCGTCAAAGGCAAAGCGTTCGTTTCCGCCGCTTGTCCTGATCAGGCCGGGAATCGTCCTCTCTGTGAGCCCGACGTTAAGCACGGTCTCCATCATCCCGGGCATGGATTTTCTTGCTCCGGAGCGCACCGAAACCAGCAGGGGATTATTTGGATCGCCGAAGTTCCTCCCCATCAACTTCTCGACCTTGGCCATCGCCTTATCTACTTCTCCCTTAAGACCCTTAGGGTAGCTTTTATCGTTCTTGTAGTAATAAATGCAGACATCAGTGGTGATCGTAAATCCCGGAGGAACCGGAAGGCGCAGGCTCTTATTGCCGGCCATCTCACCCAAATTTGCTCCCTTGCCGCCGAGCAGGTTCTTCATGCTCCCCTTGCCGTCTGCCTTGCCTCCGCCGAAGAAGTAAACTAATTTTGCCGCCATTGTTGAAAAGCCCCCCTCTTACTTAGTTAGATAGATTTGTTGTAAAAAATTCTTTTAATTTATCTACCGAAACCCTCTCCTGCTTCATCGTATCCCTGTCCCTGACGGTGACTTTCTTATCCTCAAGAGACTGCACGTCTACCGTCACACAATACGGCGTGCCGACTTCATCCTGACGGCGGTAGAGCTTTCCGATCGCGCCGGTGTCATCATATATAGTTATAAAAGATTTTTTGAGTCCCGCGGATATCTTCTTTGCCAGCTCGACGATCTCGCTGCGGTTGCGTAGCAGCGGGAATACCGCGACCTTCACCGGCGCCAGGTCCTTGTGCAGCCTAAGGACTACCCGTAGATCCTTCTTGACCTTTTCTTCATCATAGGCATCCACCAGGAATGCCAGGAGCGCCCTGTCTACGCCGCCGGAGGGCTCGATGATGTAGGGATAGAACCTTTCTTTTGAAGCAGGGTCGAAATACTGCAATTCTTTTCCGCTTACCCGTGAGTGCTCCTTAAGGTCAAAGTCAGTCCTGTTGGCGATACCCTCAAGCTCAGACCACCCGAAGGGAAAGTTATATTCTATATCTGTGCATGCCTTTGCGTAATGCGCAAGTTCGTCCTTAGAGTGTTTGCGCTTCTTAAGATTCGTTTTATTTATACCTAAGCCGGTATACCAGCTGAAGCGGATATCTATCCATTCTTCAAGCGCTTTATCAGCATCTTCAGGCCGGATAAAGTATTCGATCTCCATCTGTTCAAACTCGCGCGTCCTGAAGGTAAAATTTCCCGGAGTGATCTCGTTGCGGAATGCCTTGCCGATCTGGGCCATCCCGAAGGGAAGTTTAGGGTGGCGGGTATCAAGGATATTCAGGAAGTTTACGAACATCCCCTGCGCCGTCTCCGGGCGCAGGTAAATCTGGTTTGCCGCATCCTCGACCGGGCCCTGATAAGTCTTAAACATCAGATTAAAGGGCCTGGCTTCCGTAAGTTCGCCTGAGCATTCCGGGCAGATCAATTTGCCCTTAAGGTCTGCGGCCTTGAAGCGCTTCTTGCATGATTTGCAGTCGCTCTTTAAGTCAAAGAAGTTCCCCACGTGGCCTGAGGCCTCCCAGACCTTGGGATGCATCAAAATCGCCGCATCCATTCCAAAGATATCATCCCGGTCGTGTACGTTGGATTTCCACCAGGCGCGCTTCAGGTTGTTCTTCAGCTCTACGCCGTACGGCCCGTAGTCCCAGGTGTTGCTTAAGCCACCGTAGATATCAGAGGATTGCAGGATCAGCCCCCTGCGCTTGCACAATGAAACTATTTTTTCTATTGATTTTTCCATAACGGCCCTTTATATCTATCTTAAATCGTCCTTAAAGTCAAGGGATAAGTATTTAGTCCAGCTTTAATTTTTTTAATTCCTCGTCTTTTATGCTGAAAGAGTGCTCCGGCCCGGGAAACTCCCCCTCCTCTACTTCATGTTTAAACTCTTCTACCGCTTTTTGGATTTGCGTGGAGAGCTTTGCGTATTTCTTGACGAATTTGGGCGTAAAGCGTTCAAATAGCCCCAGCAGGTCATGCGTCACCAGGACCTGTCCGTCGCAGTCTATTCCGGCTCCGATACCGATCGTGGGGATCTTTATATTCTTAGTGATCGCCCCGGACACCTTATCAGGGACGCATTCAAGTACGATAGAGAAGCACCCCAGGTCTTCAAGCTGCTTTGCCTGTTTTATCAGCTGGGCCGCTCTCTCTGCGTCTTTCCCCTGCACCTTAAACCCCCCCAATTTATCCGCAGTCTGCGGGGTAAGGCCGATGTGTCCCATCACCGGTATGCCTGCTGCGATGATCTCTTTTGTCACTTCCGGGCACTTATCAAACCACTCCAGCTTAACTGCGCCGCAGCCGGCTTCCTCTATAAACCTCTTTGCGTTCTTGACTGATTCAGCGGGGTTTACCTGATATGATTCATAGGGCATGTCGCCGATCACCAGTGCGTGCTTTACCGCGCGGGTCACTGCCTTAGCGTGATGCAGCATCTCGCTCATTCCGACTTGAGTTGTGGAATCAAGGCCCAACACCACATTGGCCACAGAATCCCCCACCAGGATCATATCAATACCCGCTTTGTCGACTAAGGAAGCTAACGGGTAGTCGTAGGCGGTAAGCATCGTGATCTTACGCGCGCCTTTTAGTGACTTGATCAGTTCTTTTGTGATCTTTTGCATAGTTAGAACCTCAGCGCCGGGATAAAGGCCTGGGCGATCTTAAAGTAGATGATCAGGCCGATGACATCGACGACGCTGGTGGTGATCGGCCCGGCCAATGCAGCAGGGTCAAGGCCCACCCTCTTTGAAAATAACGGCAGAAAAAGTCCCGTGCATATGGCCAGGACCGCGATCGCAAGCATGGTCGATCCTACCACCAGCGCAATAGCAAAATCTTTCTGCAGCAGCATCGCCCTGCCGAATGCGACTACCCCGACGATAACTCCCATCAAAAGGGCTGTCACCAGCTCCAGGCGGATCACCTTAAAGACGTTTCTGTAATTGACATCTCCCGTTGCCAGGCCCCGGATCACCGTGATCGACGTCTGTGTGCCGGCGTTGCCACCTGCGGCTAAGAGCATCGGCATGAAGAAGACCAGCGGCACCACCAGGTTCAGGACATGCTCGAAGTTCTTCAAGACGGTACCGGTGAGAAAGTCAAAGACCAAAAGCAGGATCAGCCATCCGGCGCGGCGTTTGATCAGGTCCATGGTCGTCGCCTTGGCGTAACTGATGATCTCACCACCCCTGGCATCCATCTTACCGATCTCGTATATATCTTTGGTGGTCTGCTTTTCCAGCGACTCGACTATATCGTCGACCGTCAGTGTCCCCAGCAGGGTATTATTCTTATCCACTATCGGGGCGTCGACGAGGTCGTATTTCTTAAACCAGTTGACCACATCCTCCATCTCGGTATCCACGTCGATCTTGATCAGGTCCGCCCTGGTCATGATATCTTTGATCTGGATATCCGGAGGCGCCTTCAAAAGGTCCTGTAGGCTGGTGCTGCCGGTCAGCTTATGAAATTCGTCGGTGATAAAAATAGAGTAGATGTTCTCGGGGTGCTCTACGCGGAAGTTCTCCTGGACAAAGATCAATGCCTGCTTCGCAGTCATCTCTTTTTTTAATTCTACCAGATCCGTAGTCATCAAACTTCCCACTGTCCCCTCTTCATAGACGAGCAGGCTCTTTAACTCCTTCGCCTCTTCTTTATTCACCAGGTTGATCAGTTTTTTTGAGACTTTGGGGGGGAGTTCCTTGAAGAGGTCGGCCATCTCGTCAGGCGCCATCTCGTTGATGATCCGCGAGACTTCCTCGCTTTCAAGGTTGTTCAGGATGTAGGATTGCTCCTGGAGCTTCAGGTTCTCAAATACCTCCACCGCCCTCTTGGGCTTAAGGAGTTTAAAGACCAGGATCTTCTCCGTATGCTCAAGATTGCTCCAGTCCTCGGCAAGGTCCATGGAGTGGATGTTTTCGAGCGTTTTCTTTAAGGCCGTGAAATCTTTGGTCTTTATCTGCGCCCTTATTTCGGGAAGGAAAAGGGCGAAGATGTCTATTCTTTTTCTTAATTGTTTTTTCATAAGGTATTAATTTTAGCCCTTTAAACTCCCTGTGTCAAGGATAAGATTTCAGGTCAAGATCGTCTCTTGAGATTATCGTTACTTGCGTATCCGCAAAACGTTGCGCAAATTCTTCCCCCTTATTCTTGCCTAAGACAAAGATGCTTGTGGCTATGGCATCGGCGGTAAGGCAGTCTCTGGCTATCACGGTCACGGAAGCTATCATCTTCCGCGCAGGGTAGCCGGTTTTAGGGTCAAGGATGTGCGTATAGCGCCTGTTACCCCGCCTAAAATAACGCTCGTAATCCCCTGAAGTAGCCACTCCCCTGTTGCTGATCCCGATAGTCTCTTTTATTGCTTCTTCGCGGGGATCCTGTATCCCGATGCTCCAGGCAGCATTCGACCTGACTCCCAGCGCATATATATCCCCGCCGGCATCTATCAGGCAGTTGTTTATACCGGCAGCTTTGACTTTTTTGATCGCGCTGTCAACGGCATAGCCTTTAGCGATCGCGCCCAGGTCGATCTTCATCCCCTCCGCGTCAAATTTCACCAGGTTATCTTTATCGTTTAGGCTGATCTTATCCGTGCCCACGCTGGTTAAGATCTTCATGATCTCATCCTGTGAAGGGACGCGGTATTCGCCGTTAGTAAAGCCCCAGAGGTCTAGGAGTGGCGCGACACTTATATCAAATGCCCCGTTACTCTTCTGCCAGAACTCCTTTGCTTTCCTGAGCAGATAAAATGTATCATCGCTTACCTGTAGCTCTCCTGCCCGGTTAAGGCGCGAGATTTCACTTTCTTCCTTAAACTTGCTTAGGAGCCCCTCAACCCTTTCGATCTCGTCAAATGCAATCGGGATAGCTTCCTTGTCAGGGGACTTGACTGTGACGAATGTCCCCATTAGGAGGCGGGTCTCTTTGTAGAGCTTGCCCCTATCGCAACCGGCGAGCAATACGAGGCAAAACATTATGCAGGTGATTCGCGCGGTCAAGTTATTTTTCACTGTTACTATTCGGCGAGGATCTCTTTCAGGGTCTCGTTTTCAGGGTTTAGCTCTTTTACGCGGCTTATGTAATAGTCGAACTTCTCCAGATCACCTTTTCGTTTATAGGCCTGCGCCAGGCGGGCATAAGGCGTGGCAAAATCAGGGGTTAGTTCTACGGCGATTTTCAGTTCCTCTATAGCCTTATCAAGGCTTCCGCCGGCAATGCCCGGAGCAAGCAGGTAGAAGGCCCCCAGGCCAAGGTGTACCTCAGGAAGTTCCGGTGCAATGGATCTAGCTTTTGCAAAGTATCCCTTGATGCGCGTCCCGTAAAGGATCTTATCGAGGAGGTTGCCGGCCGAAGATTTTTTTGCGTTGATCGTACCCATAAGCATGTAGGCCATCGCCCTGTCCTCTCTTTTTAAGTCCGCAAGCTTTAGTACGCGCTCAAGTATCAAAAGCGCCTCCTTGAAGCTGCCGTCATGATACCTGATATAGGAGAGGCTGATCAGGCTTGGCGCATGCGCGGGGTGTTTGGATAGGATCTGGCCCAATAGTTCTTCGGATTCAGTATAATCATAATCCCTGCGCAGGACCTCTGCCCTTGCCCACAAGGCAGTTAGATTATCCGGGTCACTTGCGAGCAGTCTTTTTGCCTCTATCATTGCCAACTCATCTTTACGCTTCTTTAGCAGCCGGAGTATCTTCTCTTCAGAAGCCCCCACATCCATCTTTGCCTGCGCCTTCTCTACCTTCACCGCAGCCTGATAAAACGGACAGGTCGTATTCCTGAGTAGATACACCGCTCCCGCCAGCATAAACAGGATAAGAATAATAGGTATAGACCTTTTCATGCTTTTTCAGTAACAATTAAACAGTGATATTGCGGCCTTGCCTGCGCGTGCTCAAATTTTTTGCCGTGCACTACGGTTTACGCCTCTCTCCCGTAACGTCTTACGTAATCCTTCGGTACTCCCGTTCGGCGTAATCCCTTGTGCACCTTTGCCAAAAAATTTCTAACGCACGCTCCGTCAAGGACCACAATATCACTGAGCAATTAATTTGTAACTCGCTTCAATCGTCTTCACCAGATCCAGCAGCATTGTATTTACCGGCACCGGGATCCTCAGTTCATGCGCCTGGCGTACGATCACCCCGTTGATAAAATCGATCTCGGTACGCTTATCCTTGAGGACGTCCTGCAGCATCGATGAAACGTTCTTTGCCGTTGCCTCGCAGACCGCCTCAACCTTTCCCAGCGGATCGTCATAGATCAACTTTACCCTCTTTCTCTTTGCTACCCGGATCGCCTCAGTCACCGCGTCCCTCATTATCCTGCGCGTCCCTTCAAATTCCGTAAGCCTGCCGTTATTGAGGCGTATGATCGCAGTGAGCGCGTTTATACCGACATTGATCATCAGCTTTGACCATAAGAGCCCTTTTATATCGCGGGAGGTCCTCGTCTCAAGGCCGACCTTATTAAAGAGCTCCCTGATCGAGCGCATCCGGGAGCTGATCTTTCCGTCCATCCTGCCGATCACGGTCTCCCCTCTTCCTGCGTGCCTGATCTGTCCATCGCTAAGAAGGGTTGCGCCCTGGTTAGTCACTCCACCGATCACCATATCATTCCCTACGACTTCGCCGATGCTCTCGATATTCCCCAGTCCGTTTTGCAGCGTGAGTACGCCGCTATCAGCACTTATCAAGGATTTGACTTCGCTTATGGCTTTTTTGGTATCGTAAGATTTAACCGCGATGATGATCAGGTCCGCCTTAACGACCGCTTTAGTATCAGCAGTCACCCTTACCTTTGCCTGCCACTTTCCTGAGACCCCCTCAAGGCTCAACCCCTTACGGGTGATCTTATCGGCGCGCGATCTATCTTTATCGAACAGCCATACCTCTTCCTTGGATTTAGATAGATACGCGCCAAACAGGCATCCGATTGCACCGGGGCCGACTATTACTATCTTCATAAAACCTCCTATACGGTGAGTGCCAGTTTATTCGATACTTTGACAGACTTCAGTTCTTTGCCCAGGTGGAAGTTCAGGAAGGAGTTTAAGACCATATCCAGCTCCTTCTTTATCTGCGGGTTCATCCCCAGGTTGAGGTTATCCTTGAATTCGTTTCTTTCGATGTGCAGGATCGATGCCACCGTGCCACGGAAGACCTGGCGCGACTTGGTGTCTCTGGGGAAGCATCTTTGACAGAGCAGGCCCCCCAGATTCAGGCTGAAACGCGATTCACCTGCGATCCTGGAGTCGCACGATACGCAGGAGTCAATGTGCGGTTTAAATCCGGAGAGAGCAAGCAGCTTGATCTTAAATATCGCGGCGATCTTCTCAGGCCTGGTGTTAATCTCTAAGGCCTTTAGCGATTCGATCGCCAGGTCAAAGATCTCTTCGTTTCTATCCTCTGCGGGCATCAATACGTCAAGCAGCTCCGCGATTATGCTTGCGCAAGTGATCCTCTGCATATTCTGCCGTATCAGGTTAAAGTTATCCTTAAGGTCGCAGGCACTTACCAGATGCACAGGGTTATTTTCTTTTTTATAAAAGATCAGCTCATTCAGGGAGAACGGCTCTAGGCTGGAGGCAAACTTCTCAGGGTTTTTTCTTATACCTTTTAAGATCCCGGAGACCTTCCCGAAATCCCGGGTGTAAAAGTTAGCGATCAGCGATGTCTCACGGACTTCGTATTTCTTTAAGACCAGGGCTTCAGTTTTGTTTATAGACATTCCAGGATCCTCTTCTCTTTTCTTTGCATCCTCTTCCTCTCTTTCTGCGTCCTGTCATTGTATCCTAACAGGTGCAGCAGGCCGTGCACCAGGTATAGGAATATCTCTCCTTCGGTGGATGTCTTGTAAGTTTTAGCGTTCTTTACCGCAGCGGCGGTACAGATAAAGATATCTGCCATTATCTCTCTTCTATCCCTGGCCAGGTCAAAGCAGATCACGTCGGTTGCGCAGGGCTGCCCGAGATACTTTGCATTAAGCTCCCTGATCCTCTTCTCGGTAACGAAAAAAACTGCGACCTCACCGGGACGATTTACTCCTAAAGATACAAGGGTCTTAAGAGCTGCTCTTTTTATCCTTTTCGGATAGACGGGAATTTTTCTCTGAAGATTTTTTATTGATACTTTCACTTGCGGGTTTCTTCTCCGGGTAGTTGATCCGGCTGTGGTAAATCCCGGTCAGGATCCTGATGAATACCGCAGAGATCCTCTCCAGGTCTTTCAGCGTGAGATCACATTCATCGAGCTGGCCGTCGATGAATTTATTATTGACGATCTTATGCACTACCTCACCGATCGTCTTGGGGTCGGGGTCCTTTACCGCGCGGGTCGCCGCCTCAACCGAGTCAGCCAGTAGTACTATCGCCGCCTCCTTTGTATCAGGTTTAGGGCCGGGGTAACGGAAACCTTCCTCAGCGATCTCTTTATCCTCTTGCTTGTTCTCCATCGCCCGGCGGTAGAAGTAATAAACCAGGCTTGTGCCGTGGTGCTGCTGAATGAAATCGGTGATGATCAGGTTGAGTTTATGTTTATTGGCCAGGGTTACGCCCTCCTTGACGTGGTTCATGATCACCAGCCTGCTCATTGTCGGGGCTAATTCATCATGGGCGCTGGTCTTTATCTGCTGGTTCTCGCTGAAGTAATCCGGCCGGTGCAGCTTGCCGATGTCATGATAATATGCTCCGATCCTGGCCAGTAATGCATTCGCGCCTACCGCATTACAGGCGGCCTCTGAGAGGTTGCCTACGATCAGGCTGTGGTGGTAAGTCCCGGGCGCTTCAAGGATCATCCTCTGCAGGAGCGGATGATTAAAGTCGGCCAACTCCAGGAGGCTGATATTGGTGACTACCTTAAAGAGGTACTCGAATACCGGCAATACTCCCAGCACGATCATACTTGAGATTACGCCATTCAAAAAAGGAAAGAGGTAAATCTTAGGCAGCGACATATTAAACTGCGAGATCAAAAGCAATATCAGCGCCTGCATAATACCGATGGCAAATCCGGCCCGGATTATCTTAACCCGGCTGCGCGCTCCCCTGACCAGGATCGCCGCCATAACGCCGCTGACTAAGAATAACAGGCCGATATAGAAATCATTGTTATAAAGAGCGGCGATCGTCACCGATGATGCTACAGTAAGAAGCAGCGATACCTCAAGCTGCCCAAAGAGTATCATCGCCAGCATCGGCACAACTGCAAAGGGTATATAGAATGGTGACCATCCCTTCTCTGCGACAATATAAGAGATCACGAAGATGATTACAAACAAGAGTGAAAGATTGAGAAGGTTGTAGGATTTTGCTCTTAGGTTCTTCCGGGAGACCTGAAGGTAGGCGACCAGGCTCAAGATGAATACGCTGACCACAGGGCTCAGTTTAAGGATATGGCCCAGTAGAAAGACCAGCCCTACGAGAAGAACCAGGATTATTTCATTTGGTACGATTCGTTTTATCATATGCTTCGATTATCCTCTGCACGAGTTCGTGCCTGACCACATCAGAACCTGTCAAGTAAACAAACTTTATCCCCTCAATCTCCTTTAGGATCTCCTGCGCCTCCAAGAGGCCGGCCGGTTTTCCTTCAGGAAGGTCGCTTTGCGTTACATCGCCGGTGATCACCGCTTTAGAGTCGAACCCCAAGCGGGTAAGGAACATCTTCATCTGGTCTGCGGTGCAGTTCTGCGCCTCATCAAGCACGATAAAGGCGTCATTAAGCGTGCGCCCTCTCATATAGGCAAGGGGTGCCACTTCGATTATCCCGCTCTCGAGGTACTTTTCGATCCGCTCTGCCTCCACCATATCGTAAAGCGCATCGTATAGCGGACGTAGATACGGAGAGATCTTCTCATACATATCCCCGGGAAGATACCCCAGCGACTCCCCTGCCTCGATCGCAGGGCGGGTGAGGATTATCCTGCGCACCTCACCATTCTTTAATGCCTCTACGGCGCAGGCCATAGCAAGGTAGGTTTTTCCTGTGCCTGCCGGGCCGATATTGAATACAATGTCGCTTGCCTTGATCGCATCGACATATGCACGCTGTCCTTTTGTCCTTGGACCGATCGGCTTGGATTTTACGTTTTGCGTCACCCGCAGGCTTTTGAAATCGAACCCTTTGTCTTTCTCATTTCCTGTAAATTTTTTCATCAGGTAGTGGATATCAGCTTTGCCCAGCTCTTTTTGTCCTGCGCGGATCGACTCCAGCGCCTGCTCGATCACTGCGGAAGCCTTCTTGGTGTAATTAGGGCTGCCGCTTATTTTGAGGTGCTCGCCGCGCAGGGCGGTCTTTACCTTGAATTTCTTCTCAATGATCTTGATGTTTTCGTCGTGCAGGCCCAAGAGCGTACGCAATTCACCCTGCCCGCGGACCTCGATTATTTTATCCATTACGCCTATTACTTGATCCCTGAGGGACTGGCCTCACCCTCTTGGCTAGCTGCAACCCCTAAAGGAACATTGATCACCTGTCCGGGATAGACGCTGTCAGGGGAACTTAGGATCGCTCGGTTTGCCTCGAAGATCTTGCTCCACTTTCTAGTCGTCCCGTAGAACTTCTTTGAGATCTTCTGAAGAGTATCCCCTTTTTCCACAGTATACTTTTGCAGCTTGACGATCTTTTCTACTTCCGGAGCCTCACTCTCAATGAGGAATCCGCGGTTGCGAATGGACTCTTGGGTCCCATCCAGTTCAAACTCTTCGATCATGGGAATTTCATCAGCCGGATCCATCACTTCCGGCTGGGCAGTCTTTCTCCCGAAGAATTTAAACGGATTGTGCAGTTCCACTTCCGTCACCTGCGTGTCGCGGGTAGTCTTTCTTTCGCCGGGCTCAGCAGCCGTGCCTTTAATAAAACCGCGGTTTCCTGAGGCGAGGTCCTGGTCTACCCTGTCCCTGGTCAACTTATAGGTCCGTACCACGCAGCCAGAAAGCGCAACTGCAAAGCATAATATCAGCGAGCAAAACAATATCCCCTTTCTCATTCTTTCCTCCTTTTTTTGATGTTGATATTTAACTCCTTTAATTGTTTTTCGTCTACATCCGATGGAGCACCGGTCAAGGGGCAGTAGGCGCTCTGCGTCTTCGGGAATGCGATCACTTCGCGGATACTCTCAGAGCCCGATAGTATCGCTAGGATCCTGTCTATACCAAAGGCGATACCTCCGTGCGGCGGCGCCCCGAACTGCAGCGCCTCTAAGAGGAACCCGAAGCGCCTTTCGGCCTCATCCTTGCCTATATTGATCGCCTTAAAGATACGCTCTTGTAATTTCTGATCGTGGATCCTGATCGAGCCTGAACCGATCTCCATGCCGTTAAGCACTAAGTCGTAACTGCGCGCCATAACTTTCTCCGGAGACTTCTCCAGGAGCTCTTTATCTTCGTCGCGCAAAGCTGTAAAAGGATGGTGTTCGCTCTCCCAGCGCTTCTGGTCTTCGTTGTATTTTAATAAAGGAAAATCCACTACCCAGGCAAAGGCGAATTCGCTTCCCAGCTTCTTTCTCATGTCAGGCTTATCAGAGCCGAATTCCTTTTGCGCCCGGTTGAATTCGATCCTGGGAAACGGGGTCGCAAGGTCGATCCCCTTGACCTCCTTAAAGACCGCCTTCATCAAGCCCTCGGTCAGGCTGTAGATATCGTCTTCGTTAATAAAAGACATCTCTATGTCAAGCTGTGTAAATTCAGGCTGGCGGTCTGCGCGCAGGTCTTCATCCCTGAAGCATTTAGCGATCTGATAATACCGCTCGATCCCTGCCACCATCAGGATCTGTTTAAATAATTGCGGTGACTGCGGCAGGGCAAAGAACTTTCCCGGATTTAGCCTGGAGGGTACCAGGTAATCGCGCGCGCCTTCAGGGGTGGATTTAGTAAGGATCGGAGTTTCAGACTCGATGAAGCCCTGGCTGTCAAGGTATGTACGCAACGTCTTATAAAGGCGATGCCTTAAGTTGAGGGCTGCAAATGCCTTCTTCCTCCTTAGGTCAAGATAGCGGTATTTAAAGCGGATATCCTCCCCGATCCTCAGGTCTTCCTCAATCTCGAAAGGCGGGGTAAGGCTGGGGTTGAGGATTACAAGTTCCTTAGCCAGCACCTCTACCTCTCCGGTCGGGATCTTGGGGTTGACCGTACCTTTGGGGCGCGGGTTTACCTTACCGTGTACCTCGACCACAAATTCATTGCGTAATTCCTGCGCCGCCTTGTGCGCTTGAGCAGAGTCCTGCGGAGCAAAGATCACCTGGGTGATGCCGCACCTGTCGCGGATATCGATAAAGACGAGTTTTCCGTGGTCCCGGCGGTTAGCCACCCAACCGCAAAGTGTTACCTCTTGATCCAGGTGTTTCTTATTAAGCTCTCCGCAGGTGTGTGTACGTATCATTTTAATTCATCCAGTATATCTTGCGGCCTTACTTCCTTTTGTTCTCCTGAGCGCATGTCTTTTATGGTGAAGACCCCCTTCTTTATCTCATCATCCCCGATGATCAAGGCGCAAGCTGCCGCAAGGTCATTTGCCCGGCGCATCGCGCCTTTTAGTGATTTAAACTCATAATCCGTATCAGCCCTAACTCCTGCCGTACGCAGCGTATCCAATAGCTTTACCGTCTGTCTTTTTGCCTGATCGCCCAAAGCAATTATATAGGTTAAATCCTTACCTGCATCGGGCATCGGGCAACCAGAAGCCATAAAAATCCTCTCTACCCCAAAGGCAAAGCCGATCGCAGGAGCCTCGCCTCCCCCCAACTTGCTGACCAGGGAATCATACCTTCCTCCGGCGCAGAGGGCATCCTGTGCCCCCAATTCTTTATGCGCTATTTCAAAGACGGTGCGCAGGTAATAGTCAAGGCCGCGTACCAGCCGGGGAACTACCTCATAATCGATACCGGCCAGATCAAGCCCTTCTCTTACTTTCTTGAATTCATCCGCACATTCAGGGCAGAGATACTTTTCTTGCTTGAGCTTTAAGCTATTGACTACCTCTTTACAAGCATCTTTTTTGCAATCAAGGATCCTGAGGGCATTATTTTTGAGCCGCTTCTTACAGTCGGGGCAGAGTTTACTGCTTTTGGCTTTAAGGCCCGAGCGCAGGGTCGAGGCTAACTTCGCCTTATCATCCTCGCAGCCGAGCGAGTTGATCTTGATCCGGTAATCCTTTACTCCGGCTTCCTTTAGCAGCTTATCGGCCAGGGAGATCATTTCGGCATCGAGGAAGGGATCTCTGGAGCCGATCACCTCGCAGCCGATGTGGTGGAATTGGCGTAGCCTCCCCTTTTGCGGCGTCTCCTTGCGGAACATGGGACCGATGTAATACAATTTGGCAAGGCCCAGTTTCTGCGCCAGGTTATTCTCTATGAATGCCCGCACAATCGAAGCTGTCCCTTCGGGCCTGAGGGCGTAAGTACCTTTCTTGCCCTTGATCAGGAACATCTGTTTTTGGATTATCTCGGTGGATTCTCCCAGGGAGCGGTTAAATAAGGCCTCTTCCTCGATCAGGGGGGTGCGGATCTCGTTGTAGTTGTAACAGGAGAACAGCTTTCGCGCCCTTTCCTCTAATTCCTGCCACCAAGATGCCTCTTCTGGCAGTATATCTTTTGTTCCGGCGACTCTTTTTAGCATAGGATATTTAAATAACGGGTAAAGACGGGGTATGAATAGCCTACCTAACCTTCTTCTTCATCTCTAAGCCCGGCTTAAAGACTACTACTTTTCTTGGCGGGACTGGTACTGCTTCACCGGTTCGGGGATTCCTTCCGGTACGGCTCTTTCTCTGTTTTACCTTAAAGACGCCGAAGTTGCGCAGCTCTATCTTTTCTCCCCTTACCAGCGCTTCAACGATACAATCGAAAGTCCTTTGCACGACCTTCTTTACGTCTATCTGCTTTAAGTTGGTGTCGTCCGATACTTTAAGAATGATATCTTTCTTTGTCATCCCACACCTCCATTTGAGTATTTGTAACTATAGTATCAGCAAAATGTTACGATGTCAAGACAAAATCTATAATGCCAGGGATAGTTTCTCTTCGCCGATCAGAGACTCGATATCCTGCATAAGTTTCTCTGAGGGTTGGACATACAGCCCTTCTCCCACTACGAGCTGGACCCGGGATTTAGCCGGTGTATCCAGTTGCAGAAAGATCGGGATCTTGCCGGGGGACGCTGAGATCAGCTCCTTGAGGCTCTCAAAGAGGTTCTCACGGATGCCTGAGAGGTTGATGTTTACTCCCGTAATCAGCCTGTAGATCTCATCGATCGGGAAGAGGTCATTGACGACTATCTTGGGGGCGTCCTCCCTGAGGCTCAGCCTCCCCCTTACCATTACCACTGTATTGGGTTGGATGTAGCGGTGTACTTTTTGAAATGACACCGGAAAGACCAGGAGCTCCACAACCCCGCGCAGGTCCTCAATTTTCAGGATCGCCATCTTCTCCTGTTTTGCCCGGGTAGTGGTGTATTTGATCTTTGAGATCAGGCCGACTACCTTTATGTCTTGGCCGTCAGTTAACTGTCCAAGGTCGGCTATGGAAGCAGAGGTAAAGCGCCGCAGTTGCTGCGCATAACGCGCTAAGGGGTGCCCCGAGACGTAAAATCCCAGCATATCCTTTTCAAAGGCCAGAAGCTGCGGCTCGGGCCACTCCTTTACATGCGTAAGCTCAAGCGAGGCACCCTTAAAGCCGTTCTGCTGAAGGTCCTGGTCAAAGAAGGATAGCTGTCCTCTGCTTTTTTCCTTTTGTATCTTTGAGGCGTACTCGATCACCTTCCCGAGGTTGGCCACCATCTGCGCGCGCGACATATCGAAGGAATCCATGGCTCCGCACTTGATCAGGCTCTCAAGCACCTTTTTATTTGTCAGGCGCGAATCGATCCGTTTACAGAGGTCTTCTAAAGAAGAGAAGCTCCCCTCTTGCCTGGCTTGCACGATCGATTCGATTGCTCCGCGCCCCACGTTCTTTACCGCCATCAGGCCAAAGCGTATGGTGCCTGGATCGATCACCCGGAAGTGCGCGTTACTTTCATTTATATTAGGCGTTAAGACATTGATTCCCATTCGTCCCGCTTCAGCTATATACTCGACGATTTTATCGGTATTATTGAATTCTGAATTTAATAGCGCAGTCATAAACTCAATCGGAAAATTCGCTTTTAAGTATGCGGTGCGGTAAGAGGTCAGCGCATAAGCGGCGCTATGTGATTTATTGAAACCGTAGCCCGAAAAATATTCGATCAGGTCGAATATCCTGTTGGCGACCGACCCCTTGATCTCGTTCTTTTCGCAGCCGAGTACGAAATTCTTCCTTTGTTGCTCCATGATCTCGGGGATCTTCTTGCTCATCGCCCGGCGCAGGATATCTGCTTGAGTGAGGCTGAAGCCGGCAAGTTCTGAAGCCGTCTTCATGATCTGTTCCTGATAGACCATGATCCCGTGAGTCGACTCCAGGATCGGTTCAAGCTTAGGGTGCAGGTATTTGATCGGCACGCGGTTGTGTCTGCGCTGCATAAAGTCATCCAACATCCCCGAACCGATCGGGCCCGGACGGTAAAGGGCGAGAAGCGCGATCAGATCCTCAAAACAGTAGGGGCGCAGTTTTTTTAAAAGGTCGCGCATCCCGGAACTCTCTAACTGAAACACGCCGTGCGTCTGAGCTGAGCTGAGCAGCTCATAGGTTAACTTATCGTCCAGCGGTATATCCAGGACGTTGATCGCGTCTGCCTTAGTCTCTTTTACGATCTCTAAGGTGTGTTCGATCACGGTCAGGGTGCGCAGGCCCAGGAAATCCACCTTTAAAAGCCCGATCTTCTCAAGTGCCGTCATGCTCAGGCCGGTGGTGATCTGGCCGTCATTGGTCTTAAATAAAGGCATATATTCATTGAGGGGTTTATCGGCGATCACTACGCCGGCTGCGTGCACTGATGCATGCCGGTTAAGCCCCTCAAGGGATAGAGCGTATTCGATCAGCTGTTTCACGGCGGGATCGTTCTTATAAAGGTTTTTTAGTTCCGCCTCCTTCTCCAGCGCCTCCCTTAGGGTAATATTGAATTCAGGGGGGATCATCTTTGCGATCCGATCGACTTCGGCATAGCTCATCCCCATTACCCTGCCTACGTCCCTGACTACGGCGCGCGCCTGCATCGTGCCGAAGGTGATGATCTGAGCGACGTTCTCGCGGCCATACTTATCTGTTACATAATCTATGACCTGCTGCCTTTTCTCGTAACAGAAATCGATATCTATATCGGGTAATCCTAAGCGTTGGGGATTAAGGAACCGTTCAAAGAGTAAATCGTATTTCAAGGGATCGATGTCCGTAATCGATAGGAGGTAACTGACCAGGCTCCCGGCAGCAGAGCCCCTCCCCGGCCCGACAGGAATATTATTGCTTTTCGCGTAATGGATAAAATCCCAGACGATCAGGAAGTAGCTGGTGAAGCCCATATCCTTGATGATCTTAAGTTCATGCTCCAGGCGGTCCTTTACGGATTGAGTGACCTGGATCGGTCTCTTTTTTAACCCTAAGGAGCAAAGCTCCTGCAGGAAGCCGTCCTTTGTTTGTCCATCAGGAGGCGTATATTTGGGAAGATGTACTTTATCAAAATCCAACTCCAGGTTACAGCGATCGGCGATCTTGCAGGTATTTGCGATCGCCTCCGGGATCTCGCGGAAAGCCTGGATCATCTCCTGGGGGGATTTGAAGTAGAACTCATCGGTCTGGAAGCGCATCCGGTTCGGGTCGTCTAATGTAGTCTGGGTCTGGATGCAAAGCAATGCCTCATGGGCGCGGGCATGCTCTTTCTTCAGGTAATGTACGTCATTAGTGGCGACTTTGGGCAGGTTCAATTCCTTCGAGACTTTGACTAACCCCTGATTGACGATGGTCTGTTCGGGTATCAGGTTTTCCTGCAGTTCAAGGTAGAAGTTATCTTTCCCGAGGATCTGCGAGAATTCATCCGCAGCCTTTAGCGCGTCGTTAAATCTTTTTTGCCGGATCAATGACGGTATTTCGCCTTTCAGGCATGCAGAAAGGCCGATCAGGCCTTTTGCGTGTTGCGCGAGGCAAACTTTATCGATGCGCGGCCGGTAGTAAAAGCCCTCCAGGTAACCGATAGAGACCAGCTTCATCAGGTTCTGATAGCCGGATTCATCGCGGGCTAAAATGATGAAGTGGTTTGATGCATCATCGGCGCTTTTAAATGATTTGTCGAGCCGGCTCTTGGGCGCGATATATACCTCGCAGCCGATGATCGGCTTGATTCCTTTTTGTTGCGCTGCGGTGTAGAAATCTATAGCGCCGAACATCGATCCGTGGTCGGTGATCGCCAGTGAATCCATCTTATAGTTGTGGGCAAGCGTCAGGAGCTCAGGGATCCGGCAGGCCCCGTCAAGCAGGCTGAATTGGGTGTGTAGATGCAGGTGGACAAATTCTGAATGAGGCATAATCGTTGAAATCCTAAATCCCAAACTTTTAAGATTTCGTGCTTAGAATTTAGGATTTAATGGATCTATTCCCACTCAATAGTCGCGGGAGGCTTTGAACTGATATCGTAGGCGACGCGGTTGACACCCTTGACTTCGTTGATGATGCGGCTTGAGATCCTATCCATTATTTCATAAGGCAATTTTACCCAGTCTGCGGTCATCCCGTCAAATGATGTGACGCAGCGGATCGCTGCAACGTTCTCGTAGGTACGCTCATCCCCCATCACTCCTACGCTTTTGATCGGCAGGAGCACCGCAAAAGACTGCCAGACCTGATCGTAAAGCCCGGCACCCCTGATCTCATCGATCACTCTTCGGTCCACTTCCCTTAAAAGTTCAAGCTTCTCCTTAGTCACTTCTCCGATGATTCTTACCGCAAGGCCTGGTCCCGGGAAGGGCTGCCTGTTGATCACCGCATCCGGAAGGTTTAATTCCTTTGCGATCGCGCGGACTTCGTCTTTAAAGAGGTCGCGCAGAGGCTCGAGGAGTTTGAGTTTCATATGCGCCGGCAGCCCCCCGACGTTATGGTGGCTTTTGATACGGCTGCTCGGGGCGCCGGTTGCTGACACTGATTCGATCACGTCAGGATAAAGCGTTCCCTGGCAGAGGAATTTGACGCGCTTGATCTTTTTAGCTTCCTCTTCGAATATGTTGATGAATTCTCCTCCGATCGCCTTCCGCTTTGCCTCCGGATCGGTTATCCCTTTGAGCCGTGCAAGGAATCTCTTTGACCTGTCAGGAGAACGCAGGTTCAGATGAAACGTAGAGCGGAATACCTGTCTGACGTGCTGCGCCTCATCTTTCCGCAGCAGGCCGTTATCGATAAAGATACAGGTAAGATTCCTGCCGATCGCCTTATGCACCAAAAGCGCTGCTACCGCTGAATCTACTCCGCCGCTTAAGCCCAGGACCACCTTGTCGCGGCCCGCGGTCTTTTTGATATCGGCGATCGACTCCTTGATAAATGACTGCATCGTCCAGCGGCCGAGGCAGCCGCAGATCCTAAAGAGAAAATTATTTAAGATCTGTTTTCCTTTCTCCGTGTGGGTCACCTCCGGGTGGAACTGAACGCCGTAGATCTTGCGTGAGCGGTTTGACATCGCAGCGATCGGTGAGTTCAGGGTGTGGGCGCCCTTGCGGAAGCCTGAGGGTATCTTGGTGACAAAATCGCCGTGGCTGGCCCAGCAGGTAAGATTCCCGGGGAGGTGGCTGAAGAGGTCACGGTTATCGTCAATAAAAAGCTCTGTCCTGCCGAACTCGCGGCCTTTTGTGTGTTTGACCTTGCCGCCGAGCATCTCGGTGATCACCTGCATCCCGTAACAGATACCTAATATCGGAACCCCCAGTTTAAATATCTTTTTATCAGGATACGGGCTCTTCTTTTTTACGACCGATGCCGGTCCGCCTGAGAGGATCAGCCCTTTAGGGGAATACGAGGCGATCTCTGAAGCTGGAGTATTAAAGGGAAGGACCCGGGAAAATACTTTATTCTCCCTTACGCGCCTTGCGATCAACTGTGTGTACTGTGAACCAAAATCCAGGATGACTATGCTTTGTCTGCTCATTTACCCATCCCTACTCTCTGGCTTACCTGAAAGACCTTGCCTTCGGTCTGGATCGAAGGAGCGATGATTATCTCGACAGTATGCATTTCTTTTAAGTCCCGCGCCCCGAGGGAACCCATCGAAGTCTTAAGTGCTCCGATCAGGTTCTGCGAACCGTCATCAACTTTTGCCGGCCCCAGCAGTAGTTCTTTCAGCGATCCGGTGATCCCTACATTTATCCGCGTGCCCCTAGGGAGATTGACGTGCGAGGTAGCCATCCCCCAGTGGTAGCCTCCCCCCGGAGCCTCCTTTGCCTTGGCAAAGCTCGAGCCGATCATTACCGCATCTGCGCCAGAGGCGAATGCTTTACAGATATCTCCGCCGCGATCCATCCCTCCGTCTGTGATCACCGAAACATATTTACCGGTGCGCTTATAGTGGAAATCGCGCGCAGCCGCGGCATCGATCGTCGCGGTCACCTGAGGGACGCCGATCCCTAAGACTCCGCGGGTGGTGCATGCTGCTCCCGGGCCGACCCCGATCAAAAGGCCGGAGCATCCGGTCTTCATCAGCTCTAAAGTTGTCTCATAAGTGACGCAGTTTCCGATCACAACCGGTACCCTGGTTTTCTTACAGAATTTAAATAGGTCCAGGACCTTATATTCTTTTGAGATGTGCTTGGTGGTTGTGACGGTCGATTGGACTACAAATATATCTACTCCGGCACGACTTGCGACTTTAGCGAATTCTTCGGCATCAGCCGGAATGCAGCTTACCGCTGCGGTTGCGCCCTTGTTTTTTATCTGCCTGATCCGTTTTGAGATCAGTTTCTTTTTTATCGGCTTCTTGTATAGCGACTGCATCAGCTGGGTAGCTTTCTGGGGGGTAGCGCGTGCGATCCTCTCTAGAACATGATCCGGATTTTCATACCGGGTTTGGATCCCGTTTAAGTTCAATACCGCAAGGCCTCCCAGGCGGGACATCTCTACTGCAAACTTTACATCCACCACGCCGTCCATCGCGGCAGCAAGGACAGGGAGCTTAAATTTCTTATTGGCGATCTTAAAGCCCGTGTTTACCTCATTAGGGTTGATTGTCTTATCCCCGGGCACCAGCGCCACTTCGTCAAAGCCGTAACAGCGCCTGCCCCTCCTACCTATACCAATCCACTCGGCCATATCAGCTCTCCTTATGTAAGTTATTGTTTAACAATGGTTTGCGGTTTTTTGCCATATTTAGCGAGAGTCAATTGAAAGGATGTTAAATTTTACACCTTGATGTCTATTTTGTCAATCTTTTTTTTGGTAACAAAAAAGGCGAGGTAAAACCTCGCCTTTTTTGCATCTTACGACTCCTCAAGCTGTTGCAGAGTCGATTAATACATACCACCTCCCATACCACCCATTCCGCCTCCCGGAGGCATCGGGGGCATCTTTGGCTCTTTTTCGGGCTTATCCGCTATTATTGCTTCCGTAGTCAACAATAGGGCCGCGATGCTGGATGCGTTCTGCAAGGCAGAGCGTGTTACCTTTGTCGGGTCGATTACACCTGCCTGGATCATGTCTACATAGGCATCCTGGGTTACGTCATAACCCACATTTGTCTTCTCGCCCTTTACGCGCTGCACTACTACAGAACCCTCAAGGCCTGCATTTTCCGCTATCTGCCTTAATGGTTCTTCGATTGCGCGCTTGACGATGTTGGCGCCGATTCCCTCGTCGCCTTCGAACTTTGCCTTCTCAAGCGAAGCAATCGATCGGATCAGCGCAACTCCTCCGCCGGGGATGATCCCCTCTTCAACCGCTGCCCTGGTGGCATGAAGCGCATCTTCTACCCTGGCCTTCTTCTCTTTCATCTCGGTCTCAGTAGCAGCGCCTACATTTATTACCGCTACTCCGCCGGCCAGTTTTGCCAGGCGCTCCTGGAGTTTCTCCTTGTCGTAATCCGAGTCGCTGTCCTCTATCTGCTTCTTGAGCTGGGAGATGCGGGCCTTGAGGGCCTGTGATTTTCCCGCACCCTCGACGATAGTCGTATTCTCCTTGTCCACCCTTACCTTTTTGGCGCGGCCAAGGTCATCGACGTTGACGTTTTCAAGCTTAATACCCAGATCCTCGGTGATCGCCTTTCCGCCGGTCAGGACTGCGATATCCTCAAGCATCTCCTTGCGTCTATCCCCGTAACCGGGGGCTTTGACTGCGCAGGCGACGAATGTGCCGCGGATCTTATTTACCACTAATGTTGCCAGCGCCTCGCCTTCGACCTCTTCTGCTACGATCAAAAGCGGCTTTCCGGCGCGGGCGATCTTCTCTAAGAGAGGAAGCATATCCTTGATCGAGGAGATCTTCTTCTCATAGATCAATATGTATGGATCCTCAAGCAGGACTTCCATCTTTTCTGCATCGGTGACAAAATAGGGGGAAAGATATCCCTGGTCAAACTGCATTCCCTCTACAACGTCAAGCGTAGTGGCTGTGGATTTGGCCTCTTCGACTGTGATCACGCCATCCTTGCCTACTTTATCCATCGCCTCGGCGATCAGCTCACCGATCGTCTTATCGGAGTTAGCTGCGATCGTTGCTACTTGGGCGATCTCTTTTTTATCTTTTATCGGAGTCGAGAGTTTACTCAAGTCTTCAACCACCTTTGCTACTGCCTTTTCGATCCCGCGCTTTAAGGCCATCGGATTTGCTCCGGCAGTAACGTTCTTTAATCCTTCGCGGTAGATCCCCTCGGCCAGGATCGTGGCCGTGGTAGTCCCGTCTCCGGCTATATCGGAAGTCTTTTCAGCGACTTCCTTGACCATCTGGGCGCCCATGTTCTCGAAGGCGTCCTCCAGGTCTATTTCCTTTGCCACTGTCACGCCATCCTTGGTGATCGTGGGTGAGCCGAACTTTTTATCCAGCACCACGTTGCGGCCCTTAGGCCCCAGGGTCACCTTTACGGCTCTGGATAGCTGCTCAACGCCGCTTAAGATCTTTCGGCGCGCTTCATCACTGTACATGAGTTGCTTTGCCATAACAATTCTCCTCCTTATCCTTTTACTTTATGATCGCTAAGATATCCTCTTCGCGCATAATCAGTAATTCTTCGCCCTCCTTGGTGGTGATCTCATTTCCGGAATACTTGCCGTACAATACCTTGTCTCCTACTTTGACCTCCGGCGCCTGGGGCTTGCCGCTTTCAAGGATCTTGCCCTTTCCGACAGCAACTACCTTGCCCTCCTGGGGCTTCTCTTTTGCTGTGTCAGGGAGGACGATGCCACCCTTGGTCTTAGTCTCAGCCTCTAAAGGCTTGATTACTACCCGGTCTCCTAATGGTTGCATTGCCATTCGTTACACCTCCTTACGCGTCTGGTTAATTTAGCACTCTAAACTCGAGAGTGCTAATTATAAAAGAAAATACAACTTTGTCAAGACTTTTTTTACCGATGAAGATTACTTAGGAAGGTTGTTGAGGAAGTCGGATACTCCCTGCTCTAGTATATCGGTGGACTCGAAGAAGCCGTCGTTGTGCGGCCCGCGGATCTGGAGGAATTCCTTAGGCTGGGGTGCTGCCTGATACAACTTTTGCGCTAAGCGTATCGGGATCAGTTCGTCTTCCCTGCTGTGGATGATCAGTTTTGGTATCTGAATCGACTTTATCTTTGCTTCAGAATCAAGGCGGCTGGCAAACAGCTGATAAGGGATCCAGGGAAAAAATATACGCACCAGGTCCTTACTGCTGGAGAATGTGCTCTCTACGATCAACGCCTTTAGTTTCTTTTCAGCCGCCAGGTCGATCAGTATAGCGCCTCCCATTGATTCTCCGAAGCCGATCAGCTGATCAGCTCTTATACCGCGCGATAAAAGATATTCGTAAGCCCCCCGCGCATCCAGATACATCCCCTTTTCCGATGGGCGTCCCTGGCTTGCCCCGTAACCGCGGTAATCAAAGATAAAAACATTTTGCTTTAGCTGGTTAAAAAATTTGATTTTATCCAGGCGGTCGCCGATGTTGCCGGCGTTACCGTGAGCAAAGATTACCGCCGACCGTGCTTCCTGGGCTGGTATAAACCAGCCGTGCAGCTTGCGGCCGTCAGGAGATTTAAAATAGCAATCTTCAAAACTAAGCCCGATATCCGCAGGGGATGAGTTGACCTTATGAACAGGGTGAAAGAGTTGGCGTCTTTCTATCAGTCTTATATAGATAAATCCCGCCGCAAGTAAAATTAATAATATTGCTGATTGCATCAGAGCTTTGGAAGCGGCCATAATTTATTAGTTACATCCTGAGGTATTTTCTGGAGAGCCCGACAATAAAAAGCGGCATGATGAACATCCCGCCAAAAGCCTCGCACATAGCTACGATCTTGCACCATCCCACAGGAGTAATATCTCCGTAACCTAAAGTGGTGAATGTTACCGTGCTGTAATAGAGGGATTCTACCAGGCCGGGCCTGATCATCTCCATGCCTTTTAAGAGCGTACCCATGCCGTAAAGCAATGCCGATAGAAGGACTACCAGGACTGCGCAGACAAGTGTCCTTGAGGGGCGCTCTCCGTGCCCCCAGATAATATAGGAAAAGGTCAATACGCACCACATGAATATCGCCTTAAGGATGTTGCGGTCCTTTTTGGGCCTCAAAATCGATTGAGCCAGGAATTTTCTGTGGCACTCCCTTGAGCGGTAGAAACTGGTCGAGAAGTTGAGGTATTCTCCGTCCCTTTCGTAATTTATCGCTGCGTATTTATAGAGCAGAGACGCATACCCGAAATCAAGATGCCTATTCGCCTGGAGTGCTGCCTCTTTGTAGAGATTCGCCGCCTCAAAAAAAGTCTTCTCACCCGACTTTCTTCCCCAGCATCCGGCAGCTGAGGCAAAGCAGAGCGCAGCTTCCTTATGGTCACCCTGGCTCCTGTAGATTGCTGCCGCATTCTTAAATAATCTATGCGCTTCTCCCAGTTTCTCCTGGGCAAGGTAGGTTTGCGCTTCCTTCTCGATTGCTTTTGGGTCGGCCTTCATATCCTTAATCAAATATACCGAAGGTCTCAAGCTTCTTGTTCAGCTGCTTGATCAATGAATCCTTCTCTTTTAGTTGGTTCTCTTTCTGTTTTACCTGCAGTCGCAACTCCTTGACCTCTGCCTCAAGTTTAAGTAAGTATTTGCCGGTATTCATCCTCTGTCCGTCAATGGTCTGAACCCCGGTAACAGCGGTGCAGCCTAAGATCAATATCGCTGCGATCGCAATCAGTGCTTTCATTCTTTCCCCTTAGAAACAGGCGCCGTAATCAATTCCCACGAAACCAGCCTACGGGAATCGCTAAAATAAAGGTATGCCTTGTCCGTAGAAAAATACTTGGTAGGATACCTGTAGAGTAGTGCCTCGGCTATAGCTGTATCGTCTTTTACCGGGCCAGAGATGACCGGTTCTCCGTATTCGCAGATGATCATCTTTCTGGATACTCCTTCCTTCAATCGATTGCTCTTAATGTCGTCCTTTAATTTATCAAAAAGCTTCTCCTGTTGCAAAACGTAACTTTCTATATTATCCTGACTGTCGCCGTACCCCTTTAGCCTGATCAACCCTTGATACTTTGCACAACCCGCTAAGAAGATAGAGAGTAAGAGTACCAGGCTGCCTGATAAAAGAAGTGCTCTGTTTTTCATGATTACCCCTTATCTTGAGTTTCTGTAGGCCAGGTTAAGGCCTTTTAGCGTCAGGTCCTTGTCGACCCTGTCGATGCTTTTGCAGTATCCTGCGATCAGGCCGATATTCCCGCCTGTACCGATCACTGAAGCGGTTTGGCCGATCTCTCTCTTGATCCTTGAAACCAAGTCATCGGTAAGCGCGGCAAATCCAAAGATCAACCCGCTTAAGATGCTCGATCTTGTATCCCGGCCGATAAACTCCTTAGGGGCGGAAAGCTTTATCTTTGGTAAAAGGGCAGTTTTTTCTGCAAGCGCCTCCAGGCTTAATCGCAGGCCCGGTATGATCATCCCCCCCATGTACGCGCCTTTGCTTGAGACCATATCAAAGGTGACTGCAGTCCCGAAATCCGCCATCACCAGAGGCCTCCCGTATAACAGGGAGCCGGCATAGGCGTTTACCAGGCGGTCCTCTCCGACCTCCTTTGGCCTGCGGTAAAGGTTCTTGATCGGAATATGTATATCTCTTCCGATGATCAGTGGCTTTACCTTAAGCGATCCTTTTAAAGAGCGCATCACAAGCTCCGTTTGCCTGGGGACTACGCTACAGATTATCACACTATCAATTTTTTTTCCAATGCAAATTCTCTTAAAAGCCCGCCCGTATCCTGTTTTTACAGTGGGCAAAGAGTATCTTTTAGCGAGCCCGCCGCGTTTTGTGGCGGGAAATAATCCCAGGTCGATATTCGTATTTCCGATATCAATGGCTAGCAGCATCTTTGATCTTTCTGATCTCTGTTATCTTGTCACGCAAGAGCGCCGCCTTTTCAAACTGCAGGTTACGTGCGGCCAGCTCCATCTCATATTCTAATTCCGATATATATTTATGCAGTTCATACTCGTCTCTCTCTTCTCCCGTCAGCCCGGCGATAAACTCTAACGCCTTGTGCAGGTCAGCGATTCCTTTGCCGATCTCTTTCTTTATCGAGCGGGGGGTGATCCCGAACTTCTTATTAAATTCCAGCTGGATCTTTCTTCTGCGGCTGCTTTCTCTGACCGCTTTCTTTATCGAGCCGGTGAGTGTATCGGCATACATGATCACCGTGCCGTTTATGTTGCGGGCAGCCCGGCCTGATACCTGGATCAGGCTGGTTGCGGAGCGCAGGAAGCCCTCTTTATCCGCGTCCAGGATAGCAACCAGTGATACCTCCGGAAGGTCAAGGCCTTCACGCAGCAGGTTTATCCCCACCAGGCAGTCAAATGCCTGGCTGCGCAGCTCTTTGATGATCTTGGAGCGCTCGATCGTCTTGATCTGGGAATGCATGTATTTTACCCTTAAATGCTTCTCTTGTAAATAGGCGGTTAAGTCTTCAGCCATCCTTTTGGTCAGGGTGGTCACTAGCACCCGCTCATTAATCTTGGCCCGGCTCTTGATCTCCTTGATCAGGTCATCGACCTGTCCTTCAGCGGGCCTGATTATGATCTTGGGGTCCAGAAGGCCGGTAGGGCGGATCACCTGCTCTATTAAGCTCTGTTTACTGATTTTCACTTCATATTCAGCAGGGGTTGCCGAGACAAATACGGTTGACTTGACGAGAGACCGAAACTCTTCGAATTTCAATGGCCGGTTATCAAGGCACGAAGGCATCCTGAATCCGTAATCCACTAGCACCTTCTTTCTTGCCTGGTCTGCCTCATACATCCCCCTGATCTGAGGCACGGCGACATGGGATTCGTCAATGATCGTCAGGAAGTCTGCGGGGAAATAATCGATCATCGAATGCGGCCTTGAGCCAGGCGGCCTGCCGGATAGATGCCGTGAGTAATTTTCTATTCCCTGGCAGTAGCCGGTCTCTTTAAGCATCTCCAGGTCATAGTTGGTGCGGGATTCAAGGCGCCGGGCTTCCAGGAGTTTATTCTTCTTTTTTAAAACCTTCAGCTGGTCCTTAAGCTCGCTCTTTATTGAGCGAAGCGCAGAATCGATTTTTCCCGCGCTGACCATAAAGTGTTTTGCCGGGTAGATCGCGCATTTTTCGAGTGTTTGCAGGACTTCACCCGATACCGGATCGATCTCTGAGATCCTTTCAACCCTCTCACCCAGTAACTGGATACGCAACGCCTTCTCTTGGTACGAAGGAAAGATCTCCAGTGAATCCCCCCTTACCCGTAAGCGCCTACGGATGAATTCATAGTCATTGCGCTCATACTGTATCTGGACGAGCCTTGCGATCAACTCCTGGCGCGAGATCTGATCGCCTTTTTCGATGAAGACCAGTAAATCGCGGTAGTCCTTTGGGTCCCCAAGATTGTAAATGCAGGATACGGAGGCGACCACGATCACGTCATTGCGCGACATAAGCGAGGTAGTCGCAGAGAGCCTTAAGGAGTCAAGCCTCTGATTGATCGAGGCATCCTTCTCTATATAGGTATCGGTCGATGGGATATACGCCTCGGGCTGGTAGTAATCGTAGTAACTGACGAAGTATTCTACGGCGTTTTCCGGGAAGAACTCGCTGAATTCAGAATATAATTGCGCAGCTAAGGTCTTATTGTGGGAGATGACCAGTGTCGGCAGGCCGGTCGCAGCAATGGCGTTAGCCAGGGTAAAGGTCTTTCCTGATCCGGTGACGCCCAAAAGTGTTTGATACTGCTGCCCTGAAAGAATGCTATCCGTCAGCTTCTTGATCGCCTTGGGCTGGTCGCCGCATGGCTTGAATTTTGAAACCAGCCTGAATTTACTCACTATTCAAGCACCTCGAGGCTTATGTCGATGGCTTTTATGGAGTGTGTCAGCGCCCCGATCGAGATGATATCGACGCCACAGGCGGCTACTTTTTTTATATTTGTAAGGTCTATGCCGCCGGAGGCCTCAAGCTTAGTCTTGGGATGGTGGCTCCTGAAGGGGGTTTCGTTTCTGATCTTGACAGCTTTCTCGATATCGTTTACGCGCATATTATCGAGCATGATCACGTCAGGTTTAAAGCGCAGGGCATGCCTGAATTCATCAAGGTTCTGCACCTCGATCTCGATCTTAAAACCCTTCGGCACGCTGGGGAGCCTGTCATAGCCTTCGGTGACCTTGATATGGTTATCCTTTATCAGGATCATCTCATCCAGGCTTACCCTGTGGCTGTATCCTCCCCCTACCCTGACCGCATACTTCTGTAGTTCTCGCAGGCCCGGCATCGTCTTTCTGGTATCGGTGATCCTGGTCTTATAGGGCTCGATTTGCTGGACATACTCCCTGGTCTTTGTAGCGATCCCGGAGAGCATCGAGAGAAGGTTCAGGGCTACCCTTTCGGCAGCCAGGACGCTACTTGCTTTTCCGTTAATCTTTGCCAGCACCTTCCCCTTCTTTACCTTGCGGCTCTCAACAGCCTGCGCGTTAAAATCGACTCCTTTATCGACCGACTTAAATACGGTTTCGGCCACCTTTATTCCGCAGAGGACGCAAGGCTCTTTTGCGATCAGTTGTGCCTTGATAGATTTATCCTTCGGGATCGTAAGCTGCGTAGTGATATCTCCTTTGCCGATATCTTCGATCAGGGCGTGCCTGACCATAGCTTCAAGCTTTTGCTGATCTAGCTGCGGCTTTTTTTCAGAAAGAAGAATAAACTCCTGGAAGCCCGGCTCTTGATCTCCTTGATCAGGTCATCGACCTGTCCTTCAGCGGGCCTGATTATGATCTTGGGGTCCAGAAGGCCGGTAGGGCGGATCACCTGCTCTATTAAGCTCTGTTTACTGATTTTCACTTCATATTCAGCAGGGGTTGCCGAGACAAATACGGTTGACTTGACGAGAGACCGAAACTCTTCGAATTTCAATGGCCGGTTATCAAGGCACGAAGGCATCCTGAATCCGTAATCCACTAGCACCTTCTTTCTTGCCTGGTCTGCCTCATACATCCCCCTGATCTGAGGCACGGCGACATGGGATTCGTCAATGATCGTCAGGAAGTCTGCGGGGAAATAATCGATCATCGAATGCGGCCTTGAGCCAGGCGGCCTGCCGGATAGATGCCGTGAGTAATTTTCTATTCCCTGGCAGTAGCCGGTCTCTTTAAGCATCTCCAGGTCATAGTTGGTGCGGGATTCAAGGCGCCGGGCTTCCAGGAGTTTATTCTTCTTTTTTAAAACCTTCAGCTGGTCCTTAAGCTCGCTCTTTATTGAGCGAAGCGCAGAATCGATTTTTCCCGCGCTGACCATAAAGTGTTTTGCCGGGTAGATCGCGCATTTTTCGAGTGTTTGCAGGACTTCACCCGATACCGGATCGATCTCTGAGATCCTTTCAACCCTCTCACCCAGTAACTGGATACGCAACGCCTTCTCTTGGTACGAAGGAAAGATCTCCAGTGAATCCCCCCTTACCCGTAAGCGCCTACGGATGAATTCATAGTCATTGCGCTCATACTGTATCTGGACGAGCCTTGCGATCAACTCCTGGCGCGAGATCTGATCGCCTTTTTCGATGAAGACCAGTAAATCGCGGTAGTCCTTTGGGTCCCCAAGATTGTAAATGCAGGATACGGAGGCGACCACGATCACGTCATTGCGCGACATAAGCGAGGTAGTCGCAGAGAGCCTTAAGGAGTCAAGCCTCTGATTGATCGAGGCATCCTTCTCTATATAGGTATCGGTCGATGGGATATACGCCTCGGGCTGGTAGTAATCGTAGTAACTGACGAAGTATTCTACGGCGTTTTCCGGGAAGAACTCGCTGAATTCAGAATATAATTGCGCAGCTAAGGTCTTATTGTGGGAGATGACCAGTGTCGGCAGGCCGGTCGCAGCAATGGCGTTAGCCAGGGTAAAGGTCTTTCCTGATCCGGTGACGCCCAAAAGTGTTTGATACTGCTGCCCTGAAAGAATGCTATCCGTCAGCTTCTTGATCGCCTTGGGCTGGTCGCCGCATGGCTTGAATTTTGAAACCAGCCTGAATTTACTCACTATTCAAGCACCTCGAGGCTTATGTCGATGGCTTTTATGGAGTGTGTCAGCGCCCCGATCGAGATGATATCGACGCCACAGGCGGCTACTTTTTTTATATTTGTAAGGTCTATGCCGCCGGAGGCCTCAAGCTTAGTCTTGGGATGGTGGCTCCTGAAGGGGGTTTCGTTTCTGATCTTGACAGCTTTCTCGATATCGTTTACGCGCATATTATCGAGCATGATCACGTCAGGTTTAAAGCGCAGGGCATGCCTGAATTCATCAAGGTTCTGCACCTCGATCTCGATCTTAAAACCCTTCGGCACGCTGGGGAGCCTGTCATAGCCTTCGGTGACCTTGATATGGTTATCCTTTATCAGGATCATCTCATCCAGGCTTACCCTGTGGCTGTATCCTCCCCCTACCCTGACCGCATACTTCTGTAGTTCTCGCAGGCCCGGCATCGTCTTTCTGGTATCGGTGATCCTGGTCTTATAGGGCTCGATTTGCTGGACATACTCCCTGGTCTTTGTAGCGATCCCGGAGAGCATCGAGAGAAGGTTCAGGGCTACCCTTTCGGCAGCCAGGACGCTACTTGCTTTTCCGTTAATCTTTGCCAGCACCTTCCCCTTCTTTACCTTGCGGCTCTCAACAGCCTGCGCGTTAAAATCGACTCCTTTATCGACCGACTTAAATACGGTTTCGGCCACCTTTATTCCGCAGAGGACGCAAGGCTCTTTTGCGATCAGTTGTGCCTTGATAGATTTATCCTTCGGGATCGTAAGCTGCGTAGTGATATCTCCTTTGCCGATATCATCGATCCGGTCGAGATCATTAACGAATACGGCACGGATGCCCTGCGCTTCAGCCTGATCTCGATCACCGCGCAGGGGCAGGATGTATTCCTCTCAAAGGAGAGGTTCCAGCAGGGGAGAAACTTCGCTAATAAGATCTGGAATGCCTCAAGATTTATCCTGATGAATCTTGAAGCTAAACATACTCAACCGGACCTCTGCCAAACTTTTAAGAAGGAAGATTTAAGCGCGCTAAACCGCTGGATACTGAGCAGGTTTTATTCGATGCTTGAGGGTGTAAATAAGAACATCGGCTGCTATAAGTTTAACGAAGCGGCAAACCTGCTTTATGGCTTCTTCTGGCACGAATTCTGCGACTGGTACCTGGAATTGATCAAATCCGATATTAAGGACCCGCACAACCAGTTGGTGATGTATAGGGTCCTGGAGAAGTTTCTGCGTGCCCTGCACCCTTTTATGCCTTTTATCACTGAGGAACTTTGGCAGAAGATTGCCCCCGGCGCCGGCTCGATCATGACCTCGGCCTGGCCGCACGTACAAAAGAATATCATCGACAAAAAATCTGAGATAAAAATGAAAGATTTATTCTTAGCTGTGAACGCACTGAGAAACATGCGTTCGGAATTAGAGATCCCTGCGCAGGAGAAAATC
>JBHPGR010000009.1:0-40443 GCA_042570405.1 Candidatus Omnitrophota bacterium
ACGTTGTAATTCTTCTCCTTTAAAAAGCGCATCTGCCGCGCAAAGTTATCCGCTGATACCGCCAGTCGGTTTCCCGGGCGAGCGTCAGGGCTTACCGAATGATACATCAAAACAGGCACCACTAGCTGCCGGCGTATATAGAACGCGAACGATAAAACCGAGACTAATACTGCGGTCAAAATGATCTTTAATATTAACTTTCTTGTCTTAGGCATTCCTTATACACCTCAATAGTCTTTCGGACCATCTCATCTTTAGAGAAATCCCTGATGATCAGCTCGCGCGCTCTCTGTCCATAATCAGCTCCCTTTTCTTTATTACGCAGTAACTCCAGGATCGCCAGACTTAGTTGCTTCACATCCTTGGGCTCGACCAATAAACCGTTTTCTTTATGCTTGATCAGGCTCTTTATCCCTCCCACATTAGAGCCGACCACCGGCAGGCCGCAGGCCATCGCCTCCATCAGGGCTAAGCCCAGCCCCTCTTTTAAGGAAGGCATGACAAATACATCCATCACCGATAAGAGCTCCCTGGTATCGGCAACTGTCGGGATGAAGTATACGCTCTTCCTTAAGTCGAGCCTGGCAGTTAGATCTTTGAGTTCTTTCTCCATCCTCCCACTCCCGGCGATTACCAGTTGCGCTTCGGGGATCTGCGAGACCACCTCCTGCATCGCCTCAACCAGATACACCTGCCCCTTTACATCTGATAGCCTGGCGATGATCCCGACTACCGGCCCGTCTTTTAACCCGAACTTCTTCTTTAAGCCGCTTTCTCTTCCTCGAGCGAATCTATCCGTATCAATACCATTATGGATCACCCGGATGATTTCTTCCTTCACCCCGAAATCATCGATCAGATGCTTCTTTACCTCTTTACTGATCGCGATCACCCTTCTCCCCCAACAACTGCAGATCCTGCGCGAGAGCCTCTTCTTGAAAAATCCGTGACAGGTAGAAATATGCGCCGCTTGGCTAAAACCTGCCAGTAAAGCTCCTACCACCTGTGTGGTGCGGCTGTGTGAATGGATGATATCTATGTCATATTTCCTGACCGCACAAAGCAATCTAAAAAAACTGAATAATACCTTTGGGCTTGCTTCCGACTTTGTCCTAAGCGGTACCCGGATATACTCGATTCCCTCTCTTTGAAGTTCTTGCAGGCGATCGCCGGTACTTGTTGCCGCATATACGGCATGCCCACCGGACTTGATTCCTTTGGCTAAAGTCAGCACATAGCTTGTGATCCCGCCGACATTCAGATGATTTGTCAGATAGAGTATATTCATTTAATCAATTTATCCACAGCCTCCAGCACCTCTTCTACCGAGATCGATTCCATGCACTCAACTGTTTTGCACTTTGACTTATAACATGGGCTGCACGCTAGATCTTTCCTGATCACAATGCTTCTTTCAGCCGGCACGATGTGGCGCGCCGGATCAGTCGGTCCGAAGAGCGCGACAAACGGAGTATTCTGGCTGGCGGCGATATGCATTGGCGCTGAATCCGGACTGATATAGACGCTGCACCTTTTGATCAGGCTTGCCAGCTGGTTGATCGAAGTCTTTGCACAGGCGTTGATCAGCTTAGCGCTTTTGACGCTCTTGGCCAGCTCCTCGGCAACTCTTGAATCATCCGCGGTCCCGGTGATCACAACACGCAGGTCCCTGCGCGATAGCTCCTTGCATAACTTTACTAAATGCTTAAGCGGCCAATCCTTGGTCGCCCACTTTCTACTGGCGCCGATATTGATCCCGATGAACCTCTGGCCCTTTGCCACCCACTCACGGGTCAGTAATCCATCGACATACTCTGCATCGTTCTCCGAAGGCCAGAGCTCCAAGGCAGGATCATTTAATCCGATACCTAAAGGCTCAAGAATCCTGAATTGATGAGCCAGCGGTCCGGCTCGGGGCATATCATCCTCTATCCCGCGATTAAGCAGGAATCCGAGTTTTTTGTTGCGGTAGCCGTAACGCTTAGGCGCTGCAGCAAGAGAGGCCAGGATATGGCTCTTGCGGTTATTCTGCAGGTCGATCACCAGGTCAAAGCCTTCGCTTCGAATTCGCGAACCAAGCTTCCATAATCCCCTTGCCCCTTTATCCTTTTTCTTGAAATCACAGACCAGCAACTGATCAATGTACGGGCAACCGCTAACTGCATCCTTGCACTCCTGGCTTACTAGAAGAGTGATCTTATGATCTTTACCGAACCTTTCTTTTATCGAGCGCAAAGCTGCGGTAGAGAGTATCAGATCCCCCAGGGAGCCGAGCTTGATCACCAGGATCTTAAAATTGCTTAAGGCATCATTGTAGACTTGCATGGTATTACTTACCATCAGCTCTACGCTAAATTTCTCCTGGACCTTCTTATGGGCGTTGTTTGCTAATCTTTTGGCCCGCGCTTTATCCTTGAAGATCTTCATCGCCGCCTCTGCTATTGCGGCCGCATCACCCGGCGGGACGAGGATCCCGTTCTTCCCGTCTTCGATGATGTCAACCACGCCTCCTACCCTTGTCGCTACGACCGGCACGCCGCAGGCCTGAGCCTCAACGATCACCCTCCCGAATGCTTCATGGGTAACAGTAGCCAGGACTAAAAGATCAAGATGGGCCATGATCGCCGGAATATCCCTTTGGTTGCCTAGAAATTCCGTATAATGCCCAAGCCCGAGCCTGCGCACCAGGACCTGCACCTGTTCCTTATATGATTCCTTTGAACGCGGCGCATCCCCTACGATCCAGACCTTCAGGCGCGGAACACTCCTTAAAACCATCGCCATCGCCTTGATAAAATACTGGTGCCCCTTGATCGGGGTGATCCTGCCGACGATCCCGACGTTGAACTCCTTAGAATCTTTCTTATCGGGGGATATAAATCTGAACCTGCTTAAATCCACGCTCCTTGATACTAGCCTGATCCGCTCCCGGGAAACCCCGAAGTCATCGATCATATGCCGGCCGATCACGTTGCTCAGGACGATCACCCTCTTGCCCCATCCCATCACTCTACTAAAAAGATGCCTGCTGTAGTACCCGTGACAGGTTGTGATCAATACAGCGCCTGACCTTCTGCAGGCAAAATAAGCGATCCAGGCAGGCACCCTTGAGCGCGCATGTACGATATCGATTTTTTCTTTTCTAATCACTTCCGCCAGGCGCGGGACCGTCTTGATCATGCTGGCGATAGATTTCCTATGCACCGGAAGCTGATAGTGAAGTGCGCCGAATGACTCCAGCTCCTTGACCAGCGTCCCTCCGGCAGAGACTACCACCGCCTTATCTCCTGCCTTTATCAGGTACTTCGCCAAGTCAAGCGTCCCTGTCTCTACGCCCCCAACGTTAAGTTCTGGTAAAACCTGCAGGATATTCATATGATCCTTCCCATTGCCTCCCTGACGATACTGTTGTCATCGGGGGAGGCAACCTTCGGGCTCTTCTTCCAGATACCGCAGATCGCTTCACTGAGCTTATCCGGCCTGGTTATATAGATGTATCCCTTATCCGCGAAATTACGCAGGAATTCAGCGTGCCGCACGTCTATGCCTCCGGGATCAAAGACAAAAGTGTATTTCGCGCTCGCTGCCGCCTCTGAGATCATTGATATACTCTCCGGAGAAACAACCAGGAGATCACTGGATGCTAATATCCCTCCCACTGCCGCGGGGAAATTGTTTTCGCCAGCGATAACCAGTAATCTGCATCTTGGGTAACCTTTGAATTCCTCTTTGATCAACTGCTCCGCTTCAGGGGGAGTGCGCCGGGAGGTCGTGATCATCAGCGATGCATTCAATCCTTCGCAGGCCTTCTTGATCTGAGCCGCAACCGCCATAACCAGATCATTCTTCAATTCAAACCTCTTCGCATCGCCGCCAAGCAATAAACCGATTACAGGCAAACTTTTTTTCCCTTGAGCTGATCCAGCGGTAAGTTTTACGCGATTTGCAGCCAGCGCCTTTGATTCTTCAAGGTACCTGTCATTTACCAGGTTCAAAGCTCCCTCGGTAACCGCGATATTTTTCCTCCTCGGAGGATGATCATGCTTAGGCATCACCACTAAATCAAATCTCTTAGTACTCAAAATAGAGGGCCGCAGGGCCACCACGGACTTAGCCAGATTCTCCCGTGAGAGTATAAAATTAAGCGGCGCAATTGATGAACCGCAGGAGATGATCATGTCGGCTTTTATACTGATCAAGTCTTTGTAGGTATCCGGCTCAAGGAACCTCCTCAGGCACCAGAGGCATCCCTGGCAATGATACCTGTCTGCCAGGCAGCTTGAGAGCGCCAGGCCCTTTGCAGATAATTTCCTCTTAAACTTTACCCGGATAGTCTGGACCTTGGCCACTATCCCCTTATCCTTATAGGAATCCTGCGCCAGCCGGCTAAGCGCCTGCGCCTGCCTGAGATGGCCGGCCTTACCGTCATCAAGGATGAGGATCCTCTTCTGGTCCGAATATTTCCATATCTTATAAGTCCAAAAATATTCTTCCGGGTATTTGCTGATCTGCGCCTCAAATATACTTATAACCCGCTGCAGGTTATTACGGATATCAGCTTGCTGGTCACCATATTTCTCGATTCTTACCGCTGGACTAAAAACAAGCTTAACCTGCGGACCCTTTTGCCTTATATAGAAAGTCGGGATAACCGCTGCGCCGTACTTTAATGCCAGCCTGACTCCGCCTGACGCCATCGAGGCGCTTCGTCCAAAGAAATCAACCAGCGTTCCGCCCCTGCCCCCCTGATCGGCCATTATACCGACCGTTTCGTTATTTTTAAGCGCCTTGATCAATTGCCCGAGGCCGTAAAGCTCATCCTCCTTGCCCGAATCGGCAGCTCTCCTCTGGATCAACTTACATCCTGACCTGGCGCGGTAGGAATTAAGCAATTTATTTATCAGCGGGTATCCCTGCTCTCGGATAAAGAGGTTCAATTTAAGCCCGAGATGCGAACAGACTACAGCGTAAAGCTCCCAATTCCCCAGATGCGCCCCGATGAGGATAACGCCCCTGCCTTCTTTAAGCGCCCGCCTTATATGCTCCTCGCCTTCGATAGTGACGAATTTACGGATATACTCCTTATCCATCTTGGGAAGAAGAAATGCCTCGATGATGTTCTGTGCGAAATTCCGGTAGAACTTTTTTGTTACTTGATTGATCTGGCGGGGGGATAGTTTTTCCCCTAAGGCGGCCTTTATCTGGGAGTAGGCTCTCGCCTTATGCTTCAGGTCAAAATAATAAAGCAGATCGCCCAGCCTTCTGCCTAAAAAAGCATTAAAAGTAAACGGCAGGGCACGTATTAATGGGCCCAGGCTTCTAAGCAGAATATAGCCTAAGAAGTCTACTGCGGAATTCTTCTTCATTCCTTACCATCTCTAATGCTATGCGCAGGGCGAGGAAGCGTACGTCTATTTCTGCGCCCTGCAACCCCTGCAGGCGCACCGCATCCTTCTGCGTAGTAATTATCGTATCAATACTGTTTCTCTGGGAATCTGCGATCGCCCTATTGATATCGCGCTGTGAATAACGGTGATGATCCGGAAAGCGCAGATGCAGCACAGGTTTACACCCCAGGCTTAAGATCAGATTTTCAAAGGAATCAGGATCTGCGATACCTGAGAGCAGAGTGGCACGCTTACCCTTTAGGGCCTCCAGTGCAACTATCTCCGGCGGCCCGTCGATCGGTAAAAGATCGATCGGCTTATGCGCCGATTCGACTATGGGCGCCTTGCGATTGAAGCGCCTCAGCTGATCCTTTATATCCTGGATATCCGGATTCAGGTTCGTCTTAGTCAGGACAAAGATATCCGCCCGCTTAAGCGCTGAGAGCGGCTCGCGTAGGATCCCGCGGGGTAGTAAATACCCGTTACCGAATGGTTCTGTGGCATCTATTGTAACGACCTCCAGGTCTTTCTTTATACGCCACTGCTGCATCCCGTCATCCAGGATCACGGTATCAACGCCGTAATCATCTACTGCGAGGTTAGCGCTCCTTACGCGGTCTTTATCTATGATCACCGGGATACCGCCTAACTTCTGCTCGAGCATATAGGGCTCATCACCCATCGATTCCCAACCGCTTTGCCTTCTCCTCTTGTAACCCCGGCTCAATACCGCAACCTTGCGCCCCTGGCCCGTAAGAAGCCGGACAGTAAACTCGACCAGTGGGGTCTTGCCGCTCCCGCCTAAAGTGATATTCCCGATACTGACTACCTTAGCTTTAAGTCGTTGAGGCTTAAACAGATAAATAAAAGCTAATATCTTCACCAGAGATCCGTAGATCAGCGAAAGCATCCAGAGAACCGCCTTAGGCAGGAGGGTGAAAAACCCCCGGTATTTATCCGTAGCTAAGCCGTAAAGATAGCTTCTCATAGGCCTTTCATATTATCATAATGCCTGACCGCAGGCAACAAAAAACAGGCACTATCCAAGCAGAAAAAAGACTCAGGGAATCGTTAACTTATTGAGATTTAATGGAATAAGGCTTTGCGCCTTAGGCGGGATAATCAAATAAGGATCAAAAAATCTTTTTATCTTAGTCCTAGGGTGTTTGCTTTATTAAATCCTATCCTTGCCTCTTCCCACATCTGCTGCACGCGCTGGTCATAGGTGGATAGCATCCTTGCTGCCTCTTCTCCGAATATCGGCTTTAACTGCTTCGCCCTTATCTCTGCCTTTCTTTCTACCTTCCTTGCGATCCTCTCTTCTCTGGTCAATCTTACTGCAACTGCCCTCTTCTCGGCTAGAACCCTCTGCCTCTGGGCTAGTCTTTGCGCCCTGATCCTGGCCCGATCCTTTCTCCTGAGCACCATTGCCGCTTCTTTTGCAGCCCTCTTCTCGGCGATGATCGCTTCTCTTTCCGGGATCTCCTCTAGCGCAGCTGCTTCTGTGACTTCCTCTACTTGCGCAACTTCCTCTCCCATTACTTCACCAACTACTTCCTTTGCGGCTCTCTTCTCAGCGATAATTGCTTCGCGCTCAGCCTTAACCCTGGCCCGCTCTTCTTCTCGGGCGGCTCTGACTGCTTCTTTAGCTGCTTTTTTCTCGGCTATAGCTTTCTCCTTGTCGGCTGACTTCTGCGCTCTCTTTGCCTCGCGCTGAGCCTTGATTCTATCTCTCTCCTCTTCTCTGGCAGCTCTGACTGCTTCTTTAGCTGCTCTCCTTTCAACAACAACCTGATCCTGATCAGGCTCAACTAATCTTCTCGCCTTCTCAGCCTGGCGCTCTGCCTTAATCCTAGCCTTCTCCTCAGCCTTGGCAGCTCTTACTGCTTCCTTAGCTGCTTTTTTCTCGGCTATAGCTTTCTCCTTGTCAGCTGACTTCTGCGCTCTCTTTGCCTCGCGCTGAGCCTTGATTCTATCTCTCTCCTCTTCTCTGGCAGCTCTGACTGCTTCTTTAGCTGCTCTCCTTTCAACAACAACCTGATCCTGATCAGGCTCAACTAATCTTCTCGCCTTCTCAGCCTGGCGCTCTGCCTTAATCCTAGCCTTCTCCTCAGCCTTGGCAGCTCTTACTGCTTCTTTAGCTGCTTCTTTCTCGGCAGCCTCTTTCTCGCGTCCAGCTAGCCTCTGCGCCTTTGCTTCTGCCCTGACAGCTCTTGCTGCTTCCTGAGCTGCCTTCTTTTCAGCCAGCTTATTATCGCGCTCAGCCTTAGCTCTGGCCTGATCCTCTTCCTTAGCCGCCCTCTTCTCGGCAGTCTCCTTCTTGCGTTCAGCTAACCTCTGCGCCTTTGCCTCTGCCTCACGCTCAGCCTTCACCCTGGACCGATCTTCTTCTCTGGCAGCTCTTGCTGCCTGTTTAGCGGCTTTTTTCCCGGCTATAGCTTTCTCTTTTTCAGCTAATCTCTGCGCCTTTTCCTCTGCCTTGGCAGCTCTTGCTGATTCCTGAGCGGCTTTTTTCCCGGCTATAGCTCTCTCTTTTTCAGCTAATCTCTGCGCCTTTGCCTCTGCCTTGGCAGCTCTTGCTGCCTGTTTAGCGGCTTTCTTCCCGGCTATAGCTCTCTCTTTTTCAGCTAATCTCTGCGCCTTTGCCTCTGCCTTGGCAGCTCTTGCTGCCTGTTTAGCGGCTTTCTTCCCCGCAAGGGCAGCTTCAAGTTCTGCGATCCTCTTGGCCCTTACTGCCTGGCGCTCTGCCTTGATTCTAGCCTTCTCTTCAGCCTTGGCAGCTCTTGCTGCTTCCTTAACTACTTTCTTCCCCTCAAGGGCAGCTTCAAGTTCTGCGATCCTCTTGGCCCTTACTGCCTGGCGCTCCCCCTTTAGCCCTGCCCTCTCTGTCTTACGCTGGGCCTCTTTATCCGCCTTTACCTGCTCCTGAAATTCCAGTAATTCCTCTTCTGTCGCAGCATGGACATGGGCATAAAAAGGGCTGGCGTTTAAAAGAAACACCGATAAGAATACGAATAAGAGAAGCCTTTTCACTGCGTACCTCCTTTTAGGCTGCAGAATGATTTCTTCATTAAGGTTATACATCCTTATAAAATATAATATACTCCCGAAGCCTTTATGTCAATTTAAATATTTACCCTCATCGCCCGCAGAAAAAAGACGGCCATCCTAACGGAAAACTGGCTTCACCATAAAGGTGTTGCAGAAGTTTTAGACTAGGAGCCGCCCTTGATTAAATTAATTCTCCTGAAAAAACTTGGCAAAATCCCGCCTGAACCTGTTCCTGGCCAGGAAGTCCTTGGCTATCCGGTTAGCCCTTCTGCCCAGCCTCTCTCTGAGGCGGTTGCTTCTTAATAGATGCTCGAACCTGGAGGAAAAATTACCTCCATTGTTATCGTGATTCGAAAAGAAAAGGCTCGCTTCCTTGAATTTATCGAATACCGGAAGGTCGTTAAGCAGTAGCGCGTTGCTGCATAGGGCGCTCTCATGGGTAGTCAATGAAAAAGATTCACTTAAGGAGGTATTCAGGTATATCTGGCTTAAATAATAGTACTGGAATAGTTCAGCCTTATCCATGTAGCGTATATAAAAAAGCTGATCCGGAAACTTCTTCTGAGTCCTAAGAAGCTTGCGGTAAAGGTCGCGCTCGCGGACCTTTCCCACCACGAAGACCTTGAGGTTCTTATGCCTCCTTAATACCTTGGGCACCTGATCGATGACCGTATCAGCGCCCTTCACCCTCTCCAGGCGTCCGACATAGATTGAGACGACGTCACTTTTTTTGATCCCGTGCTTCTTTACGATCGCCCTCTTTCTCATGGACTTAAAGGGAAAAACCTCCAGGGTGTTCTCGATCAGAACGACCTTCTTACGGAAGGAGGGAAAATAACGCATGAAGTTATCATATTCATAACGTGACGGGCAGATCACCTTATCGGCGATATCGATCATCCTCTCCTGGTTCAGCAGGTAGGCATTAAGCGTTCTAAAGCCCATATCCTTCTCGCGGCGCAGGATACTGTGGAAGTGATAAACGATCTTCGGCCTTCTACCCTTATGATTCTTGATCTTACGCAGCTCTTTGGTCCAATTCACGAAATTCTGGATGATATAATTGAATTTGAACCAGTTGTGCTCCCTGCGGAAAGCCCAAAAGGTGGGATAGCGCTTAAGTGAGCCGTCCGGAAGCAGGAGCTTAACCGGATGCTTGCCGTGCAGCTCCCTGCCGATCAAGACATACACCTCATGCCCTAAGGCCAAAAGCGCCTTGCGCGACTCCTTGACCACCTGGCCTACGCCGCCGCAGTAGCTCTTGCCGACCGGAAACTCAAAGCTGATCAATAGGACCTTCTTCAACTCATTCTCCTTTTCTTCCTTCCCCAGCTTTCTTATCGATGGATTAGAACACAGGTCGAAACTTGGGGCTTAACGGAGGGTAAAAAAAACCGCAAGGCATTGTGATCTTTGACCTTACCGCAAAAGACACCCTTCCTTATTACTTCTGAAGCGAACTATACTATACAACGCTTCGACGGGTTTGTCAAGGGGATTTTGGGGTTATCACGCAAAAAACCCGAAAAAGGTCAAAAAAGCGCCAAAAATAAGCGCAACCATCGAATGGACTGCTAACAGCTTCTTATCCTTAAGGTACGCCTCCATGAACCTGGAGACTGAATCCGGAAAGGCGATCATCCATATACCTTTGGCAAGTCCCAGCCACCCTATGATCGTGATTATCACTCTCCAGTCAGCCACCCACAGGTTATGGGTGAGAATGATCACGATTCCAATCACAAGCGAAAGTATCGCGCCATAAAAAAGCATGGCTGCGTTTTTGCAGAAATCTTCCATCACCCGCACAAAGGCCTTCCGGTTAAGCACAAAACCTGCCCCAATGATCAGATAACACAGGCCAAAGATCCTGGCGATAAACACTGAATTCGACATAACGCCCCCCCCTTTTTTTGTTTTAGGTTTATTCCACATTATTATACTTCTAACAAGAAACCTCCGCAACATATTTATCCAAATACTTCTTTACTAATCACTCTTCTTATTTTAGAATAAGTTAGTAGAATCAACCGGTAAGGGACGAGCAATAGACAGGTAAAGATCTAACCTTATGAATCAAAAACATACCCGCAGACACCGCCTCCTTCCGATTGAGGTTATCGCCTTTATTATTATTACCATATTGAGTGCTTTTTGTTTGTTGAATTTTGTCTCTCTGAAGCCTACTGTCGAGAATAACTTTTTCTTCTCCAGCGATGATCCGCAATTTCAAAGCGAACGTTTGATTAACCGCTTATTCATCCGCAAAGACTCCCAGCTTGTCATCTCGGCTACCGGTAAGATTGATGATAAGAGCTACAGCGAAAAGATCTCAAAGCTAAGTAAAAAACTCCTGGAAATCAACGGAGTGACCAGTGTCAACAGCCTGACGCATGCCGGGCCGGGCAACCTCAAGGCGGCGCTTAAAAGCCCCCTCTGGAAGCGGCTGATTGTCGCCGGCGACAGAAAATCAACTAATCTCATCGTCATGTTAGACGAGGAGAAAACATCCTCGGCCGTTCCGGGAATCGAAAAAGTGATGAAGATCTTTGAAGATAAAGATTTTCATCTACAGGCAGCCGGCCTGCCTTACGTCGTTGAATTGATCAGGCGCAATCTTCAAAAGGACCTTAATCTCTTCGGCCTGCTCACCTTTTCGATATTCTCCTTCCTGATCTTTCTGATCTTCCGTTCAAAAAGCGTGCTTCTAGGAACAATACTATCTTGCCTGAACTCGGTTATGTGGACATTTAAAATCACAAGTCTCATCGGAATCCCGATCAGTATCCTCACCGCAAATCTGGGGACGATCATCTTCGTTATGACCCTCTCCCATATTATCTTTTTGACCTATAACTGGCGGATCTTCCGTTCCGATCCGAATATTACAGATCCTGTGGCTAAGGCAATAGAACGGACACTGCCTGCTTCCATCTGGAGCATGCTGACAACCCTCTTAGGATTTTTAAGTTTGCTGGCCGTATCGGCCAAACCCTTAAGGGAACTGGGTCATGCCGGCGCGCTCGGTTCTTTAGTGGCGATCATTGTCTCCTACGGAGTATTTCCTGCATTCTTAAAGGTAGTGGGACAGAATACCGGAAAGATCGGCAATATTGAAGACTACGGGAAAAAAGCTTATAAATCTATTGACCTGGGGAAAAGATTTATTATGCTGGTCATGTTTGTCGTCTGCTTTTTGGCCCTGCCTGGATTAAAGAATCTTGATTCTGATCCCAGCCTTCTTTCTTACTTTTCGAAATCCGGAGAAATTTATAAGGGCCTCAGCTACATCGACCAAAACGGAGGTAGTAGCCCACTTGTCCTGGTTGTGGGTACAAAAAGCAACGATAAGATTCATTCTAACAGGTCTTATCAAAAGCTTTGGAATCTCCAGGAATCGTTGGAGCAACACCGCGGCGTCGGCTCGGTGATATCCCTGCCCGTGCTCATCGCTCAGGCAAGAAAGACATCTCTCTTGGCCAGGATCTTACCGCGGTCGATCATATTGAAAGCGCTGGAAATGCCGGCGAACGGCGAGATCGCCAAGAGCTTTGTAACAAAAGACCGCAAATACTCTCTCTTCTTCCTGCGCATGACCGAATCATACCGCGTCCTGCCTCGCCTGGATGTCGTCGAAGAGATCAAGTCTATAGCCGAGATTGAAGGATTTCATCCCGAAGTCGTAGGAGGCATATACAACCTGCAAGGGCACCTAGCTAAGCTTGTCGCATCAAGTTTAGTCGGAGGACTGGGAAAACTTATCCTCCTTTTTGCTCTTATCTCCTTGTTCCTTTCGCGCTCTTTACGCGTAACCTTATCTGTGGTATTTGGTCTTTCGATCGTGCCCCTGACCATCCTGGGGTGCTTTGGGTTATATCGAATCCCCTTAGACATTATTTCTGCTCCGGCTTCAAATGTCGCGATCGCCATGGGCATTGATTCTATGATCCATATGATAAATTCTTTCCGTCGTACACGAAGCTGGCAGGCAGTTCGCAACGAACTCTGGCGGCCGATATTGACTTCCATGGTTATCGTCGCCGCCGGTTTTGGTATATTTTTATTCTCAAGTTTCCCTCCCACCCAGCGGTTCGGCGGGGCGATCCTCCTTGGCACTATCCTGGCAGCGTTTACCGCCCTCTACGTAATGCCTTTAATTTTCGAATATACTGGTTTGGATAAATTGAAGGCCCTTCTCAGCAAAAGGCCAAAGACAACCGCCTCTAATTGATTATTCGGGATCTAGGCTTCTTTGCGGCTCTGCAACAACTAAAATAAAAAGCCCTGTCATCTTCTCGACAACAGGGCTTTTTTACCAGAAATTGCTTAACAGGCAACTTCTCAAAAAATAGCCGATACCGCTCTGACTAATTATTACATATTTTTACTATTTTCTAGTTCCGATACAGCAGAGCAGTGATGCTATTTTTAGTTTAGACAATAAATCTTTATATTCTGAATCCGCCTTGCAAAAAAAATCCTCCAACTCTTTATAATGATTTTTGAACTTCAATTCTGGAGGGGATAAAGCAGCGATACAATTCTTTTGCGGTGTTCCTTTAAGAATCCAATTCAGATGATTGAAAATATTGTAATCCTGAATAAAATGCATCTTGCCTTTAAGTCCTACTTTTCCCATTAATATCGATAAACTCTTTTCTGTAAAATAAGATAGGTGGGCTGAATGGAAGAAGAATTTATTATAATTAGGGATATCGTAGGCATAAAGAAGAGAGTCGGTCAGATTGGGCACCTCAATAAATAATATTCCATTTTTTTTCAGCGATTTTAATGCTTTCTTCAGGAATATTTTAGGGTCATATACGTGCTCAAGTACCTGAAGCAGACAGATTATATCAAAATAGTCTTCCGGCAAATTATCGCTGCTATTAAAAATTTTGCATGAACATTTCTTGGCGGCAAAATTGGCTGAAGCTTGATCATATTCGACGCCTGCTATTTCCTTCACATAATCTTTGGCCTGGTATAGAAATGTCGCCGCAGAACAACCTATATCCAACAATTTTTTTTCCCGGCCAAGGTAAGGCCTGATTAATCTAAGCCGGTCAACCTGAAACTGCGAATAAATATCGAATAACTGTGCGGGGCTGGATCTTTTTTTTAAAAGCGGGGAGTGTTTTTTACGGTATTCCTTATTATAAAATTCGATCGTTTGCTGTTCATTTCTCTTGCGGTCAAGCATTCCATAATCGCATTTTTTACAATAATAGACGCGCCATTTTTCTCCTGCGCGTAATCTGTGCGTTAGAATCACATTAGTATTTTTATTGCAAAGAAGACATCTCACTAATATGTTATCCTTTTCTGAACCGACAGGCTCTTGAGGTCTATAGTTGCTAAAATATTAACTATCCTCTCTCCGGACTTACCGTCTCCGAAAGGATCATAAGGATTCTTACAATCGGCTAATTGCTTTTTGAATTCCTTGTCATATAGGGCCTTATCTATTCCCCTTGCTATTTCTTCTATGCTATAACCTACATCTATAACATTGCCTGCCTTCAGTCTTCCTTGTTGCCTGGTACCGACATTAACTGCCGGCAGATTGAAACTGGGGGCTTCTCTTATCCCGCTGCTGCTGTTGCCGATCATAAAATCTGCGACTGCCATCAGGTTAAGGTATTTCCTGAAAGGCAGGCTGGGGTAATATTTTATTTTTTGCGCATTGATTTCGTCTATTATTCTTTTGCCTCCGGCATCTATGTTCGGGCAGATCATGATCGTCTCCAGGTCGAATTTTCTGATCGCCGTCAGCGTATTCATAAAATTATAGGTGGATTCGTCAGCCTCGGTTGTAACCGGGTGCTGAATGAATAATGCCAGGGGCTTAGAGGCATCTAATTTAAATTCTTTGATGAACTTTTCTTTGGGATCATACTTTAGACTATGGATTATGTCCACATTTGGGCAGCCGGACATAAAAACATATCTGGGGTCCTCCCCCATTTTGATGATCCTCTCTGCTGCGTCCTGGTTTGACGGAAAATGGATATGGCTCATCTTTGTGACTGCGTGTCTTATGCTCTCATCGACTGTTCCGGTGACCTCTCCGCCCTGGATATGCGCAATCGGGATATTCATAAAAAGTGCCGGAATGACGCTGGCGAGGGTCTCGACCCTATCGACGCTGGCCAGGCACATGTCTGGCCTGATATCCTCGAGGGCGTTTACCATTCCTTCGACGCATCTGGCAAGTGACTTTGCCATCGCCCCACCCGTGTCCTCCTTACCAAAATACATCGGCACCCGGGCATCTATTTCGAAACCGTCTTCCTCGATATATTGCTGGGTGTCGCCTAACTCCGGGAGAAGGTGCATTCCCGTTACCACCAAAGAAAGTTCCAGTTGAGGGTGTTTTTTAATCGCATCAAGCACGGATTTCAACCTTCCGTAATCCGCTCTCGCTCCAGTGATGACCACGATCTTCCTTTTATCCATTGGCCTACTCTTCTCTTTCCCGATTACCGCGCAAGATCATTCCGGCGAAGCTGAGTATTTCCCGGTATGTCTTTGACGGTTTTTTTTCCGATCACTAAGTGCAGTTCCTTAGGGGGAATCCCCCCGACAGACGGCCTTTTTACCCATACCATATCTTTGGTGATCACTGTTCCTTTTGGAATTGCCTCTAAAGAAACAATACTCTCGCTAAATAAGTCCCTGACCCGTTGTTCTTCTGCGGTGATTATTTTTTCTTGATTACCGATTGCTTTTTTAATAAATCTTGCGCCTTTAACCAACATCCCTAATTCATCTGGCTCCATAGAGCATTTCTGGTCCGGGCCGGGCCACTCTCTGCTTATTGTAAAATGTTTCTCAAGGATGCAGGCGCCATAAGCTACAGCCCCTAATGCCGCATATATACCTTCAGTATGGTCAGAAAAACCTACAGGCAGGTTTAATTCATTTTGTAGCTTCTGTATTATCTTCAAATTTACATTTTCCGCAGGTGTCGGATACATAGAAGTACAATGCAAAACCGCGAGATTATCATTATGTTTCCTGACTGTCTTAACTGCCTCCTTGATTTCATCTAATTTAGACATCCCTGTAGAGATAATCATCGGTTTGCCTTTCCTGGCAACATACTCCAGGAAAGGATAATTTGTTAATTCTCCGCTTCCGATCTTAAATAATGGCATATCTAATTCTTCAAGCAAATCTGCGGCCTCTCTGCTATAAGGGGTAAAAAATAATAATATTCCCTTGCTTTTCGCGTAATCTTTTAATTCAATATGCTGTTCCCTGCTTAATTCCATCCTGGACATCAATTCGTATAAGGTCTCTCCTTTTATATGCCCTCCGGTGCCGGCCTCTTTTAGCATCTCGGCCTGCGGAATGTGCGTCTGGAATTTTATCGCATCGGCGCCGCACCTGACGGCAGCGTCTATTAGCTGGCTTGCCTTGTCAATGTCTGCATCATGATTTATTCCACCTTCTGCTACAATAAACAGGGAATCTTCACCAATGTTTATTTTTTCGCCTTCGTTGATTATCTCCAGTTTCTTCATTATCCGCCTTCTTTTTCAAGATCATACATTAAACAAAACCCTCTTCCAATGTATTCTACCACAGATGACTCCTCCGAGACTACGATTTTCGCAACTTTCTAGAGGAGTTTAAGAGCTGGTGCATAACTACCAACAAAAAAGAATTAGATACCATATTAGCATTATCTTCATAATATATTAGCAACAATATAGGTCCAGATAAAATAAATGCCAACGATTATAAATATAACGCCGGTAATTTTTCTCGTATACAACTCCAACACCGTTGCTTTACGGAACCATTTTTTAAAAGACTTAACCCCCATCGCAATACCTAATGCGAAAATAACCACAGGTATGCCTGTTCCTACGCCATAAAAGAAAGGCAGAATAATCCCATAAGTGCTTTTGAGCGCAAGAGGAATCAAGCTACCAAAGAACAACGCAGCAGCAATTGGACAGAAGGATAAAGCAAATACTACTCCGAGAATAAAAGAACCCTTTACCCCTGACTCGGCTAATGCAGTTTGTTTATCTCCAGATATTGAAAGACTTGGAATATTAAACTTTATAGCATCTAATAGAAGCAATCCAACAATAAATAAAACAGGGCCTAATATTTTATTCATATACTTTTGCAAAAAATTGGCTGTTACAGGAACGCTTGCTAATGAAGTTATAATAATAACCCCTAATACGGCATAGGTAAGCATACGCCCGATGGTGTAAGCGATGCTTGATCGCAATACTTGTTTTGGATGATTAATTCTTTTTGATAAAAATGATACAGCTGCTATATTTGTAGCAAGAGGACAGGGGCTTATAGAAGTTAAAATGCCAAACCAAAACGCAGAGACTAATGGTAGCATAATTTCAATCATTCCTGAATATCCCCTAAGTAACCATTGATTTCAGTTGTGACATAGCTAAAGAACTTCTTTTTATCTCTTACATATTCCCATATCTTTATAAGATTCTTATGCCGTGTTTCTTTGCCATCTTCGACATACGAAATGATGAGAGTTTTGGTGTAGAGCTGATAGTCATTTACGAAGTGCTCATTTTCCTTTTCTTCAACATTTACTGCCTTAAAGACAAGTAGGCCATTAGCCAGTTCATCTTTAAGGTTTTCTTCAATTGCCTCCTTTGTATACTGCTCCATCTTATGACAAGTCACACAACGGGCATTGCCATGAAAATAATAAGCGATTATCTTAACATCAGCACCAAACACCCTCGCTGTGCCTATTACTAACAATGTCATTAAAATGATTGGTGCGAGAAAGCGCTTTATAGCCATTTTTTAATCTCCTCTGCTGATAAAGCTTTCCCTGATGATTTGACGACACCATCGATAGCAAGAGCAGGCGTCATCATAACACCATATTCTGTAATCTTATCCATATCCTCAACTTTGACAACTTCTGCTTGAACGCCTTTTTCTTCAACTGCTTTCTTTGCGTTTTCGTAAAGCATTTTACATTTAGGGCATCCCATCCCGAGAATTTCAATTTTCATATTTTTCTTTTTAGTTATGCTATCAACATCAAGAAAAAACCCGTTGCGATACATTATATCACAACGGGTTAGAAATTAAAACTCCCCCGCGTGGACTCGAACCACGGACCTGGTGGTTACACTTGACCCGAAATTACTTTCGGAAGTGGACTATATCTTTGCCATAGCTTTCGCTTTAGGCAGCAGGTGCATAGTCTCTGAACCTTCCCCGCCAAAGGCGGGGCTCGGCTGCTGATTACCCTTATATAAGGGCTTCCAGTCCTTCGTCGCCAATTTGCGATTATTGGCTCCTCAGGATCCACTGAAGCTGAAAACGTAAGTATTTCAGCGTAAGTGGACAATTCTCCTGCTTTTTCAACCACGGTTTCCCGTGGAAGCTGCCTATCAATGACTCCGAATTCTAAACGGCCGTCGGTTTCCTTCGGAATCCTTTGGGCCAGAATTCGGAGTCAATTCGGTCAACAAGCTTATGTTCGCTTACGCTCCATAAGCTTGGGCCTCATTGACAGCCACTCGCTCTACCAACTGAGCTACGGGGGATCAAATCAAAGAACAAAACTCTAAATTCCTAATTCATCAAAACACTAGGGAGCTACATGGATCAGATTTCGCGCCGGGCATCCATCGCCTTGGATAGCGTCGATGAATTAGCATAATCAAGGTTTGAACCAACCGGGATACCTACCCCTATCCGCGTCAGCTTCACGCCCATTGGCTTGATCAACTGCGTAAGATACATCGCCGTAGTCTCACCCTCGGTATCGGTGTCTGTAGCGACGATCACTTCCTTTATATTATCATGCTTGATCCGGTTGATCAAGCTGTCGATCTTTATGTCAGACGGCCCTTTGCCCTCCAGAGGTGAAATACAACCTAAAAGTACATGGTAGAGTCCGTGAAAATTTCCGGCTTTTTCTATTGCGATGATATCGCTGGGCTCTTCTACTATGCAGACCAAATCCTTCTGCCTGCGATCATCCTGACAGATCCTGCATAATTCCTGCTCGCTCAAGTTATTGCAGAGACGGCAGAAGTGCACGCTCTCCTTTATGCGGTATATCGCCTGGGCAAGGCTCTTGACCTCCTCCTTAGGCGTTCCCAGGATGTATCCGACGATCCTCTCGGCGCTGCGCCTGCCGATACCGGGGAGCTTGTTCAATCTTTCGATCAACTTCTCTATTGATTCGGTGTAAGACGACATTACTCACTCCCTGATCACTCTTGCCTTAAATGCATCTACGGCGGACTGGATAAGAGGATTATCCTGCGCGCTCTCTGTCGCAGGAGCCGCCGCTTCCTTAGAGAGGGTAAAATTCACCCGCATCTTAGTGCTGAATGCCTCCGATAATACGTTTTCCACGATCGCACGGTTATCCTTATTCTCAAGGGACTCCTTATGCAATGAATAATTTTTCGGGAATGATATAGTCAGGATATTATTCTCCACCTTTACCGGGACGCCATCGCTGATGTAAGTCGAAAGATACATCTTTACCCTGCTCAATCCTTCAATAATGCTTTGCCAGACCTCTTTTACCTGCTCTAGGGAGATCCGGGAGACAGGATCTATTCTTTCCGGCTCAGGTTCTGATTTAGGTACGCGAGCCGGCAGATTATTCGCCTCAGGCCTTTTCTTCTCTTGAGGCTTTATATGATCTTTCTTCGCTGTTCGCAGCGGCGGCTCAAGGTTAGCCTGGCCTTTCTTATCATGGATCAATTTAATTAAGCCGACCTCTAAGGGTATGCGCAGAGAATCCAATCTCCTTGCTCTGCCTTGTGCACCCACTAAAGTATTAAAAGCAACAAATAATTCCTCAAGGCTAAAAGCTTCGGCCTGCTGACAAAGCTTCTGGCGCAGCTCATCGGGCAGATCTATCAGTTTCGGGTCGCCCTTAGAGACCTTGGCGATCATCAGGTTACGGAAGTGCTCGATCAGGTTCTTAAGGAAGACTCCGGTATCCTTGCCCTCATCGATGATACTATTCAGTAATCCCAACGCGCCCTGCGCGTCCTTTTCTGTGATCTTATCTGTTATCTCAAAGAGCGCCTCCTGCTCAATAAGGCCTAGCATCGAAACAACATCATTTAAAGAGACTTTACCCTTAGAAAAAGAGACCAGCTGGTCGAGTACGCTCTCAGCATCCCTTAAAGAACCGTCGCTTGCCCTGGCGATAGCAAAGAACACCTCCTTGTCCACCTTTACCTTTTCTGCCGCGGCGATCTTCTCAAGTTGCGCCACCGTCTCCATAGCCGAAATACGCCGGAAATCAAACCTATGGCAGCGCGAAAGGATCGTAGGGATGACCTTCTGCGGCTGGGTAGTAGCGAAGATAAACTTAACAAATGGCGGCGGCTCCTCAAGGGTCTTCAGCAGCGCGTTAAAGGCCTCTGTGGTCAGCATGTGCACTTCATCGATGATGTAGATCTTTGACTTACCGCCTATAGGAGCAAACTTCACGCTCTCGCGCAGGGTCCTTACCTCATCGATGCCCCTGTTTGAAGCGCCGTCTATCTCGATCACATCGATACTGCGGCCATCAGCGATCTCGCGACAGGCTGAACATTTAAGGCAGGGCTTTGCAGTGGGGCCTTCTTGACAGTTAAGCGCCTTTGCCAGGATCCTGGCCGTAGATGTCTTTCCTACGCCCCTTGGCCCGGCAAAGATATAGGCGTGGGCAGTGCGGCCCATCTCTAAAGCGCTCTTGAGAGTCGCCACGACTTGCTTTTGGCCGACGATCTCCTCAAAATTCTGCGGCCGCCACTTTAATGCAAATACTATATAAGCCATTCTTTAAAATATTAGCGTTGCGGAAGCTTCCACTGTATCGGAATCGTAATAATGGATGCGGTCGATATGCCTCCAGTTGATCCCCCCCTCGATATATTGACCGATCGGCATGATCAAGCCTATTACTACTTCATTGCGTAAGCCTTCATTGTCGTCAAAGTCATAGATAAATTCATTCAGCATGAAACCTTTAAGTTTCATTTTCTCACCCGAAAAAATATCATGTCTAAGAAGGACTCTGGTCTCGGATTCCGCGTAATCCCTCTTCTCGTAATTACGGTAATCGCGGTAATCCTCGTTCATCCAGACCCCCTGTATCGCCTCCCCGATATAGAGCCAGTCGAAGATATCCTTACCCACCTCAACACCCAGCTCTTTTCTCTCCCAGAGGTCAACGTCGATATTCCTCCTGATCTCAAAGAAGGGCGTGACCTTAAAGAGCGGATTCTTCTGATCATCGAGATAAGTAAATGCAGAAGATATGCGGTTAGTATAAAGCTGGTGATCGTCGTCGGCACGATCATAACGGTAAAGCTGCTGCCATTGGAGTTCCGGTTTATCCTGCCATCCGGCAAACCCACTGCTAAAGGATAATAATAAACCAATCGCTACAAGAATAATAATTCTTTTCTTCATCCTTGACCTCTTCCTGATATTAAGTACGGCATCCGCTGACTTTTTCCTTATCGGAAAAAGTCAGCGGAGAGGCTGGGATTTGAACCCAGGGTCCCAGTTTCCCGGGACAACTCATTAGCAGTGAGTTGCTTTCGACCACTCAGCCACCTCTCCAAAATTTCAAGCTATTACTATCCGGAAATTTTGGATCCTGAGCCCGCCTTATCTCCTTCCGCGGGCGAAGGATCTCGTTTCTTTCTCTTCTTCTTAAAAAACTCCTTTAACAAAGAAGCTGATTCCTCCTGTAAAATACCCCTTTTTACCTTTATGCGGTGGTTCAGCTTCTTATTATTTGTGATATCCGCTACTGACCCGCACGCCCCGCCCTTGGGGTCATCTGCGCCATAGACCAGGTGCTTGATCCTGGCCAGGACTAAAGCCCCGGCGCACATACTGCAGGGCTCAATTGTAACATACATGGATACGCCGTTCAACCACTTTGTATTCAGGTAATTGGCCGCCGAGGTCAAAGCGACCATCTCGGCGTGGGCAGTGGGATCCTTCAGGCGCTCTACCTGGTTATGGCCGCGGGCGATCACCCTCCCCCTGTAAACGACCACCGCCCCTATTGGGACTTCATCCTCCTCGCGGGCCTTCTGCGCCTCCTTAAGCGCCTGCTTCATGTATTTAGTGTGGATAGCAGTCATTTAGCGGGAAGTGGTGCGCCCAGGTGGATTCGAACCACCAACACCCAGCTCCGTAGGCTGGTGCTCTATCCAATTAAGCTATGGGCGCATCTATAACTTATCAACGACCATAGCTTAACACATATAACCAACGAGCCCCGGGTTTTTCGGGGCGAAGTCCCGCACGCTTTTTGCGGGATTAAGCTATGGGCGCATCTATAACTTATCAACGACCATAGCTTAACACATATAACCAACGAGCCCCGGGTTTTTCGGGGCGAAGTCCCGCACGCTTTTTGCGGGATTAAGCTATGGGCGCAATGATCCCTACTTCTTTAAACCTATTTCTTTTATTGCCTCTTCCGGCTTGCAGGCATACTTACGGCAGAAATCATGCACTTTATTAATATCCTTTATGCCCTTCTCAAGCATCCCCTTGATGATCTTTTTACGCAGATTCAGCTCAACGATAATCTCTTTGCCGGATCTGCCGCTGACCTGGGCGAGCCTGTCCCTGTAGACGCTGCTGACCGCAGACTCTTTGAATTCGGCCGTGGCAAGATCATGAGACCATAGTGAAGATAAAAGCACGGTCTTCTTCTCCATTCCGGCGGTCTCAACCAACTCTCCTACTACGCGCTTGATCTGGCCGTCTGTCTTGTAGCGGCGCATGATCACAAAGACATCCACAAGGTTTATCAGCGTCTCGGGGACCCTCATCGGTTCATTGGTAAGGCGCATGATCATCTCACGTCCCGTAGATGCATGGAGTGTCCCCATACAGTATTTGCCGATATTCATCGCAGTCATCAGGTCCTGCGCCTCAATACCCCTTACCTCACCGACGATTATCCTGTCCGGGCGCATACGCAGAGAGTTTTTCACCAGATCTGCCAGGCTTATGTCTTCATCGCTCTCAAGGCGCGAGCAGTTCTCCTCCAGGTCGGTGTTCAGCTCCAGCGTATCCTCGATCACTACTATCCTGTCCTTCGAGGGGATGAAACTGAAAAGCGCGTTTAATAGCGTGGTCTTTCCCGCTCCCGGGCCGCCTCCGATGATGATATTCGCAGGCCGCACGCCCAGGCCCTCCATGTAAAGCCAGAACTGCGCCGCCAGATCGACATTTAAAGTCCCGTTTTCAACCAGATCGATGATGCTCAAGGGGCGCTCTTTCGCCCGGGTGATCGTTATCTGCGCTCCGAAAGGAGAAAATACGATATTGGCCCTGCCCTTTACATCTAAAAGCTCGACGTTATTGATCTTATTTATATTTTTTCTCCCTGAAAAAATGATCAGTTTCTTTATGAAAAGGTCCAGCTCATCGCGCGAGCCAAAGCGCTTCTTGGTCTTGACCATTCCGATTCTCGTCTTATGGATATATACGGGTGAGAGGAAATTGACCATGATATCCTCTACCTCCGGGTCAGCGAGGAATTCATCGATTATTCCGTATGAGAGGAAATCCTCAAAGAAACTCTCCAGCTCAAGCCCCTTAGTGCCTTTTATGAAACGCTTGCAACGGGCGGAATTACACACATTAAGGAACGCCTCAAAGATCACCCCGCGCTTGGTATCGGGATCATCAAGCAGCGATACCTTCCCGGTCAAACCTTCAAGAATCTCATTTTCGATCTGGATCCTTTCCTGTTCCATTTACAGGCCCCCTTCTCTCGAATTTTTCATTACTGGAAATTAATAGGGTTTCGGCATCCGCCTTTTGCCGTCGGAGACGGCAAGATGGCGGAGAGGGAGGGATTCGAACCCTCGAACCCTTGCGGATTACGTGTACTCCAAACACGCGCGCTCGGCCACTACGCGACCTCTCCTCGTATTTTTGAACCGTTAAATCCTGCCGCTAAACTAAAGAAATCGGAGGCGGGAGGATTCGAACCCCCGGGAACCTTACAGCTCCTCCGGTTTTCGAAACCGGTGCACTCAACCAGCTATGCGACGCCTCCATCAATTAAGTTTCAAATATCCGGTTTTCCCCGATGAATCTATAGCTGCGCGACTCCCTCACCCTCGCTCTTGTCGCAAGACCCCCGCACTTACCCCGAGGCTCAGTTATACTGTTGCACGAAACGAGGGATTTAACCGCTCTGGGTCTCTCCAGAAATTTATACTGCTCTTATTTTAGAAAAAAGAAGAATACCCCTGAACAGACGATACAAAGCAGGCCGATTAGCATCTTACCCTCTAACAGGCGCTGGTGAAAAACATAAGTATTTGTCTCAAGCTTAGGTATCACCCTTCTTCTGATTCCGCCCTCCTTTGCCAGGACCTGCTCCAGCCTGTTGTATCTTTCAAGGCCGACGACCAAAAGCACCAGGCCGAGTATAAAGAGAGCCGGGCTCATCGAGTGATAAGCTACTCGCATCATGTCAAAAACTGTAAACCCTCCTACCATTTGAACACCTCCTCTCTGATTGAATCCAGTTATTCTTTTCGGTGAAAGCGAGATTCGAACTCACCTGTTGACTAAAGCCCTCAGCGGTTTTCAAGGCTACCCCATTGGACCGCTCTGGCAATCCTCCGAGAAGCAACGATTTTTCCCGCTCAGAGATATTAAACCTCAAGGGGCTTTCGCCCTAGATCAAATAGCCTAATGAGGCGAGACTTACCCCTGGACCGCCCTGACAACTCTCCGGAAATCTAAAGCGTCTTTATCTTAGAAAAAAGAAGAGCAGCAAAGAAAAGGCAATACAAAGCACGCCAATACCTATCTTTCCCTTCAATAGGACCTGATGCAATGCATAATTGTTCTTTTCAAGCTTTGGTATCACCCTTCTCTTGATCCCGCCTAGCTCTTTAGCCAGGACATCTTCCAACCGGGTATATCCTTCAATCCCGGTGAACAAAAGGATCAGGCCAAGCACAAAGAACAACGGGCTCATCGAGTAATAAGCTACTCGCATCGCCTCAAAGACCGTAATCTCTGTTAACATCTAGTCACCCCCTTTCTGATTTAACCCTGTTATTCCAGTGGTACTGAGAATGCATTATGGCGGAGGCGGAAGGATTCGAACCCTCGATGGGCGTAAACCCACAACGGTTTTCAAGACCGCCGCATTCAACCGCTCTGCCACGCCTCCGGAACCACAGCTAATCACCACTCTTAAAATAGTTGTCCGAATACCGCCGCAAAAATACCCTGACCCTCGCTGGATGCCTGCTCAACGAAACGGATAAAAGAGATATTCTTAAAGAATACGTTCAAGCAGGCGACAGCTATAATCAATGCAGTGATATAAACTACGGAAAATCCGAATATATAATCAGACTTTAAAAAACCTTCCTTCCTGGAGCGCACCTGATTTGCACCCAAGACCAGGTGCAGTGTAAGGCTAAAGGCAAAAAGGAATAAAAACCAGGTATCGAGATTCCTCGCACTTGGCAGCCCGGCATACCAGGCGTAGCCTGCGAATATCAAAATACTGTAAACCGGCAACACATAGGGAGCGACCTTCAAGAGCGGGCTGAAAAAAGTAAAGATTACCTCGAGGAACCTGAATCCCCGGTAATATATGCCTACCGGCTCGAAAACAAAAAGATATATGATCAAAAATGTTGCTGTCCCCGACCAAAAAAAGCTGCGCAGCGGTGCTGCAAGCAGGTTTAACTGACACAGGAAGGCGACAGAGGACGAATAAACAAAAGGCAGAACGCAAATCCCTATGATAAACTTGATCAGGCCAAACAACCTGCCGGGCCTCCGAGGCTGCCTGGTCAGGTCATCGCTTCTTTCCCTGCGCCAGCCTCTTATTACGTCCGGCCTGGCTTCTTCTTTATCATGAGATTTTTTATTTTTCATCGATCCTTAAGCTTACGCACAGGATTGACGGTGATCGTAGTCAAGCCGTCAAGATACGGCCTTAAGGCCTCCGGAATCAGTATTGAACCGTCCTTCTGCTGGTAATTCTCTAAGAGCGCGATTACTGTACGCGCCAGCGCGATCCCGGAACCGTTCAGTGTATGTACATATTCGGTCTTCAGTCTTCGGTCTTCAGTCTTCGGTCTATACTTTATATTCGCCCTGCGCGCCTGGAAGCTTTCGAAATTGCTGCAGCTTGATACCTCAAGCCACTTATCGATCCCCGGGGCATAGGCCTCTAAATCATAGCATTTACTGGCGGCAAAACTTAAGTCCTGGGTCGGTAGGATCGCCACCCTGTATGCAAGGCCCAAGGCCTGCAATACGCTCTCAGCATCCTCAAGAAGCTTCTCTAATTCCTCATAGGAATCCTGCGGCTTTACGAATTTTACCAGCTCGACTTTATCAAATTGATGCACCCGGATCAGTCCCTTTGTATCCTTGCCGTAGGAACCGGCCTCCCTGCGGAAACACGCGGTGTAGGCGGTATAATAAACCGGAAGCATTGCTTCATCCAAGATCTCGTTTCGGAAGATATTCGTCACCGGAACCTCTGCCGTAGGAATCAGAAAAAGATCATCGTCCTTCAAGTGGTACATATCCTCTTCTAATTTTGGGAGCTGTCCTGTGCCGGTCATTGAAGCGCGGTTAACCAAAAACGGCGGGAAGATCTCGGTGTAGCCATGTTCTTTTGTGTGCAGGTCAAGCATAAAATTGATCAGCGCCCGCTCCAGCCTCGCTCCTAGCCCTTTGTAAAGTACGAAGTTTGTGCCGCTGATCTTTGTAGCGCGGTTAAAATCTATTATATCCAGGCGCTGGGCAAGCTGGACATGTGTCGCCGGTTCAAAATCGAATTTCGGCGCCTTCCCCCAGGTGCGTATGACCTTCTTCTTGGATTCATCGCCGACCGGCACTGAGCTGTGCGGGACATTGGGTATATCCAAAAGCAATTTATTCAAGATCGCCTCTACGGCTTTAAAATCTTCCTCCAGTTTATCGATCTTCTGCGAGATCGACTTCATCGAAGAGATCTTAGGCAAAGCATCCCTCTTCTCTTTTAAGAGGATGGCTATCTCGTCATTCGCCTTATTCTTCTGCGCGCGCAACCCCTCAAGCTCGTTAATGATCACACGCCGGGAATCATCCGCCTTAAGCAGGCCATTAAGATCGGTTTTCAGAGCGCGTTCCTTGATCGCCTTCTTTACCGCATCCGTATTTTCTCTTATAAATTTTACATCCAGCATATTGATCCTTATCCTTTTATAACCCCCAGCGGCCGCATCCTGCAGACGCGCTTAGAGATACCTGCCTTGTGCACAACATCCACCACGTCATTTACATCCTTATAGGCCTCCGGCGCCTCCTCGGCAATAGTGCCGCGGCCCGAAGCCATTACAATTATACCCTTTGAAGCCAGTTCTTTCAATAGCGCATTCGTATTCACGCTCTTCAATGCGGCAGTGCGGGATTTTAGCCGCCCCGCCCCGTGGCAGGTGCTGCCAAAGGTCTCCTGCATCGCTTTCTCTGTGCCGGTTAAAAGATAGGAATTCCTGCCCATATCTCCCGGTATGATCACCGGTTGGCCCGTTTTTTTGTACCGTTCTGGTAATGCAGGGTGCCCGGGGCCAAAGGCGCGCGTCGCCCCCTTCCTGTGCACGCATAACTTCTTCTCCTTGCCGGCTACTGCGTGTTTTTCGATCTTAGCGATGTTGTGCGCAACGTCATAAATAAGTTCCATACCCATCTTCTGCCAGGACCTGGCAAAGACTCTCTCAAAAGCCAAACGCGTAAGGTGCATCAGGCACTGGCGGTTTGCCCAGGCGTAATTTGCCGCGCACCTCATCGCTCCAAGATAAGCTTTACCCTCCGCTGACTCAACCGGCGCGCAGGCCAACTGCCGGTCGGGAACATTGATATCGTACTTCAAGAGGCAGCGGATCATGCTTTTTGTGTATTCATCGCAGACCTGATAGCCAAAACCCCGCGACCCGGAATGAATCATCACCGTGACCTGGCCCAGGGTAAGGCCGAAGCTGTCGCAAAGGTCGCGGTCACAGAGCTCGTCGATCACCTGGACCTCCAAGAAATGATTCCCTGACCCTAATGTACCGGACTGCGCCTTCCCTCTCTTATAGGCCCGATCTGATACTGCGTCAGGATCTGCGCCCTGAATTGCTCCATACTCCTCGGTACACTCCAGATCACTCTCTGTCCCGAATCCCTTCTCTACCGCCCACCGAGCGCCCTTGACTAAAAGCTCTCTCTCCTCCCTCTCACTGATGCGGATATCGCCTTTGGAACCGACGCCGGAAGGGATATCTGAAAAGAGCACACTGATCAAGTCCTTTATCTTATCCTTTACCTCATCGAACTCTAGGTTAGTCTTAAGCATCCGCACGCCGCAATTTATATCATAACCCACAAGGCCAGCCCCTACAACTCCTCCGTTATCAATATCTGTTGCCGCTACGCCGCCAATGGGCATACCATACCCCCAGTGTATATCCGGCATCGCCAATGATGCCTTTACTATTCCCGGGAGGAATGCGACATTCGCTACCTGCTCCGGTGCTTTATCGCAGCGGATATCCTTGATCAACTTCTCATCCGCATAAATGATCCCCGGCACGCGCATCCCGTCCTTGTAGCTCTTAGGTATGCGCCAGCGATAATCGTCGATCTTCTCTAAATGTCCCTGCATGGTTTCAGACGTCGAATATTACTTCTGCCTTCCGGTCCCCGCCAGCCTCTTCGATCTTTAACCCGTGATAGGTGGCTGCCTTGATCTCGGTATTTACTTTATAATTCTTCAAATCTTTCCCTGTAGCCTTTGCCTTCAGGCTCTTATCATCGAATTGTTCTATCTGAAAATCTGTGAAGATCAGCTCTTTTACTGCGGATAGGGAGAGGAGTTCATTCAGCCAGTTTACAAAAAGCTCTTGCAGGTCATCCGCCTTCACTTCTATCGCGACGTGCATGCCTTTTGCGTCTGGCCCCTGTCTTTCGGCCATGATATCGAACATAGCCAGCGCCGCCTCTTTAAAGAGGCCCTGCACATCGCCTGCTTTTACCCTGATGCCGATATCAGCCGTGTGCTCCAGGATCTCGTAGTTTTTCACAGGAATCGGCCCCTCGCTTCTGAAATCTATACGAATTAAACTCGGGGCTATCCCGAGCAGCCATCTATTATTCGCTTGCTGCGGGGAATGGTGGGCCATGAAGGAATCGAACCTTCAACCTTGACATTAAGAGTGTCCTGCTCTACCGATTGAGCTAATGGCCCTGATTTAATTATAATCATTAGCGAAATCCTGAGTGGAATCGAAGGATGAGCTAATGGCCCTTTTCTTAACTGATTGTATTTGAATATTTTAACTTAAAAAGGAGGGATTTGCAATAAGTGATTTATTATACGAAAAAGGCCTGTTTGCTTTTTCCTGATAGATTGCCGCTGCTACCCCTTCCTTCTGTTCTTGGAAAACCGAATAAGTAAACGAACAAAAAAGAAAAGACAATATATGAAAAAGATGCTTGGTAAGATCATTTGCAAATCATTATAATATTTTCCTAGCGTTAACTCTTCATGTGTTTTTCCAAAGATGTAAGACGCATAAAAATTTAACAGCGAAAGAGGCAAGCTGATAATCAACAAGATGCCTATTTCTCGGGCTATTATATGCGAAATCCACTTCATCGCTTTTCCTTTACGTTAAAAAGCATACTGATTTATGCGTGGTATACTGAGATTACTTTATCTCTACGAGGCCGTTTTTGATGCAGAGTTTTCGGATCTGATGATAAAACGAATCTAATTGTTCCTGATCCTTCACAGCGCTAGCCAGATCAAAGGATATTACTTCGCGCGTCCTTTTGGAATTAAGCAGGATGTTGGCAGGTACTTCCGGATCCAGCTGGTCTAGATACGATTGCTCAAAGATCACTATATCCGGTTTGGAAAATTTCAATCTCCTTTTCAACTCTTTTTCATCTGTGGCCAAGTCTAATTCATAATATTGCCCCCGTTTGACTAACTTTTTTAAAAACCGGTGCAGAAATTCATAGACTTCAAACGAAGGTTCCACAAAAAGCAGCTTTGCCTTCAAAAATAACAATCTTGTTTCTGTCTCCGTAGCTAACTCTGCGGCATCTGTACTGCCCTCCGGCCGCTCGATTACTTCCCTTATTTTCCTGAGTAGGCCCGCCAGCCTGAAAGGCTTAAGAAGCAGGGCATCCATGAGTTTATTTATCTTAAATACTTCGCTTTCTTTAGGGAAGGCGGTAGCGACTATGATTTTTGTAATCGGATACTTCTCTCTGATAACCTTAGCTACCTCCGTAGCCTTAAGGCCCGGCATAACGACGTCTAACAGGATCAGATCTGCGTTCTTATCGGATAGTTTTTTAAGCGCCTCTTCTCCGCTTAAGGCGCCGTCTATAGTATATCCTTTACGGCCGAGGTAATTCTTTAGACAATAAAGAACGTCCTCTTCGTCGTCAATGACCAGTATGCTCGGCTTATGCTCTTCCATCACCCTCTCCCGCTCTTCCTCCCTGGTTAAAGTATACCATATTATCGGAGAGATTTAACATCCTTTATTCAGTTAAGCTAATAGCCCTTTTCTTAACTGATTATACCTGAATATATTAACTCAAAAAAGTCAGATTTGCAATATGTGTTTTATGGTGAGGGAAAAACTATCTGCCTGTTTTACGATAGACTAAAACTGTAATCACTACCGCAGTGAAAAGTATAAGATTCATGATATTAAAAGCGCGCCAGACGATATCCGCGGAACGAAAGGCGTCGGGCGCCATTAATAAAAAGCATGTCCATACACCTAATACCCAGTATAAACTGATATCTTTAGAAGATCTCCTTTTTACGATCCTTACGATCAGCGGTATATTCCACAAAGGCAATACAATTGCTGCTATAAGCGCAACCTTTTGCATTATCTCTCCCTTATAGTTGTGACTCTATTTCCCGATGGCTAAACGGCCGAAATATGCTAGCGGTAGATAAAATTATACTGGACGAAAAACATACCCAGGGCAACCGGCACCTTGGCGGCGATAGATAAGACCCGGCCTAAGACACCGCCGGCGCCCGCCTTTGCAGACCTGACCAGGTCCCTGTGCGATACTAATTCGACTAAAAAGACTCCGAAAAATATTCCTAAGATGGTCGAGATAAAGACACCTATGCCTAACAAGGCCACTCCCGCAGCAGCTCCGATTATCCCGCCCAGCAATGCCCCGATGATCGCCTTATTGGAGGCCCCAAACTTCTTTATCCCGGCAATGATCAACACGTATTCGAGAATCTCGCCGAGAAGATAAAGCGCGGCGAGTATCAACAGCCACTTAAAAGAGAGTGAAGAAAAACCCGTAAGCATAGCGTACAAAACCGAACCGGCAAGTATGATCAGCGTGCCAAAGGTAGTAAAAAATATCAGCACAAAACCGGCTATATTAAATAATATCAGGATTACTAAAGCTGCTATATCCATAATTTTAAGGAATGCGCCTGGCAGGAGTCGGACCTGCAACGCCCAGCTCCGTCCATCAAATTTTCTGTGCGCCCAGCAGGAGTCTTGAGCCCCGCCAGCTATTTCTGTGGCGAAATCCCGCCGGCTATACCTTTGAAAAAGCGGGAGAACCTGCAACATCCAATTTAACAATGCGCCCGAGTGGAGTCGAACCACTAATAGCCAGTTCCGAAGACTGGTGCCCTATCCATTAGGCTACGGGCGCAACTATATTATCTCGGCCTTTTCGCCCAGGATCGCTTTGATCTTCTCAAGTTTGGTTTTGCCTACCGAGGCTAAATTTCGTCCTGCAGCCGTGCGCACCGGAGAATTTATCTGCACCTTATCCGGGTTTATCTGGTCTATGATCTTCTTAAGCCTTTTGATCTGGCGCAGGTCATCGTTGACGCCCTTGACCAGCATCACCTCAAGCCAGATCTTACCCTTAAACTCTCTGCGCAAAGCGACTAAACCTGCCGCTATATCCTCCAACCTTATCTCTTTGACCGGCTGGTTTACCTTGCGGAAGATCTCTTCGCTTGCCGCATCAAGTGAAGGAACGATTAAATCCGCCCCCAACAACTCTCTCCTCACCCCGGCAAAACCAAAAAGTGAAGCATTGCTGATCACCGCTACAGGCTTCCGGTAAGCCTTCTTGATCGCCGCGATCAGCCGGCCGATCCCCAGATTCAGGGTCGGTTCTCCCGGGCCGCAAAGAGTGATATAATTCAGTTGCTTTGCAAGCTCCGCATTATTCTGCAGCCAGGCGTTTAACTCAGAGAGGATATCCTGCTGGGGGATATACTCTTTTCTTTCGAGGGTGAGATCTTTAGTCTGAGCAAGCTGGCAATATATGCAGGAGAAACTACAGGTCTTATAAGGGGTGAGGGCAAGCCCCAAGGAGAGGCCTAAACGGCGTGATTTTACCGGTCCGTAAATATAGCGCATAACTATAACGCAATTACCGAGATCCCCTTCTTATCAGCCAGGCTGATGCAATCTTCTCTGTCTATCAGAAGCGTCTTATCCGCTTCGATCGCAAGGCACTTTGCCTTTACCTTGGCCAGTTGTTTTATCGTCTTGATTCCGACCACAGGCACATCAAAACGCATATCCTGCCTGGGCTTACTTACCTTGACTACGGTGATCCCTCCCCTGGCTAGCCTTCCGGCGCGCTTTATAAGATTATCAGTGCCCTCGAAAGCCTCTACCGCCACGATCACCTTACTTCTAACTGCTACCGTCTGGCCGATATCTAAGGCTGCGACTGACTTTGCTAGGTCGAATCCAAAATCTATATCCTCCCGCACCTGCGGGCTGGGCTGCTTCCTGGTAAGCACCCCCTTCTTCGCTAACGAATCCTTGAGAAAAATGGTAGAATCCAGGACCTCCAGCCCTTCCTTCTCTAACCTAACAGCGACAGCCCCTAATATGGTATCTGCCTTTTTATCCTTTAAGCTATCAAGCAAAACACTGGACTGGCGGCCCTCTTTTAGTTTCCTGCTAAATAGTAGGCGCGGGCTGACCTGACCTGCCATGATCACTTTTGATACCCCTTCTGACTTCAGCACCTCAAAGGCTTTCTCAATTTCATTTAAATCTATCCAATAGACCTTCTCTGCGTATTTCTTTATAGAGGCGGATGTCTCTCCCCTGATCGCTACTGCGACGACTTGCTCACCCTTCTTGCTGGCAGCTTCAGCGACCATGATTGGAAACCTTCTGTTGCCTGCGATCAATCCTAATTTTTGCATTATTGTTCTTTTACTTTTCGGCGGCAGGAGGAGACGATGCCCCGCTCTGAGCTTTCGACAAACTTAAACAGGTAGGTTATTCCGTCGGCCGGTTTTAATTCTTTCTTTGCTTTTTCCAGGGCGCGTTTCATCTTCAGCCCGGAATTAAATAATATCTTAAAGGCGGCGCTCAAAGCTTTGATCTCATCTCTTGGTAAGCGTCGGCGGCGCAGCCCCACAAGATTCAGGCCATAGACCTTAGCCGGATGGCCGTCGCAGGTTGAATATGGCGGAATATCCTGCACGACCTTAGAACAGCCCCCGATTATCGAAAGCTTACCCACTCTGACGAATTGGTGTATTGCCACCAATCCGCCGACGACCGCATTATCCTCGATAGTCACGTGCCCTGCCAGGGTAGCATTATTAGCAAAGACGCAACCCTCACCGACCGTGCAATCGTGCGCAACATGGGAATATGCCATGAATAAGTTATTATCTCCGACAATGGTCTTGCCGCCCTCTTCTGTCCCGGGATTAAAGGTACAATATTCGCGGATGATATTATTATCCCCGATCCGCAGGTAGCTCTTAGCTCCCTCATACTTTAGGTCCTGCGGTGGACTCCCGATCACAGCACCGGTGAATATCTCACACTTTTTTCCGATCGAGGTATTGCCTTCTATCACACAGTGCGAACCGATCTTGACACCTGTGCCGATAGTCACACCTTTACCGATCACCGTATAGGCGCCGATCTCGACGTTACCGCCTAACTTTGCGCTGCTTCCGACTATTGCTGTAGGATGAACCGGCATAACCGTCCTTATTTAGCCAGGGCGAACATCAGCTCCGCCTCTGCTACTACTTTACCTTCTACCAGCGCTCGCGCGGATACCTGGCCGGTCCTGGACTTGATCTTTCCTGCAGTCACCTCAAGCACAAGTTTACTCCCCGGCTCGACTACTCTTCTGAATTTTATATTGTTGGCAGCCATAAAGTAGGCGATCTTTCCCCGGCTCTCTTTAGGGGAAAGCATCATCACGCCACCCACCTGCGCCATTGCTTCGATGATCAGCACGCCTGGCATTACCGGCTTCCCCGGAAAGTGCCCCTTGAAATAATAATCATCGGCCCTGACGTTCTTGATCCCCACTGCGCGCTTACCCTCTTCAAGGGTAGTAATCCTGTCTACAAATAAAAAGGGCTGCCGGTGCGGCAGGATCTTCTTGATCTCCTCGATACCTAATTCACCTTCCCCTTTTAGGGCAAAGGCTGCCCCAGACATGCTCACAGTATACTTATTCTTCTGCGAATCGATCTTGCGTATCAATTTCAGGTTCTGGGAGTGGCCGCTGCGCAAAGCGATTATATGCGCCTTGATAGGGTAACCTAAAACATTCAAGTCCCCTAACAAATCGGCTATTTTATGCCTGATAAATTCATCTTTATAACGTAACTTATTCTTTATTACCCCGGACTTGCCCACTACCAGCGTGTTTTCATGATTGGCCCCTTTGCCCAACCCCTGCGCCTGAAGCCCCTGCGCCTCCTCTTCAAGACAGAAGGTGCGCGCCGCAGCGATCTCTTCGACAAATTCATGATTGCTGCAATTTATCTCCATGAACTGAAGGCCAAGCTGCGGATGCCCGTAATCTAAAGTATAAGATATCTTAAAGTCTTTGCAGGGCAAAGCGACTATTGATATCCCTGCCTCCTCTACGAATACCGGCTCACGGAGAGAGAAATATCTTCGCTCCCCCGGCTGATCTTTGATTCCCGCCTTCCTCAGTGTCTGAACAAAGTTCTGAATGCTGCCGTCAAGCCGAGGCAATTCGGCGTTATCGATCTCCACGTTGATATTATCTATACCCAATCCCGACAAGGCTGCCATGAGGTGCTCTACTGTCTGGATCTCAATATTGTCTCTGCCGATAGACGTACGACGGGGGGTACGGTCCTGGAATAAGAGTGAACCTACGCAGGCCTTGATCACAGGCCCGCCCGGCAAATCGGTACGGATAAAATTTATTCCCGCATCCTGCTCGGCGGGCTTAAACTTCACGCGCACCTTTCCTGCGGTATGTATGCCAATATCCTCTTTAAGCTCTATCTCCCTTGAGATCGTCTTCTGGTTTTCCATCCTTGAGGCTTAAGTTTTATTCTTTTTTTTGGATTCCAGCTCTTCGACTTTCTTCTTCAGCTCATTTACACTGCGGAAGAGCCTGGGCAGGTTAGCAACTGCGGCATTTATCTTTCTGGCCTTATCTATCGGTTTGGCAGGATAACCCCAGACCATCGTATCGGCTGGTATGGATTTACTCACCCCCGCCTGGGCCATCACAACGGCATTATCACCGATCTTGATGTGTCCGACGACACCAACCTGTCCTGCCAGGGTCACATTCTTACCTATGGTAGTACTGCCGGAGATCCCCGCCTGCGCTACGATGATACAATTCTCACCCGTAGTGACATTATGGGCGATCTGTACCAGGTTGTCGATCTTAGTCCCCCGCCCGATCACCGTCTTCTCAAAACGCGCCCGGTCGATACTGACGTTCGAACCGATCTCAACGTCATCCTGGATATCTACTGTCCCGGTCTGTGGGATCTTATGGTACTTGCCGTCAACCTTTACAAACCCGAAACCATCCGACCCGATCACTGTACCGCTATGAATGATCACCCGGTCACCGATGGTTATACGCTCGCGGATGGATACATTAGGATAGATCAGGGTATTATTCCCTACTATAGTATGATGCCCCAGGAAACACCCCGCATAGATCACTGTCTTATCTCCGATGCGTACTCCGTCCTCTATGACCGCATGTGCGCCTACTGCCGCGCCCTTACCTATCGACACATCAATTCCAATTACCGCGCTGGGATGTACTCCTTTTGACATGACCACATCCTCAGGCATCACAAAAGAAACTATTCTCGCGAAGGCAAGCGAAGGATTATCAGTGCGGATTATCGGGCGGGACGCTTTATCAAGTTCGCGCGAAGTGATGACCGCTGAGGCATGCGTCTTCTCCAGCAGCGGTAGATATTTTTCATTAGCCAGAAAGGTAATATCCCCCTCTCCAGCCTCCTTTATCCCCGAAATGCCCGTGATCTGCACCGAAGGATCGCCGATCAGCTCTCCGCCTATAAACTGCGCTATCTCTTTTAGGGTCTTACCCGGTTTCATGCGCCTTTACCTATCGCTTCTTATTTAATATCTCGAGGATCTTATCGGTTATATCCAGAGACTTAATATTATAAACCACGCCCGCCTCGTTAAAGACCAGGGTGAAACCCTCCTTCTTGCAGTAATCCTTGATCACCTTGTCGATATCCTTAAGGATCTCGGTCCTTTTTTCATTGAACTCCTTGCGCAGGTCGGTCTGTTTCTCGCGGTCGTAATCCTGCAGCGCCCTTACCTTCTCCTCTAAGTCGCCCCGCTTTGCTTCCTTCTGCTTGTCGCTTAAGAGGTTCATCTTATCCTGCAGCTGCTTGATATCCGCCACCTTCTTATCCCTCTCCTTGGTAAAGACTTCTTCTTTATCGCCGAGGGTCTTATCATAATCCTTGGTCTTCTGGTATTCGTTAAAGATCCGGCTCAGCTCGACATATGCGAACTTCTCGGCCGCAAATGCGCAAGCTGCGGAAAGAAGCAGAGAAAAAACTAAGATCAACGACAAAAAAATTGCACCCTTTTTTACCATGACTTTGAATCTCCTTTCACCTTTGTATTATGATTACTAGAAACCGTGACTGACACTAAAGTGAAATCGCCCGCTTCCCCTCTCATCCTCCCCGGGCTCCTTATTTAAAGGTATACCGTAATCGACCCTGATCGGGCCGATCGGAGTCTTAACCCTGGCTCCCAGGCCCAGGCCGGATTTAAACCCGCCGGAACCGATATCATCGAACTTTGCCCAGACATTGCCTGTATCAACAAAGGCAGCAACCTTCAGGAAATCAAACAAGGGGTATATGTATTCGATATTTGCCACGATCAACGATTCTCCGCCTAACGGATCGCTGGAAGAAGAATCGACAGGGCCGATCTTTCTCTCATGGTACCCCCTGATCGTATTACTGCCGCCTGCGAAAAATCTCTCATACAACGGTATATCATCAGAATCGCCGTAAGGTTTCGCCAGGCCCAGCCTTCCTCTCAGCTCAAGGGCGGCACCCCTGGGCATCGGAAAGAAGTGTGATGCGCGGCCGAAGAACTTAAAGAAATCCTTATCTCCCCCTAAGATCCCGCCGGCTCCCTCCAGGTTGCCGGTTAATAAGTTGCCGGTTCTGGGATTGAATACATTATCGCGGCTGTCAAATGAAAGGCCCGCACTTAGGCTGCTGATCGAATTTTCTCCGTACTCCTTTAGCAGGTCATTACTGGCATCCGCCGCTATATCGGTGATATCTATCGTGTCATAACGATACATCATATTTACGTTCAGATAATCAGAGATCTCTTTGCCCAGGCGCAGGTCGCCGCCGGTGACCTTCTCGCTGTAACCGTAACCTACGTCCTCCTCCCTGTCATGCTGGCGTTTGTAAAGGTCAAACCCGAAAGATACCGGATAATCAAAGACCCAGGGCTCTGTAAAACTTAAAACATAGCCTTGGCTGACAGTGCCAAATGATGCGCGCAGTTTAAGGTCCTGCCCGGCGCCGGTAAAATAAGGAAAGTTCTTCCAGTCAAAGTTCCTCTGTTCGATCTCCACAAACCCCATAAATTCATCGATACTGCTGTAGCCGCCGCCAAAACTAAAGGCGCCTGTCTTTGACTCCTTGACCTCTACCACCAGGTCCTTCTTATCAGACGCAGAACCCCCCTCTACATCATAACTGACTTCCTCAAAGAAACCCAGGTTGTTCAGCTTCTCCTTGCTCCGCCGCAGTTTCTCACCGTCAAACCTGTCGCCCGGCCTGATCCTTAATTCCCGGCGCACTACTATATCCTTGGTCTTGACGTTACCCCTGACTTTGATCTTATCTACGTATGCCACTTCCTGCTCGAAGATCCCGTAGGTTATATCCACGCGGCCGGTGTGAGGATTAAGGGAAGTTGTCTCGTTGACATTGGCGAATATGTAACCGCGGTCAAAATAAGCGCCCTGGATACTTGCGATATCCCGCGCCATCGACTCGCGGCTAAAGACTTTGCCGGGAACGCAGAACTTGATCACCGAGAGTATCTCCTTCTCCGGCATCTCCTTATTTCCGTCGATATTGACGCTTCCCACCAGGTATTTCTTCCCCTCCCGGATGGTTATGGTGATGTAGAGGAAGGGTCTTGTTTCATCGCTTCTGGTCGCGAAATCTGCGGCCACATCGGAAAACCCCTCTCTCTGGTAAAACGCCTTTATGCGTTCGATATCCTCTTTAAGTACGTCCTCCTTCAGCGCGCCGCGGTTAAAAAGCCACGCCCTCTTTGTCTTGATCAGGCGCAGGATCCTGCCGTCGCTAAAAGCCAGATTGCCCTTTATAAATATATTCTTGATCCTGATCCGTTTGTCCTCGATAACATTAAAGGAAACCTTAGCCTTATTCGACTCAGAATCGATATCGACCTTGTAATCTATGCTGGCATCGGTGAAGCCGCGCTTTTCATACATCTTCTTTAATATCGAAACATCCTCGGCAAGATCCGGGTAATCCAGGTACTGGCCCTTCTTTGACTTTAGCGCCTCCAGAAGCTTATCCTCTCTCATGTTCAGGCCCCTGTTCCCGGTAAAAGTGATCTCCTCAATGATCGGCCGCTCAACTACGGTAACGATCACCCGCAGGCCCTGCTTATAATCTTCCGTATCGATCTTTATGTCGCTGAAATACCCCAAGAGATATAAACGCTTTAAATCATCGCTGATCACGTTATCCTGATAAGGTGAACCGATCCGGGTCTTCATCTTGGATACGATCACGTTAGTACTGATCGCTTTATTACCCTCTACCTTTATCGAGGTGACAGTAGCAGGCGGGGTGTACTCTTCTTGCGGCACTTCTTGGGCCGCGCCGGAAGATACGAAGAACAACGCAGAAACAATCGATAGTAAACAAAATAAACCTGTAATTCTTTTCATTAGTGCCATATTATATTTTGAACAAAACCAAAGATCAACCCGTAACTTCTAACTTATTCTAAGTGTGCCATGTTCTCAAACCTGGTATATTCCTTGATAAAGGATAATTTGATCGAACCGACCGGGCCGTTACGCTGTTTTGCGATCATGATCTCTGAAACGCCCTGGTTTTCAGGAGTAGGATTGTAATACTCCTCCCTTAAGATCAGCACTACAAGATCAGCGTCCTGTTCGATTGCTCCGGACTCCCGTAGGTCAGAAAGCTGAGGCCTGTGGTCTGAGCGCATCTCGACAGCGCGCGATAACTGGCTGATCGCGATGATCGGCACGGAAAGTTCGCGGGCCAGGGCCTTTATCGAACGCGAGATCTCTGAGATCTCCTGCTGCCGGTTCTCCGAGCCCTCCCTGCCGCGCATCAGCTGCATATAATCCAGCACGATCAGCTGAATATCCTGCTGTGCCTTAAGGCGCCGCGCCTTTGCGCGCAGCTCCATCACCGAGATCGCCGGCGTGTCGTCTATGAATATCGGCGCCTCGGAGAGCTTTCCCGCCGCTGCGGTAAGGCGCGGCCAGTCAGAGGTAGCCAGATACCCGGTCCTGACCTTATGCGCATCCACCTTAGCATGCGAACAAAGCATCCTCTGCACCAGCTGTTCCTTAGACATTTCAAGGCTAAAGAACGCTATCGGGACCTTCTCGATTACGCCTGCATATTCGGCGATATTCACGGCAAAGGCGCTCTTTCCCATTGAAGGCCTTCCCGCGACCACGATAAAATCTGACGGTTGAAGCCCGGCAGTCTTAATATCAAAATCTATAAAGCCTGTGGCTATTCCGGTTACATGGGCCTTCTTCTGGTATAGCTTATCTATACTCTCGATGCTCTCCTTGATCACCTCTTTAAGATGCATATACCCGCTCTTGGCCTTGGAATCAGTCACGTCGAATACCAGCTGCTCAGCGCTATCTACTACCTCATCGATATTCCCCTCGCTTTCGTAGCAGCGGGAGATGATCCGCGTAGAATTATTGATCAAAGCGCGCAGGATGCTCTTCTCTTTTACGATATTGATGTAGTGACTGACATTGGCTGAAGTGGGCACGGCATTAACCATCTCGGTCAGGAAGCTTGCTCCCCCAACCTGCTGGAGGGTCATGTTCTTCTTTAATTCATTAGTGAGTGTGATCAGGTCCACAGCCTTGTTAGCGTTATATAGGCTGCAGATCGCTTCAAAGATCTTTGCGTGCGCATCTTTATAAAAGGAATTCTTGTTCAGGCTCTCGACGGCCAGGGAGACCGCCTCTTCATCCATGAGCATAGAACCTATTACCGCCATCTCGGCTTCCAGGTTCTGAGGTGGGATCTTTTCTAATATCGGATTAGCTGTTCTTAATGGACCCATGACTTATTTCTTTACTATCCAGACCTTAACTTTTGCGTTGATTTCAGGATGCAGTTTTACCGGTACCTCGAAGATCCCTACAGCCTTCAGGGGCTGCGCAAGCACGATACAGCCTTTATCGATGTCAAGTCCTTCGTCTTTTAAGGCAGCGCAGATCTCAACCGCACCGATACTGCCGTAAAGCTCATCCTCTCCTTGAGTCAGGGCGGGTATGGTCAGCGACAGGCTGGAGAGCTTCTCTTTTAGCTCCTCGCATTGCTTCTTTATCT
>JBHPGR010000010.1:0-39804 GCA_042570405.1 Candidatus Omnitrophota bacterium
ATCTACTTTTGCTATAATCGTCTCAAGGTCAGACGCCGCATCATTTGCCTCCCGTTGGGATTATTCTTTCTTAATCTCCTTTATGATCTTTATTAATAACTCTGCGATCCTTGCGATCAAGTAAAAGAAGAAGAACGAGAAGGCGTAAACCGCTAAAACTACCCCTCCCATCCAGCGCGGGTTGCCCGGAACAAGGCCGAGTAGAATCGCAACTCCGCCGATGATGCCGAGAAACAAAAAAATCCAGGCGGCAGTCTTGACAACCGTGCTGGATACCTTCAAGAATCCGAGATGTTCCCGCATCAAACCTCCTCGTATTATTAAAGTTGTAACATAAAATCGCCCTAATTGCAAGAAGAATATTAGATTTTGTCCCTCGCCTCTTGAACTAAACGATGGAGGCTCGGGACTAATTTGCCTACACTTGATAGATGGCAAATTCAGTAGCGCTAACGGGATTTGAACCCGTGTCCTTAGCTTGAGAAGCTAATGTCCTAGGCCAGGCTAGACGATAGCGCCTCCTAAACCCTTTATCCATCCCTTTATCTTAGTCAAAAGCGCGATATCTGAGATCCTAATATTACAGATGCCGTTAGGATGTAAATTACCGACTTTCTTCTTACTGGTTGGACTTACTCTCGTATAGGGCGCTGTAAACTGTGCCAATGGGATATTAGCAACTTGAGACCAATATTCCTGAGCCTTAGCAGCATTCTCCTTGCCGTGGCATTGCACCCTTATCCTGAATTTCTCCTCTGGGACTTTACAGATTTTTCTAAACCAACTCATCATCAATCTTATCATTCTGGCGTCGGAATTCGTAAAACAGACACTGCCCCATTTAGAATTATTGCATCCTTCTGCCCAATATAAAGCGATCCCAACTAATTTCAACTCTACTTGCGACAGGTTATTTATCGCCCCGGCTGCATCCTTGAAGATAATCGCTTTGCTGCTTTTCGATCTTTTCTTCTTGAGCGCATTGTATTGAATAAATTTTTTCTTTATTTCATCATTTTTATATCGGATCCTCAAAATTTGTCTACTCGTCAGGTTAATATCCCTTAACCAATGGCTCAGACTCCCCCTAGTAACCGGAACTTCCTGCAAAATCTCACTGAAAGTCTTGCCGTTTTTTCTTAAACCAATCGCTTTATTTTTCTCTAAGATCTTCATATTTAAGATGATATCATAATTTATACTACGGTCAACCAATTTTCTGTAACCTGGGAATCTATAGAAAATTGGTACTGAGCGGCTACTTTTAATCTGGGGTATCTTGGGAAGCGAATGTATAATTTTATTGACCCTGGCGCTCTCTATCTATATACTATCACTATCATGGCGATCAAGGTAGGTGTCGGTATAAGCCGCCAACGAGATGTTTTACGGGCAGCGCAGGAGGCGCTCCTTTCGGCCACCAGGAGTTGTGGTGAGAATCCGGACCTGGCGATACTCTTTAGCTCCTTAGATCTTGCCGAGACAGGCCTCTTAAAAATAATCTCTGCTGGGCTAAAGGATACCCCGATTATAGGCTGCAGCGGCCCGGTCGTGATCTCAAGGCAGGGCATATTCAACCATGGGCTGGCCCTGATGCTATTGAAATTTCCCGCCGGAGCATACTTCAGCACAGCCTATATCAATACAATAAAGGAAAGGTCCGCACTGGATGCAGGAGAAGAGTTAGGAGAAAGATTACTTCGCACCCTGCGCGGAATGCGCCGGGATTTAATTCTTTTGCTCTCCAATAGCCCGGTAGAAGAAGGGCCAAAGTTCATCGACGGATTGCAGGAGAGGCTCGGCCGCAGCTTTCCGATGATCGGCGCCTCGCTGCAAGATGCCCTGGGTTACTCTAAAACACAGATATATTTCAACCAGCAACTTTTAGATAATGCCTGCGCTGCGATACTCTGGGGTGGAAAGCTAAATTTCGGATTAGGCGTCGGCCACGGCTGGAAGATGCTCGGTAAACCGCGCCCGGTGACAAGGTCGCTTGGCAATGTTGTCCATGAGATCGACGGCAAACCGGCGATAAATCTTTATGAAGAATACTTCGGCCGGGATTTCTCTGCCTCAAAAAAAGAACTCAAAAGGATCTCCCTGCTTTACCCGATAGGCATACGCATCCCGCAGGAGAAAGAGTGCCTTTTAAGGAATATTATCTCGGTAGAAGAAGACGGTTCTTTGATCTTACAGGGGAACATACCTCAAAACAGCTCAGTCAGGCTGATGATCGCAACAGAAGACAACTGCCTTAAGGCCGCCGGGGAAGCGGCAACTAATGCGCTGGGGGGGGTAAACAAAGCGAACTTTTTACTTGTTTTTAACTCTATGGCAAGGTATAAACTATTAGGTAGGGATGCGGCATCTGACCTTGAGACGATTATAGCAAAAGTAGATGCCTCTGTGCCCCTGATCGGGATATACACCTACGGCGAGCAGGCGCCTTTAATGGCAATAGGTTACAAGGGTAAGTCTTATTTCCATAACCACACCCTGACTATCCTGGCGATGGAAGGATAAAGGAAGATGTTGGGCGGCGAATACTTTATTTATATGCTGGGGTTACTCAGTTTTATTGCCCTGGTGATCGTTGTGGTAATGCTTGTCTTTAAGATGGACGAGCTTAAAATACTGCAATCTACCGTCGATAACCTAAAAACCTCCCTTGATGAAATGGATGAACAGGCAAAACTGATCATCCGTACTGATGTCGAGTTGAATAAGACTCAGGGGGAACTTGATAAAAAGCTAAGCGGTCTTTACGGACTGCAGAAAGTTTCACAGGAGATCAGCACAACGTTAGAGGAGGAACGCGTCTTTGAGATGCTTGATCCGGAATACCTGCAGAAGTTGGGATTTGACCGGGCATGCGTTTTCCTCTGGGATGAAACAAATAAAGAATTCCTGCTGCGCTTTAAATCCGGGTACCCGGAACAGGAAATCGAAAGGATCAAAAAGGGAATAGACGCAAATAAGAATATGTATGTTGACCTGACCATACTTAAAAAGAACGTCTCTTCGGGCTCGACAAAGGAGCGGCTGATCCAGAATAAGATAAATGACATATTCCGCGCTACTTCATTTGTTGTTTCCCCGATCCTCCCCAAAGAGGGCAGCAAAGGATTCTTGTTCGCAGGAACTCAGGATCCCGATGCCTCGATCACCGCCGGTGATGAAGAATTGATCGCTATCCTGGCAAACCAGATCAGCCAGGCGCTGGAGAACGCCCGCCTCTTTGAACAGACCTGGAAGGCGCATCAGGAGCTGGAGAAGAAGGTCGAGCTGCGCACCCGGGAATTGAGCGCTGCGTTGGAAAAAGTTAAACAGGCCAATAAACGCAAGAGCGATTTCGTATCCAGCGTGACGCATGAATTGAGGACTCCGTTGACGTCGGTCAAGGGCTATGCCTCAATATTACTCAGTTCAAAGAAATGGAAGCTCCCCGAGGATGTACGCACGCGCCTCGAGAAGATCAACCGTCACAGCGACGAACTCTCGCAGTTCGTCAATGACCTGCTGGATATCTCGCGCATCGAATCCGGAAGGGTGACGATGAAGGCGCAGGACTGCAGCATCAAAGACATCCTTGATGCAAGCATGGAGATCCTCTCAGTCCTATTAAAGGAAAAGAACATAGAGTTCTCATCGGATATGACAAAGGATGCGCTGCGCGTCTTGGCCGACGTATCGCAGATAAAGCGCGTCTTTATAAACCTGATCAACAATGCAATAAAATTTACCCCTGAAAAAGGCAGGATCAGCGTAAGCAGCTGCCGTCAGGATGACCAGATCCAGATAGATATCGCTGATACCGGGTGCGGCATATCGCGGGAGGCCCAGGGGAAGATCTTCGAAGAATTCTACCGCGATGATAATCCGATAAACCAGGAGGTCAAGGGTAGCGGCCTCGGCCTTGCCCTGGTCAAGAACATAATCGAAGCAAATAAGGGGAAGATCTGGGTAAAGAGTAAAATCGGTACAGGTTCCACTTTCAGCTTCACCCTACCTATAGCAGCATAAGGAGAATTTATGGCAATAAGGATACTCGTTGTCGACGATGAGCCGGATATCAGGGATATCATCAAAACAGCTCTTTCCGAAGAGGGTTATGAGGTAATCGAAGCTAAGGACGGGGAAGAGGCGCTTAAGGCGATCCACGATAAGGATCCGGACCTCGTCCTCTTAGATTACAGGATCCCTAAGATCGACGGGCGCGAGGTCTGCCGCAGGATCAAAAAAGATATTCTGATGAGCCACCTGCCGATCATCATGGTCACCGGAAGCGGTGAAGTCGATGATAAAGTAGGGGGTATTGACGCCGGAGCCGATGATTATATCGTCAAGCCCTTCGATCCCAAAGAACTCTTAGCGCGCGTGCGCATGACCTTAAGGCACACCGAGCGCGACCTTGGGGCAAGCCCGCTGACACACCTTCCCGGGAATATCCCGATCATAAACGAATTAAGGCGCAGGATAGAGAGTAAAGCGCTCTTTGCGGTCTGTTACGTGGATCTCGATAAATTCAAAGCCTACAATGATAAGTACGGCTTTGAGCGCGGCGATGGGGTGATCAGGGAGACCGCGCGTATCCTGATCCGCGCCACGAAAAGTTTAGGAAAACCCGATGATTTTATCGGCCACGTCGGCGGCGATGACTTTGTGGTGATCACCGATGTAAAGAGCGTCGATAAGCTATGCGAGGAGGTAATCGCTGATTTTGATAAGGCAGCTCCCTCCTTTTACAATCAGGACGATGCTGAAAGAGGCTACATCCTTGCCAGAGACCGTCAGGGCGCTAAACAAAAGGTCCCGCTTGCATCTATTTCGATCGGAGTAGTTACGAACGAATCAAGGAAGATCGAGCACCTAGCCCAGGTAGGTGAGATCGGAGCAGAATTAAAGGAAGCTGCCAAAGCGCTTGAAGGAAGCAATTACGTCAGAGACCGCCGCGCAAAACCTAATCCCCCAATTAATAATTAAAAAGAGACGCTCTTTTTGCGTCCCTTTTTAATTTTGGTGCGAGAGGAGGGACTTGAACCCTCATAGGTTATGCACCCAACAGCCCCTCAAACTGTCGCGTCTGCCAATTCCGCCACCCTCGCATTAAACCTTTACCTTCTCCAGATTCATGATCCGGATGCGTTTCAGGAAATTGATTACTTCTGCCGTACTTTTCAGGTAATACTTTGCGCTGGATTTACGCAGTTTCCCGACGAATATAGTCAATCCGTTATCCTTGATCACCTTAAAGGCGTCCTCATCCGTCTTATCGTCGCCGATATAGATAGGAACTAGATTCTGGGCAACAGATGCAAACTGCTCCCTGGCCAAAAGCCATAAAACTACCTTACCTTTATCCCACTTTGCAGCCGGGCGCACTTCAAAGACTTTCTTGCCGGAGGTAATCCTAATCTTTCTCCTGGTAACATAAGGTTGGGTGTTTGAAGTGAATATATTCTTTATCAGCGGGATATCGTCTTCATCTGCCTGGCGGTAATGGACGCTCAGGGTAAGCCCTTTGTCCTCCACCAGCACACCATTGACCTTAGAGAGCTTCTTCTCAAGGTCACTCTTGACCTGCTTCATCGCGCCTCTGGCACCCGCAGAGATGGGGCTCTCAAACCTGATCTTAGGCCCTTCTATCTCCAGGCCATGGTTACCGGCATAGATGATCTTTTCGATCCCCACCATCCGCTTTAGGTCTTTAAGCGAACGGCCACTGATGATCGCTAATCTGCATTTAGGGGTTTTTGAGAGCCTCCTGATCAACTCCCGGGCCTCTAAGGGGATCAACGCCCTGTCAGGATGCTCAACGATCGGGGTGAGGGTGCCGTCGTAATCTAAAAAGAGGAAGATATTCTTCCCCTCAAGCTTCTTCTCTAGCTTATTCCACTCTTCGAAGAGATGCTTCATCGCTATTCCTTGAACTCAAACCTCAATAGCTCCGAGAGGATCTTTCCTGCCCAGCGGTAGATGTTATTCTTCTGCACTACCGAACGCATCTTTGAGATCTTCTTTTTATTGGTCGCCCTGCTAAACTCCAGCGCGCGGAAGATCCCTTCGCTGGCCTCATCACGGTCAAAGGGATTTACAAGGACTGCGTCGATCAATTCCCTGGAGGCACCGGTAAAACAACTTAAGATCAACATCCCCTTGCCATCCGTCCTGCTGGAGAGGAACTCCTTAGCGACGAGGTTCATCCCGTCATGCAGGGAACTGACGATACAGACATCCCCCAGGCAGTAAAAAGCGATCAAGTCGACAAATGAAAGGTGCTTACGCACCATGATCACCGGCTTCCAATTATCAGTGGAATGCTTCCAATTTATCTCTTCCACCAGACCATTGATCTCATCATTGAGCGCCTTATATTTAGGTATGTGGATGCGGCTTAGTTCGCCCATCTGCAAAAATACGATCTTTTCCTTTAATTCCGGATGCCGGATAAGCAGATTATCTACGGCCAGAAGGCGCTCAGGGATACCTTTAGTGTAATCGATCCTATCCAGTCCCAGCAATACCTTACAGTTTGATAAAGAGAACTCCTCCCGTAAGGCCTCGACGGCCTTTTTTACCTCGGCAGAGGAAGCCATCTTGCTGATCCCTTCAAAATCAACGCTGATCGGGTAGGGACGGATCATGGTCTCGTGCTTCTTATGTACGACCGAGAAACGCTCCCGGTTGATCTTAGCCTCCAGTTCCCTGTCTATCGCCTCTATAAAGTTATCACAGTGGTGGCGGATGTGAAACCCTAAAAGATCATTCGCCAGGAGGCCCCTTAAGATCTCTTTCCTCTGCGGGCAGATGCGGAATGTCTCGTAGCTGGGCCAGGGGATATGCCAGAAGTGCGCCACGATTATCTGTGATTTAGCTGCCTCTTTTAAAAACTTCGGCACCAAGGCAAGATGGTAATCCTGGATAAAGATAAATGCCTTTTTATCGCCGATCTCCTCGAGGACCGCCTCAGCGAACTTCTTGTTTACTTTAACGTAATGCTCCCAATCCTCCCTGCGGAAGATCGGACGCTGAAAGACCATGTGACACAAAGGCCAGAGCGCCTCATTTGAATATCCGTAATAGTATCCGTGCTCCTCCTCCTTGGTCAGCCAGACGCGTTTAAGGGTATAGGTAGGCTTCTCCGGAGGGACCTTAATCTTCCCCTTCTTATCCGTTGCCTTGTGGTCTGCCTCTCCGCTGCCGTGGGCGACCCAGAGGCCGTTGCAGGCCTGCATCACCGGATCCAGCGCCGTGATCACGCCCCCTGCCCCGCGGTGGCAATGGATCTTTCCTTTTTTAAGGGCATGCACGTAGGGCTGCCGGTTGGAGACCACGATAAACAGGTAATCCGACATCTTATCCTTGATCAGTTGCTGAATATCCTCTTTAGTCCACATCTACTTTTCCCCGGTTCTTATCTTAGGCCATCCAGGCTCTTAAGATACTTGTAATAATCGCTGTCGGTCGTCAAAAGCACCGTCGAGTTCTCATCTATGGTAGTGCGGTAGGCCTCAAGTGTTTTCATAAATGAATAAAACTCAGGGTTCTGGCTGTATGCCTGGGCATAGATGTTGATGATCTCGGCATCAGCCTTTCCCTTGACCACCTCGGCCTTACGGTAGGCCTCGGATGTGATAAGCTTCAGCTCCTTGGCCTGCTGCCCCTGGATCTCAGCTGTCTTTCCCTGGCCTTCGGAGCGGTACTTTTCCGCTGCGCGCTTACGTTCAGCGATCATCCGGTCGTAGACTTTGCGGCGCACATCCTCAACATAATTGATGCGTTTGATGCGCACATCGGTGATCTCGATACCGTATTGCGGGGCGAGCACTTTTGCTTTTTTCAGAATATCACCCTCAAGATTCTCCCTGCCGAAGCTGATCTCTTCAAGCGCTTCATCGATGACGATCACATCCTCCCCCGCATCTTTCGCTTCCAGTGATTCCAGGATGCGGTTGGTATCCCTTACCGCCTCGACGAGAAGATGGCTGGTGATCACGTCTCTCGTCGCCGAATTTATGATATCGTCAAGCCTGCCGTGGGCGCCGATCTCATTGCCCACTGACTGCAGGAATTTCAGCGCATCGACGATCTTCCAGCGCGCGGTGGTATCCACCCAGATGTACTTCTTGTCTTTTGTCGGGATCTGGTTCGGGTCGCCGTCCCAGTCAAGCAGCCTTTTTTCAAAAAATTGCGCCCGCTGAATGATCGGCGTCTTAAAATGCAGGCCGGCATCAGTTATCGAATTGCCGATCGGCTTTCCGAACTGCGTGATCACCACCTGCTGGGTCTCGCTGACTACATAGACCAGGCCGGTGGCAAAAACAAGTATCACTATTCCTATTATTGCCAAAACAATACTGATCAAACCTTTAAATGGGCCTTTCATAATTATCTACCCCCCTTCTGTATATCTAACAGAGGTAAGATCGACTTCTGTTCCGAGTCGATGATATATTTGGCTTGCGCCTTGGGAAGAACATCCATTAAAGTCTCAAGATACAACCTCTTCCTGGTCACCTCCGGCGCTTTTTTATATTCCTTTAAAGCCGCCAGGAACCGGTTCGCTTCACCCTTGGCGCGGTTGACCTTATCCAGGGCGTAACCTTCTGCCTCGCGGATAGTCTTCTCCGCCTCACCCCTTGCCCTGGGGATGACCTTATTGTACGCCTCCCAGGCCTGATTGATCATCTGCTCTTTCTCCTGCTTTGCCTCGTTTACCTCGTTGAATGCCGGCTTTACTTTTTCAGGAGGGTTTACATCCAGCAGCTTCACGGTGACGATCTGGATCCCGACGTTGTAACTGTCCAGGATCTTCTGGATCTCCTGCTGGGCCAGGTCTCCGATCTCTTCTCTTTGGGTGGTAAGCCCCTCATCCACGCTGTAATCCCCTATAAAGCGGCGCATTACGACCTCGGAGATATCGCGGATATTATCCGCGGGCTTGCGCGTGGCGAATAACAACTTCACCGGGTCCTTTACCCGGAACTGTATGATCCAACGCACATCGAGGGTGTTCAGGTCTCCGGTGAGCATCGCCGACTCATCAAGGTACTTTGCGCTGGAGTACTGCGAGACCACTCCCGGGCGCAGGGTCCTGAACCCAAACTCCTCCTTGAAGATCTTCTTTACCTTTATCGGAGTCATCTTATCGATCCCAAAGGGGAGCTTTACATGCAGGCCGGGGGAACTTAAAGCTGTGTACTTGCCGAACCTCTGGATCACCCCTACCTCATCAGGGCCGATGGAATATATCACGCTCTTGATGCCGGTAAGCGCAAAGAATCCGACGATGATCAAGGGCATGAACTTTGAAAAATTTGTCACATTCTTTCTGCCTTTGGCGATTATCTCCTCAGGCGTCGGGACATCCTTCCACTCCATTTGTACCTCCTGCTTAAAGCTATCTTAAACGGATAGCTACATCGACCAACGTCTTCACTAAAAATGACTTTAAGAATATGATCGCCAGGAACGCGATGATCGGCGAAATATCGATGCCGATATTAAATCCTGCGGGCATGATCTTGCGTATCGGGTAGAGCACCGGTTCAGTGACCTTATATAAAAACTGGACTATCGGGTTGTAGGGATCGGGGCTTACCCAGCTCAGCAGAGCCCGGATCAGGATCAACCAATAGAGTATGGTCAGGGCGATATCCAGTATCTTAGCCAGCGTTATCAGTAGATTAGAGAGCACAAACATTTTAATTTCAAATAATTACGGCTTAGTCTACCGTATCCAAAGATTAACTGGGCGGTTCCCATCCATCTGGGGACCGCCCCTAATGGAAAAGTATTATAGCACAGGTGGGGATGGATTTCAAGGAAGGAAAAAGTGCCGAGATTGGTTGCCCCGCTTGGACTCCGCTTCGCTAGAACCAGTCGTCTGCGCCTACGGCGCATACTCCCCATAGGGGCTCTGCCCCTCTGGCGCTCCGCTGTCACCCCGAAAGCGTGGGGACGGTCTCCCCACACCCCTTTGGTTCTCGTCCGCGCGGGGGATACAGAAAAATTTAGCTGCCCCGCTTGGACTCCGCTTCGCTAGAACCAGTCGTCTGCGCCTACGGCGCATACTCCCCATAGGGGCTCTGCCCCTCTGGCGCTCCGCTGTCACCCCGAAAGCGTGGGGACGGTCTCCCCACACCCCTTTGGTTCTCGTCCGCGCGGGGGATACAGAAAAATTTAGCTGCCCCGCTTGGACTCGAACCAAGATACCCAGATCCAGAATCTGGTGTCCTACCGATTAGACGACAGGGCAATAAAGATCACTTCTTACTGATCATGAAGATGCCGTTATTTACCTTATATATTATATGATACCGCTGGAAGTCTTCAAATTGCAGGTAAGTCCGGTGCCTTTCGTGGACATTCCCATGCGCATTCTTTTGGGCCAGGACCGCATCCTTCTTGCCAACCGGGATGGTGATAATAATGCTGCCATCGGCGGTAATTTTTGTAAGCAGAAGGTCCAGAAGTTCGTAGACCTTCTGCTTCTCGAAGTGCTCGAGGACCTCGGTAGCAAAGATTATATCGTATTTGGCATCCGCCAAGGCCGGAAGCACTTTTAGGCAATCCTCGACCGTGACTTTATTATAATAATAATCCCAGACCGGGTTCCGGTAATCCTCAAAGACCTCGATACCCTCAAGGGAGTGCATCCAGTCTTTCGGCTTCAGGCGCATATACCTGATGTCAAACATCTCGCGGAAGATAAAACCGTTGTGGCCCATGCCGCAGCCGATATCAAGGACGGCAAGCGCTTTATTCTTTACGTGGTATTGGTCGATAAAGGCGATGATGTTTCCGGTTGCGTAGGCGTTCCCGATCGGCATTATGATTTATTTACAAATATTGTCTGCGTGGGATATGCGAATTCGATGCCGCGGGACTCAAACTCCTTTTTGACCGCCAGGTTTATCTGTTGCTGCTTATCCATATATACGTTGTAGTCGCTGCTTAAGACGTAAAAGACTACCTCAAAGATCAGGTTGAAGTCACCGTAGGATAAGAAGTGCGCCCGGTCAAAGGTAGTGTCTTTGGTATCCTTGATGATCTTCTTGATTATACCGGGGATCGCCTCAAGCTGCTCTGAGGTGGTCTGGTAGGTGACTCCGAGCTTAAAGACCACCCTGCGCTTCTCCATGCGTTTATAGTTGCGCACCCGTGAGTTGGTAAGGTCGGTATTTGAAAAGACCAGCTGCTCTCCGCCAAGCGAGCGGAGACGCGTGGTCTTGATCCCTACATGCTCGACCGTTCCCAGGTAATCTCCGATGATAATAAAATCCCCGATCTCAAAGGGCCGGTCGAAAAGGATAGAAAAATAGCTGAAAAGGTCACCCAGAACCGACTGGGCTGCCAGGGCTACTGCTACGCCGCCGATACCCAAGCCGGCGATCACAGTGGAGATCTTGAAGCCGATATTATCCAGGAAGAAGACCAGGGCCAGGCCCCAAAAAGCTACCTTGCCTACAACCAGGATCCCGTTTAAGCTGCGCTTTAAAGCCTCCTGCTTGCCTCTTTTTATCCAATAAATATTCAGGCCATAATTGATCAGGACGATCAGAAAGCGCACCGCTGAAAACGTAAGTACGGCCACCCATGCCACACCGATAACCTTTTTAAAGCGCGGATCCAGCGCTAGGGTATTAAGACTTAAAATAAAAACGCTGAAATAAGCTAACGGCAGGACTATCTTACTGATAAGCTTGACCAGGAAATCATCTAATGTAGTAGCTGTCTTCTCAGCCCACTGTTTTAGGCGCTTAAGTAAAACCCCCTGAAACACCTTGACCACGATAAATCCGCCTAAAATCAAAAGTAAAAAGATCAGATAATCCATAACCCGGTTACCTAAAAATACCCTCTCCATGATCTCTTGGAACATCTTCTTCTCCCTTTCTTATCGCAAATCTTTCGCTCTATAGGGTTATTATATTAATGGAAAGTGGCGGGATTGTAAAGGTTTTTCTAGGGGGCTTTAGGAGTCAAGCAGACGGGAGATCAGGTCCGGTTTATCCAGGATGATCCCTGCCCGGCACCTGCCAGCCCCGAGCGGCTCTGACCAGGAGACCTTACCTCGGGTATACACGGCCTGGCCTGATTCCGGAATGGGCAACCAAAGCTCAAATGGTGCCTGAGGGGTCAATTCTGATTCGGCGAGCAGCCCGATCCCCTGCGCGCTGATATCGCAGGTATTGACCAGGTGCCATTTCTTGGTAAGAGGCTCGCGCAGGCGCAGGGAGAGCTTCGCCGGTATCCTGCGGAAAGCCCTCTTCTCTTCAAAACCTGCCCCTGCCATATATCTACCATCCCCGGTATAACAAAAAGCCACGGTAGCCTGATATAGCTCCGTGGCTCTGTAATTTTAGCGTGGCTTTCTACTTATTTAGTATAACTTAAATTTGGGAGATGTCAAACGGCAAGGCGGGAAAAATCTTCTATTTCGTGCGTCGCCTCCCAGATCCTCCTGATCCTCTTCTTCCTCTTCAGGAAGGCCTTTACGATCTCCGGGTCAAAGTGGCTGCCGGATTCCTTTTTGATTATCTCCAGCGCCCTTTCAAACCCATAGGCGCCCTTGTAGGTGCGCTTTGAGGTAAGGGCATCAAATACATCCGCCACAGCCACGATCCTCCCGAAGAGCGGGATCCCCTTGCCCTTAAGCCCCCGCGGGTATCCGCTACCGTCGAATCTTTCATGGTGAGTCAGACAGATCTGGGAAGCGGCTCTTAATAAAAGCGATCTGCTCCCCCTTAGGATATCCTCTCCTACCCCGGGATGCCCCTCTATGATCTTTCTTTGTTTTCTAGTTAACCCCGCGGCATGTTTCTTAAGTATAGAGTCCGGGATAGCTAACTTTCCGATATCGTGCAACAGGCTGGCGTATCTTAAGTATTCGATCTGCCTTTTAGACATCCCCGATTCCCGAGCGATCTCAACACAGTAGTCGCCGATCCTGGCCAGGTGCGCGCCTGTCGTCTCATCCCGGTATTCAGCGGCAAGCGCGAAGCGAAAGATCATCTCAATATAGGTATCCTTTATCTCCCGGTATGATCTATGCACTCTCAAGCGCCTCCTCCTGCGTATCGTGCACCCTGAACGCCTTATCCAGCTTGGTCATGGCAAAGATCGACCTGATCTTAGCCGGCATAGCGCAAAGCAAGAGCTCCCCATGGATATTTTTCAATCCTTTCGAGAAGTCTATCAGGCAGGCCAGCCCTGAGCTGTCAATATAATCTAACCCCTTGAGGTTAAGAAGCACGGCGGCCGGTTTACCTTTAAGCAGTTTATCGAATATCTTTTTAAGCTCTGCGATAGTATCGATATTAACCTCACCGTTTATCTCTAAAATAATGATCCCTCTCTCATTACTCTCATTTATCTGCATAAATGCCTCCTGTTCCTACAGATATATTATATCATCGGGGCGTATTTTTCAACAAAATACTTCCGGTTGCCGCCCAAACTTGCCTTGACCGCAATTGTAATTGTTGTATAATGATAATAATTCACACAAATTACCTCACCCTTTTATGCTTATCGAACAAAAACTGCATATAGCGCTGGAAGACGTCCTTGGATTTGTCGCTGATTTCATCAAAAAGCTTGAGCCCTTCAAGATCAATAAAGACAAACTTTTTGATATAAAGCTCTGTCTCTCCGAGGCCCTGATCAACGCGGTAAAATACGGAAACAAAATGGATAAAAATAAACCTGTGCTTTTAAAGCTCGCTGCCTCGGTTGATTCAGTAAAAATAGAAGTCAAAGACCAGGGGAGCGGTTTTGACTGGAATAGCCTCCCCTCACCCATAGATAATCATAACCTGGATAAGCTGACAGGGAGAGGGGTATTTCTTATAAAAAATCTGATGGATAAGGTGGAATTTTCCGATGGCGGCAGCAGGATAAGGATGGTAAAATACCTTAAAAAGGGAAAGGTGAAAAGATGAAGATCGCACAGGAGAAGGCAAACGACGTGGTAATCTGTACGGTGGACGGTGAGATCAACATTAATACCTCGCCGCAGCTGCGTAAGACTTTTGAAGAGCTGGTCGAGCAGAATACGAAGAAGATCGTTATGGATTTTGCAAGCATATCCTATATCGACAGCTCAGGACTGGCGACACTTATAGAGCTCTTGCAGCGGCTGAATAAAGTAAACGGCAAACTGCACATCTGCAATATGCCGGATAAGGTAAAGAGCATCTTTGAGGTGACTAAACTTTACAAACTCTTTAAGGTGTTCGAAAGCAAAGAAACGGCGTTAACAGACTTCTAAATGGTATCTTCCATAGGCAAAAGCGTAATCGATATATTCAAACAGATCGCCGGGGTCCTCTCCCTCTTCTCCAATATTATATACTGGACAGTGATCGGCCCATTTAAGGGAAAATCCGCCCACCGCGAGGGGATCTTCTCGCAGATGGTCTTTGTCGGGATCCGCTCCATAGTGATCGTATTCTTTGTCACATTCTTCACGGGAGTAGTCCTTGCCATGCAGAGCGCTTATCAGCTGGAGAAGATGGGGGCGACGCTATATGTATCCAGTCTTGTCGCGATATCCTTGTGCCGGGAATTAAGCCCGGTACTCACCGGACTGGTCGTGGCCGGCAGGGCAGGTTCTGCGATCGCCGCTGAGCTTGGGACGATGAAGGTCAGCGAGCAGATCGAAGCGCTGGATACGATGGCGATAAACCCGGTCAGGTTCCTTGCCGTGCCGCGCTTTCTGGCGCTATTTGTCATGCTTCCGTGTCTTACGATCCTGGGGAATCTCGCCGGGATATTAGGGGGGTTTTTTATCGGCACTAAAAGCCTGAATATCAATCCGGATCTCTATATGCAGACTACCTTCAAGCACCTTGCCACTAAAGATGTCTACACCGGCCTGGTAAAGGCTCTTGTCTTTGGCGTGATCATCGCTTTGATCAGCTGCTATGAAGGATTAAACACAAAAGGCGGAGCCGAAGGCGTGGGTAAGGCGACGACCAGGAGTGTCGTCTTAAGCTTTATCCTGATCATCCTCGCTGACTGCCTGATCACCGCGATCTTCTATTTTTCAAAGATATGAGCCAGAACAAAGAAGTGATCATCTCCCTAAAGAATGTAAGCAAGGCCTTCGGGGAAAGAAAAACTATAGATAAGGTAAGTCTTGATATCCTTCGCGGAGAGACATTCGTGATCATGGGCTGCTCCGGCTCCGGCAAGAGTACACTACTTAGGCTGATGACCGGGATCATCGACCCCGACGAAGGAAACATATTTATAAAGGGCAAGGATATCGCCAATATCCCCCTTGAGGAGCTTAATGATGTCAGGAAATCATTCGGGATGTCATTTCAATACTCGGCGCTTCTTGACTCGCTCACCGTAGAAGAGAATATTGCCCTGCCGCTTAAGGAACACACCAAACTTGCCGACGAGATCATCAATATCGTGATCAAGATGAAGCTCTCGCTCGTGGGCCTGCGCGGTTTTGAAAAATATTACCCCTCGCAGATCTCTGGCGGGATGCGCAAGCGCGTGGGCTTAGCCCGCGCGATCGCCTTAGACCCGGATATCGTCTTCTATGACGAGCCCACCTCAGGGCTTGACCCGGTTGTGGGAGGCGTGATCGATAAACTGATAAAAGACTTAAGCAAAAGGCTTCTGATCACCTCGGTTGTGGTAACACATGACATGCAGAGCGTCTTTAATATCGCCGATAAGGTGGCGATGGTGCATAAAGGAAGTATCGTCGAAATCGGCACCCCCGAAGAGATAAAGAACTCAAAGAATCCCTACATACAACAGTTCATCCAGGGCAATCCCACGGGGCCGATAGACCTATTTAAAGAAGATATAGACATAGAAGAAGCGCTAAACCTGTAGAAAGGATAATAAACATATGAAAAAATTTGCCAATGAATTCAAGGTGGGCATGCTGGTTGTCTTCTGCCTCCTCGGCCTTTTATATCTTACGGTTAAAACAGGGAAAATCGGGGTAAAGCAAGAGGGTTATTTTATTTATGCCCTCTTTAACGAAATTGCCGGACTGGATACGAAGGCGCCGGTGATGCTCAACGGCCTTGAGGTGGGCAAGGTAGAAGGGATCGACACCGTCTATACCGATGGCAGGACACAGATAAAACTAAAGATCTGGCTAAGAAAAGAAGCAAGGGTGAGAAATAATCCTGAGGTCTCTATTAAGACCCTTGGGCTGATGGGTGAAAAATACATCCAGATAGCTTCGCATGCCGGAAAAGGCTTCATCGAGCCGGAGAGTACGGTTATTGGAGAAGACTATGCTGACATAGATAAGATCATCAAGAATGTCGATGACCTTATCTCTGAAAATCAAAACAGCATCTCCCAGATCATACAGAACCTCGAGGAATTGACTATTGATCTTAAGCGGCACCCTTGGAAGCTGTTATACAGGACAAGGGAGAAAAAGTAGGAAAGGAGTCAGCTATGCGCAAGTTATTTTTAGTAACTCTGGTCAGTATCTTTGCAGCCGTCTTGTTCTCTTCAAATATATTTGCCCAGGGACAGGCCAAGATCATCGATCTTAGGGGGAATGTGCAGATAAAATGCAAGGTTGGTAGCTCCTGCTGGGAGGAGGCACAGCTTGATATGCTCCTCGAGGAAGAATCCCAGATAAAGACGACCGGAGATTCGCAGTGCCTATTGACCTTTGATCAGGAGCTTGAGAATGTCGTGGAGGTCAAAGAGAATACCCAGATGACCATAAAAAGTGTTGAGCCCGGCGAGATCTTCCTGCCCCAGGGAAGGGTCTTTGCCATTATTGAAGGACTCTCTGAACACGAAAAATTTGAAGTCAAGACCCCGACTGCGACTGCCGGAGCAAGAGGCACAGGATGGTCTACTGAATCAAGTAAGGAAGGCACCAAGGCCTCCTGTTTTGAAAATAAAATCTATGTCAACTCACCAAGGGCAGACACTAAAAACATTCCTACTGGTTCCGGTATCAATGTCGGCCCTGACGGCAAGCTGGGTAACCTCTTCGGCCTTGGCAATAAAGAGTGGGCCGAATGGGGTGATTTCAAAAAAGGCGTGCAGAACAGAAGGAATGAAAAATTTGAACAGGTAAAAGGATCCAGAAGAGATGATTCTCTGGATGACTTAATGGGTGAGGCTAAAGATGCTCACGGAGAAGATTTCATCGAGGAGCAGCGCACGCTCAAAGAAGCCCAATTTCAATCAACCAGGAACCAGGGCGGAAATGGTTACAAATAATAAGATCAGCTGCTTGCTATAATATTTGTAAAATATGAAGCTTAAAAGGAGGCAAAGATGAAACGTATTTATATTGCTGGGATCTTGTGTTTTTTTGTCATCGGCTCCTTGGCGGCAAAAAGCGGTTTCTCCCAGACGATCAGGGAAGAAAAACTGGAGAAACCCGCATCGTGGAAAGCCTCCAATAGCGTCGCTGTTTTTTCCGGTTACGACAACAACGTAAACCTAAGCACCGATAGAAAGGGCGATATCTTTCAGGAGATCCTGCTTTCATTAAATTTCAGTAAGCGCCTGAAGGGCAGGTGCTACCTTACGATTGATTACGACATTGATGCATTGAACTACCACGAGGTGAGCAATGCCTCCTATATTCTAAACCACCTACGCCTGGGGTTGCATAAGAGGTTCTCTACCCTGCGCATCGGCACAGGTTACGACCTGGGCGCTGCATTCTACCCTAACTGGGGCAACAACAATTTCCTCCTGCACAAAGGATTCCTTTACCTGGGCAATTACCTCACCGACAGCATCTACCATCAGCTTCAGGCAGAGATAGGCCTGAAGGATTACACTGACCGCAAGGCCCTGCATGATACGATCAGCACCTATCAGGATAAGAAGCGCTCCCAGGACAGATTAAGCATAGAGTACAGTCTGCGTGCATCTATCAGGCCGAAGCTGATCTGGGGGATAAAGGTGAGGTTGCTGACCAACGACTCCAATGATAGATATCTGGATTATTATGACTACGATTCCCATCGCATCATGCCCTTTGCTGAATACTCCCTGACAGAAAAAGTAAATCTCTTCGCAGACTTTTCCATTGCTAGAAAAACATACAAGAGCCGCACATTAGTCACAGACAGCACTTGGAAACAAAAGGATAAAGTTTACACCTACCGTATCGGGACAAGGTATAAATTGAGCCAGGGCGACTCCTTCATCCTCCACTATACCTACCGCAATAACGACACCAGCGAGCTCCTGGAAAAATATACGGAAAGCATAATCAGCGTTGGCTGGCGGCATAATTTTTAGTTGATGAAGCTTCTTAAAAAACTCCCTTCAGGTTTCTGGGTACTCTCAGGCGCCCTAATTCTTGTTATCCTTACCTCCTCTTTCCGGGTATTCAATGATCAGGAGCTCATCTTTTATGATTTAAGGCTTCGCCTTCGCCCGGCGCGCCAGACTTCGCAAGAGATCGTGCTGATCGAGATCTCCGACGATACCCTGAAGAACCTGGGCACCTGGCCCCTCCCCCGCGACTTTCACGCCAGCCTGATCGGAGTGCTTAAGGAATCAGGGGCAAAGGCGGTCGTCTTTGATATGATCTTCAGCGAGCCGACAGCTTATGATCAGGCGCTAGCTGCGGCGCTAAAGCAGGCCGGGAATGTCTATCTGCCACTGGCCTTCTACCTTGAAGAGACAGATACTAACCCAGAGAGTGACGCCATCCTGGGTGGAGTTGTCAGCGACCTTAAGAAGAACGCTGCCGGTATCGGCCACATCAATGTCGTTGTCGATCCTGACGGAAAGGTGCGCAGGATCTTCCCCTTTATCAGATATAAAGGAGAGCTTATCCCCAGCTTGGGGCTAAAAGCCGCCTCTGACTGGCTGGGCCTGGACCTGACAAAACTCTCCCTGCCACTGGCTTCTGACGGTTCCCTGATCGTCAATTATCCCGGCAGGTGGGCAAAGAGCTTTACCCGCCTTTCATACTTTGAGATCCTCAAGGCATACAGTGATAAACAAAAAGGTCTATCTTCAGCCTTAGACCTCTCTCTGCTTAAGGATAAAGCCTGTTTTATCGGGCTTACTGCCACTGGGACATCAGATATACAACCTACGCCTCTGGAAAATATCTATCCGATGCTCGGCCTGCAGGCGAGCGTATTTAACAGCCTGCTCAATAATGATTTTATCCGGGATATCGGCACCCTATTAAATACCCTGCTGAACATCCTAATCCTGGGCCTGTGCCTGGTTATCTGCCGCAGGCTTCTCCCCCTCCAGGCGCTTCTGGCTAACCTTATCTTTGCCTCGGGTTATTTTCTTTTGGCATTGGCAGCGCTAATATTGTTGGGCCTCTGGGTGGATCTATTCCTGCCTCTTCTGGTCATAGCTATAGTCTATGCCGGCTCGACGATCCAGAAGTTCCTCCAGGAGGCAGGAAGAAGACAGCTCCTGGAGAAGGAGCTGGATATCGCCCGGGAGATCCAGAGGAGCTTCCTGCCGAAAGACATAAATGAGTTTTCAAACCTGAAGATCGCTTCATTTATGCAGCCGGCAAAGTTCGTTGCCGGGGACCTTTATGATATCGTAGCGCTTGACGATAAAAGGCTGGGCGTTCTGATCGGGGATGTCTCAGGAAAGGGTGTTCCGGCGGCATTAATCATGGCTAAGACGATCTCCCTCTTTCGGATCTTTGCCCGCCAGCATGATCACTGCGCTAGCGTGCTTAAGGAGCTAAATCACGAGCTCTGCGGGCAGTTCGGGGGAAGGTTCGTTACCTGTATTTATCTAGTCATTGATACCGCAAATAATAAGGTAACCTGCGCCTCTGCCGGACATTCACCTTTACTGATCTATAGGAGTAAGGAAAAAGCAGTGCGTGAAGCTGAAATCTCAGCAGAGCTTCCCTTAGGCGTTACGGAAGACACAGATTACCCTGATCTGGAGTTTGACCTTACAAAAGGAGATAAGATCCTCCTCTTTACCGATGGGATCTCTGAGGCGCGCAATAAAAAGGGTGCTGAATTCGGGATTAAGAATATAAAGGATATACTCACGCAGAGCGCAGGCCTTGCACCTCTAGATACACTCGCCTCCCTGGAGTCGGCCGTCTTTACCTTCTCCCGCTCTGCTCCCCAGCACGACGATATCACCCTCCTCCTCCTCCAACCCAATTAGGGGACAGTTTCCCGGTTAGCTGGAGAGGAGTTTCCGCTTTAGCAAAGAAAACGTCCCTATAATTTTGGTTTACATAACTTATACTCTGGTGTATGATTATAGCTACACTAAGGGAGGTGAGATATGGCGTATATGGTAACGTTGATCACGACGTTGTGTGTCCTCATAGTAGTCTTTACCTTCGACACCTCATTCAATCTGCGGCGGGTGAATGCAAATCTGGATAGGGTCTGGAGAAAGCTCACCGAGATCCAGGACTCACTGAGCAAGAAGTAACCTGGAGAATGCCGTTTTTCGCGCCTTACGACTTCATTAAGGCTAATGCCTCTGCGCGCGTCTTCTGATTCTCCTTAAATATCCCCCTTACTGCTGAAGTAACAGTCAAGGTACCGGGCTTTTTTACTCCGCGCATAGACATACACAGATGCTCCGCTTCGATTACCACCATACAGCCTTCAGGTTTTAATTTAGCCATGATTATATTAGCGACCTGAGTAGTCAGCCTCTCCTGGACCTGAGGCCTCTTTGCCAGGATATCCACCACCCGCGCCAGCTTACTTAACCCGGTGACACGCCCCTGCCTGGGGATGTAAGCAATATGCGCTTTACCGATAAAGGGCAGAAGGTGGTGTTCGCAGATACTGTATAAAGGAATCCCCTTGAGCAGGACGATCTCGTTATGCTTTTGCTCTAAGATCACCTCCAGATGCTTCTCGGCCTTTTCACTGATCCCGCCAAAGATCTCTTCATACATCTGGGCAACTCTCTCAGGCGTCTCCTGAAGGTCATCTCTTGCCGGATCCTCACCGATCGCCTCCAATATTTCCCTGATCGCTTTTTCGATTTTTTTCTTATCCATATCGCCTTGACCTCTACTTTCCTATACAGAAATCGTTGAATATCTTATCTAATAGATCTCCTGAGAACCTTTTACCTAATATATCGTCCAGATAGCCTAAGGCATCTTTAATATCCTGGGAGATAAACTCCAGAGATAATCTATTATCCAACGACTTTTTAGCTTCTTCAACTGATTTATGTACTCTTCTTAACGCTCTGATATGCCTCAGATTATTGACGATGAAAGATTGGCTCCCCTTAAGCCTTCCGCTGTAAACCAGGCCTGCGATCGCTTCTTCTAATTTGTCTATGTTCTTGAGTCTTTTCGCCGAGATATCGACTATCTCTCCCAGCTGCTCTTCGACCTTCTCCCTTTTGATCTTCTGTCTTAAGTCGATTTTGTTTATTACCGCCAGGGCGATCTTTTTCTTTAACTTCTTGATCAGCAGCTGATCTTCTTTGTTGAGGCCCTGGCTGCCGTCGAAAAGAAGAATCGCCAGGTCAGCGGTATCGAGGAATCTTTTTGTGCGCTGGAGCGCTTTCTTTTCTATTAAATCGCGTGGTTTAAGTATCCCGGCAGTATCGACGATCCTTATAGGGATCCCCTTTATATCGATGATCTCCTCGACCGTATCGCGCGTGGTCCCGGGGATGTGCGTGACTATCGAACGCTCCTGCTTCAGCAGGGCGTTTAAAAGGGAAGATTTGCCGACATTTGCCCGGCCACAGATCACCGCGTGGACCCCTTCACGCAAGATCATCCCGAATTTAGAATCTTCAAGCATTACGCTCAATTCTTTTTTTATCCGATCAAGTTTTCGCAAGACGCTCCTTAGATCTAACGAGCCTATCTCTTCCTCCGGGAAATCGATATTTGCCTCCAGCCGGCTAAGTACGTCTAATAGCCCCTTCCTGAACTTACTTACCTTACCCGATAAAGCGCCCCTTAATTGCTGTGTTCCTATCCTTAATGCAGAATCGGTCTTGGCCCTGATGATATCCAAAACCGCCTCTGCCTGGGGCAGATCGATCCTGCCGTTTAAAAAGGCGCGCCTGGTGAATTCACCCGGGCAGGCTAACCGCGCCCCCTTATCCAGGACTAAATCCAATACCGCACGCAAGGCAACGATCCCGCCGTGGCAGTTGATCTCGACCACATCTTCCTTAGTGTAAGACCTGGGCGCGCGCATCACCGTCAGGATCACTTCATCAATGATCTGACCACCCTGGTCCTTCTTGATCCATCCGTAATGAGTACTGTAAGCTTTAAAGGTGGATGGCTTTTTATTCTCCCTGGCAAAGAATATCTTATCTGCGATTGCCAGGGACTTCTTCCCGCTGGCGCGCACGATCCCGATACCGGATTCTCCGGCAGGTGTTGCAATCGCAGCAATCGTATCTTTCAATCCTATTTTCCCCATATGATTAAATATTAGGGACGCTCTTTTTGCTAATCGCAAGAGCGTCCCTTTTTAAGAAGGTTTTTAGGGCAGAGGCGAGGTAGAGGGAGCCGGTGACCAGGATCAGATCCTGGGGGCCGGCCTTGCTGAGGGCCAGCCTCGCTGCCTCCTCTATGCTCTCCCTGACCTCTGTATTCTTATGCGAAAAGTTCTTCGCTAACTCTGCGGGGGGAATGGCGCGCGGATTATCAGGCTTCGTCAGGATAACCTGATCAGCCATCGGGCACAACTGGCGGCAGATTCCCTTGATATCCTTATCATGCAAAATACCCAGGAGCAAGATCAACTTCCTGTATTGAAAATTTTCCTTGATCGTCTTCGCTAGCGCCCTGGCAGATGCCGCATTCTGCGCGCCATCCAGGATAACCAGGGGTTCGAGTGACAAAACCTCACACCTTCCCGGCCAGATAGTATTATTTAGGCCCCTCCTTATTGAATCCGCCTTGATATCGATCCCGTGATCATGCAGCGACTCTAGCGCGCCGATGGCAGAGCAAGAATTTATCAGCTGATGCTCTCCTAAAAGCCCGATCTTTAAATCCGGATACTCTGCGCGCAGGCCCTTAACGCTAAAATCCTCCGCCTTCTTTTGGTAAGCTATATCCCTGCCTACCTGATAAAGCTTTACCCCGGCCTCCTCACAGCGCTTCCTGATCACCCGTACCGCCTCCTCTTCCTGCGGCGCCAAGATCACGCTTAAGCGGGGATCGGATTTGACGATCGCTGCCTTCTCTGCGGCAATCTCGGAAAGCGTATTACCTAAATACTGCGTATGCTCGTAGCTTATCGGGGTGATCACACAGGCCAAGGGATCGACGACGTTAGTAGCATCAAGCCTCCCCCCTAACCCGGTCTCAAGTACCGCGATATCGATTTTCTTCTCCTTAAAATAGAGAAAAGCTAATGCGGTAATGATCTCAAAGAATGTCAGCGGCTGATAAAGCCTGCGGCTGTTAAACTCTTTGATGGCCGGCCTCAGCCGCTTGACCAGCAGGCACAGCTCTTCTTCGCCGATCATCCCCTCGAAATCGCCACCCCTATCTTTCTGCGGATCGAGGACCCTGATGCGCTCCCGCAGATCAGATAAGTGCGGAGATGTATAAAGGCCTACCTTAAAGCCGGCCTCCCTTAATATATAGGTAATAAAGGCGCAGGTAGAGCCTTTTCCTTTAGTTCCTGCGACATGTATACACTTTAAATTATCCTGGGGGCTGCCGATCAGCGAAAGGAAACTTACAGCGCGCTCTAACTGCTTTGAATCTTCTTTGTCAGGATAGGCGGGGATCCTCTCGTAATCAATGAAAGAGCCCAGGTACTGAACGGCTTGCGGGTAGGTCATGCACTAATGCCTGAAATGCCTCATGCCGGTGGTGACCATGGCGATCTTATGTTTATCGCAGGCCTTGATGATCTGGTCGTCCGCGATAGAGCCTCCTGGCTGGATGATCGCTCTTACGCCTGCCTTGGCAGCTTCAATGATCGCATCCGGCTTGGGGAAGAACGCATCAGAGGCAAGGCAGGAGTTGCTCTTGTTCTTGCCGGCTTTTCTCTTGGCGATGATCACCGAATCTACTCTGGACATCTGTCCGGCACCGATCCCCACGGTCTTGGTGCCCTTGGTGAGCACGATCGTATTTGATTTTACGTGTTTGGCCACCTTCCACCCGAAGATCAGGCTCTCCATCTCCTGCTTTGTCGGCTTCTTCTTGGTGACCACCTTTAACTTATCAGTATCCAGTGATTGCAGGTCTTTACTCTGGACAAGAAGCCCGCCGCTGACGCGCTTAAGATCCGGCTCATCGATCGCAGCGAGATCCGAAAGCTCAATCAGGCGCAGGTTTTTCTTCTCCTTAAACATCTCCCTTGCCTTTTCGTCGATCTTAGGCGCGACTACGCACTCGATAAAGGGCCTCTTGAGGATCAGGCCTGCGATCTTAGTATCCAGCTTTCTGTTTATGGCTACGATACTGCCGAAAGCCGAGAGCGGATCACACTTCCAGGCGTTTTCAAATGCCTTATCGATAGTCGAATCCACAGCCGCGCCGCAGGGATTATTGTGCTTGACTACGATCGCAGCCGGCTTGCTGAACTCCTTGACCAGCTCAAAGGCAGCGTTTAGATCCAGAATATTATTGAAGGAGAGATCCTTTCCCTGTAACTTCTTTAAGGCGATCAGTCCGCGGCTCTTACTCTTCTCCTTATAAAAAGCAGCTTTTTGGTGCGGGTTCTCTCCGTAACGAAGATCCTGGATCTTGCTAAAGGCCAGAGCCATCTCTGCAGGAAAGGCTTCAGCAGAGGGAGCTGATCCGCCAAGATGTTTGCTTAAATAACTGAATATTGCGCTGTCATACCTTGCGGTGCGGCCGAATACCTCCACCGCCAAGTCGCGGGCCAGGGATTCAGAGAGACTACCTTTATTCTCTTTAAGCTCCTTGATGATCTCTGCATAGCGGCCGGGATTACAGACTACAGCAACCGACTGATTGTTCTTGGCTGCAGAGCGTAGCATCGACGGCCCGCCGATATCGATATTCTCGATCACCTCCTCTATCTTGACTCCGGGCTTAAGCGTCGTCTTTTCAAAGGGGTAAAGATTTACCACCACCATATCGATCAATCCGATATCGTGTTTTTTGACTGTTTCCATATGAACCTTCTCTTCCCTTAGGGCCAGGAGGCCGCCGTGGATCTTAGGGTGAAGCGTCTTTACCCGGCCGTCGAGCATCTCAGGGAATCCGGTGTGCTCAGAGACATCCTTTACCGGGATATTGTTCTCCCTTAAAATCTTGGCCGTTCCTCCGGTGGAGAGGATCTGGACGCCAAACTTATTCAATTCCTTTGCCAGGTCTATAATACCGGCCTTATCCGAAACACTGATCAATGCGCGCTTAATTTTAATCACTAGAGCCTCACTCTTTTAAGGTTAAGTTGTTTTATTATTTGTTAAACCGGAAATTAATCACATCGGCGTCTTGAACAACATAATCCTTCTGCTCAAGGCGCATCTTTCCCGCCTGCTTGGCCTTTGTCTCGCCGCCTGCATTGATGAAATCATCAAAGCCGATCACTTCTGCGCGGATAAAACCCTTTTGAATATCAGAATGTATGGCGCCCGCCGCTTCCTGCGCACTTGCACCCTGCTTTACCATCCAGGCGCGCGTCTCCTTCCCGCCTGCAGTGGTGAAAAAACTGATGTACCCGGCATCCTTTAGCGCTGCGGTCAATAAAGCATCGGGATTGCTCAACTGATCCTGGCCGGCAACGATCACGGGCCTTGCCGTCAAAAGGTCATACCCTGAGATAGCGTCCCTATCTTCATCGCTTAAAGCCGCCCGGAAGATAAATTCCTCCTTCTCAAGGATCTCCTTTAATCTGTTCAGCAGCTCCTTCTCCGGCTCTTCGGTAGAGCGGCTAAAGCGAGTCTCTATAAACTGCAGGTCTTCGAGGATCAGGTCAGCGGATTTATCCTTCGGCAGCAAAATCGCGTCTGCCTCTTTTAATCCCTCCTGTCCGACGAATTCTACCTGCAGATAGGTCTTCTTCTTTGACTGGGTAGCGCTATGCACCTGATCAAGACGTGGATCTTTAATGTTGTGTTTGCCTGGGTTGATCCCGGGGGTAGAGAATAATCCTATCTTCACTCTTCTCCCTGCTTCTTAGTTTCCTGATATTTGGCGATGATTCCGGATGCGACCTTGTGCGGAACGTTTTCGTAGTGAGAGAAGCGCATCGTATATGCACCCCTGCCCCCGGTAAGGGAGCGCAGGTCATTGGCATAGGTAAACATCTCAGCCAAGGGGACCTTTGCCTTGACGATCTGGGACTTACCTTTAATATCCATACCCATGATCCTGCCGCGGCGGGAGTTGACGTCTCCGGAGATCCCTCCCAGGAACTCTTCGGGGATCACCACCTCCACATCCATCACCGGCTCAAGGAGCGCGGGTCCGGCGGCGATCATCGCCCTTCTTAAGGCCATGGCACCTGCGATCTGAAAGGCCATATCAGAAGAGTCGACGTTATGATAGGAGCCATCATATAGCGTAACCCGCAGGTCTACGATCGGGTAACCCGCCACAGCGCCCTCGGACATCGCCTGCAATACACCCTTTTCTACAGAAGGGATATAGTTTTTCGGGATCGCTCCGCCAAAGATCTTATCCACGAATTCAAAACCCTCGCCTCTTGCTAAAGGCTCTATCTCTATCCAGACGTCGCCGTACTGTCCGCGGCCGCCTGACTGGCGTTTGTATTTAGCCTGTATCTTAGCATTCTTTGTGATCGTCTCTTTATAGGAGACCTTAGGTTTACCCAACTCCACTTCGACGTTAAACCTCTTCTTCATCCTCCCGACCATTATAGAGAGATGTAGATCGCCCATACCGGAGATGATCAATTCCTTTGTCTGCGCATCGTGCGTGGATTTAAATGTCGGGTCTTCTGCAGAAAGCTTCGCCAGTGCTCCGGAGATCTTATCTTCGTCGTGGCTGGTCTTAGGCTTTACCGATGCTGAGATCGCCGGCTCAGGGAAGACGATCGGGTCGAATACAACCTGGTTCTTTTCATCGCTTAGAGAGTCGGATGTAACGGTATGTTTTAATTTGGCGATCCCCACGATATCTCCGCAGGAAGCAGTATCGAGTACGCGCTGCTCCTTCCCTTGCAGCATATAGATCTGGCCGATCTTCTCCTTTGCCTTCTTGTTCACATTATAAAAACCGGTATTTGACTGCAAGGCGCCTGAGAAGACGCGCAGGAGCGTCAATTGGCCTACATACGGATCGACTATATTCTTAAAGACGAAAGCAGAAAATGGCGCGTCCGGCTTAAGCGCCACCTCCTTCTTGCTTTCGGGGCTTGCCGGATCGGCTGCCTCCACCTTTTGGCGTTCAGAGGGATCAGGCAGATACTGGATGATCGCATCCAATAATTCGGGGATCACTGTACCGCTTAATGCAGAGCCGCTTAAAACCGGAAAGACCTTGCGTGCGGCGACACCCCTGTGCAGGCCGGTCTTGATCTCTTCGGGTGAGAGCTGTTTACCGTCAAGGTACTTCTCTAACAGCCTGTCATCGCTCTCTGCGACCGCCTCGATCAGCTCGGGAGAATCCATTGAATCTACTCTGGTGGCGCACTTTGAGAGACCCGTCTTTATATCGGATAAGATCTTCTCGGTATCCGCACCCTCCTTATCAGTTTTATTTATGAATATTATGCAGGGTAACTGCTGCTCTTCCATGATCTGCCAGGCGCGTTCAGTGCCTACCTGGACTCCGGAAACAGCGTCCACCACCAGCACCGCCCCGTCAACGGCGCGCACCCCCGAGATGATCTCCCCAAAGAAATCAGTATACCCCGGGGCATCAAGCAACTGGATACGGTTGCCTTTGTGTTCGAAGTAGAGTAGGCCTGAATTTATGGAGCTTTTTCTTTCGATCTCATCAAAACCGTAATCGCTTACGGTATTGCCCTCATTGACTGCGCCTTGGCGGGTAGTGGCCTTAGAGGCAAAGAGGGCTGCCTCGGCTAACGTAGTCTTACCGGAATGCGCGTGCCCCAAGAGTATCAGGCTTCTTTTATTTTTGGTCTCCATAGCGGGGGCTCCTTAGGCTTGAGTAATTTTCGAGTCGGGGTCAAAGCGAGAAATAATTATATACCTGCGGGGGACGGGGGTCAAGGGATAAAAGAAGGGATTATTCTAGGTAGGTATAGATCTTACCCCTGAAGTTGCGCAGCACGTATTTGCCTTTGGCCTGCGAAAGCATATAGTTGGGGCTGACGGGGATCTTGCCTCCGCCGCCCGGGCCGTCGATGACGTAAACCGGAACAGCATAACCGGAGGTGTGGCCGCGCAGTTTCTCCATGATATTGATCCCTGTGGCAACGGGAGTGCGGAAATGCTGTGTGCCTCTTACGGGGTCGCACTGATAGATATAATAAGGCCTTACCCGGATCTTTAAGAGCTCGTGCATCAGCCTTCTCATGGTGGAGGGCCGGTCATTTATGCCCTTCAAAAGCACGCTCTGGCTGCCTAAGGGAATCCCGGAATCAGCAAGCATCTCGCAGGCGCTCTTGCAGCGCTTGGTGATCTCCTTGTAATGATTGAAATGGATACTCACCCAGATAGGAGAATACTTTTTAAGCATCGACACCAGCTTTTCAGTGATACGTTGCGGCAGGGTCACCGGAGTGCGCGTTCCGATACGCAGGAACTCCAGGTGCGAAATAGAGCGCAGTTTCTTCAATATGTCTTCGATCTGGTCGTCTTCAAGAATAAAGGGATCACCGCCGGATATCAGTACATCCCTGATCTTACGGTTCGATCTTATGTATTCTATTGCCTTATCAAACCTTGAAGGCGAATTATCCTCCTTGTGGTCTCCGACCAGCCTGCGCCGGGTACAATGCCGGCAGTATGTGGCGCAATGATCAGTAGCCAATAATAAGACTCTATCCGGATAACGGTGCACTAAATGCGGCGCCGGAGAATCCCTGTCTTCAGCGCAGGGGTCGACCATCTCATGGGGAGAGACCGTTGATTCAGCGCCTACCGGTACAGCCTGGCGCCTCAGGGGACAGTTGGGATTTTGCGGATCGATTAATGTCGCCCAATATGGCGTGATCGCCAGAGATAGCCTTCCGCTGGCTTTTTTAAGCCCCTTCTCCTCCTCCGGGGTCAACTTTACGATCTTAGCAAGATCATCCCTTGAGCTGATCCTGTTCTTTAACTGCCAATGCCAATCCTCCCACTCCAGAGGATTTACATCCTTGTAAAGGCTGATCTGCTGATAATCCGACGGCCTCTTTACCGGACGAACCTGAACAGCTTCTACAGCTTGAGCTTTTTGTTTTTCGGTTAAGGTAGTGTTAGGCACTCTCGCGTCTCCTAGTTTAAATCCAGCCTGATAAGCGCGCTCTCGATGATCTCGCCGATGATCTGTTCATAAGTGATCCCGCTCTGCTTCGCCACAAGCGGAAAAACATCCTCAAGGGCAAGACAGGGCAATGGATTTATCTCTAATACATAAGGATTGCCTCTTGTATCAACCCTGAAATCCACCCTGCCAAAATCCCGGCAGTCTACGGCGTGGTAAGTCTTAAGCGCCAGGCCGGTGATCTTATCTTTGAGCTTTTCGTCTATCTGCGCCGGGCATATATACTGCAGTCTGTCAGAGTTGATGTGGGCAAAGGTGTAAAACCTCTCATTTAAATTGACATCCCCGTCGATCGCTACCTGCACTACGGGATAGGCCTTAGCAGGGTTGTTCCCTACTATCGGCACGGTAAATTCCATGCCGGAGATAAACTCCTCTACGATCACCGGCTGCTTGTAAGCCCCGATGATACGCTCAGCCTCCTGCCTTAAAGCCGATACATCTTCTACGCGCGAATCATCGGTCAATCCCTTGGAAGAGCCTTCGTAACGCGCTTTTACGATCAGCGGAAAATTCAGGTTTCCCGTATCTACTTTGCCATTTAACGACCTGATCTGGAAAAACTTCGGCGTAGGTATCCCTTCGGCGATGAAGACTTTCTTGGCCATGATCTTATCCAGGGTCAGGCTGAGTGTCAAAGCATCCCCGCCTACATAAGGAATACCGGCCATCTCTAACAACAAGGGGACCTGAGATTCCCTGTTTCTCCCGGCCAGTCCTTCAGAAAGATTAAAGACGATATCGACATCAAGAGTATCCAGATTCTCCAATACATTTCTGGCGTTGCCGATCTTCTTTACCGTAAAGCCGCAAGACTTAACCGCCTTTGCGATCGCATCGATGACCATCGGATGGTCAAACTCCGCGCTTATATCCGGCGGGTCTCCGATCTTTGGCTTGTAATCTGTCTTTAGATCGTATGTCAGGCCTACTTTTTTCATCTGATTATAAAAAAGAAGGGCCCACGGATTTAGAGCCCTTCATTTTTTGATTATTTTTCAATTTTTTTTATATTCCCTCCAAAAAAATTATCTCCCTATTGTTTATTTTTACATTTTGTGACACTTTTGTCAAGTATTTTTTGAATTTTCAGCGCATTGTCTGCAGCTATTTTACCGACGGAGAATCACTAAATTCGGCTTATTTTATCCCGGAGAGAAAATGCGTGAGGTTAATCAGTTCGGTGGAGAGGTCTACGTTACGTAATTTTACATTTTTGGGGGCATTTAACTTCAGCGGCGCGAAGTTCAAAATCGCCGTCACCCCTGCCCGGGTAAGTTTATCCACCGCCTCCTGCGCCTTGCCGGAGGGGAGTGTCAGGATCGCGATATCTATTTTAAGTTTTTTTACTAATCCGGGGATGCTCTGCGGGTGATAGACCCTGGTCCCCCTGAATCTCTTACCGATCTTTTTGGGATCGTCGTCAAATATAGCTACGATATCAAGGCGCATCTCTTTAAAACCGGCGTAGGCAAATAGGGCTGTGCCTAAATTCCCCATCCCCAAGAGGCAAAGCCTATAATCCCGTCCTAAACCGAGTATTTTATTTATATGCTCTCTTAGATCCTGGATGCGGTAACCTACGCCGCGTTCGCCGAATTTCCCGAAATAAGAAAAATCTTTTCTGATCTGGTGCGGATGCATCTCCAGGAACCTGGCTAACTCCGTAGAGTTGATCGTAGATTTAGAATCCTTATCCCTGGCGTAATCCTTAAGGAACCTTAGATAAACCGCAAGCCTGCTTATGGAGATATCCGGAGGGCGTTTCATCTGGCAAACTCCACTTTCCCCCAGGTGATCAGATTATTTTTTAATATCAATACTGCGCCGCGCACTCCCTTGATTCGACGCGCAGAATCGATCGCTTTTTGGAGGTCTTTTTTTGAATTTATGAGATTCCCGCAGGCGGTGGCTGCCGCATCTGCAAGGGCGGCGTTTCTAGATAGGATCACCACGCTGTCTGCACTGCCGAAACTTAAAGAGTGCCCGATCTTGCCTGAAGAGGTGCAGATACCTACCGGTGAATCCGCAGGATTGATCTTTAAACTCAAGCCCTGCCATAACTTTGATCTACCTGAAAAAATAGCTACCCTGCGCGTCTTTTTTGTTGCCAGGAAGATATCCCCGCCATTTTCGATGATCACCTCCCGGCAGCCGCGTTTTAAAAGTTGCTTGCCTAAAAACTGGGCGATCGCCCCCGCTACCGCAGCCATCGGACCGACACCCGCTTTTTTTGCCTGGCGGGCCATCTCCCTGACAATCGGCGCAGCAGAAAGCTCCACCGGGATCGGTTTTAGGCTGGTAAGAAAACTCCTCTCCTTTGATATATACTCCTCGATCTGCCTGCGGTATAAAGATACTTTGTTTCTTACGAAGTCTTTATCGGCCGCTTTATCAGTAAAGATCTGCAGGTCAGTCTCTTTGACTACGATACGGGTAGAGCGTAAATCCTTCTCTCCCCCCCAATCCCTGTAAAATCTCTTCTGGTATCTATTCTTTTTCATCTCTGCCTAATGGCAATTCCTTGCCATAGTGAATATTATTTTGCCGAGGGGTATTATGAGCGTGCGTTAGAAATTTTTTGGCACTTCGACTTCGCTCGGCTTCGCTCACTACAAGTCGCTCAGTGCCAATAGTGAGCGTAGTCGAACTATTGGCAAAAGTGTGCAAGGTCTTACGCCGAATGGAGCACGCAGGGTTTGCGTAAGTCACTGCGGGAGAGAGGCGTAAGCCGTAGCACACGGCAAAAAATTTCAGCACGCGAAGAATATCCCGAGTGCAAAATAATTATTAACAAATTCTTGGCAGGGGATCCCCCGTCAACATATCAACTATCCGCTTCGTCCCTAACGAAGTATTCAACACTACCTGGCCGGGATACTTTTTTGTGATCCTGCCGATCTCCTGGGCACCCCTACCATGAGGATGCCTTCTTAACAGATTTAAGATCTTCTTGCTGCTGGCCTTCTCTACTACCAATACCGCTCTGCCTTCATTGGCCACGTACAAAGGATCCAGGCCTAATAATTCGCAGGCTGCCCTTACCCTGGAAGAGACGGGGATATCCTCCTCCTCGATGACCATCCCCAGGCCTGACTGCTGGGCAGCCTCATTGAGCGTTGTGGCGAGGCCTCCGCGCGTGGGGTCGCGCATAAACCTGATCGAGTGAGTCTTCTTAAGTATCGGGACGATCATCCTGTTGAGCGCTGCGCAGTCGCTCTTTATATTGAATTTAAAATCCAGTTCTTTTCTCCTGGCTAAGACCGCCAGCCCGTGCTGGCCGATATTTCCGCTGATAATGATCCTATCGCCGACCCTTATATTTCTTACCGAAAGGGCTTTGCTTCTGATGATCCTGCCGATTCCGGAGGTGTTGATAAAAAGTTTATCGCAGGCGCCCTTCTCTACCACCTTAAGGTCGCCGGTAACGACCTTCACCCCTTCTCTTTTGGCAGTAGAAGATACGGAATAGATAATCTTTTCCAAGCTGGCGAGGCTAAGGCCTTCTTCTATGATAAAAGCAAGAGAGAGATATTGCGGGACCGCCCCTGCCATCACCAGGTCATTTATTGTGCCGCAGACCGCAAGCTTGCCGATATCAGCGCCGGGAAAATCCAGGGGGCTGACCACGTAGGAATCAGTAGAGAAGGCGAGCTTACCCCGGCAATTTATTAATGCACTGTCGGAGAGCTCCCTTAAGATCGGGTTGTCTAGTTTTTTAAGCAGGCGCTCCTTGATCAATTTATGCATCAGTCTGCCGCCGCTACCATGGGCAAGGAGTATTTTTTCAGGCGCTTTTTTCATCTGTATCTATCCCTACGCTCTCTAGATCTTTCTTTAGTCCAGCGGCGTCCTTAAAGACAAAACCCCTGATCCCCAACTGATTGGCTCCTTCTATGAGCTCCTTGCGGTCGTCGGTGTAGAAGGCATTAGCAGGGGAAGTAACGCCTATATCCTTGATCACCTCTTCATAAATAGCGGGTTGGGGTTTTCGCATACCTAACTCATAAGAAGTAAAAATGTGGTCAAAGGCATCAAATACGGGAAACTTTTTTCTTACGTAATCAAAATGCACGGCATTGATATTGGATAAAAGCACTGTCTTGAACTTTTTCTTTACGGCTTTTGCAAGACCGTAGACCGCACGATTCTTATCGCTAAAGAAGAATATATCATTCCAGATCGGGAGGAATCCCGCATAATCCATCTTTAAATTGATCGTCTCGCGGATCCTTTGGAAGAACTGCTCGCCGGAAAGTTTACCCTCCTCAAAGAGGCCGGTGGCTTCGGAATCAAAGAAGAGTTCAAATATCTCTTTGGGAGTCTTATCGGAAAATTTCGCTGCCTTGACTGCGGCCCGGGTATGGTCAAAGTCGATCAGGACGTTGCCCAGGTCAAAGATCACTGCTTCGATTGTCGTCTTACCCATTAATTACTCTTATCCCTATCCTGCTTCTTCTTAAAAAGATCAAGAAACCTGTCTTCGTATTCGTTGTAAACATTCCATTTATCCAGCTCAGATTTAAGTTCATTGGCCTTTGAAATATCGGTCCCCGCCTCCTTAAACATCCCCTCGATCTTCTCCTTCATCGAAACCGGGAGCTTCGTCAACTGGCTTAAGGACTTCTTGATCTTTTCGATCTCCTCCTCCCCTATCGGTCCGTCTGGAGCGCCTAATTTAAGATATTGGAAGAGCTTATTGATCTGGCCCTCCATGATCTGCCCCTGGCTGATCAACGTGGTAAGGTCGATCTTAATCCTGAGGATCCTGGCTAATGCGCTTAAAACAGCCAAAGAGGCCTTGGGGTTCTCGATCTGTATCGCATAAATCGGGATCTCGCCAAGCAGGCAAAACCCATCAATCCCCCCCTTTTTTGCTAAACCTAAGAAGAGGCCGTTCATACCGGTGATCTGTCCGTCGTTGAGCCGCTTCATATTGTAATTTTTCAGGCTGTTATTAAGCTCTGCCGTTGTAGCGGTAAACCAGGCTGCGGACTGCTGCGTATGGTCGATCGGCTGAGGCATGGCAGCAAAACTTATCGCTGTCTTTATTTTAAAGCTCTTGGCAAAATCAATGATCATTTCACAATAGATCTGGGCCTTTGCAAGGTCCGGCTGGGCATTGCTGACAAATATGATCAGGTCGCGCCCAGCGGATGAATTCTTCCAAAAATAGAACTTGCCCTGGGGAAGCTCCGGAATAGTCAATATCCCCTTATTAACGACGCTAGAGGTGGTATAGAAGAAATCACGCTCCGGCATCCGGGCAAACTCCTGACATTTTAGCTTTTCTACCAGATATTTCGCCGCCTTAAACGCGACCTCCCCCATCCCCGGCCAGGCAGCGATCAGGTATGGGTCTTTGAGTCTTGGCCTTTTGATCACTGAAATCTCATCCATCATAATTCTCCTCTAAGTAAAGTCATAGCTTTTTAAAAAGCGCTCTAGGACGCGAGCGCCCCGGTAAAGATTATTTATCTTAACATATTCATCGGGTATATGTGCGCAGCCCTTACTCCCGAAACCGGTCGCCACTGCCGGAATTCCGCTCTTTTGAAAGAAAGTTATCGTGGTCGCCCCCTCTGACCCCTTGATGCCGGCCTTTAACCTCTCGTGTCTTGCCGCCTGCACAAGATATTTTACCAGAGAGTGGCCCTCTTTGATCGCGTAGGGCTTTTGCATTGCTTCCATCTCTATCCGGGCGCCCGGCGCATGTTTTCGGATCACGCGCCTTAAGTCTTTTAATAACTTCTCCGCCGGCATCCCGGGTAAAAACCTAAAGTCCAATTCAAACTCGCACCAGTCCGCGACCACATTCACCTTATCCCCGCCACGGATCGTACCGATATTCATCGTCGGAGATCTCAGGTACTTATTCGCCGGCGCCCTTACCTTGAGCCTCTTTAGCCCGTCAATGATCTTGATTGCGATTTCGATGGCATTCTTACCGCGCTCAGGATATGCGCCGTGCGCCCTTTTGCCCCGGACCTTTACCTTAAGGTGCATCAACCCCTTCTGCGTAACGATGATGTCAAACTCATTGGAATCCAGTACCACTGCCGCATCCGGTTTTATGATTCTTTTCTCAAGCAGCGGCAGCAGCCCCCAGGTAGAACCGCACTCCTCATCAGCGGTGGCGGCAAAAACAAGATTATAGCCCAAAACCTCCCCGTCTTCAAATAAACTATTTATCGCCTCTATACCGCAGGCAAGGTTACCTTTGCAGTCAGTCGCGCCTAACCCGTAGATCAAGCCATTTTTGATCTTTGCGCCGAAGGGTGCATAATGCCAGTTCCTGCCGCGCGGCACAGTATCTAAGTGCGGCGTCAAGAGCAATGTCTTGCTCTTGTTCCTTCCCGGAAAAAACGCAACGAGATTAGAACGCCCAGGCCTAAATTCATAGATCCTCGCCTTTAAACCCAGTTTTCTAAGATAGGCGTTAACGAACCTGGCGATTTTGGATTCACTGCCACCGGGATTCTCTGAGTTTATGCGGATCAGTTCCTGCGTAAGCTTTATCAGCCGCTTCCTGTTTATCATTCTTTAAAAGCCATAATTCAGACTAAAGGAGAAGGCCTCGTTGTCAAAGAGTGAGCCCTCAAGATTAACCCAGACTCTCTCTGACAAAGAAAGGTCAAACCCCAGGATCAACCCAATATCCTTAGTCATATCCGACGTCCTGCGTTTCCTGTCCTCCTCCACCCAGTGGATGTAGTCTACCCTGGACCATCTTGTGCCCAGGTATGGCGTTATTTTACCAAAGTCGTACGAAACGCAAGCCGACCACTGCCAGTCATCCAGAATAGAAGCATTCTTAGTATTGCCTAAATGCACTTTTTTGGGGTGCACGCTGATGTGTTGAAAACCGAAGACCGCTTTTACCTTCTCCTTTTTAAAAATCCTCAGGCGGAAGCCGTATCCGCCGGCAAAATTCGAGGGATAATCCACCTCATCGCTTCCTACGGGGTGCTGCTTGATATAACCCGAGCCGCCTTTTAAGTCTATGGAGAGCCAGTCAAATACCCCATAGCCGATCAGGAGAAAATGCTGCAGACTCCTTACTTTCCCGTACCCGTCCTCCAAGTACCTTTTAAGCAGCGAATGTGTCTCAGTGCCGAGAAAGAATTGTTTTCTCTTGGGCATTTTTGTCCCATAGCAGGGCGCGGCATAGCAGGGCATAAAATCCCAAATTCCAAGCACCAAATTACAAACAATTAACAATGACCAAATACCCAAAAGCCGAAAGTTATTATTGGTTTGTTTTTGTATTTGTAATTTGGGATTTGTTTTGGGATTTGTGATTTGTGATTTAAATTTCATTTTAGTGGGCATATATTGCACCTCGGTTTATTTTTCAGACAGAACTCCTTTCCTAGTTTTACCAGCAGGGCATGATATTCGTTAAAGAGCGCTACACTCCTCCTTAGATTCTTTGCGAAAAGATCCTGCATCTTATCGTATCCGGCATCCCTTGAAATAAGCTTGTGGCGCAACAGGATCCTTCTTGTGTATGCGTCGACCACAAAGGCCGGCTTCTTCAGGGCATAAAGCAGTATCGAGTCTGCGGTCTCCGGGCCGATCCCGTTTACACAAAGCAGATCTTCCCTGAGCCTTTTAGTACTCGCTGAAGACATGTCTTTCAAGCTGCCCCCGTAATCCCGGAACAAAAAATCAAGAAACGCCTTCAACCTCTTTGCCTTGATATTAAAATAACCCGAAGGTTTTATTAATCTTGCGATCCTGGCGCAGGAGAGCCGATGTAGTTTTTTAGGCGAAAGCAGTCTCTTTTTTTTGAGATTATTTATCGCCTTTTCGACATTTCCCCAATTGGTGTTCTGCGTGAGTATGGCGCCGATTGCGATCTCAAAAGGCGTATCCCCCGGCCACCAACGCTGAGGGCCGAAAGCCAAAGAGAGCTTTCGATAGATCGAATACAGTCTCCGGGAGGTCATTCCTTAAGGCTTAAAGGATTATAATTATAGTAAGCAAACAAGGTGTAAGCTGTGCCGGAGACTGAACCGGTGCTGTTGCCTTTAGGCGTCATCCAGCCGTGGCCTGTGTCCACAAAACCATGCGAGGCATAAGGCAGGCAGCTCTCCCCCTGTCCCGAGGGCGATGAGCTGGAGATGATCATCTTCCCGAGTTCAGCCAGGTATTCATTGGCCTTGAGGTCATAAGCGTGCGCCTTGGCCGGCATATTTTTGCTACGGTAAAATTCCGCCATGATCTTAAACGATATCACCATCTGGGCGGTCCATTCACTGGAGACGACTCCACCCCTGGCTACATGCCTCTGCGGCGCAAAATCAAAGCCCTTAATGATCAGCGAATTTCCCTCCGGGCGTACAAAAGAAGTCTGGACGCCGCAGGCCTTTTGAGCAAAGTCCATGATCCTGTCCGGATTCATCCCCAGGGATTCCAGCTTTTCCGGGCCGATAGCCGCGATCGACCAGGCATAGGTGTCTGTGGCGATAGTGGCGTCTCCCTTGCCCCTCTTGACCGGTATATCTACTTGATCGTAGGTATGTTTTACCAACCAGCCCAATACCTTATCCCTTGCCTCCGGATAAACATCCTTGCCGGTAACTTCATGGAGCATAGAGAAGAACGCATAGGCATCAAGATTATGCTCTGTAGAATACCACTTGGCCTGCGGCCCGCCCCGGATACCGCCTGCTTTATCCTGCTTCTGCAATGCGATGATGCTTGAGGCGATCTCCTCTGCCAGCCCTAGATACGTACGGTCACGGCTGGCTTTAGTATAATGCAGGATCGCCATCCCCAGCCAGATATTCGGCCCGCTGTGTACGACGTACTCTGCGGGTTGGCCGTCCCTGGCGTAATAGGCATTGACGAATCTATTGCCCGGCCTCTCTGCCTTCCTGTAAAAAAAGTCAAGGATCTTCTTTGCCCGGTCAAAATCAGAGAAGTAGGTGTATGAGACCACCGCCAGCGACTGGTCGTATACAAAGGCCCAGTCCGCTACCTCGGAATCCCCCTCAAAGCTGATCACCAATCCGGTGCGGGGGTTCTGGTGGACCTTGAGCCACCCATACATCTTATCAAGATTAGCCTGGGTGAGGGTGATCTTCTTCTTATCCAGGCGCAGGAGCTCTTCAGTAACGCTGGCCTCCTTACTCTGCGCCGAGATCAACTGATCCTGCAGAAGCGCCTTCTCCTGGGTGAGCCTGCCGATGGAATTATTCAGCTCTTCAAACTTCCTGGCTATTCCTGAATCCTGGAGCCTCCCGGAATCCTCCAGTTTCTTCTTCTCTCCTGTGACCGCCTGGATGCGCGACTGCATGGCCTGGATCTTAAGCTGCAGCTGTTCCCTCTCCTTGGCTATCTCCTTTACCCTCTGTTTGGCGACACTGGATTCCTGCAGGATCTCGACCAGCTGACCGACAAGCGCCTTATTCCCTTTGAGTAACTTTATACTGATATAGCTGTTGATCCCGAAGCCAAGGGCCAGGATAAAGATAACCGTCAGCGCAACGGGAGCAAAAAATCTCTTCACCCGGGCGAAACGGATGATCTTTTTGTTTTGTACGGGATTTATCTTCTCGTAGCGTAAGCCAATGAAATATTTACCGGGGATAGCGGCTATTTCCTTAACCCAGGCCACCGTAGCCTTAGCGAATACCGCATCAGAAGCCAGGGGCATCTGGATATCCAGAGAGCATTTTGCCTTCTTCTCTTTTAGCAGTTTTGCAAATTCGGGCTTTAAATTATTTACCTCCAGGCAGATCCCCCCCTTGCTGATATTGCTGGTAAATCCCTGCAGCAAGTCAGAGAGGGTTTCCTTGCCGTCGATGCTTAAGATACTGAACTGCACCGGAAAGACCGAGTCCAGGCGGATGTATCTCCTGCGCTCCCTGCCTAAATATTCCTTATCATCTTTTCTCATCTATATATGCTCGCTAGAAGATATATTTTACAACAAAGGGGCCGCAGATTCCATGCAAAATTGCGTTATTTCCAGCGCCTGTACTTATAATAGGCGTTGCAGGCACCCTCGCTTGAGACCATACAGGGGCCCACCGGATTATCCGGCCGGCAGGCCTTAAAGAATAACGGACACTGCGTAGGAAGTATCAAGCCCTTAAGCACATCGCCGCACCTGCAGCGCTTCTGTACTGCGCTTGTTCTGGAGCGGCTCCTGGCAAAAGAAAAAAACTTTTCTGCGTTAAATGCGCCAAACTCTGACCTGATCCCTAAGCCGCTGGCTGGGATAACCCCTAAGCCGCGCCAGGAGGCATCAGTCTTCTTAAAAACCTCCCGCAGGACTTTAAGCGCTCTTCTATTACCGCTTCTACTTACTGCGCGCTGATTTTGAAGCACAGCTTGCAATAGAGCTGGAGAAGAAAGCCTCATGCTCTGTGCGGGATGAGCAGGCTTATGAATTCCGGATTATACGCAAGAATAAA